>DAINRR010000065.1:0-16903 GCA_036741715.1 Gemmatimonadales bacterium
TGGGGCTCGATGATCGCGTCGGGTCGGGATACGCTCGTGAACGCGCCATGGGTGGCGATCGCGCCCGGTGTGGCGCTGGTGCTCGTCGTGGTGGCGTCCACCTTGCTGGGAGATGCCGTGCAGGATCGGCGCGGGTGATCACACCACACGAATGGTCACCATCGCGCGCGCGGGAGCGGTGAACCGGATCACCCCACCCGGCGCAATCGCGATCGATTCGTCACCCTCTTCATCCGCGCGCGTGAGCACCGCCCGCGATGGGGCAGGCGTCACTGTCCACGCTCCGTTGGCGGGGGCCTCGCCGGCATTCCAGCACCGCAACACGATCCCCACTCCATCCTCGGCGGGCTTGACGGCTGACAGCACGAGTCCCGCACCGCTCAACTCGATGGATCCTGAATTGATACGCAGCCGGCCTGCACCACGAAGCCATCGCGCCGAGGGCGGGAGGAACGCCCTTTCCCAGAGGTCATGAAGCAGATCGGGGGAGATGCCGGGTGAGGCGAGCGGCGCGATTGCCAGGGTGACGCGGTCAGTGCCGAGGCACTGCGCACCGGGGGTCGGCGTGGGCCAGCCGGCATGACCGGGTCGGGTGGGAAGATCGCCCCGGGAGAGCTGGCCGATGGAGCGGAGGAGCGTGAGCAGCAGGGTCCCGTCCGTCCGCCACTCGTACTCGCAATGACCGGGAACGAGGAGTGCGACCCGTGGGCCGTCTGAATCAGCGGCGACGTACCGATGCGCCGGTGCAGTGCCCACGGGTGCTTCATCGGGGGACATCCGGATCGGCGCGCCAGCGGCGCGCCGATCCCACCCGAAGGCCGCGCCGGCGACGACCGGAGCTCCAGCCGGACCCGTCGGAAAGATCGCGCGAAGCCGGCGATCGGTGCCCCGGTTTCCGAGCTCGAGCGAGAGCCGGACGAACGGCTCGCCCGAGCGCAGCTCCACGCGCAGACGAAACGAAGCGTCGAGGGCGTCCCAGCGTGCCTCGAGGGCGCCGACCAGAGGGCCGGGCGCGATCATGCGCGCGGCCACGGTGGTACGGGACTTCGTCGGCCGGCCCTTTCCCGGGGCGAATGAGTAGGTGTCCCCGGCGTCGGGCTCCGACTCGACCGTGAGCAGCCCGGCGAACCGCGCCCCCGTGCGGAGATCCGTCACTCCGAGCGAGCCATCGGCGGCGAGCCGCACGTCCAGCAATTCATTCGTCAGGCGGCGGCTGCCGGCCGTCACGCTTCCCTTCGGGAGCCTCGGCAAGGGAGTTTCCGCCACACCAAGCGCCCGGAGCGACATCCCGCCGGTTGCTGGAACCACGAACGCCACGCGCACCGCATCGACCGCGTCCAGGTCCGGGTAGTGCCGCCGCGCGTCGCGCCGCTCGAGCGCGCTTCGCGTCTCGATCACCTGGACCGGAATCGTCTCGCCCGACTCGGTTACCAGCGCGAACGGGTGGAAGCCACGTCCGGAACGAACGAGCCGCGCGCCCGGCGGACCTACCAGCACGTCCCGGCGGAAGAACGTGAGGTCGGCAACGACGACCCCGCCTCGTCGCCGGGCCGCCGGGTTCCAGACGAGGAGTGCCGAGGAGTCCGCCGCGGAGCGGGCGTCATCCGGATCATGGCCACTCAGGTGATCGAGCGATGCGCGCACGACCTCCCGCGCCGTCTGCGCAGCGTCGCGGAGCCGCCCGCGCGCTTCGTCAGCGACGCGATCGTGCGAGCACCCCGCGATCGCGTCGTGAAAGTGGGACTGCACCACCGACCGCCACGCCTCGCGAAGCAGCGGGCGTCGATCCGGGCTGCCCGCGCGCGAAGCCAGCGCGGCCAGTGGTTCCGCCCAGCGCTCGAGCAGCAGCTCCACGCGCGAACTGAGCCGCTTGAGGGGGAGCCGCGTCCCGTGCACGCCCTGCAAGGTCCAGGTGTAGCCGTAGGAGTCGCGCAGTTCCCCCTGAAGCGATCGCACCGCGGGCCGCGCTTCCGCGGCTGCGAGCAGGAAGTCGTCGAGCGAGGAGATCCGCACCTCGCCGTCCGGCTCGAGCTCCGCGAGGAGCTCGCGCAGTACGGATGGGGCCGGATGCGCCGCGTGGTGGTCGGCACCGACGAAGACCACGACATGCCGCGTGCTCGCGCGCGGGACGAGCGCACGGCGAACGCCGGGCCACGCCTCCCGCAGCCCGTCGAGATGGGCCGGGAGGGAGGCGCCGATCTCGTAACCATCACGCGGCAGATGGTACAGGAGCACGTCGCTTCCGTCAGGGCCTGCCCAGCGGAAGAGGTCGCCGTCACTCATCGTCGGCGCCAGGCCTCGCCAGATCACCCCGTGCCGCATGCCGAATTGGCGCGCCAGCATCGGCCAGGCTGCCGGATGCCCGAAGGCATCGGGTGAGTACATCACGTCGAGGCGCCGGCCCAGGCGCCTGCTCATGGCCGAGCCGATCAGCAGATTGCGCAGGAGCGACTCGCCCGATGGGATCAGCTCATCGGCCAGCACATACCACGGCCCGGTCGCCATTCGGCCGGCGGCCACGAGTCCGGCCACCCGCGCTTCCTGCTCGGGCCTGACGCGGAGGTAATCCTCCAGCAGCACCGTCTGCCCATCGAGGAGAAAGGTCCGGAAAGCGTCGTCCTGCTCCAGGGATTCGATGAGCTGGTCAACGACCGGGACGAGGCGCGCGGTGAATGCCGCGCGCGGGAGGTACCACTCGCGGTCCCAGTGGGTGTGAAAGACGAGGTGGAAGATGTGCCGTGCGGGGCGCAGCGCCGAATCGGCCACGGCGCGCGGTCCTAGCCTTCGACCTTGAACTGGACCTCGGCGCCGTCCGGCAGGTCGTGAATCTGCCGCGCGATGGTCGCGAGGAACTCGCGCCGTTCCGCCGTGCTGATGGCGGTGAGCGTTACGCCCTGGTCCGACTGCGAGACGCAGAACGGCGGATACGCCATGAGGAGCTGCCCCGGCTTGAGCTCCTGGCCGGCTTCGAGGAACGCAAGCACCGGCTCGAGCGAGAGAACCTCCCTGGCCTGCTCGATGACATCGCCCATGAATGCCTCGAGCGTCGGCGATTTCAGCTCGACCTCACCCGTTTCCGCCCACAGGTGCCACACCTCGGCGCCGCGCAGCAGGAACTGGTCACCGAGGCCGTCCTCGGCGAACGGCACGTCGGATTCGAGCACTTCCTCGTACAGTACGTGGAACGCTTCCGGTCCTTCCCACGCCGCCCGGAGGCTGTGCCACGCCGGCTCCCGGCACGCCCCGCGTACGTGAAAGCCTCCCTGGTACGCGATGCAACCGTTGCGGAGCCGAAGCGCGGCCGCGAGCGACTCCGGTACGCGGGCGAGTGTCGCTTCGTCGTCGATCGGCGGACCGGACCAGGTGAGGTGCGGCAGATCGAGGTGCATGTCCCTTTCCCGTTCGTGGCTCAGTAGGCCGGCGGATCGCTGGCCGGGAAGGACTCGACGGAGCCCTCCGTCACCTTCCTGTCGTTCGCCGGCCGGTTCGGTTGGCCCACCGCCATCCCGCCCGAGACCGCATCGGCCTTTTCCCGCCCATGCAGCAGCTGCCGCAATACATACTGCAGAATGCCGCCGTGCCGGTAGTAGAGCACCTCCTGCGGTGTATCGATCCGGATCATCGCGTTGAAGACGATCGCCTGTCCCTTGCCGCTCCGCGCCGTGACCTGGACGGTACGTCCCTCCCGGAACCCGGTCTCGATCGCCGTCGCCGCGCCCGTGATCTCGAAGATCTCCTGGCCGGTGAGCCCGAGCGACGCGGCGGATTCGCCGGCAGCGAACTGCAGCGGCAGGATCCCCATGCCGACGAGGTTCGAGCGGTGGATCCGCTCATAGCTCTCCGCGATGACGGCGCGGACTCCCTGCAGGTACGGCCCCTTGGCGGCCCAGTCGCGGCTCGAGCCCGTGCCGTACTCCTTGCCCGCGAGCACGACGAGCGGCGTGCCATCCTTCGCGTAGCGCTCCGCCGCGTCGAAGACGCTCAGCACCTCGCCGGTCGGGAAGTAGGTGGTGAAGCCGCCCTCGGTCCCCGGAGCGAGCTGGTTCCGGATGCGCACGTTGGCGAAGGTGCCGCGGATCATGACCTCGTGATTGCCCCGACGCGAGCCGTAGGAGTTGAACTCCTTCGGATCGACGCCGTGCTCCACGAGATAGTCGCCGGCCGGCGACTTGCGGCGAATGCTGCCGGCTGGCGAGATGTGGTCGGTGGTGATCGAGTCGCCGAGCATCAGGAGCGCGCGGGCGCCGCCGATCTCCGAGACGTGGGCCGGTGGATGTTCCGGCATGCCGTCGAAGTAGGTCGGCTGCCGCACGTAGGTGGAGGCGGGTTCCCAGGCGAAATGGTCTCCCTCGGGCACCGGCATCGAGTTCCAGCGCTCGTCCCCCGCGAACACTTCGGCGTACGTCTCCTTGAACATCTCCGAGCGCACGGCCTCCTGCATGACCTGGTCGACCTCCGCGCGCGTCGGCCAGATGTCCCGCAGGTACACCGGCTTGCCGAGGCGGTCCTCGGCGAGCGGCTCGTTCACGAGGTCCATGTCGATGCGGCCGGCGAGCGCGTAGGCCACGACGAGCGGCGGCGACATGAGATAATTCGCGCGCACTTCCGAATTGATGCGGCCCTCGAAGTTGCGGTTCCCGGAGAGCACCGACACCGCGACGAGATCGCGCTGCTGGATCTGCTCGGAGATGTTCTCGGGGAGCGGTCCCGAGTTGCCGATGCAGGTGGTGCAGCCGTACCCCACCGTCTGGAAGCCGAGCCGGTCGAGGTAGGCTCCGAGCCCCGACTTCTCGTAGTAGCGCGTCACGACCTTCGAGCCCGGCGCCAGACTCGTCTTGACCCACGGCTTGCTCTGCAGCCCCCGCTCCACGGCCTTCTTAGCCACGAGTCCCGCCGCGAGCATCACCGCGGGGTTGGACGTGTTGGTGCAGCTGGTGATCGCCGCGATGACGATGGACCCGTGATCGATCTCCGCCTCCGCCGTGGGAGCGGCGGCAGGTGAGCGTGCCGAGCCTTCACCCCAGACGCCGGCCGCACCGGGCGTCCCCGCGCTGCCCACCGGCGCGCCCTTCGCCGTCTGCTGACCCGCAGGCATCAGCGAGGGGAGCGCGCTCTCGAACGAGCGCTTCACGTCGGCCAGGCGTACACGGTCCTGCGGACGCCTGGGGCCTGCGATGCTCGGCTCCACCGAGCCCAGATCGAGCTCCACCGTGTCGGTGAACTCGGGTTCCGGCGAGGCGGCGGTGTGGAAGAGTCCCTGCTCCTTCATGTACGCTTCGACGAGCGCCACGCGCTCGGGCGGGCGGCCCGTGAACCGGAGGTAATTGAGCGTCACCTGGTCCACGGGGAAGATCGCGCACGTCGCGCCGTACTCCGGCGACATGTTGCCGATCGTCGCGCGGTCCGCGAGCGGGAGGTTCGAGAGGCCCGGCCCGTAGAACTCCACGAACTTCCCGACGACACCCTTCTTCCGTAGCAGCTCGGTGACGGTGAGCACGAGGTCCGTCGCGGTCGTCCCCTCGCGCAGTTCCCCCGAGAGGCGGAAGCCGACCACCTCGGGCACCAGCATGCTCACGGGCTGCCCGAGCATCGCGGCTTCCGCCTCGATTCCGCCCACGCCCCAGCCGAGCACGCCCAGGCCGTTCACCATCGGCGTGTGCGAGTCGGTCCCGACCACCGTGTCGGGGTACGCCTGCACCACCCCGCCCGAGCCGGGGTTCTCATCCGACGTGAAAACGACGCGGGCGAGGTACTCGAGATTGACCTGGTGCACGATGCCGGTATTCGGCGGGACGACCCGGAAGTTGTCGAACGCGCGCTGGCCCCAGCGCAGGAAGGCGTAGCGCTCGCGATTCCGGCTGTAGTCGAGCTCCTCGTTGAGCGCGAAGGCCTCACGCGAGCCGAAGGCGTCGACCTGGACCGAATGGTCCACCACGAGCTCGACCGGCTGCAGCGGATTGATGCGGCGCGGGTCCCCGCCGAGGGCGGCCATGGCGTCGCGCATGGCGGCGAGGTCCACCACGGCGGGCACGCCGGTGAAGTCCTGCAGGAGCACGCGCGCGGGCGCGAAGGCGATCTCCCGCTCGCTCCGGGCTCCGGGCCGCCAGCGCGCCAGCGACTCGACGTCGTCCCGCGTGACGATCACCCCGTCTTCCCGGCGGAGGAGGTTCTCCAGAAGGATCCGCAGCGAGTACGGAAGCCGGCTCACGTCCATTCCCTGCTCGCCCAGTGCGGGGAGCCGATGGATCTCGCAGGTCCGCCCGCCGACGGTCAATCCGGTGCGTGTTCCAAAGCTGTTCATTGCCCTCGTCTCCGGTGCCGGTGTTTACATTCGCCGCCGATATGCCTACCGTACGTCAGTCCGCTACAACGTATTATAGGTGGTGAGGCGCGGCTGGCGCGGCTCGTGGGCTCCGTCTGCCTGGAGTGATACATGACATTCCCCGTGTCGGATCCGGTCCCGGAAGGGGCCGCCCGGTGCCTGGTCGTCGACGACGAGCCGGGCGTCAGACGTGCGCTTACCCGCCTCTTTCGACAACAGGGATTCGCCTGTCTCGAAGCGGCCACGGGGCGCGAGGCCCTCGACCTCCTCGGCGAGCTCGGCGAGGTGCCGCTCATCGTCTCGGACATGCGGATGCCCGAGCTCGACGGGATGGGACTTCTCCAGGAGGTCCGCCGCCTCCACCCCGACACCGCCGTCATCCTGCTGAGCGGCGCCACCGACACGGCCACCGCCGTGGAGTGCCTTCACCGCGGCGCCGCCGATTTCCTCGTCAAACCCGTTTCGCTCGACGAGCTGCAGGCGCGCGTGATCCGCGCGCTGGAGAAGCGCGCGCTCGTGGCACAGAACCGCTTCTATCAGGCGAATCTCGAGCGGCGGGTGCACGAGCAGGCGGAGCGGATCCAGGAGCTCTTCCTGCAGGGCGTGCAGATGCTCGCGCGCGCACTCGAAGCGAAGGATGCCTACACGCGCGGGCACTCGATCCGGGTGAGCCAGTACGCCGTGGCCACCGCGCGCCAGCTCGGCTTCGATGCGGTGGCCATCGACCAGATCCGGCTTGGCGGGGAGCTGCACGACATCGGGAAGATCGGAACGCGCGAGGCCGTGCTGCACAAGCCCGGCTCGCTCACCGACGACGAGTTCGGGCAGATTCGCGAGCACCCCGCGCTCGGCGAGCAGATGCTCTCGCCCCTCGCGCACGAAACGCCGTCGGTGCTTCGCTGCGTCCGCTCGCATCATGAGCGCATCGACGGCCTCGGCTTCCCCGACGGGCTGGAAGGGGACGCGATTCCGATCGAGGCGCGCATCATCGCGGTGGCCGACACCTTCGACGCCATGACGACACGACGCCCCTACCGCGCCCCCTGGTCGCCGGAGGATGCGCTCATCGAGCTGCAGCGCGTCTCCGGGACGCAGCTCGACGGCGCCTGCGTCGACGCCTTCGCCGCGGCTTATCCGGAGCTGGTCGGCCTCGTGCCTGCGCTCTGAGTGTTCAGAGCAATCCCCGCCGCTTGAGTTGATGGTACCCCTGCACCACCGCCTCGCCTGCGGCACCGGGCGGGACGTCGAGCACCGTCACGCCCTGCCTCCGCATCACGTCCAGCGCCTCGTTCCTCGCCACCATCAGCTCTTCGGCCGCGGCGCGCTCGAAGGCTGCGAGCTCCGTGTCCGGGCGCGCGGAGGCGATCCGCTCCAGTGCAGGGTCGCGCAAGGTCACGGCCACCGGCAGGTGCCTCGGCCGCAGTGACGCGGTCTGGGCCACGAGCGCCGCGCTCGCGGAACGGTCGATCACGTCCGTAAAGAGCACGGTGAGCGCGCGCTTGCGACTCCGCGCCGCGAGATAGCGAAAGGCGGATGGGTAGTCGCTCTCGATCAGGCGACCTTCGGCGGCCGCAAGGGCGGCCAGCACCGCGCGGAGACCGCGCCGGCCGCGCGCCGGCGGTGCAAAGGCCTGGATCGTGTCGGCGAAGACCAGGATGCCGATGTCGTCGTCCTGCTCGACGGCCGCATGCGCGAGGCGCAGCGCCGCCTCGATGGCCGCCTCGATGCGCGGCACGCCGTCCGACTCGGCCGTGAGCAGCCGGCCGGCGTCGAGCATCAGCAGCACCTGCTGCCGGCGCTCGTCCTCGTATACCCGCGCGATGGGCTTTCCGCGCCGCGCGGTCGCCTTCCAGTCGATGCTGCGGGTGTCCTCGCCCGGAATCCATTCGCGGAGGCTTTCGAAGAGGCGGCCCTCCCCGGGGCGGCGAATCGTGCGCAGGCCGGCTTCGCGCCGGCGCGCCATCCGGTTCGGAAGCGCCCGGAGCGCGACGCCGGCGAGCCTGGGAAAAACCGTGGCTTCCCATGGCACGTCGATGCGAAGCTGCCGCCACGCGAGCGCCAGCGGACCGAGCCGGCGAACCGCAAGACGGCCGCCCCGCCCCGTGCCGCGCCGGAGCGGCATCACATCATACCGTTCGTGATTGACGCCCGGAATGAGGCGAAGCGTCCGGGCCGGCAGATCCGCGCCGCCAAGCGGTGCGGGAAAATGCTCGCGAACGAGAATGTGCTGCGCGCGCGTCCCGCCCAGGACCCAGCGATACGACACGCCCAGGGCACGCCCGACCGAGAACGCGGGCGGCGGTTCGCGCGTGACCGCCAGCGCCGTCTCGCCGGCGCGCGCCCCATCCCACAGGACGAGGGCCACCCACGCCAGACATGCGAGCAGATAGGCGACGACTGCACCAGGCCAGAGCAAGGCGAGCGGCGCCAGCAGGCCGAGCGCCGCGGCCCCGACGAGCCAGCGCCGCGTCGGGAGAATCACGACCGCGGCACCTCGACGCGCTCGATCATCGCGGCCAGCGCGGCGTCCGCAGACACGCCCTCGAGCTCGAGCTCCGGCGCCACCACCACGCGATGCCTGAGGACGGCCGGCGCGAGCACTTTCACATCGTCCGGCGTGACGAACGTGCGGCCGTCGAGGAGCGCGGTGGCCTGTGCCACCTTGAGCAGCGCGACCGTGGCGCGCGGCGACGCCCCGAGCGTGAGCGCCGGGGCGGATCGCGTGGCGCGCACGAGGGCCGTGATGTACGCCGTGAGGCTCGGCTCCACCCGAACGCGGCGCGCCGCGCGCCGGAGACTCGCGAGCCCCGTCGCATCCAGGGTCCGGGTCACGCCGAAGCTCTGCGGCTCGTCCGCTTCGAATCCGGCGAGCACGCGCGCCAGGATGCCCTGCTCCACCGCCTCGTCGGGATAGCCGAGGGCCACTTTCACGAGGAACCGGTCGAGCTCGGCCTCGGGCAGTGGATAGGTGCCTTCGAATTCGATCGGGTTCTGCGTCGCGAAGACGGTGAAGGCGTCGGGGAGCGGGTGCGACGTGCCGTCGACCGTGACGCTGCGCTCCTGCATCGCCTCGAGCAGCGCTGCCTGCGTCTTTGCCGGCGCGCGATTGATCTCGTCGGCGAGCACGAGGTCGCCGAAGATCGGCCCCGGGCGGAACGCGAATTCCGAATGGGCGGCGAGCAGGTTCACCCCGGTGACATCCGATGGCATGAGGTCGGGCGTGAACTGGATGCGGCGGAAGGTGAGGCCGAGCACCTGGGCCAGTGTCCTCACCAGGAGGGTCTTCGCGGTGCCGGGCACGCCTTCGAGCAGGATGTGTCCGCGCGCCACGAGCGCGGCGAACGCTTCGCGGATCGCCGCCGGCTGGCCGAGCACCACGCTCTCGAGCTGCGCGAGCACCGCCGCAGCGGTCGCGGCGGCGGCCTGTGCCTCGTCGGTCGTTACGGTTTCAGGTCCTGCCACACATCCTCCACGGCGTTGGCGGCACGCAGAACGCCGTTCGCATCCGCGCGGCCGCGACTGAGGGACTGGAGCGTCGCGACGGCAGTGCGCGACGCAGGAGAGGTGACACGCGCGGCGAGTCCGACCAGCCACTGCCGCGCATCCCCGCGGAGGGGCTCACCCGGACGGGCGAGCCGGCGCCGCAGTCCGCGGATCAGCAGGGCGACCGCTTCGTCATGGCCCCGTGCCGCCGCGAGCGCATTCGCAAGGGCGCGCACGTGCTCGAGCGCGCTCCGACGGCGGCGCGAGATGACAAAACGGGCGGGCCCGAAGCGCACGGCGGCCGCCAGCAGCGCGATCACCGCCACGGTGGCGAGGTGCAGCACGGCCCACCCCCAGGGCGAACGCGCGAGCCATGCACGGAGTGCCGCGAACATCCCGCCGCCCGGCCCGAACCCCTGATGATACTCATCCACGATCAGGCGATCGGCCCGGCCGGCGAGGAGACCGAGTGCGAATTCTCCGGCCCCGGTCTCCCTGAGCGCGCGGTTGGCGAAGAGCCTGCCATCCGCCACGAGCGTCACGGTGCCGCCGGAATCCGGGTAGAGACGCACGGCAACCGGCGCCCCTTCGAGCGTGGTGAGCAGGGTCTCGGCGCGCGCGGGAATCGGGCCACACGCGACGTCCGAGCCATCGTCGAGCAGCGACCGGCGGCGGGCCACCGAATCCGGCAGCTGCGCGATGCGGCTCCAGATTTCCACGGTGTCGCCGGCGACGAGCGCAGGTCGCCCGGGTAGGGGCTGCAGAGCGTAGCCGTAGCAGGCGATCGCCGAAGCGCTGCCTCTGCCCGCGAGGATCAGCGACCCGCCGGCTCCGGCGACGCCCGTGAGCTCGAGGCCGTCGAGCGGCGAGAGTGCCGCCGCGGGGTCGAGCACCGCGTAGATGGTGCCCGGCGCCGCGGCTCCCGCATCGATGAGCTCGCGGGTGCGGCCCCGGTGCCGAACGACACGAATGCCGAGGCGCTCCGCCGCTTCGGCATACCCGCGCGCACCGAACGGTCCGGCGAGGTAGGTGGACCGGCGCACGTCCTCGTCCTCGGGCCGCGCTCCACGCGAGCCCACGGCCGTGACGATCAGGCCGAGCGTCGTGACGAGGCCAAGGGCGAGCGCGAGCTCAGTGCGAGGGCGCATGCCACTCCCCCGACGCCAGCTCACGCCATGCGGCGTACTCCCCGGGACCGCACCGCGCCCCGCCGAACGCGCAGGTGTACAGCGTGCTCACGAGTGATCCGAGCCGCCGGCGGTCCTCGGGTGCGACGCGCGCCTCACGGCTGCACTCGGCGGGCGTCTTGCTCGGATGGTACCGCAGCAACCCGCGCGCCTCGAGCGTCAGTGCGACGCCCACGAACGCGAGCTGCAGCGCTTCGGCATACCGGCCCTCGGATGCCGCCCGGTCGCCGGCGTCGAAGTACCACGCCGCGTTCCGACGGATCGTAAGTGCGGAAGGCGCCTCATCGGATGCCGCGACCGCAGCGCCGCGCGCAGTGCGGACGAGGAGCCATACCGCGTGCCCGAGGATGGCGAGCAGCACGACGACGAGACCGGCGACGAGCAGCCGGAAGAGGAGCGGGTTGGCCTCCTGGAGCGAGGCGAGCCACTCGAGCAGGCGGCGCCAGTAGCGGACGATCGCGGCGCCCGTCTCGTCTTCGGGCCGCCAGGCGTAGGCACCGGATGCGAAGACCGAGTCGAGCACGCTCCGGAGCGAATCCGGCGCCTGCAGCATCAGGAGGGCGCCGGGAGCTCGGAGGCGAGGACCTCGAGGTCGTACCCCTCCTTCCGCACGCGAAGGTCGTAATAGAGCAGCGTCAGGACACAGTAGAGCAGTGGCGTGACGATGAGCGAGACGACACCGATGATCGCGGTGAAAATGACCGTCGACGTGCGTGATTCCGCACTGCCGAACATCCCGCCGATGATCCCGAGCGCGAACATCGGAAGCAGGACGATGACCATGACCACGAAGAGCAGCCCGACGATCCGGAGCCGGAAGCCCTTCGTCAGCTGCCAGGAGCGGCTCATTGCGCGACCGGCGCGGATGGACTCGAGCACCAGCGCGGGCGTGGCGATCGACAGCCCCGAGAACACCGCGAACGGAATCGCGAGGAGCGCGAGGCCCACGAGCACCAGCAGGGCGCCGCCGCCGGTGCTCGCGCCCCCGCCGCTCGCTCCTCCCAGCACCGCGAACGCACTGCCCGCCCCGATCACCAGCAGCGCCGGCAGCGCGGCGATCACCACCACGAAGCCGACACCGAGCGAGAGCAGCATCACGTCGCCCATGCGGGGCACGGCCCGCCGCAGCGCCTCCCCCGCCGCGAGCGGGCGGCCGAGGTAGTTCTCCGAGATGATGTAGGCGGTGGCCGCACTCGCGAGCGATCCGAGCACGAATGCCACCAGATAGGTGGCGAGCGAGCCGAGCGTGCTCGTCGACCCGGTGGCCGCGGAATAGAGGTTCAGCAGCAGCGGCAGCGACGAGGTGATGACCTGCACCACGACCAGCGGCACGAAGAGCTGCCGGAAGAGACCGAAGGCATGATCCAGGATCTCGCCCATGGCCAGCGGCCTCAGCGTCACTGCGTTCATCAGGGCGTCCTCCCCTCGCGTGTCGTTGCCGATTTTGACTTCCGTCCGCGCCATCATACTATCGCTGCATGCCCACCCTGCGTTCCGGCCGCCGGGACCTCCGCCAGCACCTCGAGGTCGAGACTCCCGAGCATGTCACGCTCGATTACGAGATTGCCGGGATCGGCTCGCGCGCCGCTGCGGCGCTGCTCGACTTCCTGATTCTTGGTGGTCTCGCGCTCGCCGCCACGCTGCTCCTGGTCCTGCTCGCGCGCGCCGGCTGGTCGCCGGGCCGCCTCGGCGGCGCCGTCATCCTGATGATCGGATTCGGCGCGTGGTACGGCTACTTCACGTTCTTCGAAGGCCTCCGCAACGGCCAGACCCCGGGCAAGCGCGCGCTCGGCCTCAGGGTCGTCGCCGATACCGGGCACGCCGTGACCCTTGGCGCCGCAGCCATCCGGAATCTGCTGCGCCTCGCGGATTTTCTCCCGCCGCCATACCTCATCGGTGCGGTGCTCGTCGCGCTCCATCCGCGCGCAAAGCGGATCGGCGACATGGTTGCCGGTACGGTCGTGGTCCGCGACCGCCCCGAGGAGCGCCCCTCAGGTATCGCGCCGACGCCCGCCGAGGCGGCCCTCGCTGCGCCCGCGCTCTCCGAGGACGAATTCCGCCTGCTGTCCGGGTTCGCAGAACGCGCGGAGGATCTGCCCGCCGATGCGCGCGCGCGCCTGGCCGCCAATCTCACCCGGCGCCTCGCCACGGTGCTGTCGGACGGCGCCGGCCCCGCGAGTGACGACCCGGTGGAGGCGCTCCTCGCGCTTCATGCCCTGGAACTGGAGCGCCGGCGCGGAACGCTCGCTTCGCGCGGCGCCGCGGTCGGTGGCCTGGCCGACCAGCTCGCCGCAAGGCAGCGTGAGCGATGGGACGAGTTCGAGGCGCTCGCCGCCCGGGCGTCCGCGCGCGGCCTCGAGTCGCTCGCGCCGGCCGAGCTGCCGGACTTCGCCGCGCGGTATCGGGAGATCGCGGCAGACCTGGCGCGGCTCCGCACCTACCGCGCATCGCCCGACGTCACGCGCCGAGTCGAGCGGCTCGTCGCGGCCGGGCACAATGCCCTCTACCGCGGGGAGGGCCGGGGGATCGGGTCGATCTGGCGCGTCCTCGCGCAGGAGTGTCCCGGGGCCGTGATCGGCGCGCGCGGGTACGTCCTCGCGGCTTTCCTGGCGTTCATCATCCCCGGCGCAATCGGCTTTCAGCTCCTGCGCGAGCGCCCCGAAATCGCGGCCGAGGTGCTTCCGGATGCCCTGCTGGAGCGCGCCGAGGTGGGGTCCGGCCGCGTGGCCCGAGGTGAGGGCTTCGTCGAGGTCGAAGCTGGTGCGCGGCCGCTCGCCGCCTCGGGGATCATCGCGAACAACGTCCGCGTGGCGTTCTACTGCTTTGCCGGCGGCGCCTTCCTCGGCATCGGATCGCTCTTCCTCCTGGCGTTCAACGGCCTCCAGCTCGGCGCGACGGCCGGGCATTTCACGAATGTCGGCCTCTTCGGCTACCTCTCGCAATTCATCCTCGGCCACGGCGCGCTCGAGCTGTTCGCGATCTGGATAGCCGGGGCCGCAGGGTTGCTCCTCGGCACCACGATCATCGCACCCGGCGAGCTTGCGCGCGGAGACGCCCTGGTCCTCGCCGGGCGCCGTGCCGTCCGCATGGTGGGGGCGGCGGTCACCTGTCTCGTCGTTGCCGGACTGATCGAAGGGTTCGTCTCGACGAGCGGGCTCGGGTGGGCGGGGCGAGCGGCGGCGAGTGGCGTGAGCCTGCTCTTCCTGGCGGCCTATCTCGCCGCCGGCGCGCTTCACGAGCTGCGCGGGCAGCGGACCTACTGACTCTCGCGCAGGAGCGAACGCATGCGTATGGCGAGGCCTTCGATCTCCCGGAGGCCGGCGACGGTCTCGGGATCGATCTGCGCTTCGTTGAGCAGGAGCAGCTGGGTTTCGGCCAGCAGGGCCGAGAGCGGATTGGAGAGGTCGTGGCGGAGCTTGCTGATGCGATCGGCTTCGGTCATGCGCGGCCTCAGCTGAGCGACCGGAAGAGATCGCGGAAGTGGTGCTCGCGCAGGCGCTGGACACCCAGCCAGAGCTCGTCTTCGGTATCCGCACAGAAGATCTCCGCGGTTTCGCGCACGGCGAGCGGTGCATCCGTTTCGAGAAACGCCAGCCGTCCCCGCCACGCACCGTCCTCGGCGAGCCGCACGGTCAGCGAGACGGTGATCTCGCGCTCGCCGAGCCGCAGGGGATCGAGCAGGTGCGAGACCGGGTCGCGCGGGTCGCGCGCAGGCGTGCGCACGCTCTGCAGATTCATCGGGGCGCGCCTCCAGCTTCGGTACGATCAGGGGAGTCCCGCGTCGAGCGGGACCCGTACAACATGATGAACGCGCGAGAGTGACGCAATCCTTTCCGCACACCAGCGCAGCGCTCACACGCGAAATGGCGCCGGTACGAAGGTCAGCAGGAAGACGGCGAAGCAGGCCCACGCGATCCATCGGCGGCTCGGCGGCACGGGGCGCTCGGGTGCCACGACCGACGGATGCGTCCACCGCCCCCCTCCGACGAGGAGCGCGACGAGCCCCCAGATCCACCAGCTCGCCGAAAAGAATCCGAGCACGAAGAGCCCGAGCATGGCGAGCGCGCCGAACGCGGCCTGCCGTCGCCCGGCGAGCGCATAGAGGACGTGCCCGCCGTCGAGCTGGCTCAGGGGCATGAGGTTGAGGCCGGTGACGAAGGCGCCCACCCACCCGGCAAACGCGGGCAGGCTCAGCGCGACGGCGGCGGCATCGGGGAAGAACCACCGTCGCAGGCCCCAGGTGAGGAGTGAATCGCCGAGATAGATCTGCCGCCCGGCAAAGGTGACGAACTCGCCTGGCGTCTCGGTGCCGAGCGAGAGCCCTTCCGACGTCGAGTAGCCCCAGACGAGCACGCCGATCGCGATGACGAAACCGGCCAGCGGTCCGGCGGCACCGACGTCGAGCAGCTGGCGGCGATCGAGCACGGGGGTCCGGATCCGGAGGAACGCGCCCAGGCTGCCGATGGGCGAGAGTGTCGGCGGGACGGGAAGGAAGAACGGCGGCGACGCGTCGATGGCGTACCGGCGCGCCGCGAAGTAATGGCCAAGCTCGTGGACGAGCAGGATCCCGAGGAGCGGAAAGGCGAAGGACGAGCCGGCGAGAATGTCGCGCCACCCCCCGGCGGCCACTCCGGTGAAGAACCCGAGCGCGGCGGCCACCGTTCCGGCCACGGGCCCGAGATGCCCGGGGGGACGGGGCGGAAACCAGTCCCCGGCCAGCGCCGCGCCGGCACCGAGGGCGCAGACGACCGTGAGGAGCGCCAGCACGGCGTGCAGAACCCACCGTTCCTCGTGCTCCGGCTCGAGCGGCCGGATCAGGACCAGGCCGGTGCGGTCGGCGTCGGACCAGTAGTGTGCGCCCGGCCAGCGGCGGAGCGCGGCCGCGAGCGCAGGAGAGGGTGCGCGGTGTGCCGGCGCGACGGCCGCATCCACCACCTCCCGGCTTCCCAGCCGCACCACCCGCCACGCTTCGAACGCGAACGTGAGCTCGTCCAGGCGGGCACCGGTTCGGGCTGCCGGGAGGGATTCCTCTTGACGGACGATACGGCCCCCTCTAGCTTCTCATCTTGCATGCCGGTCGCGCCGCGGCCCCACGCCTCCAGAACCCGCACGCTCCTGCGCCTCCGGAACTCCCCATCAGATAACGATCCGCCGAGTCATCGACGATCCGCACACATAACAGGTCCCGGTCCCACTCCACCCACCGGCCCCGTCGCTCGGGGGCCAACCCGCTCGGAGCTCCCTCCGTGGATATCGCTGAACTGAAGCAGAAGTCCGTCGCGGAACTGCATTCGTTGGCTGAAGAGCTGAACATCACCAACTACTCAGGCCTCCGCAAGCAGGATCTGATCTTCAAGATCGAGCAGTCGCTCCTCGACAAGGACACGGTCATCCGTGGCGAGGGCGTGCTGGAAATCCTGCCCGAGGGCTACGGCTTCCTGCGCAGCCAGGACTGGAACTACCTGTACGGCCCCGACGACATCTACGTGAGCCCGAGCCAGATCAAGCGCTTCGACCTGCGCACGGGAGACACGGTCATGGGCCAGGTCCGCCCGCCGAAGGAAGGCGAGCGGTACCTCGCGCTCCTCAAGGTGGAGAGCGTCAACTTCGAAGAGCCGGAGAAGACCAAGCACCGGATCGGCTTCGACAACCTGAAGCCACGGTACCCGGACGGCCGCATTCGTCTCGAGCGGAAGACCGGGGACCTGTCCATGCGCGTCGTTGACCTCCTCTCGCCGATCGGCAAGGGCCAGCGCGGCCTCATCGTCGCACCGCCGAAGGCCGGCAAGACGATCCTCATGCAGAAGCTCGCCAACGCCATCTCGGAGAACCATCCCGAGATCGTGCTCATCGTGCTGCTGATCGACGAGCGGCCCGAGGAAGTCACCGACATGGAGGAGAACGTCAAGGC
>DAINRR010000066.1:0-16708 GCA_036741715.1 Gemmatimonadales bacterium
TCGCAAGTGCCTATCTTGTTGATGCGCTCTTCGTCACGTGTGCGGGCTCCGGGTCTGCGAAGCGAACGGAAAGCGGTTCGGACGGGATATCGGAGGAGAAGGCTCAGGGCTTCCAAGGGTCACGAGCTTTCAGCGATTCCGGTGGTCACCCCGGACGGACAGGTGAGGCCAATCGCGTGCCTCATCCACCCCGATCTGGCGCCTCGGGGTGCTCTGTGAACGGTCGATCCGCGATTCGGCCGGACTCGCAGCGCTGGCAGCGATGAACCAGGTGGGACGGCCATCCGGCCTGGGAATCGATGTCGAGGCCCCATATTCGCCCTCCCGAGCGGTCACCCGCCGGTGGCGAACGGGAGAAGAACGGCAGCGCAAGCTCCGCCCTCGGCCAATCGTTGCATGAAGCGGCCATCCAGCCACGACTGGATGGCCGTTTCTTTTTCTTGATTTCTGAATCGCGGAGGCGCGGACCAGCGTTCGGACCGCAGAGGCGCGGAGCAGCGTTCGGGATCGGTCGGGCTCAACTGCGGCACACGAAAACACGAAAACACGAAAGGGTCCGATCGTGGATCGGTTCCGCCCGCCGCCCTGGCATGGGGCGGTTTGTTTTTTTGCCCTGCCACTCCGTGCGCCGAGTGCGCGGGAGCCCACAAGAAACCACAAACAGATACGCGCCCGGCATCGGAGCCCGAACGCGCAAGGAACCTTTCGTGTTTTCGTGACCTTCGTGTTTTCGTGTGCCGCTTGTCATGCCGTCCGACCCCGAACTAGTCCCCCCTTCCGACCTTAGCGCCTCCGCGGTTCAAAACAAGAAATCCTATTCGCACCAGTCGGCGCTTCCCCGGTACGCCCGCCGCCGGTCGAGCTGCCAGATGCCGCGCGAGCTCATCGGCTCGGTGCCGGTGAAGTTGTCGGGGTCGGCGATGGCGTCCGCCATGCTCGTGGCCTTGGCGCTCGCGTTGTCGGCGTAATGGAGGATCTCCGCTTCGAGCGTCATCGGTGGGATGGCGGCGCCGAACTCGAGCTGGCCGTGATGCGAGAGGATGAGGTGGTGCAGGATGGTGAGGCCCTCGGCGGAGCAGGGCGCCGTCGCTTCGGCGGCGATCCGCCGATCGAGCATGAGCGAGCCGAGCACGACGTGGCCCAGGAGGCGACCGCGGTCGGTGTAGGCAAAAACCCCGTCCCAGGTGTACGACTCGAGCTTGCCGATGTCGTGCAGCAGCGCGCCGGCGAGCAGGAGATCGCGGTCGGCGCGGCAGGTCTTCCCGATGGCGCGCGCGATGTGCGCCACTTCGCAGACGTGCTTGAGCAGCCCGCCGAGCGCCGCATGGTGCCCCGAGACACTTGCCGGGCACTCCTGGAACGCTCGCCGGAAGTCGGCGTCCTCGAAGAAGAGGTCGAGCGTGCGGCGCAGCTTCGGCCCTGCGACGTCGTGCCGCCACTCGTCGAGCTTCTTCCAGTACGAGTCGAGCTCGCCCACCGAAGGGAGCAGCTGGCGCCGGTCGACGCTCTCGCGGGGAAGCACCCGGATCGAGGTGATGCCGAGCTGCCGCTTTCCGCGATACTGGCCGATCTCGCCGATGACCTGAGCGACATGACCCCGTTCGATCCCCGCCAGCTGCTGCTGCTCGGCACCCCAGAATGGGGCCGACTCGATCGAGCCGCTCGCGTTGCCGAGCGTCAGGATGGTGCATTCCTTGTCGACCCCGAAGCTCTTCTGCTGCACCTCCAGCACGAGCAACGGGTCCTGCAGGCGATCGCCTGGGCGGGCACGCTTGAGGTCTGGGAAAGCCATGTGGCGGCCGGATCGGGTACGGGGGATGGGGGCGCAGCGCGGAACATACCTGATCCCCCTGACGGTGGCGACCGGGTGGCGCCGCTCGCGGTGCGCCGTAGCTTTCCCGGATGCCTTTCCATCTGCTCCTCCTCGACGCCGACCCGGAGCGACGGCACACGCTCGCGGCATTGCTCCGGGCGGCAGGCCACGTTGCCGTTCCCGAGGGAAGCGCAGCGACGGCCGCCGAGGGACTCATGGTGGAGCCGGGCGGGGCAGCGCCGGGCTTCGATCTTCTGGCCGTGGACCTCCGGCATCCGGAGATAGACCTCGCGGCCCTGCGAGATGCCCTCGCGCCACGCTCCCAGCTTCCGCCCGACCCACTGGACGCCGCCGAGCGCCGGCATATCCTGTCCGTCCTGTCGTATACCGGCGGCAACCGCCGGAAAGCAGCACTGCTCCTCGGGATTTCCCGCTCGACCCTCCTCAACAAATTGCGCCGTTACGACACGGAGCCGTAGAAACGACTACGGCCGCTCGATCCGGATCCGGCCGAGCCGGGAGACGATGACACGGCGCACGACTCCCCGATAGGACAGCGTCCAGGTGCCGTTCGAGACGCCGTAGGTGATTCCTACCGGCGCGAAGAGCAGCGTGCGATCCGGTGCCGCGAGGCTGACCCCGGCGGCCGCGGGACCCTGGCCGCGCCAGCGGGCAACCGTATCTCCGCCCTCGACCGTGCCGATCGTGATGCTGTCGGGCGTGATGCGGAGGAGCGCCACGCGGCTCGAGGTGACGGCGATCATGCGCGCGCGGGTGTGCGCCGCCGCAACACGATGCGCTTCCTGCTCCACGCGAATCGAAGCGAGCGGCCGCGCGAGTCGAGGCAGCGTGATCATCCCGAGGAGGGAGACGAGCGTCATGACGATGAGCAGCTCGACGAGCGTGATTCCCTGGCGCATGGCCGCACGGTAGCACGTGCGACTGCATGTACCTGCACCCGATCTGCGCGCGCGGTGGCGGAAAATCGCCTCTTGCCCTCTCCCTGCGGAGTGGGCATACTAGCTTGCCCTCACCACCATCTCGCGCCCGGAGACTCCAGCCGAGTGTTCACTCGCAAGCGTCTGGTCCGCGCCCTTTCCCAGCGGGCTGACGAGCACCAGCATGCTTCGTTTCTCGAGCGCGCGCAGCTGGAGCGCGGCGAGAACGAAGCTCGCGGCCGCGTGGCACTCGGTGCGTACCTCGCTGCCTGCCTGATCGACCGCGTCGTCCGGTCGAGCGGGAGCCCCGATGACGAGGACGCGATCCAGTGGCAGTACCAGACGACGCGCGAATATCTCGTCGACCTTCCGGCGGACGACCCCGAGGCCCGGTGCGTGGTACAGCTCATCGAGGCCGCCGCGGCCCCGGGCGGGCAGCGCCTTACCCGCGTGCGGGACGCGCTCCATCGCTATGCCGTCCATCTCGAGCAGGAGAATCGCGCAGCGGATGCGCTCGACATGCTCCGGCTCAGCGCCGCAAGCTGCCGTGACGCCATTCCCGCGGCGGAGTTCTGCGAGCTCGCGCTGAGCGCGGGCCGGCTCAACCTCGCGCTCGCACGCCCCGAGCAGGCTGCCGATGCGTTCCTGGCGGCGGAGGAGGCGGCGCGGGCGGCCTCGGACGAGTGCGCGTTGCTCCGCGCCCGGCTCGGCGCGCCAGGGATCGCGCGGCTTCGCGGCGACCTCGTTCGCGCGCGCGCGTCCGTGGAGCGCGTGATCGACGCCGCGACGGCCCGGCCCGGCTTCTGTCCGGTGGTGAGCGATGCCTACGCCGAGCTGGGCGCGGTGCTGGAGTGCGCCGGCCAGCCGGCGGACGCGCTGCGCGCGCTCTACGAGGCCTTTGCGCGCACCACCGGCCACGACGAGCGGATCAGCATCCTGTGCCGTCTCGGCGAGGGCCTCTCGCAGCTCGGCGAAGCGGACGCCGCCCAGGCAGCATTCGACCTGGTCGAGACCTCGAGCCCCGCTCACACCCTCCACGTCCGCGCCCTGCTCGGTTCCATGGAGCTCGCCTCGTCGCGGCGCAATCGCATCGCATTCGAGCGGGCGCGCGCGGCCGCGAGCGAGCGGGTGCGGCACCTCGGCGCCGAGGCCCGGATTACCTTCCTGCATCAGAGCGCGATCGGGCTGGCGAGGTTCTCGCAGTTCGCGCGCGCGGCCGCCGCATGGCGCGAGGCACTGGACCTGGCGCAGGCGCACCGGCTGAGCGCCTGGGAGCGGACCATCGAGCGCATCATGGCGCATCTCGGAGACTGCCGCGGCGGTGCGCGCGCCGAGCCGGACGTCGCCGAGCCGGGGACGGATCTCGCGATGCTCTCGGCCAGCCTGCGCCAGCTCGCCGCGCGCGCCGCGCGGTGACGCCGGCCCCACCACTTTCGATACGAGCATCGTGATTTCCGCCCAGCCGTCCACGCCCGACCCGCTCGCCACGCTGCGAGAGTATCGACCGCTCGCTCCCTGGGGACTGCGGGACCTCGCGGCGCTCACGGGCGCAATTCTCGATGCCTCCGGCGTGGTGCCGATCAATGCCGCGGCCCGGGCGCAGCCGAGCGAGCGGACCATCCGGTTCTATGTGGCGCGCGGGCTCGTGAGCCCGCCGGAGGGTCGCGGTACGGCAGCGGTCTACACCTACAAGCACATGCTGCAGGTCCTCGCGATCAAGCTGCGGCAGATGGAAGGCGCCACGCTCGACACGATCGTGCGCGAGGCGGAATCGCTTTCGGGCGACATGATCGAGCGCCGGGTGGCGCAGACGCTCGGGGCTGCCCTTCCGCACCCTTCCCAGCTCGCCCTGCTGCAGGCGCCCGGGACGGGGCGGGGGCGGGTGGGCCGCGCGCTGCAGGCATGGATCGCGCCGCCGGACCCCGCGGCAGCGCGCGGAGTGAGCTGCCGCAGGATCACGGTCGCGCCGGGAGTCGAGCTGCTCATCGACGAGCAGCATCCCGTCGCACGCCTGCACGGCGGCAGCGAGGCGATCGGCGAGGCGATGCGCCGCGCGCTCGCCTCCCTCATGCCGGGACCGACCGGAATCCCGCAGTAGCCGAACGCCAGATCGCACCCTTCCACGGAGCGGACAGATGGAACTGATCATCCTCCTCGTCGTCGTCGCCGTCCTCGTCTTCTGGATGATCGGCGCGTACAACGGGCTGATCACGCTGAAGAACCAGGTGCTCAACGCGTGGAAGCAGATCGACGTCCAGCTCAAGCGCCGCCACGACCTGATCCCGAATCTCGTCAACACGGTGAAGGGGGCCATGGAGTTCGAGCGCGGCACGCTCGAGGCGGTGATCTCGGCGCGCAACAAGGCGGTGTCCGCCACGACCGTGAAGGAAACGGCGCGCGCCGAAGGGGAGCTGACGCAGGCACTCGGCCGGCTCTTCGCGCTCACCGAGGCCTATCCGGAGCTCAAGACCAACGCCAACATCCTGTCGCTCCAGGAGGAGCTGACGAGCACGGAAAACAAGGTGGGCTTCGCGCGGCAGCACTACAACGACGTGGCCACGACGTACAACACGAGGCAGTCGACCTTCCCCACGATGCTCGTGGCCGGGATCGCCAAGGCATCGCCGGCCGAGCTCTGGGAGATCGAGGATGCCGGGGAGCGCGCCGTGCCCAACGTGGACCTGTCGTTCGGCGGCACGCCGCGGCCCTGATCGCGCGCCCCGGGCGTGGCTGAAGGGAACCTCTTCGCCCAGCAGGAAGCGAACCGCCGGCGATCCAACTGGCTCGTCGGCGGCTTCATCGTCTTCTTCGCCTGGATCGGCTTCGGCGGCGACCTGGCACTCGGACTCCTCACCGCCGACAACCCGCCCGGCTCGTACCACCACCTGATTCCGTTCATCGGCATCGTCACGTCGCTCGTCGCGGCGGGGATCTGCCTGAGCGCGTGGAAGCGCGGCGCGGAGCGCGTGCTCTGGTCCGCCGGTGCCTGGGAAATCCTCGAGGCCGCCACGCCCGAGCAGCGCCAGTACGTGAACGTCGTCGAAGAAATGGCGATCGCGGCCGGACTGCCGCGTCCGCGCATCTGGCTCGTCCCCGACGACGATCCCAACGCCTTTGCCACCGGCCGCGATCCCGCGCACGCGAACATCGCCGTCACGCAGGGCCTGCTCGAGACGCTCACGCGCGACGAGCTCCAGGGCGTCGTGGCCCACGAGCTGGCGCACGTGCAGAACTACGACACGCGGCTCATGACGCTGCTGGCAGGCATGGTCGGGGCCGTGCTGCTGCTGTCCGACGGTGCGGGGCGGATGCTGCGCGGCGGCAGCCGGATCGGTGGGGGGCGAAGCGCGGGGGGCGGCAAGCGGGGCGGGGCGGGCGCGCTCGGGGTCATCGTCCTCGTCGTGTGGCTCCTCACGCTCGTCATCGCGCCGGTGGTGACGCGCATCCTGGCCATGGCGGTGAGCCGGAAGCGGGAGTATCTCGCCGACGCGACGGGCGCGCAGTTCACGCGCAACCCGGCGGCGCTCGCGAGCGCGCTCGAGAAGCTCGGTGCGGCGTCCGGCGCCACGCGCGCGATCACGCGCGGCGCCGCGCATCTGTGCATCGTGGACCCGTCGGAGCGGCGGCTCTCGGATCGCGAGGGCTTCGTGGGGGACCTGCTCGCCTCGCACCCGCCGCTCGGCCAGCGGGTGATCCGGCTGCGGGGGATGGCCTTTCAGCAGGAAAAGCGCGCGGCGGCGGAGATCGCCTAGCGCCCGCTCGCCGGCTCGTCGTCGCTGAGGGAGAGCAGCTCTTCGGCGAGCGTGTACGGATCGAAGGGCAGGCGCACCACGAGGTCGGCGGAGACGCGATGGGCCGCCTCGTCGTCCGCCACGAGCGCGACCGTCTTGAAGAACTCGCCCCCGGCCGGCAGCGCGTGCAGCGCCCCGTCCGACGCGACCGCGAGCGTCACGCCCACGGCGTGCGCGGACTGGGCGAACCGCTCCGCCGCGCGGCAGCGCTGCACCACGAAGCCCACCTTCTGCAGGACCCCCGCCACCACCTGCGCGAGCGGGTCGTCCTCCACGTACAGCACCGCGGTGCCGCGCGAGCGCACGGGCACTTCGATCCCGGCCCCGCTCCCGTCCTCCGCCAGGTCGATCATGCGCAGGTTCCCGGGATACGGCGTGGTCCGGGCCTGCCGGAGCGAGCCGATCCGGCGGACGATGTCGCGGATGCGGTCGAGGCTCTCGCGCAGCGCGTCGAGCGCGGCGCGCTGGTCCGGCGTCACCGGATCGCCGCTCATCGACAGGAGATCGAGCTCCGCGGTCGCGGTCATGAGCGGGTTGTTGATCTCATGGTGCAGCGTCACCGTCATCTCGCCGATGGCGGCGAGCCGCTCGGACCGGACGAGCTCCTTCTGCGCGGTGCTGAGGGCGGTACGGAGCGCCCGCTCCCGCCGCACCCGGTCGAGCACCTGCGGCAGCAGGTGCGCGAGGGACGCGTCCTTCACGAGGTAGTCGTCGGCGCCGCGGCGGAGCACGGCGGCCGCGAGCGCCTCGGTCCCGGTCCCCGTGACGACCACGATGCTCGGCGGCTTCGGCCTGGCGCGCAGCGGGCCGACCGCTTCGACGCCGCTCATGTCGGGGAGCTGGTGGTCGAGGAGCACCACGTCGAAGTCGCCGCCGCGCGCGAGCGCGTCCGCGCCGCGGGTCACGTGGTCCACGTCCGTGAATCCGTGCTGGGCCAGGATCGTCCGCATGAGGCGCACCATGTCCGCGTCGTCATCGACGATGAGGACCCGAAGCGGGGCTCGCTCTCCTGCGGGGCGCGTCAGCCGGCGGTCTCGTCGAGGTAGGTCAGGGTAGGGCGGTGGCGCACGACGGTCTCGAGCGCGCGGTGCACCGCCGGATCCAGCACGGTCCCGATGAGGTCCCGCATCCGTTCGACCGCGGTGGCCGGCGGCATCTTTTCCTGGTACGGGCGCGACGTCGTCAGCGCATCGTAGATCTCGACCGCGCCGATGATGCGCGCACCGTACGGGATGGCCTCGTCCTCGAGCCGGTCGGGATAGCCGAACCCGTCCCACCGCTCGTGGTGGCTCCGCACGAAGGCGATGACTTCCCGGAGATGCGCGAGCGGGCTCAGGATCTGCGAGCCGACGATCACGTGCTGCTTCACGTGCTCGTACTCCTCGTCGGTGAGCGGGCCCTGCTTGCTCAGGATCTCTTCGCGGATGCCGATCTTGCCGATGTCGTGGAGCCGGCCCGCGGTGCGGACCTTCTCGATCGACTCGTCGTCGTAGCCCATCTCCGCCGCGATCGTGGCCGCCAGGTCCGCCACCCGCGCCGAATGGCCGCGCAGGTACGGATCCTTCGCCTCGAGCGCATTCACCAGCGCCTCCAGCGTCGCCACCGAGATGCGCTCGAGGTTGGCGCGCTCGGCGCGGACCTCGGCGGAGCGCACCGCCACCTCCTCCTTGAGCCAGCGGTTGATCTGCTGGTCCTCCATCCGGGTATGGCGCCGGGAGAGGGCACGCTGGATGGCGCGCGAGAGCACGTCGAGGTCGATCGGCTTCGTCAGGTAGTCGAGCGCGCCACGCTGCATGCAGAGCGCGGCGGCGGTGGCGTCGTTGACGGCCGTGAGCATGAGGAGTGCGATGTCCGGCTCGGCCTGCATGACGCGCGGCACCAGGTCGATCCCGCTCAGCCCCGGGAGGTTCACGTCGAGGAGCATGCACGTGATCTTCCGCCGCCGCAGGATCTCGAGCGCCTCCTCGCCGGTACCGGCGAGCGAGACCTCGAATCCCTGCCCGGTGAGATAGCGCCGGAGCGCGTTGCGGATCGCCTCCTCGTCGTCCACCACCAGCACGGCGACGGGGCCGTCGGACTGCACCACGAATGCTCCTCGGAAGAAGTACGGGGAAGCTATGGACGCCGCGGCGCGCGGGTCAAGAAATCAGCCGACGAACTCCACGGCGACGCGCTCGGGAATCAGCCCGGCCGCGAACGCCCGGTCGAGGAGCGTCTGCACCGCCAGCCGGCCGCGGTCGCCGTAGTCGACGGTCCAGTCGTTCACGTACATCCGGACGAACGTGTCGGTCCGCTCCGCACCGATCCCGCGGTTGAACCGGCTCGCGTGCTCGAGTGCGGGGGCGCGGTGCTCGAGCGCATAGACGATGCTCGCGCGCAGGTCCCGCCCGACCTGCGCGATCACCTCGCGGCCCAGATCGCGTCGCACCACGTTGCCGCCGAGCGGCAGGGGAAGGCCGGTGTCGCCGAGCCACCACGCGCCGAGGTCCTCCCACAGGTGCAGCCCGTCGTCCGCGTAGGTGAGCTGCCCCTCGTGGATGAGAAGACCGACATCCACGTCGCCGCGATGCACGGCGTCCTCGATCTGGTCGAACGGAAGGACCACGGCCTCGAACTCCGGCTGATAGAGCGAGAGGGCGAGGTGCGCCGTCGTCATCAGGCCGGGCACCCCGATCCGCCGGCCCCGAAGGGCGCTCCGCGGGTCGGCCGGCCGCGGAGCGCGCGACACGAGGCGGGGGCCGTAGCCGTCGCCCATCGAGGAGCCGGAGTTGAGCAGCGCATACGTGCGCCAGAGATAGGCGTAGGCGTGGATCGAGACCGCGGAGACGTCGAGCTCGCCGTTGAGCGCGCGTCGGTTGAGCGACTCGATGTCGGAGAGCTCGTGGGCGTACGCGAGATCCCCCGTCTCGATCTTGCCGGCCGAGAGCGCGTAGAACATGAACGCGTCGTCCGAATCGGGGCTGTGGGCGACGCGGATCGTGCGCGTCACGAGGCGCTCCTCGCGCGCTGCAGGAACTCGTCGAGCACCTCGCGATGATCCGCGTACTCCGCGCGCGCGGCCTCGATCTCCCGGTCGAAGGCGGCCTGGAAGTCGGCGTAGGCAGAGCGGAGCCGGGTCGAGTCGCCCTGGATCCCGGCGATGTCGCCGCGCACCACGTAGGCGAGGAGATAGCCCGGCGTCGCCTGCAGCATCGTGTCGGCGAGCGCGAGCGCCTCGGTGACCCGGCCCACCTGCGCATGCAGGACGGCGGCATGATAGCGGTCGTCGTTCGTCGCGGACGGAAGCTGCGCGTAGGCGCCGAGCGCCATCGGCGTGAAGTTCACGACGGTGGCCGTGTCGCCGCGCCCGGCGGCTTCCATCACCCGGTTGTTGAGCCGGAGGAAGCGCTCCTGCGGGCTCAGCTGGCTGATGTCGGGCGCGGGGCCGGTCGGCAGGCCGCCGCCCGGATCGCCACCCGGCGCGGCATTGCCGGCATTGGCCATGTCGGGCGAGCGTGCTGCCGTGTCGCCCGTGGCGCCGGTGAGGACGCGGTAGGCGACGATCGCCATGAGGAACAGCACGAGCCCACCAGCCACCATCCACGCCGTCTTCTCGGGACGGGTGGCGCCCCCGGCAGCCACGGCGCCCGGCGTCGCGCTCGCGCCGCACCGGTGGCAGAAGCGCGCCTGGGGCGTGAGCTCGGCGCGGCAGGCGAGGCAGGTCCGGGCACCGAGCGGGCCGCCGCAGCTGGCGCAGAAGTTCCCCGAACCGGCGGCGCCGCAGGTCGGGCAGGTTCGTGGGGGAGAGGTCGAGGTCATGGCGGGAAAATAGCGGCGCCGGCGCCTTTGCGGGACGTTCGCGGCGCGATAAGTTGGCGGCATGCCCCAGCCCGACCTGACCGAATTCCCCGCCGACCTGAGCGGGTCGACGCGCGACGACCTGCTCGCGCTCGCCGAGCGCTTCGGCATCGGGTTCCTCCGACTGCAGTTCACCGACATCCTCGGCGTCAACAAGAACGTCGAGGTGCCGCAGAGCCAGTTCGCCAAGGCGCTCGACGGCGAGATCATCTTCGACGGCTCCTCGATCGAGGGCTTCGTGCGCATCGAGGAGAGCGACATGCTCCTCAAGCCCGATCTCGCCACCTTCCGCGTGCTGCCGTTCGGTGACGAGGGCGGGCACGTCGCCCGCGTCCTCTGCGACATCCACACCCCCGACGGCGAGCCCTTCGACGGCTGCCCGCGCACGGCCCTCAAGCGCCAGCTCGAGCGCGCGCGTGCCCTGGGCTTCTCCATGATGGCGGGGTGCGAGGCGGAGTTCTTTCTCTTCGAGCTGGGCGAAGGCGGCATGCCCAGCACCACGACACATGACGACGCGAGCTACTTCGACCTCGGGCCCGTGGACAGGGGCGAGGAGATCCGGCGCGTCATCATCCAGCAGCTGGTGCGCATGGGCTTCGAAGTCGAAGCGGCGCACCACGAGGTGGCGCGCGGGCAGCACGAGATCGACTTCCGCTATGCCGACGCGCTGACCACGGCGGACAACCTCGCCACCTTCCGCTTCGTGGTGCGCAACGTCGCGGCGCGCTTCGGCTACATGGCGTCGTTCATGCCGAAGCCGATCGAGGGGATCAACGGCAGCGGCATGCACACGCACCAGTCGCTCTTCCGCGGCCCCGGCGACAACGCATTCTACGACCCGAAGGCCGAGCACCAGCTGAGCGGCATCGCGCTCAGCTATATCGAGGGACTGCTGCAGCACGCGCGCGGCTTCTGCGCGATCACCAACCCGCTCATCAACTCGTACAAGCGGCTCGTGCCGGGCTATGAGGCGCCGATCAACGTCGCCTGGTCGATGCGGAACCGGTCACCGCTCGTCCGGATCCCGGACCGCCGCGGCACCGGCACCCGCTGCGAGCTCCGCATGCCCGATCCGAGCGCCAATCCCTACCTGGCGCTCGCGGTGCAGCTGGCCTCGGGCCTCGACGGGGTGCAGCGGAAGCTCGAGGTCCGCGAGCCGGTGAGCCGCAACATCTTCACGATGAGCTACCGCGACCGGCGGAAGTACCGCATCGACGAGCTGCCGCGGGACCTGCACGAGGCGCTGGAGCAGCTCGAGAAGGACGACGTGGTCAAGGCGGCGCTCGGCCCCCACCTCACCGAGCGCTTCCTCGATGCCAAGCGGAAGGAAGTCGAGGAATACAACCGGCACGTGAGCAGCTGGGAGATCGAGCGGTATCTGGGAAGCTATTGATTACCGCGCGGTTGAATTCGCGGCCTGCTGATCACCGCAAAGGCAGGAAGGGCGCAAAGGGCTCCCCGGTCCGACAAGATCAACAACACTTTGACACGGTGTTGTTGTAACGTCGTTGGGGATCGAAGACCTTTGCGCCCTTCTTGCCTTTGCGGTGAATAGATGTGGCCCGGTCTGCCCCCGCTACGGGCGCCCCGCAAGCACCAGCGTGACCCGTCCCACGGGTGTGGGCACACGGAGTTGCGCCGGCAGGCGCGTGGCATCGTCCGTGAGCCAGACTTCGCTCGTGAGCCCGGCCGCGGAGACGGTCACCGCCAGGCAGGGCACGACCTCCCCGGAGCCGAGTTCCACCATTTCGCGCCCGGTCACCCGCACGCGGACCGGGTTGTAGCCGTTCCGGAAATAGCCGTCGAGGGTATGGGTCGAGCCTGCGCGAAGCGGCAGCGTGCGCAGGTAGTAGAGCATCGCGAGCTCGTCGAGCGGCTGCGGTGGAGCGACCCATGCACCGTCGGTTCCCTCCTGGCGGTAGAGACCCGAATCCGGCTCGATGGTGAAGCGATCGCTCGTCGAACGTCCCCTGAAATCGGTGCTCCGTCCGAAGCGGTACGATACGAAGCGGTCCCCGCCCGCCCACGACTTCATCGCCACCGCGGCCGAGAGCGCACCCCGGCCGCCCCCGCCCTGCATGGCGAGCATATAGAGGCGTTCCCCGCGATGCACCGTCGTGCCCGAGACATGAAGCGTGGCGGTCCCCGCGGGGACGATGCCGAGGCTGGCCTCGTACCGGAGCGTTTCACCGACCGCGAACGGATGCTGCGCGGAAAGCGGGCCTGCCGAGGCTACGAGACATGCGCCCACTGCCAGCGCGCGGATACCTTGGGACAATGGCTCCTCCATTGGCGTACTGCTTCGACCTGGACGGCACCCTCTATCGGGGGGATGCCGCGATTCCGGGGGCCGTCGCAATTCTCGGACGGCTCCGGGCCGCGGGTGTCCCCTTCAGGTGTCTCTCGAACACCAGCAGCCGCCCGCGCTCGGCGCTCCTCGCCCGGCTCCGGGGATACGGCTTCGACGTCCGCGAGGACGAGCTCCTCACCGCGACGCTCGCGGCCGGGGACCTGCTGCGCTCGAGAGGCTGCCGCCGCCTTCTGCCCATCCTCACGCCTGCCGCGGCGGCGGATCTGGCCGGATTCGAGCTGGTCGGCGGCACGAGCGGCTCGCCTCCGGGCCGGGCCGACGCCGTCCTGATCGGCGATCTCGGCGACGGCTGGTCGGATGCACTCATGCAGGAGGCGTTCCACGCGCTCATGGACGGCGCGGAGTTCATCGCGGTCTCGCGTGACCGCTTCTGGCGCCGGGGCGAGGCGCTCGTCATGGACTGTGGAGCGTACGTGGCCGGCCTCGAGTACGCCACGGGCCGGACCGCTACGATTTCCGGCAAGCCATCCACGGTGTTCTACGCGGCGGCACTCGCCAGCCTCGGCGATCCCGAGCCGCACGGCGTCGCCATGGTCGGGGACGATCCCTGGAGCGACGTCGCCGGCGCGCAGGCCGCGGGAATGCAGGGGTGGTTCGTGGCCAGTGGCAAGGCGGACACCGGCGCACTCGCGGCATCCGGCGTGCGCCCCGACCGCGTGCTCGCCAGCGTCGCGGAGCTTCCCGAACAGAATTATCGTCCGGCATGACGGAAACCGAGCACCCGCCGACCGAGACTTCCGGGGACCGGGCACCCGATGTCGTCGAGGCCGAGCGTCTCATCGGCCTCACGCTGGCACTGGGCATCGTGGCGGCGCTCCTCGCGCTCGCCATCGTCACCTGGCTCGCGGAGGAGATGCTTGCCGGGCAGACGGCCTCGTTCGACCGCCTCGTCAGCTCGGCGGTGCACTCGATCGCGACGCCCGCGCTCACCGACGTGATGTGGTTCGCGAGCCGCTTCGGCGGACCCTCCCGGCTCATCATCATCGCCGTCATCATCTTCGGGATCTTCGCGTACCGGAAATGGTTTCGCGGCGTCGTGCTCCTCCTCGTGACCCTGGGAGGTGCCGGCGTGCTGGATACGCTCCTCAAGCTTTCGTTCCGGCGGCAGCGCCCGAACCCGCTCTTCGACTACCCGCTCCCCGAGTCCTACAGCTTTCCGAGCGGTCACGCCCTCTTTTCGTTCGTCTTCTTCGGCTCTGCGGCCGTCCTCCTCGCGCACCGCGTTCGCGGCCACGCGCTCCGCATCCTCGTCTTTGCCGTCGCGGCAGCGCTGATCGGCCTCATCGGCCTCTCGCGCATCTATCTCAACGTGCATCACCCGAGCGACGTGGTGGCGGGATATCTCGTGGCACTCGTCTGGGTGGTCGCGGTGGCCTTCGGCGATCGCCTCGCCTCGCGCGGCGTGTTCCGGCGCAGGAACTGGCGGAAGCTGGTCCGGGCATGACGATCGCGGTCGTCCTGAACGGGCGGTCCGGCCGCGGCGCCGCCGCGGGATCGGTGGCGCGCATTCGCGAGCTGTGCGACGAGGCGGCCCGGGAAGTGCGGGTCACGTCGGCGACAGGGAAGGGCATCGAGCGGGCCGCGCACGCTGCGGTCACCGAGGGGTGCGAGCTCCTCGTGGCCGGCGGAGGCGACGGGACCATCGGCACGGTCGCTGGCATTGCCGCCGAAGCCGGCCTCCGCTTCGGAGTGCTTCCACTCGGCACCCGGAACCATTTCGCGCGCGATCTTGGCCTGCCTCTCGATCTCGACGGCGCGATGCAGGTGATCCTCGGTGGCGTCATGCGGACCGTGGACCTGGGCGAGGTCAACGGCCGCGTCTTCATCAACAACTCGAGTCTCGGCGTCTATCCGCGACTCGTGCGGTTCCGCGAAAAGCTGCGGAAGTACGGGCTGGCGAAGTGGGTCGCGGCGGCGTGGGCGCTGCTCGCCGTGCTGCGTCGCCATCCATTCGTGGCCGTTCGCATCACGGCCGATGGCGAGCCGATGGTGCGACGCACGCCGTTCGTGTTCATCGGCAACAACGAATACAGGATGGAGGGCCTGTCGGCCGCGCGCCGCGAGTCGCTGAGCGACGGCGTCCTCGCGCTGTACGTGATGAACGCGTCGGGGCGGCGCAACCTTCTCTGGCTCGCGTGGCAGATTCTCCGCGGCCGGACGGCGGACCTCAGGGAGCTCGAAGTGTTCCAGGTGGCGGAAGCGGAGATCGAGCTCCGCCGGAGGACCACGCACGTGGCGCTGGATGGGGAACTGCTGACGATGCGGGGAACGCTGAGGTATCGTGTGCGGCCGCACGCGCTCGAGGTCTGCGTTCCACCACCTGAGCCGGAAGGCTAGCGTTGGCGTCCGGCAAGGCGAAGGCCCGGTGCGCCGCACCGGGCCTTCGTTACTGCCATGGCTGGGCCGCCCTCACTCCCGCGGCTCCCCCTCCGGCACGGAATCGACATCCACCTCGATCTCGATCTCCGGCTGGACCGCCGCCGCATCCGCATCCTTCCACATCTGGATCTGCAGCTCGAACTGCGTCGCGAAGTCCTCGAGCGTCAGCTCTTCGGCCCCGGGCCGAGTCGCGAGCGGCGAGACGCGATCGAGGCTGATGCGGGCCTTGCCGTACGTACTGTCCGCGTCGAGCGCGGCCTCGAACGCTTCTCTCGCTGCGCCGTAGTGCCCCGTCTGCTCCAGCGCGATGCCGAGGTTGTTGTGGAACACCGGCGCCGTGCTGCGCAGCTCGACCGCGCGGGCGAGCGGACCCAGGGCCTCTGCCGGGCGCCCGAGCTCGATGTAGAGCAGGCCGAGGTTGTTCATGCTCCAGGTGTCGCGCGCATCCACGACGAGCGCCTGGCGATACGCCTCGATGGCGGACTCGAGATCGCCGGCGTTGTGAAGTGCGCGGCCGCGGAGGCGGAGCGCATCCGCCGAGCGCGGATCGATCGCGAGCGCGCGGCTCGTCCGCTCGAGCGCCATGTCGGTCTGGTTGAGCTCCAGAAGGACGCGGCTCGAGTTGAGCAGGCTCTTCACGTGCGTCGAGTCGAGCTCGAGGGCGCGATCGAACGACTCCGCGGCGCGCGCCAGGTTGCCTGCCTTCCAGGACGAGAGGCCGAGCATGTAGTGCCCCCAGACGTTCTCTGGACGGCGACCGGTGTAGGCCGTGAAGAGCGCGGTGGCCTCGTCGTAGTCGCCGGCGCGGAACGCCTTTTCGGCATCCTCGTAGGCAATCGCGGCGGAAGGAGCCGGTTGCACTTCCGTGCGCGCGGCCGCGGAGACGGTGACGGTCGCGGCCGGCGCGGCGGCGCCGGCGGACGAGGTGGTGATCGGCTTCGGCTCGCCCGATCCGCAGGCCATGAGTGCGGCGGGCACGAGCGCGGCGACGATCACGATGGGAAAGCGGCGGCGGTTCGACATTCTCGACTCCTTCGGTGTGGCGCGGAGCGCCGGTGGAACAGCGAGCGGACACCGGGGAGTAAGGCAATCGAAGGGCCGCGTGGCCTCGCGCGCTGAGTTCGGCGGCCAAGCGATTCAGCGGTAACGAGTTGTGGAGTGGCGAGGTGGAGGGGGGAGCTTGCGGAGCCGGTGTTTCGTGTCCGGGCGGACACGCGCATGCGGAAGTACCGGTGTCCCGGCGGACACGGCGGCACGGTGGGTGGGCGGCCTACTCCCGGTCGATCCCGAGGCGGCGCATCAGCTTGATGAGGCTCGAGTGATCGGCCAGGCCGAGTGCGTCGGCCGTCCGCGTGATGTGCCATTCCTGCTCTTCGAGCGCTGCGAGCACGATCCTCCGCTCCGCGTCTTCCCTGAGCGCCTGGAAGGTACGGGGCACCTCGGATCCGGAGGGTGGGTGCTCGCCCCGGATCTCCCGAGGCAGGTGGTCGGCTCGGATCACTTCGCCGTCCGCCGCAACGACCATCCGCTCCACCACGTTCCGGAGCTCACGCACGTTGTTGCGCCGCCACTCGTAGGC
>DAINRR010000067.1:0-16512 GCA_036741715.1 Gemmatimonadales bacterium
CTGAGCGCTACTCCCTGTCCCCCAGCGCCTCCGCCGCCGCCCGCCGCACTTCGACATCCGTGTCCTTCATCGCCGCAACGAGCGTCTCCGCCGCCGTCGATCCCTCGATCTCACCGAGCGCTTCGATGATTGCCCGCCGCACCTCGACCTGCTCGTCCGCCCGATAGGCGGCGGCCAGCGCCGGCACTGACGCCGGGTCGCTGATGTGGCCGAGGGCGTGGGCCGCGGCGTGGCGCATTTCGGGGTCGCGATCCTTGAGCGCGTCGATAAGCTGCCGCGGCGCCGACTCGAGGTCGATCTGCGACAGGGCGTCCACCGCCGCCCGCCGCACTTCGACGTCCGGATCGGAGAGCGCCTGCGCGATCGCACTGCCGGCACTGTTGTCCTCGATCTCGCCGAGCGCCTCGATGGCCGCGTGACGAACCCGCGGACTCTCGTCACGCGCGGCACGCGCCAGTCCGCCGACCGCCCGCCGGTCCTCGATCTGGCCCAGCGCCTCCGCCGTCTCGAACCGGAGCTCTTCGTTCTGGTCATCGAGGAGCGGCACGAGGCCGGGCACCGACTTCACGTCCTCGATCTGGCCCAGGGCGCGGACGGCAGCGAGGCGCGTGGCGAGGTCCGGCTCTTTCAGCACGCCTACGAGCCCGTCCACCGCCCGCGAATCCTCGATCTCGCCGAGTGCGTCGATGGCGGCGAGCCGGACCGCAGCGTCACCGTCGCGCAGCAGCGGAACGAGCGGCTCGACCGCGCGGCCGTCCTCGATCATGCCGAGCGCCCACACCGCGGCAAGGCGGAGATCCCGGTCGCTCGACCTGAGCGCGCGGCTGAGCGGATCGACCGACCTTGCATCCTCGATCTCTCCGAGCGCCCACGCCGCCATCCGTGCGACGACCAGATCGTCATCGCGAAGCGCCTCCGCCAGCGCATCGTGCGACTCGAGGTCCTCGGCCATGCCCAGTCCCATGGCGCCGGCCTCGCGGAGGCGGGAGTCGCTCGAGCGGAACGCGCTCCTGAGCGGGGCCAGGGTCTCGGGGGAATGGCTGTGGCCCAGCACGCGCACGGCCGCCCGCCGCACGCACGGATTGTCCGACGACAGCGACGCCGAAAGCGTCCGGATCGCCGCCGGATCGGTGACGCGTCCGCCGAAGGCGTTGCGCAGCGCGCCGTCGTCCCTCACATCCGAGAGCCGTCCCACGTTGCGCGCGCTCGATCCGCCCCACCAGTTGCCCAGCATGTCCACCGTCATCTCGCAGACTGCCGGCTCGCTCCGCTCGAGTGCGGCGAACATCGTCGCGACCTGCGCCGAGTCGGGCCCCGGACGGTCGTCGCTCGTGCGGAACGAGCTCGCATCGATCCTGATGTTCGGGTTCACGCGGACCTGGATCGACTGCGCGTAGAGCGCGCCCCCCGCAATGAGCAGCAGTCCCGTCGCCAGCACCTTCTGATGTCTCGACATGGTCGCCTTCCCTAGTCGCGGTCGCCAAGAGCGTCCGCCGCTTCGCGCCGGACCTCGGGATCACTGGACTTCATTGCGTCGATCAGCGCCTGCATCGCCGGCGCCCCGCGCATCTGCGACAGCGCGGAAATGGCGCTGTGGCGAACGTCGGGCGAATTGTCCTGGATGAGCGCCGCGAGGTTCGGCACGGCGCGCTGATCGCCGGTCTCGGCGACGGCGTCGATCGCCGCCTCGCGCACTTCGGCGTCGGCGTCGCGCATCGCCTCGATGAGACCGGCGGGCGCGGTGGTCAGCTCGAGCTGGCCGAGGGCCCATGCGGCACTCTTCCGCACTTCCGCCGACTCGTCCTTGAGCGCCGCGGTCAGCGCGCCGGCGGCGCGCGGGTCCTCGAGATTGCCGAGTGCCCATGCGGCCGAGTTCCGTACCTCATGGCTCTCGTCCCTGAGCGCACCGATGAGCCCGTCCACTGCGCGCCGGTCCTTGATGTTGCCGAGGGCCCACGCGGCGTTCTGCCGGACCTCGGCATCAGTGTCCCGGAGTACGGCGACGAGCGCCTCGGTGGCGCGCGAGCTCTCGATGTTGCCGAGCGAGTGCGCCGCGGCCCGGCGGACGCCGGCATCGCTGTCGCGCAGCGCCGCGATCAATGCGGTGAGCCCGAGCGTGTCGAGCGCCGACGTGTCCGCCTTGTCTCGCTCGAAGCTCAGCGATACGCCGACGCTCAGGTCCTTCAGATCGGCCAGGACCGAGCGGGGCTTCGGCTCAGGCTTCGCCTCGGGCTCCGACCGGGCTTCCTGGTCGGCCGCGGATTCGGTGTCGAAATCGGACGGGAGCACCGCACCGCCATCCACCGAGTCTTCGGCGGGGAAGCCGGGCCGGTTCGTCGCGATGCCCGGCGCCGCGAAGGCGGTGACGAGCAGGATCGCCGCGGCAGCAGGAAGCGCCCATCGCATTCCGCGCTCCGCCGGGCGTCCGCGTTCCGTGAGGCGCCGTACCCGACCGACGAGCTGCGAAGGACGCTCCGCCATCCCGGCGAGCGGAATCGGCGCCGCCGTGCCGCGAACCCACTCCGCCACCTTCACCAGCGACTTCGCGACCGCGAGGCGGGAGCCCGTCGCCCGCGCCGCCCAGTCGTCGCAGAGATACTCGGCCGATTCCTGGATGGATGTGCGTGCCAGCCGGTTGAGCGGCTGGAAGAAGAAGACCCGCTCGATGATGCCGGCGCCGATGAGCCAGAGCGGATCCCGCCGGCGCAGGTGCGCGAGCTCGTGCGCGAGGACGCCGCGTTGCTGGGCCGGATCGAGATCGGTGAGGACCGCGCCGGGCACGCAGATCTCGCCGACACCCAGCGCGACAGGGCTGCCGAGCGCGTCGGACCGGGTGAGGCGGACGCGGGTGCTCGTGCCGCTGGCCTCGAGGAGATCCTCGAGAAGCGTGAGCACCGGGAGCGAACGGACGGGATCCCGCCGGCCGAGGCGCCGCGAAAAGCGCCGATGCGAGAGCGCGAGACGGGCAACGCCGGCCACTGCCACGATTCCCCAGAGGGATACGAGGACGACAGTCAGTGGAATCGTGGGAGCGGCCGGCGCCGCCTCCCGGGTTTCGAGCCCCTGACGGCGAAGGCCGACGGGCATCGGCATCGGAAGCTCGCCCGCGTCGATCAGGACGGGCGCAGCTGCCGCCCGCACGAACGCGGGAGACCAGTCGGCGCGCTGGATCACGGTCTGCGCCGTCGCGGTCACGAGGCCGCCGACGAGGGCCGTCTTCCAGAAGACGTCCCGGAGCCGATGCGAGCGGACGCCCCCGCGTTCGGTGAGGAGCCAGACCCCGCCGAGCAGCAGCGTGCTGTGCAGCGCATATGTGAGGAGCCAGGCGAGGGCATCAGCGGTGGTCATCGGGTACCTCCGTACCTGCTTCGTGGGTGGCGATCAGCTCCTTCACCTTCTCCAGATCGTCCGGCGAGATGTCCTGCGCCCTGAGGAGGTGGCTCACCAGCTCGGCGACATCGCCGTCGAAGAGCTGGTCCGTGAGGTCGGCCACCATCGTACTCCGGACATCCTCTTCGGTGATCAGCGGGTAGTACACATACTGGCGGGCGACGGTCGAATGTTTCACCGCGCCCCGCTTCTCGAGCCGGGAGAGGAGGGTGGCGACGGTGGTCGGCGCCAGGCCGCGCTCGTCGAGGAGCGCCGCGTGGATTTCGGCGACGGTGGCTTCCCTGCGGTCCCAGAGGATCCGCATGATCGCGATCTGGAGCTCGGTCAGCTGGTGCGGCTCGGCCATGAGGCTGGTCCAGTGAAAGGTCTACACATGTAATACGACAAGTGTAGTCTTCTGTCAAGCGGGTCGGTTCTTCGGGCCGGGTGCGTCCGGTCACAGGGCATTCGGATCGTGGCTGCCATCTTGATGGAGCTGGCATCCCCGTCCCGATGTGCTCCCGACCGGAGGTAACTCGATGACAACGCGAAACATGGCCCGTCCGTCCGAGATCGATCAGTGCATCGAGAACTGCACGCGATGCCACGCGATGTGCATCGAGACTGTGGCGCACTGCCTGGCACTGGGGGGCAGGCACGCGGCGCCGGCCCACATTCGCCTGCTGGCGGATTGTGCCCAGATCTGCGCGACGAGCGCCGATTTCATGCTGCGGGGCTCGGACATGCATGCGCATACCTGTGGGGCGTGCGCCGAGATCTGTGCCCGGTGCGCGGAAGAGTGCGAACGGATGGCCGACGACGAGATGATGCGGGAGTGCGCCGAGCTCTGCCGGCAATGCGCCGAAAGCTGCCGGCTGATGTCGGCCGCGGCATAGCAGACTGGAGGGCGCAGGATTGCGCTGACCCCGGACGTCTCCAGATTGAGCGTATCACCATCTCACGCTCACCCGGTGGAGGCCGTATGCGGCAACAGCTGATTCCGGCTGCCCTCTTCCTCATGATCGTCAGCGCCGGCGCAACGCCGGCCGGAGCCCAGGAGCTCCGCGCCGCACTGCCGCGCTCGGTATCTCCCGAAGATTACGAACGCGCCGAGCGCCTCCTCTCGGCGAGTACGACGCCGCTCGTGTTCGGCGGCGCGGTCCGGCCGGCGTGGCTACCCGATGGCCGCTTCTGGTACCGGACCCAGACCGCGGCCGGCGCGGAGTTCATCCTCGTCGACCCGTCCCGGCGGACGCGCACCGCCGCGTTCGACCGGGCCCGCATCGCTGCGGCGATGTCCGCGGCGGCCGACACGACCTACGACCCCGCGCGCCTCCCGATGCAGGCGATCGAGTTCCTCGACGAGGGCCGCGCCATCGGCTTCCAGGTGGGCAATACGCGCTGGCGCTGCGAGCTGGCCGGGAACAGCTGCACCAGCGAGCGCGGAGCGGGGGGGCCGCAAGGTGGACGGAACGTCGTCGTCTCGCCGGACGGCAAGCGCGCGGCGTTCATCCGGGCGCACAACCTCTGGGTTCGCGACGTGGCGACGGGCGCCGAAACGCAGCTCACCACCGACGGCGTCGAGCACTTCGGCTATGCGACGGACAACGCGGGGTGGACGCGGAGCGAGCGGCCGGTGCTGCTCTGGTCTCCCGACTCGCGCATGATCGCCACCTTCCAGCACGATGCGCGCGGCGCGGGCGAGATGTACCTCGTGCGCACACAGGTGGGCCATCCCCAGCTGGAATCGTGGAAGTACCCGCTCCCGGGTGACAGCGCGATCTTCATGATCCACCGCGTCGTCATCCACGTGGACGAGCCGCGGGTGGTGCGGCTCCGGATGGAGCCGGATCCGCATCGCTCCACGCTCTGCGACCACGTCGTCTGCCGCGGCCAGTGGGCGGACATCGAATGGAGCGGCGACAGCCGGCAGCTGGCATTCGTCTCGAGCTCGCGGGACCACAAGACCGCAACGCTGCGCGTGGCGGATCCGGCGACCGGGGCCGTGCGCGAGGTCCTCACCGAGACGGTGCCCACGTTCTTCGAGTCCGGCAACGGCCGCGTCAACTGGAGCGTGCTCGAGCGGTCGAACGAAGTGATCTGGTTCTCGCAGCGCGACGACTGGGGCCACCTCTACCTCTACGACCTCGCCACCGGACGGCTCAAGCGGCGCATCACCACCGGCGAAGGCAACGTGCTGCAGGTGCTGCGCGTGGACGAGGAGGCGCGCACCCTCTGGTTCACCGGCGCCGGGTTCGAGGCGGGTCGCGATCCCTACTTCCGGCATCTCTACCGGATCGGCCTCGACGGCCGCAATCGCCGCCTGCTGACGCCCGAGGATGCGGACCACGACGTCACGCTCTCGCCGGACGGCCGGTGGATCGTGGACAGCTGGTCACGCCCCGATCAGCCGCCCGTCTCCGTGCTGCGTGACGCCAGCGGCCGGGTCGTCGTGCCGCTCGAGCGCGCCGACATCTCGCGCCTCGTGGCCACCGGCTGGACGCCTCCGATCCCGTTCACGGTGAAGGCGCGCGACGGAAAGACCGATCTCTACGGCCTCATGTACCGCCCGTCGAACTTCGACTCGACGAAGAGCTACCCGATCATCAACCAGATCTACCCCGGCCCGCAGACGGGCAGCGTCGGCACGCGAAGCTTCGTTCCGTCGCGCGGCGATACGCGTGCCATCGCGGAGCTCGGCTTCATCGTGGTGCAGATCGACGCGATGGGAACGCCGATGCGGTCGAAGTCGTTCCACGCAGCGTACTATGGCGACATGGGAGACAACGGCCTTCCCGACCAGATCGCCGGGATGAAGCAGCTGGCGGAGCGCCACCGGTGGATCGACCTCGAGCGCGCGGGGATCTACGGCCACTCCGGCGGCGGCTACGCGGCGGCCGGCGCGATCCTCCGCTATCCCGACTTCTTCAAGGTGGCCGTCTCCCAGGCCGGCAACCACGACAACCGTCTCTACGAAGACGACTGGGGCGAGAAGTGGCAGGGGCTCCTGATCGAGAACCCCGACGGCGGGGACAGCTACGACGCGCAGGCCAACCAGATGTACGCGAAGAACCTCAAGGGGAAGCTCCTCCTCGCGCACGGCACCGCGGACAACAACGTGCCGCCCTACGGCACCATGGTCCTGGTGGACGAGCTCATCAAGGAGAACAAGGATTTCGATTTCATCGCCTTCCCGAACCGCCGGCACGGCTTCGGCAACGAGCCGTACATGATGCGGAAGCGGTGGGACTACTTCGTCCGGCATCTCATGGGTGCGGAGCCGCCGAGAGAGTTCGAGTTCGGACGGGCGCGTGAGGAGGGGATGATTCCGTAGGCCCCACGTCACTCCCGTACAATTCGCCCTCCGGTTCCAAGACAGCGAGCCCGCCGCGGTGCACCGTGATCCATGCACGACACCGCAGGCGGGCTTCGCACGTCCGCATTCGCCTGGCGCCTCGTCGCCGCCGTCTCCGCGACGGGTGCCGCACTTCTGCCGGCCGCCCGGCCTGCCGCCGCGCAATCCCTCCTCGAACGGTCTCCCAACATCTCGGGGAACTGGGTGCCGCGCCGGGGCGTGGTGCAGTTCAACTTCCTCCACCGCTTCTCCCGCAGCCCCGCGCCCGAGCGCAAGATCACGGGGTTTCCCGCCTTCACGCTGGCTGCCGGCCTTCCCGGGTCCGCCGCGCTCGGCTTCGTCTACGCCACGAACTCCGCGGTAGTCACCGGCTATCCGAACGAATGGGAATTCTTCGGGCGCGCGCTCGTGCTCGGCGAGTCGCGCGGCGCGCCGCTGGACCTCGGCATCCAGGCGGCATACAACCTCGCGAGCGAGGGCTTCGACGGCGAGGTCTCCCTCGCGAAGTCGCTCGGCAGAGCGAGGCTGCTCGGCGTGGTGCGAGGCTTGTCCGCGGTGGACGAAGGCGACATGGATTTCGCGGCCGGTGGCGGCGCGGCGGTTCGCGTCACCTCGCACGTGTCGCTCGCGGGGGATGCCGTCTCGCTGCTCGGGGAGGTCGGGGAGGCCGAGCGTGTCGCCTGGTCGGCAGGACTCCACCTCTCGATTCCCGGCTCGCCCCACACGCTCTCCCTGCACGCATCGAACGCGGCGGCCGGCTCGCTGCAGGGATCCACGCGCGCCGGGGACGCGACGCGCTTCGGCTTCGAGTTCACCGTGCCGTTCACGCTCGCGCGCTACTTCGGGAGCCGCGCACCGGATTCGGTGGATGCCGAGGTCTTGGCCGGAGACACGGTCCGTGTCTCCATCTCGGCGCTCAGGTTCGTTCCCGGATCGATCGTCATCGCGCCGGGCACCACCGTGGTCTGGCGGAACGACGATCCCATCGACCATACCGTGACGGCCACCGGAGGCGGGTTCGACTCCGGCCTCATCGCGCCGGGAAAGACCTGGGCGCGGACGTTCCGCAGCGCGGGCACGTTCGACTACGCCTGCCAGCCGCATCCGGTGATGCGCGGGCGTGTCACGGTGCGGGAGGGAACGTGACGCGGGCGTGGCTCCCTGCGCTGGCCGCCGCCGCTGCAGCGGGCGCGTGCTTCTCGGAGCACGAGCCGAACGTGGCCGACGAGGGATTCACGTGCGAACGCGCCGAGCTTCCGCCCGGCGCCGACACCGCCATCGTCGTCATCCGCGGCTTTGCCTACGAGCCGGCGCAGCTCGATGTGGCGCCGGGGACCCGCATCGTGTGGATCAACTGCGAGCCGGAGGGAACGCCGGGCCATACGACCACGGCCGAAGACGGGAGCTGGGATTCACAGACGCTGCAGCGGGGGGATGTCTTCTCGACCGACGCCCCGGCTCCGGGTGCGCACGACTACTTCTGCCGGCCGCACCCGTTCATCCGGGGACGCATCGTGGTGCAGGATGGCGCCCTCGCGGCAAGCGGCCGTCCTACCGACCGTTCGCGCGGCGGTAGCGCAGCGGCGTCGTTCCGAAGCGGCGGCGGAAGGCGTTGGTGAAATGGCTCTGGTCGAAGAAGCCCGCGTGCTGCGCGATGGTGGCGAGCGGAAGGTCGGTCAGCGCGAGCTGCCGCGCCGAAAAATCGAGCCGGAGCTGGCGCTGCATCTCGCCGATAGTGCAGCCGTAGGCGCGGCGGAACCCGCGCGCGAGCGTGGCCGGATGGACACCCACCTCGTGCGCGATCGGCGCGAGCGAGAGGCTGCCGACGTACCCCGACTCGAGGAGCTCGTAGGCCTTCCGCGCCCATGCAGGCGCTGCTTGCCGCTCCGGCCGCCCGTCCCCCCGCGCGACGAGGGCGAGCAGCTCGAGCAGGAGCCCCTCGACCGCGAGCGGGGCTGCGGTGTCGGCGGAGCGGAACTCCGCGTACAGTCGGCGGGCGAGCTGCAGCTCCGGCCCCCGCTCGTAATGGCGGCTCCGGGAAAGCGCGCGCTCGAACGGCGCGATCGACGCGTGCCGCGCCACGTCGATCTCGACGAGAAGGCCGCGCACGTCGGCCAGATGGAAGCGGTTCCAGTGCTTCTCGCCGGCCGGCGTGAACTTGAGCGACGAAGGCCGGCAGTCGAGCGCGGTGCCGCGCGAATACTCCACGAACGCGCCATCGAGCACGAGGCAGATCGAGGCGCCCTCGTGCCAGTGCCAGGGAATGGATGTACCCGCGGGATGGAGCCCCTCGGTGAGGACGACTCCCGGAAGTGATGTCTTTCTGACCGGCACCGCGCCGGGCTCGAGAGCGGGACTCGCCATGCAGCAGCTCCGGAAGGTTCGATCTCACCCCAGAATGCGACGCCCGAGAGGTCCGGGCGCGCACATGGCCCTTGCCTGACGATACAGGAGTTCGAGGAGGTTCGCGATGAGCACACGCATACCGAACGCATGGCTGTCCATGCCACTCATGCTCGCCGCACTTTCCGCCTGCGGCGGCGAAACCGACCCGCCGGATGGGAACGGCCTCGCCGTGGCGAAGGCGGCCGCGAGCGGAGACGCCCAGACCGGAGCCGCCGGCGCGGCGCTCGCCAATCCGCTCGCAGTCGTGGTGACTCGTGACGGCGCCCCGCAGCAGGGCGTCGCGGTGAGCTGGAGCGTGCTCTCCGGCGGTGGCACGCTCGGCGGCGCCAGCTCCACGACCGACGCCCAGGGCATCGGGACGATGACCTGGACCCTCGGCCAGGCAGCCGGCAGCCAGACGGCTCGCGCGACGGTGGCCGGCGCGAGCGGCTCACCCGTCGGATTCAGCGCGACTGCGACGGCCGGACCCGCGGCAGCACTGGCGGCGGCCGGCGGCAACAACCAGTCGGGCGCGATCAATGCGGTGCTGGCCGATCCGCTCGAAGTCCGGGTCACCGATGCGTTCGGGAACGGGGTAGGGGGCGTGACGGTCGCGTGGGAAATCACGTCGGGAGGTGGCACGGTGGCGCCGACGTCGGTCAGTGCGGCGGACGGCAATGCGATCGCCGCCTGGACGCTCGGCCCGACCATCGGGGCACAGAGCGCCGAGGCCAGCGCAGCGGGACTCGCGGGCTCGCCGGTGGCGTTCACGGCGACCGGGACCGCCCAGCCGGCGCCCGGCACCGGTGTCACCGTCGGGAACAACTTCTTTCAGCCGACCACGCTCACCGTCGACGACGGATCCACCGTCGTCTGGACGTGGGCGAATACCGGCGTCATCTCGCACAGCGTGGAGTCGGTGGGGAATCCGTCATTCACGAGCAGCGCCATCCTGAGTGGGGCCGGGCAGACCTACAGCGTCACCTTCGACACGCCCGGCACCTACAATTACCAGTGCGAAGTCCACGGCGCGGCCATGTCGGGAACGATCGTGGTCCAGTAGGGCCGCGACCCCCGACTACCGCCCTGCGGCGATTCCCCACGGCAGCTCGCCCGTGGGGATTCGCCCGATCACCCTCAGTGTCCCGGCGTCCACGACCGTCACGTCTCCCGAGGGGCCGTTCGCCGTGTAGAGCTTGCGGCCATCTGCCGTGATCCCGATGCCCCACGGGCGCACACCCACCGCCACCGACCCGATGATCGAATCCGTGCGCGCGTCGATCGCCGACACCGTGCCGCCCCGGCCGTTCGCGACGTAGACCCGGCTCCCATCCGGCGACAGCACCACGCCCATGGGCCGGGCGCCGTCCGGAAGCGCGATCGTGCGGAGCACCCGATGGGTACGGGCGTCGACGACCGTGATGGTGCCGCCCACCTCCGCGGTCACGTACGCGACGTTTCCGTCGGGCGTGAACGTCAGGTCGCGCGGCCGCCGTCCCACCGGGATGCGCGCGATGGTGCGGCCACTGTCGGTGTCGAGGACGGTGATGTCGTGGTCGGTCTCGCCGGTGACCCAGACTTCCCGGCCGTCGGGGTGGAGCCGGACCCCTTCGGGCTCCCGGCCGACAGGCACGGTATGCAGGATCCGGCCGCTCGCCACATCGACGATCGTGGCGCTGTCCACGTCCTCGTTCGAGACGAAGACGCGGCTCCCGTCCCGGCTCACGTCGAACGTCTCGGGATCCGACCCGCCCGGCAGCACGCGGACAAGGCGCCGCGTGGCCACGTCCACCACGCCGATGCCGTCCTTCGACTTGTCCGCCACCATGCGATCGCACTCCTCGTCGGGCATCGTGGGCGGACAGCGCGGCGAGCCGGTCAGTGCGACGTACACGGTGCGCCCATCCGCGCTCACGCGGATCCCGCGCGGCCGGGTCCCGACCTGGATCGCGGCCACGACGGTATCCCCGGCCGGGTCGAGGATGGTGACGGTGCCCGCGCCTTCATTCGAGACGTACACGTATTCCACGGCCGGCGACGCGGCGGCGGAGGAGTCGGCGACCACAGCATCGGCTTCCGGGGTGCGCTCGGCCGTCTGGCAGGCCGCGACGAGCAGGCAGGCGGACAGGGCGCTACGCGTTCGTTCCGGCATATGCCTCCCGATTCGATGTCCGTTCCAACGTACGAGCGGCCTTCCGCCGGCACCACCCGCGCGAGTCTGCGTGACCGTCGTCACCGCAACGGGGCCCGGCGGCGTCTAAGGTCGGACGGTGGACACGATCCCGCGACGAATGATCCGGCTTTCTTCCATTACTGCGCTGGCGATGCTCGCCGCCTGCGAGCGCGAGCCTGCCGCCGACACGTCCACGTTGGCGCCGCCGCCATCCCGTGCCGCGGGAGTGATCCAGCCGGCGGTGACGAGCGCCGAGGACGGCGAGTGGCGGATGCCTGCGAAGGACTACGCCAGCACCCGCTTCAGCGGCCTCGACGAGATCACCACCGCCAACGTCTCCCGCCTGCAGCTCGCGTGGAGCTTCTCGACCGGCGTCCTCCGCGGCCACGAAGCGGCGCCGATCGTCGCGAACGGCACGATGTACATCGTGACGCCGCACCCGAACATCCTCTATGCGCTCGACCTGACCCGCAATGGCGCGCTCAAGTGGAAGTACGAGCCGGGCACCGCGCGCGCCGCGAAGGGCGTGGCGTGCTGTGACGTGGTCAACCGCGGGGCGGTCTACGACGGCGGCCGGATCTTCTACAACACGCTGGACGTGCACACCGTAGCGGTGGATGCGGAAACGGGTCGCGAGCTCTGGAAGACGAAGCTCGGCGACATCAATCGCGGCGAGTCGATGACGATGGCCCCGCTCGTGGTGAAGGGAAAGGTGCTGGTGGGGAACAGCGGGGGCGAGTTCGGCGTGCGCGGATGGATCACGGCACTCGATGCGGGGAGCGGGGAGATCGCCTGGCGCGGTTACAGCACGGGCCCCGACTCGATCGTGCTCATCGGCGACGACTTCCGTCCCTTCTACGAGGCGGACCGCGCGAAGGACCTCGGCGTGACCACCTGGACGCCGGATCAGTGGAAGCTGGGTGGCGGCGCCGTCTGGGGCTGGATCTCCTACGACCCCGATCTCGACCTCATCTATCACGGAACGTCCAACCCCGGCGTGTGGAACCCCGCCCTCCGCCCGGGCGACAACAAGTGGGCGTCCTCCATCTTTGCGCGCGATCCCGACAACGGCAGCGTGCGCTGGGCCTACCAGTTCGTCCCGCACGACATGCACGATTACGACGGCATCAACGAGAGCATCCTGCTCGACATGCCGATCGACGGCCGGACGCGTGAGGTGCTGGTACGCCCGGAACGGAACGGGTTCGTCTACGTCATGGACCGCGCCACGGGCGAGGTGATCTCGGCCGATACCTTCGGCACCGTGACGTGGGCGGACAGCATCGACCTCCGCACCGGGCGCCCCGTGCTCCGGCCGGCGGCCGCGACGGGAAACCGCGCCGCGAAGAACGTCTGTCCCGCCGCCCCGGGAATGAAGGACTGGCAGCCCTCCGCCTTCTCGCCGCGCACGGGCTACCTCTATCTCCCGCACAACAACCTGTGCATGGACTACGAGGGCGTGGAGGCGAACTTCATCGCCGGCACCCCGTACGTCGGCGCCGAGGTGACGATGTATGCGGGGCCGGGCGGGCACCGGGGCGTCTTCGCGGCGTGGGACCCGATCGCGCGGCGGAAGGTGTGGGAGATCAGGGAGCGATTCCCTGTGTGGAGCGGCGCCGTCGTCACGGCGGGCGACGTGGTCTTCTACGGAACGATGGACCGGTGGTTCAAGGCGGTGGACGCGCGCACGGGCGAGCCGTTGTGGCAGTTCCAGGTCGGCTCGGGGATCATCGGGCAGCCGGTGACGTACCGCGGGCCGGACGGCCGGCAGTACGTCGCGATCCTCGCCGGCGTCGGCGGCTGGGCCGGTGCCGCGGCGCTCGGCATCATGCCGGAGGAGGACCCGACGATCGCGCTCGGCTTCGCGAACGCGATGAAGGATCTCCCGGACTACACGGCCGAGGGCGGAATGCTCTACGTCTTCGCGTTGCCGGCGGACAGCGCGGTGGTCGCGCCCCGGCCCGATTCTTCGCCTGCGGACACCGCACGATGAACCTGGCGGCGCACCTGCCCGTGAAGGCGCTGCTCATCGCGGCGGCCCTGGTGACTGCAGCAGCGGCGCAGGAACCGGGCGGACCGCGCCGTGTGCTCCGCGTCTGCGCCGACCCGAACAACCTTCCCTTCTCGAACGAGCGGCGCGAAGGTTTCGAGAACCGCCTCGCCGACCTCGTGGCGCGTGATCTGGGCGCCCGGGTCGAGTACGTCTGGTGGGCCCAGCGCCGGGGGTTCATCCGCAACACGCTGGCCGCGGGAGAGTGCGACGTCGTCTTCGGCGTGCCGAGCCGCTTCGAGCGGGTGCTCCCCACGGCGCCCTACCTGCGATCGAGCTACGTCTTCGTGGCGCGCGATACGATCTCGCCGCCGATCACGTCGCTCGACGACCCGCGGCTCCGCACGCTCCGGATCGGGGTGCACCTGATCGGTGACGACTACACCAACACGCCGCCGGCCCATGCGCTCGCGCGGCGCGGCATCGTGCGCAACGTGGCCGGCTACACGATCTACGGAGATTACCGCGAGCCGAATCCCCCGGCGCGCATCATCGAGGCACTCGGGCGCGGAGAGATCGACGTCGCGATCGTCTGGGGGCCGTTCGCCGGCTACTTCGCGCCGCGCGAGCGGGTGAAACTCCGGATCACCCCCGTCACGCCGGCCTCGGACGGCCCCGCCATTCCCTTCCAGTTCGACATTTCCCTCGGGGTGCGGCGCGGCGAGGACTCGCTCAGGAGCGAGCTCGATGCGGTGCTGATCCGCCGGAAGAAGGAGATCGGCGCCCTGCTCGCGGAATTCGGAGTCCCGGTGATCGAGACCGCCGCCGGGCGCTGACACCCGCGGGCGCTTGCCTCGCGCGAGGCTTCGCCTAGCTTCGCTGCATGGACTCCGCCCCACCCATCCGGTGACCCGGCCGGGCGACAGCTCGCCGCTCGCCGCGGCCACCGCACCGCTTCGCGCCGCCGCGGGCCAGGTCACCGACCTCGTCACGGCACTCGGCACCGACCGCCAGACCACGCTCCTCGCGCTCGCCGCAGTCACGGGAACCGTGGTCGGTCTCGCCGTCTCGATCTTCTACCGCCTCATCGACATCGTACAGGCGCTGGTGCTCCGCGGCGCGATGGGCACGCTGGTCAGTGATCTCGTCTTGCTGCCGGCATTCGTGGCGCTCGGCCTCGTCGCGAGCCGCGCGCTGGTCCGGTATGGCGCGCGGGGATCCGCCGGCGAGAACGTGCCTGACGTCATGTACCGGGTGAGCGTGAAGGGCGGCATCATTCCGCTTCGTCCCGTCCTGGCAAAGACGCTCGCGGCAGCCGGGCTGATCGGCACCGGCGGCCACGTCGGCGCCGAGGGACCGGTGATCGTGCTCGGGGCCGGTACCGCCTCGAAGCTCGGGCGCCTGCTTCGCGCATCGCCCCAGCGGGTGCGCATGCTCGCGGGCTGCGGGGCGGCCGCCGGCCTGTCGGCCGCGTTCAACGCCCCGATCGCGGGCGTCATCTTCGGGATCGAGAAGATCACCGGCGCTGCCGGCGGCGCCGCGCTCGGGCCCTACGTCGTCTCGAGCATCCTCGCGGCCACCGTGAGCCGCGCGATCTTCGGCAACCGGCCGGTGCTCGCGATCCCGGCGGAGTACGGAGTCCGCAGCGCGTGGGAGCTGGTGATCTACCTCGTGCTCGGCGTGCTGAGCGGCATCGTCGCGGTGGTCTATGCGCGCGGCGTCTGGCGCGCGCAGGACGTCGTGGCGCGGATGCGGTCTCCGCTCGTGCAGGTGCTCCTCGGAGCGCTCGTGGTGGGGGGACTCGACCTGCTCTTCCGGCAGGACCTCTGGGGCCAGGGACACGAATCGCTCGACCTCAACATCGTGGCGCTCCGCACCGCGCCATTCCTCCTCGGCCTCGCCGCCGCCAAGCTCGTTGCCACCGCAGTGACGATCGCGGTGGGACGCACCGGCGGCGTGTTCACGCCGGCGCTCTTCATCGGCGCCACGCTCGGCGGCGCGTTCGGCGTCTTCACGCGCTATCTCGTGCCCGAGCTCGGTGTGGCCCCCCAGGCGGTGGCGCTCGTCGGCATGGCCGGGGTCGTGGCGGGCGCCACGCACGCGCCGCTCACGGCGATCATGATGGTCTTCGAGATGACGGGAGACTACGGCCTCATCATGCCGCTCATGCTGACGAGCGTGCTCGCGTACGTCGTGGCCCGGCGGCTGCATCCCGAGTCCATCTATACCGAGTGGCTCGCGCGGCGCGGCGTGGTGCTCACCGGCGGTGCGGACGCGGTGGTCCTCGCGCGCCTCACCGTGGGCGACTGCGTCAACCGCTCTCCGACCACGATCTCGGCCGATGCGAGCCTCGCGACCGTGCTCGATCAGACCCGGCAGGGCCGGCAGACGGAGTTTCCGGTCGTGGACGGAGCGGGACAGCTCGTCGGGATGCTGCCGCTCGCGGCCATCCGCGAAGCAGGCGAGAAACCGCCGGAGGAGCGCCCCGCCTACGCCGCCGACCTCGCGAGCCGCAGCATCGACCCGGTTACGCCGGACGATTCGCTGCTCACTGCGCTCTCGCGTCTGGGAAGCCGGGATGTCGAGTACCTGCCCGTCGTCTCCTCGAGGAACCGCTCGCGCCTCGTGGGCATCGTGAGCCGCCACGATCTCACGGCGGCGTACGAGCGCGGGCTCGCGCTCGAGGAATCGTGAACACCGGGCTTCCTCGCACCCCGCTCACGCGGTTCGCGCCGAGCCCGACGGGCTACCTCCACCTCGGCCACGTGGTGAACGCGATCTGGACCTGGGGTGCGGCGCGCGCGCTCGGCGGCAAGGTGCTGCTCCGCATGGAAGACCACGACCGCACACGCTGCCGGCCGGAGTACGAGGCGGCGATCCTCGACGACCTCGACTGGCTCGGCTTCGTGCCGGACATCGCGAGCACTGATTCGTTCCGGGCCGGGCCATCGGAGTTCCGCCAGAGCGACAGCGGGATCCTCTACGAACGCGCACTGGCGGAACTCCGCGATGCGGGTCTCGCGTATGTCTGCGAATGTTCGCGGAGGGACATTGCGGCGGAGGTTCCCGATCGCTTCAATGAGGAGATGCGGTACCCGGCCACGTGCCGGAAGAAGCGACTCGAGCCAGGGCCGGGGCGCGGAGTCCCTCGAACGGCTCCGGCCGGGCGACGTCGTGCGCATCCCGTCGGGCAAGTTCGCCGGAATCGTCAGTGAGGTGACATCATCCATAGAGTGCTTC
>DAINRR010000068.1:0-16105 GCA_036741715.1 Gemmatimonadales bacterium
GGCTCGCACTCCTCGCGGAGGGCGGCGAACTGCTGCTCCCCGGCGTGGGGGTCAACCCGACGCGGACCGGCTTCCTCACTGTGCTGGAGCGGATGGGGGCCGGGGTCGAAGTTCACGAGGTGGCGGACTCCTTCGGGGAGCCGGTCGGAACCATTCAGGCTCGGCCGGCCCGACTCCGGAGCACCGAAGTGAGCGCGCAGGAGATCCCCGGGCTGGTCGATGAGGTCCCACTCCTGGCAGTGCTCGCCGCGAGGGCCGAGGGGACGACCATCTTTCGCGAGGTGGGGGAGCTGCGCGTGAAGGAGAGCGATCGGCTTGCGCTCGTCGCCTCGAACCTGAGGGCCGTGGGCGCGAGCGCAGAGGTGGTGGGGAACGACCTGCACGTAGAGGGATCGGATGTCCCACCGAAGGGTCGAGTGCGCACCGAGGGAGATCATCGGCTCGCCATGGCGTTCGCCGTGCTTGGCGCGGTGCGCGGCGCACGGGTAACCATCGACGACCGGGAGTGCGTTGACGTCAGCTTCCCGGGCTTCTTCGAGGCAGTGCGCCAGGCGCGCCGGCGGGGCGCGTGAGCGGCGGCGTCATCGCCATCGACGGGCCGTCGGCCTCCGGGAAATCGAGCACCGCGCGCGCCGTGGCCGAGGCACTCGGCTATGCGCATCTCGACTCCGGCGCGCTCTATCGCGGCGTGACGCTCGTCGCGCTGCGCGACGCGAAGCGCCGGGGAGACGCGGATCCGCTGGCCGGCGGGCCCGATTCGGTGCTTCGCGCTGCGGAAGACCGCGGGCTGCGCCTGCACTCGGACGGCGTCGGGTTTTCCGCGTACCTCGACGGGGAGCCGGTGGACGACGCGATCCGGGCGCCGGACGTGACCCGCCATGTCTCCGCGGTGAGTGCGGTGCCGGTCATCCGCGAATGGGTGAATGCCTACCTTCGCCAGCTCGTGCGCGCTGGCCAGAACGTCGTGGTGGATGGGCGCGACATCGGGACGGTGGTCTTTCCGGATGCCGACCTCAAGATCTTTCTCACCGCCTCGCCGACCACCCGAGCGGGCCGCCGCCTGAGCCAGCGCGGGCAGCGCACGGTGCCCGAGGAGCTCGATCGCGAGGCAGCGCTGCTGGAGGGGCGTGACCGCGCCGACTCCAGCCGGGAAGTAGCGCCGCTCCGACGCGCGGATGATGCGCTCGAGCTCGACACGACGCGGATGACGTTCGAGGAAGCAGTGGCGTGGATCCTGGACCGCGCGCGGGCCGTCTTCGGGCGCTGAGCGTGTGAACGGCAGAAAAACGCCCCCGGACTCTCCGGGGGCGTTTCTCACGACTGCGTCGGATCAGAAATCGAGCTCGACGCCCAGCTGCACGCGTCGCGGATCGCTCACGATGCAGGTCGGCTTGCCGAAGTTCACGTCGGCCTGGTTGGCCGGCGTGTTGAAGCACCCGAAGTTGGAGTAGTTGAAGACATTGAACGCATCCAGAATGACCCCGATGTCGGTGCGCCCGATGTCGGGGAAGTCCTTCCGGAGCCGCATGTCCACGCGCCGGTACACCCACTTCCCGAAGACCAGGAAGTTTTCGCCCGGGGGCGAGAATCCGCCGCGGACGTAGCCGTCGGGGTTGAACCGGATCGGCCCGCCGATGTCCTGCTTGGGCCCGCTACCCAGCGTCACCAGCCCGCTGAACTGCACGCCAAAGACATAGGGAAGGTCGGTGATCCAGTTGGCGACGATGCGCGCGCGCTCGTCATTGGCCGGATGCTTCGGGATGTTGGCCGTGTTGGGGAAGGCGAAGAGGTCGCCGAGGGCGTCGACGCCTTCGAGCGAGCGCACCGCGTAGGTGAATGCAATGCCGGCGCCCCAGCCGATCCCGTCCTCGCTCCCGCGGTATGGCCGCTCGAGCTGCAGGAGGAGGGCGTCGTACCACGTCTTCGCGTCGTTGGTCGAGTAGATGAAGTTGCTGAAGCCATGGGCGCCGAGCGGGAAATCGACGCAGCAGCGGTTCTCGGCGTTGAGCCCGATGTTCGCCCAGTTGAGCGTGAGCTGATCGACGCCGCGCTGGCCGGCGTACGTTGCCGACACGAGGAAGTCTCCCACCACTTGCCGCACGCCGATGTTCCACTGCCGCGACTTCGGCACCTTCATCTCGTTGTCGAGGAGCCACGCCTCAGGCGTGCCGAACGTCCCGACGAGCTGGTCGAGGACCGCGCGATCGGCCGTCAGGTAGGCATCGTTCCAGACGATCTCCCCCGGCTCCGGCGCCTCGCCCGGGGGCGCGAAGCGGATGGTATAGCTCGGGTGAGTCAGCTTGAGCGTCTCATCGACGGCGACGTCGAACAGCGATCGGTCGTAGTAGATCCCGAAGCCGCCGAAGATCGTCGTGCGGTTCTCGCTGTCCAGCGCGTAGGAGAAGCCGATGCGCGGCTGGAAGGCGCCGTAGAAGGCGCTCCGGTTGTTCCCCGTGCTGATGTAGCGGTCGAGGTCGAGCGGAGTCGGCAGCTGATCGTTGTAGCGGGTCAGCGTGTCGATGACGTTCTGCGGCGTGACGTAGTCGGTGTTGAACATGTTCGACTCGAAGTCCCAGCGGACGCCGGCGTTGATCGTGAGCCGCTGCGAGGGACTCCAGTCGTCCTGGACGTACACGCCGAGCTGCGTGTTGTTCTCGTCGAGCGCGGCATTCCCGGTGCCGTAGTTCAGCTCGAACGGGTGCTGATATCCATACGCTGCGTTGTACCGGAACAGCGGCGTGGCGTCGTTGTCCTTGAGGATGTCGTAGTTCACGAAGTCCACACTGGCGCCGAGCTTGATCACGTGCTGCCCCGCCGCCTCGAAGCCCGTGTACGTGAGGTCGTCCCGGATCCCGATGCGGCGCTGGATGAAATCCTGCGTGCTGCGATTGCTGCCGATGATGTAATCGCCGCCGGGGATCTGGAACAGACGCTGGGGCAGACCGGGGTTCTCCGGTCCCGGATTCCGGCGGAATCGGGAGTAGTCGATCTTCGCCTCGTTGAGCCACGGGCCGCTGAAGATGTTGTACCGCAGCTGGCCGATGGAGACGTTCTGGCGGAAGTTCACGGCCTGCTGGAACGAGTTGAAGCCGGCACCGCAGCAGGGGCCGAAGTCGCGCACGTCCGTCTCGCGTCGGTTGCTGAAGCTGAGCTCGGCCGACGACGTCGGGCTCACCGCATAGCTCAACTTCCCGAAGAGGAGCGTCTCCCGGAACGGCGAGGTGAACTGGCCGTTGTACTGGGAGAGGTTCACCGTGTCGAGTGCCGGGAAGCCCGTGGGCGGCGCGAAGGCGACCCGATTGTCGCGGTTCTGGTAGTTCCCCTCGTATGAGCCGAAGAAGTGCAGGCGGTCGCGGATGATCGGCCCGCCGATGCTGGCCCCGCCTAGGTAGCGCTGGTACGCCGGCGCCTCGAACGTATCGGGGTTGGCCGCCTCGTCGGCCAGCTGGAAGGTGTCGAGCGCCACAAGTCCTCTTCCCTGGAACGTGAAGAAGGCATTGCCCTCCCACGTGTTCCCGCCCGACTTGGTCGTCGCCGTGATCAGCGAGCTCGACGACTTCTGATACTCCGCCTTGAAGTTCTGGCTGATGACGCGGTACTCCTGGATCGAGTTCCGCGGGAACGGATTGCCGCGGCTCGCATCCTGGCCGGCGACGCCGCCGCTGGTCAGGTCGTTCTTGAGGCTGGTCCCGTCGATGAAGACGTTGGCGTTGTTGGCGCTCTGGCCTCCACCCGAGAAGGTGCGGCTGGTTCCGTTCAGCCGGTCCTCGGTTACCGTCATGCCCGGCGCGAGGGCCGAGAGCTCCAGGAAGTTCCTGCTCACGCTGGGAAGCCGCTCGATCTGTTCTGACGTGATGTTGGTGGCGACTTCCGAAGTTCGGGTCTCCGGCAGGGCGGTGGAGACGACTGCGATGTCCTGGACCTCGACCGCGGAGGCCGCGAGCTGCAGGTCCAGCGTCAGGCTCGCGCCGATTTGCACCTGGACGCGGCGACCCTGGGGGGCGTGCCCGATGTGTCGAACCCGGATGTCGTAGGTGCCCGGCGTGAGACCCGGGAGCGCGTAGAAGCCGTCGTCGTTCGTCGTCGCGGCCCGCTGGACGCCGGTCGCTACGTTGGTCGCGTTGATACCGGCCCCCGGGATGGCGGTCCCGGCTTCGTCGGTCACGGTGCCTCGCACCGTACCGGTACTCGTCTGTGCGACGCCCGCCTGGGCCAAGGTCGCCGTGAGGACGGCGACTATCAGCAGGTGCGCGAGATGCCTGACTGGGGATTTCGCGGCCATCTTGCCTCATCTCCGTTGAGTTGATCTCCGCTGCCGGACACGCGAGCCGTGCGCTGGGTTCCTTTCAGGTGAGGATGGCGTGGGAAAGGGGGAGCGCGGCGCCCGCCGGCGCGCCGCACGAAGCTCGAACCACCAGGTGCGCGGGGAGGACTTCGTCGCTGCGGATGTCACGGTCCGGATTGGACATCGCCTCGAGGAGGCGGCCGGTGGCCCGCTCGCCGAGGGTGCTGATGTCCACGTGCACGGAAGTCAGCGGGGGGTCCAGGTAGCGCGCGGTCGGAATGTCGTCGAATCCCGCCAGGGCGATATCGGCCGGCACCCCGAGCCCCGCCTGCCGGAACGCCGAGAGCGCGCCGATGGCCATCGAGTCGTTCGCGGCGAAGACGGCGCTCGGGAGCGGATCGAGCGCGAGCAGCTGCTCCGCGGCCGCGAATCCCGAATGCTCGTCGAAATCTCCGCACACCTCGAGCCGAGGATCCGGCGCGATCCCCGCATCCTCCAGGGCGGCTCGGAACCCGCGCAACCGCTCCGCCGCGTCCAGGTTGCCCTCGGTGCCGCAGAGGATCGCGATGCGCCGATGGCCGAGCGACACCAGGTGCCCCACCATGGCGTAGGCGCCATCGAAGTTGGCGATGGTGATCGAGCCGGCGTGGCGGCCGGCATCGATACTGTTGAGGAGGACGATCGGAAACCGGACGGGCAGTGAGGCAAGCTGGGAGTCGGCGGCGAGGTCGGGCGACATGATGATCATCCCGTCCACCCGGCCGCGCATCGCGCGCAAGGCCGCCTCCATGGCCGCCGGGTCCTGGTGCGCGCTCGACACGAGCAGGTGGTAGCCATGGCGTCGCGCCGTCTGGTCGATCCCGCGGATGACTTCCGAGAAGAACTCCCCGTGAAGATCGGGGAGGAGCACGCCGATGGTGCTGGTGCGGTTGGTGATGAGGCTCTGCGCGGCGCCGTGGGGCGCGTAGCCCAGGCGCGCGCCGACGGCACACACCCTGACCCGGGTATGTTCGCTCACCGGATCCCGCCCGCTGTACACCCGGGACACGGTGGCGACCGAAACGCCTGCTTCTCGTGCGACGTCCTTGATCGTGATCATGGGACCGCACTCGGGGCGAGGAAACGTCGAAATCTGCAGCCGGGGATGGCGCCGGTTGGCTGCATCATGTAATCGTTTACATCGGCGGGGGCTTTGTCAAGATGCGGCGTCCCTCGGCTTGACGTCCTCCCGTCCGAGACCGAAGATGCCGAGCCGGCCGTTCCCGAACGCGGAGGTGCCTGTGCCGCCCGCCCGCCCGCTTCGCCGTCCCGTCGCACTGCTACTCACCGGTCTCCTCTGGGGCTGCTCCCAGCTTCCATCGGGAGAGAGCCCGGCGCCGATCGAGCCTGCCGCGGCCGCGTTCCTGGATACGCTGCAGGAGCGCACCTTCGGATACTTCTGGCGGCTCAGTGACGCGCGGACCGGCCTCACGCCCGATCGCGCGCCGACGCAGTCGTTCGCAAGCATCGCCGCGGTCGGCTTCGCGCTGGGCGCGTATCCGGTCGGCGTCGAGCGGGGCTACGTCACCCGCACGCAGGCGGCCGAGCGCGTGCTGACGACACTTCGCTTCTTCTGGCAGGCGCCCCAGGGGCCTGAGGCGTCGGGACGCACCGGCCATCAGGGCTTCTTCTACCATTTCCTCGACATGGGGACCGGAACGCGGTTCGAGACCGTCGAGCTCTCGACCATCGATACGGCCCTCCTCCTGGGCGGCGCCCTCTTCTGCCAGATGTACTTCGACGGAAGCAGCGAGAGCGAGGTGGCGATTCGCGCCTATGTGGATTCGATCTACGGGCGCGTGGACTGGACCTGGGCGCAGCCCCGTGCGCCGCTCGTCACGATGGGCTGGTATCCCGAGCAGGGCTTCCATACCCACGACTGGCGCGGCTACAACGAGGCGATGCTCCTCTACGTGCTCGCCCTCGGCTCGCCGACGCATCCCATCGCGGACGGCGCATGGGAGGCGTGGTCGAGCACGTATACCTGGGGAAGCTTCGAGGGACGCGAACAGGTCGGCTTCGCCCCGCTGTTCGGGCATCAGTACTCGCACGTCTGGATCGACTTCCGCGGAATCCAGGATCCGTTCATGCGACAGCGCGGGATCGATTATTTCGAGAACGCACGCCGTGCGACGCTCTCGCAGCGCGATTACGGCCGGCGGAATCCCGACGGCTGGCGCGCCTACTCCGATAGCATCTGGGGATGGACCGCATCCGACGGCCCGGCGGACGTAACGCTGACGCTGGGCGGGCGCGCGCGCCGCTTCTTCACCTACCGGGCACGGGGCATCTCGTACAATGAAGTGACCGATGACGGAACGATCGTCCCCACTGCGGCAGGCGGGTCGATTCCGTTCGCGCCGCGCGAGACGATCGCGGCGCTGATGACCATGCGCCGCACGTACGGCGATCCGCTCTTCTCGACGTACGGGTTTCTCGACGCCTTCAATCCGACCTTCCTCGCCGCCGACGTGCCGCTGCAGCACGGCCGGATGGTGCAGGGCGTGGGCTGGTTCGATACCGACTATCTCGGGATCGACCAGGGGCCGATCCTGCTCATGGCGGAGAACTACCGGTCGGAGCTGGTCTGGAAGCACATGCGCCGGCATCCCGCGATCATCCGTGGCCTTCGTCGGGCTGGATTCGCCGGCGGCTGGCTCGATCAGGCAAGCCCGACGCCGTGAACGTCCGCCGGCTCCGCGTCCTGCCGCTCGTCGCACCGCTCCTCGCGGGCTGCGGATCGACGGCGGACGACCGCGTCACCATCCGCTTCTGGGGCATGGGCCGCGAGGGTGAGGTGGTGGCGGAGCTCGTGCAGGGTTTCGAGCGCGAGAACCCGGGGATTCGCGTGCGGGTGCAGCAGATCCCGTGGTCGGCGGCGCACGAGAAGCTGCTGACCGCCTATGTCGGCGAGGTCACCCCGGATGTGGCGCAGCTCGGCAACACCTGGGTGCCCGAGTTCAGCGTCCTCGGCGCGCTGGCGCCGCTCGACTCGTTCGTCGCCCGATCGACCATCGATTCCTCGCAGTTCTTCGCCGGCATCTGGCGGACGAATGTCGTCGGCGACACGCTCTTCGGCATTCCGTGGTACGTCGACACCCGGCTCATCTTCTATCGCACCGATATCCTGGCGCGCGCGGGCTACGAAGCGCCGCCCGCGACCTGGGCCGAATGGCGGACGGCGATGGAGCGCATCAAGGCGCGCGCCGGCCCCGGGCAGTATCCGATCTTCCTGCCGACGAACGAATGGCCGCAGCCGGTGGTCCTCGCGCTCCAGGCCGGCTCGACCCTCCTCGATGCCGAGGGGCGCCGTGGCGCCTTCTCCGAGCCGGCGTTCCGCCGCGCCTTCGAGTTCTACACCGGGCTCTTCGCGGATTCCCTCGCACCGTCCATCACCAGCAACCAGATCTCGAACATCTATCACGAGTTCGCCGCGGGGAACTTCGCGATGATCATCACGGGGCCGTGGTACATCGGGGAATTTCGCCGCCGGCTGCCCGACTCGGTGCAGGACAAGTGGGCGACGGCGCCGATGCCGGGGCCGACGGGCACGGCCTCGGGCGTCTCGATGGCCGGTGGCTCGAGCCTCGTCGTGTTCCGCGGAAGTGAGCATCCCGAGGCGGCCTGGCGGCTCGTCGAGTATCTCTCGCGCCCCGAGCAGCAGCACGAGTTCTGGCGCCTGACCGGGGACCTGCCCGCCCGGCTCGAGTCGTGGGACGATCCTGCGCTCAAGGGTGATCCCATCACCTACGCCTTCTGGGACCAGCTGCAGCGCGTCGAGCCGCTGCCCGCCGTGCCGGAAATCGAGCTGATCGTGACGAAGGTATTCGAGGCGGGAGAGCGTGCAGTGCAGGGCGGGGTCCCGGTGGACCGCGTCCTTGCCGACCTCGATGCCGATGTGGATCGCATTCTCGAGAAACGCCGCTGGATGCTCGACCGCGCGGCGGTGGCCGCCCGCGACCGGCGCTGACGTGGAAACATCCGAGCGGGCCGTCAGCCGCGCCGCGTGGTGGTTCCTCGCCCCCGCGCTCGCGCTCATCGGCATCTTCTTCTTCCTGCCGGTGGCCGCTTCGTTCCTCCTGAGCGTCACCGACTTCGACATCTATGCCGTCGGTGACCTGTCGAACGCGAGGTTCGCCGGCCTCCGCAACTACGCGGACCTCGCCCGCAATCCGCTCTTCTGGACCGCGGTCAGGAACACGTTCTACTTCGCGCTCGTGGGAGGGCCGCTCACCGTCGCCGTCGCGCTCGCGGCGGCGCTGCTGGTCAATGCGAAGGTGGTCCGGTTCAAGAGTTTCTTCCGCACGATCTACTTCGTTCCGTTCGTCACGACGCTCGTCGCCGTCGCAATCGTCTGGCGCTACCTGTACAACCCGCAGTACGGGCTCCTCAACTACGCGCTCGGCGGCGTCGGCATCGACCCGGTGAACTGGCTCGGCGATCCGAAGTGGGCCATGCCGGCGATCATCCTGCTCGCGATCTGGAAGAACTTCGGCTACCACATGCTGATCTTCATCGCCGGGCTGCAGGCGATTCCCGACGAGCTGTACGAGGCCGCCGAGCTCGACGGGGCGGGCCCGCTCCGGCGCTTCTGGCACGTCTCGCTGCCCATGCTGGCCCCGACCTTCTTCTTCGTCGGCGTGGTCACGATGATCGGCTACTTCCAGCTCTTCGCGGAGCCGTACGTGATGACCATGGGCGGGCCCCTGCGGAGCACGACGAGCCTGGTCCTCCTCGTGTACGAGGAGGGGTTCCGCTGGTGGCGCATGGGCGTGGCCGCCGCGATCGCATTCGTGCTCTTCGTGCTCATCCTCGGCTGGACCATGATCCAGCTGTGGGTGGAGCGCCGGCTGCCGAGGTCGGTATGAGCGGCGCCACGGGGCGGCGGATCCTGGTGTACGTACTGCTCCTGGGCGGTGCGTCCCTGGCGATCCTGCCGATGGTCTGGATGGTCTCCGCCTCGCTCATGCCGACCGGCGACGCCACGACATATCCGCCACGTCTGTTCCCCCGCGAGGTCACGTTCGAGCATTACCGGACGGTCTTCGCCGGGCTCAACATGCGCCGTTACCTCGTCAACAGTGCCGGCATCGCGCTCACGGTGACGGCGGTCTCGCTGGTCGTGAATTCGATGGCCGGCTACGCCTTTGCGAAGCTCCGCTTCCGCGGCCGCGACCCGCTGTTCCGGTTCCTCGGTGCCGGCCTGGTGATTCCGGTGCAGGTGGCGATGCTGCCGCTTTTCCTCCTCATGAAGCAGCTCGGGCTCATCAACACCTGGTGGGGCGTGATCATCCCGACGCTGGCGAGCATCTTCGGCATCTTCCTCATCCGGCAGTACGCGGTCGCGATCCCCGATGACCTGCTCGATGCGGCGCGCGTGGACGGAGCGAGCGAGTTCCGCATCTACCGCTCGGTGGTGCTGCCCGTCATCACCCCGATTCTCGCGACGCTCGCCATCTGGACCTTCCTGACGACATGGAACGACTTCATGTGGCCCCTGATCGTGTTGAGCGATGACTCGAAATACACCCTGCCCGTGGCGCTCGCGAACCTCTCGGGCGAGCATGTCCAGGACGTGGAGCTGATGATGGCGGGGTCGGTCGTGACCGTGGTGCCGGTCCTGCTCGTCTTCCTGGTGCTGCAGCGGTATTACATCCAGGGTGTGATGGCGGGGAGCGTCAAGGGATGAGCAGGCTGGGCGCCTGCCTGCTCGCGGTGTGGGCCGTTCCCCTCGGGGCGCAGCAACGCATCATCGACGATTTCGATCGCCCCGCGCTCTGGACCGCCGTGCCGGGCGAAGGCGTGTCGCTGGAGATCGGCGGCGGCCCCGGCCGTTCCGGCGCGGCGCTGAGGCTCGACTTCGATTTCCACGGGCGGGCGGGGTACGCAGTGGCCCGGCGCGCCATCGACCTCCCGCTTCCCGAGAATTACGAGCTCGCCTTCTGGATCCGGGGTCCCGCACCCTCCAACACCCTCGAGTTCAAGCTCATCGACTCGTCGGGCGCGAACGTCTGGTGGTCGGTCCGGCGCGACTTCTCCCCCGGGGCCGCGTGGCAGCGCATCGTGATTCCGCGCCGCCACATTGCGTTCGCCTGGGGTCCGCAGGGGGGCGGGGACATCCGGCACGTCGCCGCAATCGAGATCGCGATCACCGCGGGGACGGGCGGCGCCGCGACGGTCTGGCTCGACGCACTCACCCTCGAGCCGCGCGACCCGGTGCGCGCCTACACCGCGACCCCGACCGCGAGCGCGTCGCACGCCCGTCGCGGCAGCCCTCCCGGGCATGCCGTGGATGGAGACACGGCGACCGCATGGCGCGCGGGCTCCGGCGCAGGGCGCATGCTCGCGGTGGATTTCGGCCAGGTGCGAGTGTTCGGCGGGCTCGTTCTCGACTGGGGAACGACCGGTGTCAGAGGACCCGCCGTGGCGGAAGTATCGCCGGATGGAAAACGCTGGCGCCTCCTCGATTCGCTGCGACTGGGCGGCCGGCGGGACTACCTTCGGCTGCCTGAGGCCGAGTCCCGGTACCTCCGCCTTCGCTTCGACGCGAGCCGCGGGTTCGAGCTCCGTGAGCTCACGGCCCAGCCCCCCGAATGGTCGCAATCCCGCGTGCCGCTGCTCGAGGCGGTCGCCGCGGCCGCTCCGCGTGGCCACTATCCGCGCTATCTCCTGCGACAGCAGAGCTACTGGACCATCGTCGGCAGCGCGGACGACACCTCGGAAGCGCTGATGAGCGAGGACGGGGCGGTCGAGATCATGCCCGGGGGGCCATCACTCGAGCCCTTCGTCCAGACCGGCGACCGGCTGCTCACGTGGCGCAACGCCACCATCTCACAGTCACTCGCCGAGGGCGAGCTGCCGATCCCTTCCGTTCGGCTCGATTGGGACGCGCTCGCGCTGGAAGTGACCGCGGCCGCATCGGCACGCGGGGCCGTCGCGCCGATCGCCGTCCGCTACCGCCTCATCGCGAAGGACTCACGCGGCCCGGCGCCGCTGCTTCTGGTGGCGCTCCGCCCGTTGCAGGTGAATCCCTCGTGGCAATTCCTCGGCGCGCCGGGGGGCCCGGCCCCGATCGGCAGGCTCGACGTGTCCGCCGGCAGGATCCTGGTGAATGGTGACCCCCTCGTCACGATCGTCACGCCACCGGTGCGGGTCGGGGCGATGCGATTCGACAATGGGGATATCGTCCGGGACGAACCCGCGACGGCGAGTTCCTGGAGGTCGGCAGTGGAGGATCCGGATTCGCTCGCGTCGGCCATGATCGTGTGGCGGCCGGACTCGAGCGGGATGGACACCGCGGATTTCTTCGTCATGCTCCCGCTCGGCGGAGGTCGGCGCATCGACGCCGTGGCCGCACAGCCCGGTGCCTCCGGGCAACGCATGGCGGCGCACTTCGATGCGGCGCTTGCGGGCTGGCGCACGACGCTTTCCGGGTTCGAGCTCGGCGGACCCGGTCTCGTCGACACGCTCGCGCGCGCCATCACCGCCTCGCTCGGCTACATCCTCATCAATCGCGACGGCGCCGCGATCCAGCCGGGCTCGCGCTCGTATTCGCGCTCCTGGATCCGCGACGGGTCACTGACATCCACGGCACTGCTCCGCCTCGGTCGGTTCGAGGAGGTGCGCGATTTCATCGAGTGGTTCCTCCCTTTTCAGTATCCCTCGGGCCGCGCCCCGTGCTGCGTCGACCGCCGCGGCGCGGATCCCGTACCCGAGCACGACAGTACCGGCGAGCTCATCTACCTGGTCGCGGAATACGTTCGGCTGAGCGGCGACACGGCGGCGGCCCGTGCGTGGTGGCCGGCCGTGGAGCGTGGCGCGGCGTTTCTCGACAGCCTGCGGCACGAGCGGATGACCCCGCTCTACCGCAGTGCCGACAGCCTCATCTTCTACGGCCTGCTGCCACCGTCGATCAGCCACGAGGGCTACTCCGCGAAGCCGGTCCACTCCTACTGGGACGACTTCTTCGCATTGCGAGGCTTCAAGGACGCGGCCTGGCTCGCGCGGTCGTTCGGTCGCACGGAGGCGGCGGTGCGGTGGGACTCGGTGGCCGCCGGGTTCCGCAGGGACTTCTACGCATCGATCGCACTGGTCCGCTCGCGCAGCGGCGTGTCCTATATCCCGGGTTCCGCCGACCTGGCCGACTTCGACGCCACGTCCACCACGGTCGCGCTCGACCCGGTGGGTGAAGAGTCCCGCCTTCCGCGGGCAGCGCTCGATTCGACCTTCGAGCGCTACGTGAGGGAGGCGATGGCGCGACGCGACACGACGGGGGGATGGGAGGCGTACACGCCGTACGAATGGCGTAACGTCGGTGCACTCGTGCGCCTGGGTGAGCGCGAAAAGGCGCTCGCGCTGCTACGTCTGCTCCTCGCCGACGGCCGACCCGCCGCGTGGAATCAATGGGGTGAGGTGGTATGGCGCGAACGCCGGATCGACCGCTTCATCGGCGACATGCCGCACACGTGGGTGGCGTCCGACTTCATCCGGTCGGCGCTCGATCTCTTCGCCTACGAGCGGGAGGCCGATTCGAGCGTCGTCCTGCTCGCCGGAGTCGCGCCGGCGTGGCTGGACGGGGAGGGCATTCGCCTGGAGGGCATTCGTACGGCGGACGGCCGGCTCACGCTGCATGCGAGGCGACGAGACGGGCAGGTGGACATCGCGTTCGCGCTGGACGGGCGGGCGCCCGCGGGTGGATTCCTGATTGCGGCACCCGGCGGCCGCCCGCGGGAGGCCCGAGCCGCCGGTCGCGCCGTGCCCATCGAGGCCGATGGAACGGTGCGGATCCGGCAGGCGCGAGGCACGGTACGGCTGCGCTACTGACCGAGAGCTGCGCCCCGCGTCCGGATCACGTCACGATAGAAGTGCGCGCTCGACTTCGGTGTTCGCTCCTGGGTGTCGAAATTCACGTGCACGATGCCGAACCGCTTGGCATAGCCGAGGCTCCACTCGAAGTTGTCGAGCAGCGACCAGGCAAAGTACCCGCGCACGGGAATGCCCCGCGCCATAGCCTGCCGGACCGCGCGAAGGTGCCAGCGATAATAGGCGACACGCAGCGGGTCCTCGACGGCACCGTCGATCGCGTGCGGCGCATCGTAGAAGGCGGCACCGTTCTCGGTGATGTACAGGGGAATGCCGCCGTAGCGAGCGTGGACCCACGCGAGCACCGCATCGAGCGCTTCGGGGAAGACCTCCCACCCGGTCTCGGTCGTGAGGTGCTGGCGCTGCGGAACGCGGTCGGCCCGGAGCGGCAGCGCGCCGGGCGCGTCCCGCATGACGCCGCGCGTATAGTAGTTGATGCCGAGAAAGTCGATCGGGGTGCGGATCACGTCGAAATCCGCGGCGGGAAGGCGCGGCCAGGCGTCGCCGAACATCTGGATGAGCTCGGGTGGATACTCGCCACGGAAGACGGGGTCGAGGTACTGGCGGTTCATGTACGCATCGGCACGACGCGCGGCCTCGAGGTCGGCCGGCTCCTCGGACGCGGGATATTTCGGCTCCAGATTCACCACGAGCCCGACCTGACGGGCCCCGGCGGCCCGCGCGGCGAGCACGCCCTGCCCATGGGCGCGCAGGAGGTTGTGCGAGACGCGGGGCGCCTCGAACAGGTTCCGGTGTCCCGGCGCGAGCGCACCGAAGTGGTAGCCGCCGTCCATCACGACCCACGGCTCGTTGAGCGTGGACCAGAGCGGCACCCGGTCGCCGAGCGCGCGGACCACCGTGCCGGCGTAGTCGGCGAACCAGTGCGCGACGTCGGGATTGAGCCACCCGCCGCGATCATCGAGAGCCGCGGGGAGGTCCCAGTGATAGAGCGTCACGCACGGCTGGATGTGGGCCTCGAGCAATGCGTCCACCAGGCGATCGTAGAACGCGACGCCGCGCGGGTTCACGGCCCCGGTGCCTTCCGGATAGACGCGGCTCCAGCTGACGCTGAAACGATAGGCATTGAGCCCCAGCTCGCGCATGAGACGCACGTCCTCGGCGTACCGCCGGTAGTGGTCGCACGCCACATCGCCGGTATCGCCGTTGGCGGTGAGGCCGGCGGTGTGCGCGAAGCGATGCCAGATGCTCGGGCCTGCGCCGTCGGCGAGCGGAGAGCCTTCCACCTGGTACGCCGACGTCGCAGCGCCCCACAGGAAGTCCGCGGGAAATTCGGTCACGTCCCTTACTCCGATCGCGTGGGCACGACATGGCAAGTGTGACACTCGCGGGCGTGCGAAAGATATATCCGTCACGAGGTGGCGGGCATACGGCGGTGCACGACGTTTCGCTCGACATCCGGGACGGTGAGTTCATGGTGCTCGTCGGTCCGTCGGGCTGCGGCAAGAGCACGACGCTCCGCATGATCGCCGGCCTCGAGACGCCGAGCGGCGGCGAGATCCGGATCGGGGATCGCGCAGTCACCACCCTCCCTCCGCGCGACCGTGACATCGCGATGGTCTTCCAGAACTATGCGCTGTACCCGCACATGACGGCGCGCGAGAACATGGCGTTCGCGCTCAAGCTGCGGAAGCTCGGGGCCGCCGAGATCGAGCGACGAGTGACCGAGGCAGCGGAGGCGCTCGATATCGTGCGCCTCCTGGGCCGGCGGCCTCGCGAGCTCTCGGGTGGCGAGCGGCAGCGCGTGGCCCTGGGGCGGGCGCTCGTGCGGCAGCCGTCGGTGTTTCTCTTCGACGAGCCGCTCTCCAACCTCGACGCGCGCCTCCGGGTGCAGATGCGGCGCGAGATCGCACGGCTGCATCGCCTCCTCTCGGTGACGATGATCTACGTGACGCACGACCAGGTGGAGGCGATGACCCTGGGCGACCGGATCGCCGTGATGCATGCAGGGCGCGTCATGCAGGTGGCCTCGCCGTCCGTCCTCTACGCGACACCGGCCAACACCTTCACCGCCGGGTTCATCGGGTCGCCGCCGATGAACCTGATTTCCGGCCGCGTCACTCGCGGGCGCCTCGCGATCGAGGGGCTCCACGCGTCGATTCCGATCCCCTCCGAGCCGACCGACGGGGACGAGGTGCTGCTGGGCGTGCGGCCCGAGCACCTGCGGATCGGTGCTCCCGGCACGGGCGGGGAGGGGATTCCCGCCGTGGTGGAAATCGCCGAACCCCTGGGACACGAAGTCCTGCTCGGGCTTCGCGCCGGGGACCGCGAGCTGGTGGCCCGGGTCCCCCCGGACGGGGCCGCTGCCGCCGGCGATCACGTCCTCGTGCGGCCGGATCCCGCGCGGCTTCATTTCTTCGACGGGGCCAGCGGCGTCCGGATCGGCTGACCGGGTTGTCACAACCGGCGGCGCGCGGTATCCTTACAGGCTCCTCCGGCACGTCGGCCGGCGGAACATTTCACCCCATCCCGCGGCCCCCACAGCGCGGCTCGAACAAGGACTGCAGCCACTCATGCTCGATCAGCTCGATCCCTCCACCGAAAAGTTCACCTCCCCCACGGGCCTCAAGGTCCGCGCCGACCTCTACGACGAGGACTACTCCGACGAAGACTACGAGTCGATGCTCTCGATGTACGAGGGCACGATGTCGCAGATCGTCGAGGGTGAGATCGTCAAGTCGAAGGTCCTGCGCGTCACCGACAACGCCGTCATCCTCGACGTCGGCTTCAAGTCCGAGGGCTCGGTTCCGCTCGACGAGTTCAAGGACCCCCAGTCGCTCAAGGAAGGCGACGAGGTCGAGGTCTTCCTCGAGCACCTCGAGGACCAGGAGGGCGCCGTCGTCCTGTCGAAGAAGAAGGCCGACTTCATGCGGGTCTGGGAGAAGATCCGCGTGGCCCACG
>DAINRR010000069.1:0-15783 GCA_036741715.1 Gemmatimonadales bacterium
GCCAACTGGGACCTGTACGACCTGAAGAGCAACGCCTGCCTCTTCGCGAGCGATTTCGTCTGCGCCGTGAAGGCGCTGGAACAGGCGTATACGATCGACTCGCTGCGGGCCGATACGATGTTCTTCATCAAGATCGCCGCCGCGGCCGAGCAGCGGCTCGCGGATTCCGCGCCGCCGGTGACCGCCGCGGATACGGCCGCCTTCGTGCGGTGGGCCCGGACGGGTGCGATGCGCTACCCGCAGAACCTCGGGATCCTGCAGAACGTGGCGAAGGCCTATTCGTACACCGGTGAGGTCGACAGCACGGTGGCCGTGGCGCGCCGGCTCTGGGCCATCGACACGACCAACGTGACGCCGTTGCTCGCGGCCGGGCAGGTGCTCATCACGGCGGGCCGCACGGACGAGGGCATGGCGTTCGTGGATACCGCGATGGCCCGGGGGGACGAGCAGGCCAAGCAGCAGGCCGCCGGCCTGCTGCTGAACGCCGCGCTCCCGTTCCTGCAGAACGAGCCGACGCAGCCGGCCAAGGCGGCCGACCTGCTCCGGAAGGTCGTGGCCGCCGCACCGACCGCGCAGTTCGCGCCGACGGCAAATTATCTCTTCGGCATCGCGACGCTCCAGCAGGTCGGTGCGATCGATCCCGAAGCAGAGCGGACGAAGTCCTGCGATCTCGCTCGGCAGATGCAGACGCTGCTCGGCGAATCGAAGAAGTCGCTCGAGGCATCGCAGGCGTCCCGGCCGGAGGAGTCGGCCCGCTACCTCGGCTTCGTGAACCAGTACATCCCGCGCGCGCAGGCGCTCGTCCGGGCCTACTGCCGCTAGCCGGGGACTTCCCACGGCGGAGCGCGCCATTTACATTGCGCGCTCTGTCGCTGGGGCTGTAGCTCAGTTTGGTTAGAGTGCCGCACTGTCACTGCGGAGGTCGCGGGTTCGAGCCCCGTCAGCCCCGCTCGCAGCGCTGAGCGCCGCACCCCGTCCACAGCGGACGGGGTGTTGCGCTTTCTCCCCCTGGTTCCTCATGGTCGATCATCGCGCATTGCCGGCACGCCTGCAGTGACGTCCCCGGACGGCGCCGCGTATCACGTGGCCGTGCTCCTGGATGCGGTCCTCGCCGCCGCTCGCGGGGCGCGCCGGGCCGTCGACGCCACGCTGGGCGACGGCGGCCACGCCGCGGCGCTCCGCTCGGCCGGCATCGAGGTCCTCGGCATCGACCGCGATCCCGAGGCCATCCTCCGCGCGAGGGCGCGGCTCGGCGAGCAGGGGATGACTTACATCGAGGCGCCCTACGCCGATCCCATGGCGCTCGCCGCCGTGGCGTCGTTCGGCCCGGACTTCGCGCTCCTCGACCTCGGCGTCTCGTCGCGCCAGTTCGACGAGGAGCGACGCGGATTCACGTTCCGGCCCGGCGCGCCGCTCGACATGCGGATGAGCGGCAGCGGTCGCACCGCGGCAGACCTCCTCAACGACGAGCCGGACGCGGAGATCGCGCGCATCCTGTACGAGTATGGCGACGAGCGACGCTCCCGGCCCCTGGCGCGGGAGATCGTACGGCGCCGGCAGCGTGAGTCTTTCCGGACCAGCGACGACCTGGTAAACGCGATCCGCGCCGTCCTCGGCCCCCGCTCCGGGCCGGGCGACTTCGCCCGGAGCTTCCAGGCGCTCCGGATCGCGGTCAACGACGAGCTGGACGGGCTGGCGCGCGCGCTTCCCGCGTTCCGCGATGCGGTCCGACCGGGCGGTGCCCTTGCGGTGATCAGTTATCATTCAGGCGAAGACCGCCTCGTCAAGCATTCGTTCCGGGAATGGGAGCGCGACTGCGTCTGTCCGCCCCATCAGCCGGTGTGCACCTGTACCGCGCGTGCCCTCGGGCACGCCGAGCCGCGCCGGCCGATCGTGCCCGACGACGCCGAGGTCGCGGCCAATCCCCGCGCCCGGAGCGCCAAGCTCCGCATCTTCCGCAAGGCCGATGCATCCTAAGGGACGCCATCTCGTGCTGCTCTGGCTGCTCGTGTTCCTCGCCGTCTCGGCGGTGGTGTACGGCCGTCAGACGCGCGCGTACGCGCTCGCGAGGCGGCTGGGCGAGGTCACCAACCGGCGCGATGCGCTCGAGGCGGAAGCGGCGGAGCTGCAGCGACGGATTCAGCAGGCGTCGAGCCGGCCGGTGCTCGGCCGTCGCGCCGAAGCGATGGGGTTTCACCCCCCTGAAGATCACGAGTTCGAGCTGCTCCGCCTTCCGACCGGAACGGTGCCCTGATGGCGAAACCGGCGGCGCGCGTCGGGTTCATCCAGTTCTGCCTGATGCTCGGCACGCTCGCCGTGCTCGGGCGCGCGGCGCAGCTGCAACTCGTCGAGGGCGAGCACTGGGCGCGCAAGGCGGCGACGGCCCGCACTCTTCGCGAAACAATCGCGGCGTTCCGTGGCTCGATCCGGGACCGGAGCGGCCAGGCGATCGTCACGAGCCACCTGTGGTACCGGGTGAGCATCGCGCCGGAGCAGATCGAGGACACGACGGCGTTCTCGCGCGCCGTCGCACGGGCACTCGGGGCATCGGCGCGGGAGCTGGAGCGGAAGATTCGCGGGGGACGGAGGTCCATCTACTTCCATGGACCGTTCGACGCGATGACGGTGCAGGATATCCGCAAGCTGGACGGCGTCCACCTTGCGCCGGCCTACCCGCGCGTCGGACGAACCGATCTCGCGCGACAGACGATCGGCGTGATCGATCAGGAGTCGGGGCACGGGATCTCGGGCATCGAGCGCGCGCTCGATTCGGTGCTCTCGGGAATCCCCGGGGAGATCGTCTGGCTCACCGATCCATCCCGCCGGACCCGATTCGCGTCGCCGAGTCGACCGGTGCGGGAGCCGGTCCGCGGCAACGACGTCTGGCTCACGATCGATGCGAAGCTGCAGGAGATCGCCGAGGCAGCGCTCGATCGGGCCATCGACGAGCTCGGTGCGAAGGGGGGCGATGTCATCTTCCTCGACCCGGCCACCGGTGAGCTGCTGGCAGTGGCATCGCGAGTGGAGGGGGAGCGCTCGGCGGCGACGGCGTTCACGGCTCCCTTCGAGCCGGGGTCGACTGCCAAGCTCTTCACTGCCGCCGCGCTCCTGGAGCACGGCCTCGTGGACAGCACGGACCGGGTCGACGGGGAAGACGGGATCTGGACGTTCCAGCCGCCACGCGGCGGGCGGCCGTACCGGATCACCGACGTACATGTGGCGAAGGAACCGCTCACGCTCGAGATGGCGATCGCCCACTCGAGCAACATCGGGCTCGCCAAATTCTCGCAACGTCTCGATCCCCGCCTGCAGTTCGATATGTTGCGCCGCTTCGGGCTTGGCACTCGAAGCGATGTGGAGTTTCCGGTCGAAGCGTCCGGCGCCGTACCGCCGCTCGACCAATGGCGGGCGGGATATACACGCGAAGGCCTCTCGCGGGGCTACGAATTGCAGGTCACGGCCGTACAGCTGGCCGCCGCGTACGCCGCGATCGCCAACGGCGGCGTCCTCTATACACCGACACTGGTGCGCGAAATCCGGTCTCCCGATGGCGAGGTCCTGTATCGGCACCGGCCTGAGCCGGTGCGACGGGTGATTTCCCCCGAGGTGGCGGCCACGCTTCGCCGGTACATGCAGAAGGCGGTCGGCACGGGTTCGTCGGCCGAAGGACTCGAGATCGAGGAATTCAAGCTCGCGGGGAAGACCGGGACCGCGCGCAAGGTGATCAACAGGCGATACGCCATCGGCAAGTACGTCTCCTCCTTTGCCGCGATCTGGCCGGCCGACCGGCCGGAGCTCGTCGCCATCGTGGTCATCGATGAGCCGAAGGGTGCCTATTACGGCAGCCAGACCGCCGCACCGCTGACCCGCCGCATCCTCATGGATGCAATCGCCTCGCGCAACCGCGCGCTCGACTTCGATCGGCTTGCGGCCCGTGATTCTACGCCCCGGACAGGCGTGGCAGCATCGACTCCGGGCGCAGAGCCCGAACGACGTCCGGTCGTCGCCGTGCGCTGGCCGCTGGCGGACGACCGCCCGGCGCGCGAGGTCCGACCCGTCCCCGACGTCGCCGGGCAGCCTGCGCGCGCAGCCGTGGCCCGGCTCCACGCCGAGGGCTTTCGAGTCGCCATCGAGGGGCTCGGGACCGTCGCGAGCACGGTGCCGGGCGCGGGTTCGGCGGTACGTACCGGCGAGACGATCACCATCCTGGCCGACGCGCCGCGCCTTCCCTGAAAGCCCCATGGCCACCATTGCCGACATCGTCGCGGCGCTGCGCCGCGAAGACCTGCTCCTCAGCACGCCGGACCCGCTTCCCCGGATCCTCACCCTGACCGCCGACAGCCGTTCGGTCGATCCCGGCGCGCTTTATGTGGCGGTGCGCGGCTCGCAGACCGACGGCCACCGCTTCGTGCCGGACGCCGTTCGCCGGGGCGCCGCGGCCCTGATGGTGGAAACGTCGCAGGCTGCGGGCGTGCCCGAACTCGTGGTGCGCGACGGGCGGCGCGCGCTTCTGGCCGCGGCCCGCGCCTGGTACGGTGATCCGTCGCGGTCCCTCACGCTGATCGGCGTGACGGGCACGAACGGGAAGACAACGACCACCGGGATCGTGCGCCACCTCCTCAACGGCTCCGGACGCGCCGGCAGCATCGGGACGCTCGGCGCATTCGACGGCGCCGGAGCCGAGATTCCGTCCACGGCGGGATCGCTCACCACACCCGGTGCTTCGGATCTCCAGGCCACGCTCGCCGCGCTGCGCGATCGCGGCGTGACGCATGTGGCGATGGAGACCTCGTCGCACGCGCTCGAGCAGGGCCGGCTCGACGGGCTCACCTTCGCCGCCGGCATCTTCACCAACCTCACGCGCGACCACCTGGATTATCACGGCACGATGGAAGCCTATCTCGCGGCGAAGCTCCGGCTGAGCGGATACCTCGCGCTCAATGGCATCGAGGTCGTGAACCTCGATGACCCGGTCTGGCGCGAGATGCCTCCGCGCGAGGGGCGGATCACGTTCGGGGTCGACCGGGCCGCCGACGTGCGGGCGGAGGCGATCCAGCTGGGCGCCGGCGGCAGCAGCTTCCGGATGGCGGGCCGGTGGGGCGATGCGGACGTCCGGCTCCCGCTGCTCGGCGACTTCAATGTCGCCAACGCGCTCGCGGCGGCGGCGTGCTCACTCGCCCTCGGCCAGCCGCTGCGCGAGGTCGCGGCGCGGCTCGAGGCGACGCCGCAGGTGCCGGGCAGGATGGAACGGATCGCCGACCAGCCCTGCGTCGTGCTCCGCGATTATGCCCACACGCCCGATGCGCTGGAGCGGGCGCTCGCGACACTCCGTCCGCTCACGGCAGGGCGCCTGATCGTCGTCTTCGGCTGCGGCGGCGACCGCGACAAGGGCAAGCGCGCGCTGATGGGCGGCGTCGCGGCGACACGGGCCGACCTGGCGGTCGTCACCTCGGACAACCCGCGCACCGAGGATCCGGATGCCATCATGGACGACATCGAGTCCGGCATGGGTTCCGCGAGCCACTGGCGCATTACCGAGCGGCGAGCCGCGATTGCCGCCGCCCTCGGCGAGGCGCGCCAGGGCGACACGCTGCTGCTCGCCGGGAAAGGGCATGAGACCTATCAGGTGATCGGCACGGAAAAGCAGCCATTCGACGAGCGCGCGATCGTGCGGGAGCTCACGCGATGAGCGCGCGCTGGAGCGCGGCATTCGTGCAGCGGGCGCTCGGGCTCGACGCACCCCTGGCCGGAACCGGCTATGCTGCGATCTCGACCGACACCCGAACGCTCGAGCCGGGCGCGCTCTTCATCGCCCTCGCGGGCGAACGCTTCGACGGGCACGACCATCTCGCCGCCGCACTCGCACGCGGCGCCGCAGCGGCCGTGGTGCGACGCGGCACCGCGCCGGTGGCGGGGCTGCCGCTCATCGAGGTGGACGACACGCTGCATTCCTACGGTCGACTCGCGCGCGAGCGACGGCGCGAGATCCGCGGGCCCGTCATCGCGGTCACCGGCACGAACGGCAAGACGAGCACCAAAGAAATGCTGCGCGCGGTGCTCGGCACCCGCTTCCGGGTGCACGCGACGCGCGCCAACCTGAACAATCTCGTCGGTGTTCCGCTCACGATCCTCGAGGCGCCGGCCGATGCCGATGCGCTCGTGGTCGAGGCCGGGGCCAATCTCCCCGGCGAAATCGCCCGCTATCGCGAGATCATCGAGCCCACGATCGCCGTCGTGACGAATGTCGGGTCGGGGCATCTCGAAGGATTCGGCTCGCTGGCCGGCGTGATGCGCGAGAAGCTTTCGCTCGTCGTGGACGTGCCGCTCGCGGTCGTCGGCACCGATCCGCCGGAGCTCGCGGAGCAGGCGCGCCCGCTCGCGCGGAGAGTGCTGACGGCCGGGCTGACGGCCGCCGAGCGAAAGGCGCGCGACCTCGAGCTCGACGCCGAGGGGCGCGCGACGTTCTCCGCGTCGGGGAAGCGCATCGCGCTGCCGTTCCCGGGAAAGCACCTCGCCGCCAACGCGATGCTCGCGTGGACCGTCGCGGAGGAGCTCGGTCTCGATCTCGCCGCCGCGGCTCGCGCGCTGTCGGACTTCCCGCTGCCCGGCGGGCGGAGCGAGGTCGTGCATGCGGGCGGACTCACGATCCTGAACGACTGCTACAATGCGAATCCCCAGTCGTTCCAGAGTGCCATCGCGACCGCGCGCGCGATGCGCCATGGACGGCGGCTCGTCTTCGTCGCCGGGACGATGCGGGAGCTGGGACCGGAGTCGCCGCGCCTGCACGCCGAAGTGGCCGAGCAGCTCGTGCTGCTGAAGCCGGATCTCCTCGCGGCGGTCGGGGAGTTCGTCGCGCCCCTCGCGGCGCGAGCCGGCGAGCTCGGCGACCGCCTGCTGACGGCGCCCGATCCGCTCGCGCTCGGTCCCGCACTCGCGGCACGGCTCCAGGGCGACGAGATCGTGGTGCTCAAGGCATCCCGTGGCGTCGCGCTGGAACGTATACTTCCGTACCTGACGACCGGCCGGACCCCACCCACCGAGGCCTGATGTTCTATTACCTGCTTGCCCCGCTCGGCAAGAAGTGGCTCGTCTTCAATCTCTTCAACTACATCAGCTTTCGCGCGGCAGGGGCCACGGTCACTGCGCTGCTGATCGCGTTCGTGGTGGGTCCGGGGATCATCCGCCGCCTGCGGGCGCACAAGGTGGGGCAGGTGATCCGGGCCGAGGGTCCGGCGAGCCACCAGGTGAAGCGCGGCACGCCGACGATGGGCGGGCTCATCATCCTCCTCGCCACCGTGGTTCCGACGCTCCTCTGGGCGCAGCTGGACAACCGCTTCGTCCTCGTGGCGCTGCTCGCAATCCTCTGGATGGGCGCCATCGGGTTCGTGGACGACTACCTCAAGATCGTGCAGGGGAAGTCGCGGGGGCTCGTCGCCAAGTGGAAGCTCGTGGGGCAATGCGGGTTCGGCATCCTGCTCGGGCTGCTCCTGCTGGTCGAGCCGGTCGTCGCGGAGACGACGCTTCCCGCCACCGCGACGACGCTGCCCTTCCTCAAGTATCTCGTGGTCAACTTCGCCCCGCTCCTCTTCGTCCTCTTCGTCACGACGGTCATCACCGGCAGCAGCAACGCCGTCAACCTCACCGACGGCCTCGACGGGCTCGCCACCGGCCTCGCCGCCGTGGCCGCGCTCGCCTTTGCGGTCTTCGCGTACATCCTCGGCCGCACCGACCTCACCTCGTTCCTCTATCTCTTCTATCTCCCTGGTGCGGGCGAGCTGGCGATCTTCTGCGCCGCGCTCATGGGGGCGTGCCTCGGCTTCCTCTGGTTCAATGCGCATCCGGCCCAGGTGTTCATGGGAGACACGGGAAGCCTCGCCATCGGCGGCGCCTTCGGCACCGTGGCCATTCTCCTCAAGGCGGAGTTCCTGCTCCTGATCATCGGCGCGGTGTTCGCCGCGGAAGCCATCTCCGTGATCCTGCAGACCTCGGTGTACAAGTGGTACAAGCGGACGCGCGGCAAGGAGTACGCGGATTCCCACCGCGTCTTCCGCATGGCGCCGCTGCATCATCATTTCGAGAAGCTGGGGTGGGCGGAGACGACGGTCGTGACGCGATTCTACATCATCGGCATCCTCTGCGCGCTCGTGGCCTTCGCGACGCTCAAGCTGCGCTGATGATCGCCGAGTGGAGGGCGCGGGGCGGGGAGGTCGCGGTGGTCGGCCTCGGGAAGAGCGGGGTGGCTGCCGGGCTGCTGCTGCGCGAGCGAGGCGTCCCCGTGTATGCATCGGACACCGGCCGGACCGACGCGCACGAGCGGTGGGGCGCCCAGCTCCGCGCTGCCGGTGCCGAGGTGCAGCTCGGAGGTCATGATCTCGACCGTATCGCGCGCGCGATCGCGGTGGTCGTCGCTCCCGGTGTGCCCCCCGACGTGCCTCCGCTCGCGGCGGCGCGCGGGGCCGGCGTGCCGGTCCACGCGGAGACCGATCTCGGCGTGAGCGAGCTTCGCGCGACGCGATATGTCGCCGTCACCGGCACGAACGGCAAGACGACCACGACCTCGCTCATCGGACACGCCATGGCCGGCGCCGGGCTCCGGGGCGAGACCGCCGGCAACATCGGGCGGCCGGTCTGCGACGTGGCGCGACTGAGCGATCCCCCGGCCTGGCTGGCGCTCGAGCTGTCGAGCTTCCAGCTCCACGACATGCCGTCGGTGGCCCCGGCGGTCGGAGTGCTCACGAACCTCGCGCCGAACCACCTCGACCGGTACGCGACGCTCGAGGAGTATTACGGTGACAAGGCGCTGCTCTTCAGGAACGCACGGCGGGAATCGGTGTGGGTGACCAACGCGGACGACGCCGCGGTGCAGGCGATGTCCGCGGGCATCACGGGTTCGCATCGGCGGTTCTCGGTCCGCGAGCGCGCGGATGCCTGGTACGACCGCGACCGCAATCAGCTGATGCTCGGTGCCCGCCCGGTGCTCGACCGCGGCCGCCTGCCGATCCTGGGCGATCACAACGTCGCCAATGCCCTCGCAGCGCTCCTCGCGGTCGAGACCATCGGCGGCGCGCCCGAGCGCATCGCCGAAGCCTTCACGACCTTCCGGTCCATTCCGCACCGCGTCGAGCCGATCGGGGAAGTGGACGGCGTGCTGTGGATCAACGATTCGAAGTCCACGAACGTCACGTCCACCGAGGTCGCCGTGCTCGCGCTCGATCGGCCGTTCGTGCTGCTCCTCGGCGGGCGGCACAAGGGAGAGCCCTATTCGCGCCTGATCCCGCTGTTGCAGGGGCGCTGCCGCGCGGTCGTCGCCTACGGCGAATCGGGGGACATCGTCGCGGCCGACCTCGGCGATGCGATTCGCGTCGTGCGGGCCGGCACCTTCGACTCGGTGCTCGCCGCGGCCCGGCAGGAGGCCCTGCCAGGCGACGCCGTGCTCCTATCGCCCGCCTGCTCGAGCTACGACATGTTCGAGAATTACGAGGAGCGCGGTGAGCGCTTCCGTGCGGCGGTCGAGGCGATGCGATGAGGGCGGTGCGCCACCCGGGGGAGCTGCGCTGGGAGACCCGGCTCCTGACCGTGATCGTCGCGACGATGGTGGTCTTCGGGCTCGTCGCGGTCTACGGCGCGTCGAACGTGACCATGAGTCGGACCGGTCCGGGCGAGACGTATTACGCGCTCCGACAGCTGCTCGGCATCTCGGTCGGCGGGATCCTCATGGTCCTCGCCTCGCAGATCGATTACTACCGGTGGCGCCAGCTCGCGTGGCCGATCCTCATCGCCACCATCCTCCTCCTGCTGATCACGGTGCTGCCGTTCACGGAGTCGATCGCGCGAGAGGTCAATGGCGCACGTCGATGGATCAGGATCGGCCCGGTCTCGCTTCAGCCGTCGGAGCTCGCGCGCCTCGCCGTCGTCATCTGGTGCGCGATGCTGGCGACGAAGAAGGGGATCCAGGTACGGGAGTTCAAGAAGGGCGTGCTGCCCTTCGTGGTCGTGCTCGGAACCCTCTTCGGGCTGGTGCTCCTGCAGCCGAACCTCTCCATGGCGACCCTCATCGTGATGCTCGGCGGCATCGTGCTCTTCACGGCGGGCGCGCGCATCGGCCATTTCGCCATGCTGGCCGGGGTGGGGGTCCTCATCGCCCTGAAGGGCATCCAGAGTGCGCCGTACCGGCTCGAGCGCCTGAAGTCGTTCCTCGGTGGCGGTGAGGACCTCGTCGGCAACTACCAGATCAATCAGGCGATGACGGGGTTCGGGGCGGGCCAGCTCTTCGGCGTCGGCCTCGGCGAAGGGCAGCAGAAGCTCTTCCTTCCCTACGGATATTCCGATTTCCTCTTCAGTGCCATCGGCGAGGAATGGGGATTCGTCGGCGCGTGCTTCGTGATCGCGCTCTTCAGCACCTTCTGCTGGCTCGGATTCCGGATCGCGCGGACCGCATCGGACCCGTTCGGGCAGTACGTCGCCACCGGTATCACCGCCGGCGTGGGCCTCACGGCGCTGCTGCACATGGCGGTCAACGTGAACCTGATGCCCACGACCGGACTCACGCTCCCGTTCATGTCCTACGGCCTCTCGAGCCAGGTCATCTCGCTGCTCGGCGTCGGCATCCTGATCAACATCGGGCGGACACGCGGCAAGGCGCGGGTCGAGCGGCGGACGGACGCGCGATCCGAAACGGCGCCGCGCGAGCGGCCGGTGCCCGGGCCCGGGTGGGTCCGGCGGTGACGATGTCGGGCGCGATTCCCTCCACGAAGGAAAGCGCGCTCCACGCCGGCCCGCGGACGCGACGGCGCGTGGTGCTGATCGCCGGGGGCGGAACCGGTGGTCACCTGATGCCGGCGCTCTCGATCGCGGAGGCGGTGCGCAGTGCGGCGCCCGAGCTGGAGCCGGTGCTGGTGGGCGCCACGCGCGGAATCGAGGCGCGCGTGCTTCCGACGCGGGAGTTCCGCTACCACCTCCTTCCTGCGGAGCCGATCTATCGGCGCACCTGGTGGAAGAACGTGCGGTGGCCGCTCATCGCGTCGCGCCTGGTGGGTGCCGTCGGCCGGGTGTACACCTCGGAAAAGCCCGTTGCCGTCCTCGGCACCGGGGGCTATGCGTCGGGTCCGGTCGTATGGTTCGCCCGTGGCCGCGGCATTCCGTCGGCCGTGCAGGAACAGAATGCCTATCCCGGCCTGGCCACCCGCTGGCTCGCTCGCCGCGTCGATCACGTCTATCTCGGCCTTCCCGAAGCCAGGCCGCTCCTCAAGCCGGGGCGCGCGACGGAGGTGTTCGAGACGGGCAACCCGATCGTCCCGCCGGATCCCTCGCGGCGCGCAGCCGGCATGCAGCGGTTTGCGCTCGATGGCACGCGGCCCGTCGTGCTCATTACCGGGGGGAGCCAGGGCGCCCTCGCCATCAACCGGGCTGTCGCCGACTGGATCCGGGCCGGGGCTCAGCGGAATGCGGTGGTCATCTGGGTGACCGGCCGCGGGACGTACGGCGAGTTCGCGGCGTTCCACGCCCCGCCCCATGTCCACGTCGTCGACTTCCTCGACCCGATGGCCGACGCGTACGCCGTGGCCGATCTGGTCCTCTCGCGTGCCGGGATGATCACGGTAGCCGAGATCTGCGCCTGGGGCCTTCCGAGCATTCTCGTTCCCCTTCCGACCGCCGCGGCCGACCATCAGACTCACAACGCCCGTGCCATGGCGGAGGCCGGCGCCGCTGCGCTGCTCCCCCAAGACGAGATGGTGCGGGATGGGGTTGGCGGGACGGTCGGCCGCCTGCTCGGGGCGGGGGCCGAGCGGGAGGCCATGGCCGCGGCGGCCCGGGCCCGGGGACGCCCCCAGGCGGCTCGCGACATCGTGTCGCTTCTCTTGACACTTATCCGGCCGGCGTAGGCTTTCGCAAGCTGGGGCAATATTTTACATTAGCCGAGCCACGATGGAATTGTTCAGCCCAGCCGACCGCCGAGCGGTCCATTTCGTTGGAATTGGCGGGGCCGGGATGAGCGCTCTGGCGTCCATCGCCTGCCGCCGTGGGGTGGCCGTCTCCGGATGTGATTCCGACCTGGCCGGTGCGGCGGACGTGGCCGCGCTGGGAGCGGTGGTGCAGGAAGGCCATTCGCCGGACCATCTCGCCGGGGTGCGTGCCGTCGTGGTGACCGCAGCGGTTCCCCGGGATCATCCGGAGCTCCTCCGGGCTCGAGAACTCGGAATTCCGGTGGTACCCCGCAAGGAGGCGCTGGCGGAGCTGGTCGCCGGGCGCAGACTGGTGGCCGCGGCCGGGACGCATGGGAAGACCACCACCACCGTCATGGCCACCGAGGCGCTCGCCGCAGCCGGTCTCGACCCGACCGGCCTCGCCGGCGGCCGGGTCGACACCTGGGGCGGGAACGCGCGGCTCGCCGGGGACGATCTGTTCGTGGTCGAGGCGGACGAGTTCGACCAGGCGTTCCTGACGCTCCACCCGACGGTCGCGATCGTCAACAACGTCGAGGCGGATCACCTCGAGTGCTACGGTTCGCTCGCGGCGCTCGAGGACGCGTTCGCGGAGTTCGCCGGACGGGCGGAGACGGTGCTCGTGGGCGCCGACGATGCCGGCGCGGCCCGCATCGGGGCCCGGGTGCGGCAGAAGCGGGTCTGGCGCTTCGGCACGAGCGTCGGCTCGGAGCTCCGGATCACGAACGTACGGCAGGAAGCGGAGTTCACTTCCGCGGAGCTGCTTTTCCCGGACGGCAGGCACGCGACCCTGCGGCTCCGGGTACCGGGGCTCCACAATATCCGCAACGCCACCGGCGCCCTTGGAGCGGTGGTGGCGCTGGGCGGAAATCTGGACCGGGCGGTCGAAGCGCTCGGCGAGTTTCGTGGAGTGGGCCGGCGCTTCGACCGGCTTGGCGAAGCAGGTGGCGTGGCGATCGTGGACGACTACGCCCATCATCCCTCCGAACTCGTCGCGACACTCGCGGCGGCACGGCAGGCGTACCCGGGGCGTCGGCTGGTGGCGGTCTTCCAACCGCATCTCTATTCACGCACGCAGCAGCACGGAGCGGCGATGGGTCTCGCGCTCGCGGCGGCGGATGTCGTCGTGGTCACCGAGGTCTATGCCGCGCGCGAGCAGCCGATCGCGGGCGTCAGCGGACGCCAGGTCGCCGATGCCGCGAGCGACGCCGGCGCCAGGACCTACTTCGAGAGCGATCGGGCCGCGCTCGGGGCGCGTGTCGCCTCAGTGCTCGAAGCGGGTGATGTGGTGCTGACGCTCGGTGCCGGCGACATCACCCGGCTCGGGCCCGAGCTCGCCGCGCGACTCCGCGCGGCCTAGCCGGGCCGATGAAGCGGCGATGGCGCCTGCTCGGCGGTGCCGCCATCGCGGGGCTGCTCTGGTGGGGCGCGCCGGCGCTGGCGCGACGCATGGAGTTCTTCCGGGTCCGTCGCGTCGAGTTCGTCGGCATGCGCCACCTCGCGCCGGAAGCGGCCCTCGAGGCGCTCGCGCTGCCGCCGAGGCTCAACGTCTTCGAAAGCCTCGATTCGATCGAGGCGCGGGCGAACGGGATCCCCGGGATTGCGCGCGCGGACGTCTCGCGGCGGCTCCCCGGTACTCTCGTGGTGCAGCTCGACGAGCTTCCTCCCGTGGCGATGATTCACCGCCGCGGCCGGCTCGTCCTGATGGACTCCGCCGGACGGGTGCTTCCCTACGACCCGCGGCGCACGACCGCCCCGCTGCCGCTCGCGGCGGGGCCTGACGCGGCGGTGGCCACGCTGCTGCGCCGGATCCAGGTCCTCGACGCCGAGCTGTTCGGCCGGGTGGACGGAGCGATGCGGGAGGGGCGGGACGTGGTCTTAGTGATCGGCGGCCGGCGCGTGCTTTTCCGGCCGGATGCCTCCATCGAGGAGATGCGTGCAGTGAAGGCAGCCGCTGAGGATCTGGCCCGCAAGGGCGTCGCGTGGGAGGAGCTCGACGGCCGGTTTCGCGGCTACGTCGTGGTCCGGGGACGCCGCGCGTGAGCGTGCAGCCAAGCCAGCTGGTCGCGGCGCTCGATCTCGGATCCACCAGGGTGGTCGCCCTCATCGCCGAAGTCGGCGGTGACGCGCGCGACCCCGTCGCCAAGATCCTCGGCTTCGGGCTCGAGCGGAGCAACGGCGTCCGGCGCGGCGTGGTGCGGGACATCGAGGAGACCACCCGCGCCATCGCGAAGGCGATGAAGGATGCGCAGCGGATGGCCGGCGTCGAGGTCGGCACGGTCTACTGCGGCATCGCCGGCGAGCACGTAGCGGGCCGCAGCTCGCACGGCATGGTCAGCGTCACGGGCGACGAGATCCGCACGAGCGACGTCGCCCGGGTGAACGACATGGCGAGCAACGTCTCGTTCGGCCGCGACCACGAGCTGCTGCATGCGATTCCGCAGGAGTACCTGATCGACCAGCAGGCCGGCATCAACGAGCCGATCGGCATGACCGGGTCGCGGCTCGAAGTGGAGGTCTATCTCGTCACGGTGTTGTCGAGTGCGCTGCAGAACCTGCGGCGGTGCATCGAGCGCGCGGGGTACCAGGTGGGGGAGTTCGTGCTCGAGCCGCTCGCCGCGTCGCTCGCCGTGCTGACCCCCGACGAGCGCGAGCTCGGGTGCGCGATCGTCGAGCTGGGCGGCGGCTCCACCAACGTCGCGATCTTTCACAACGGCAAGATCCGCCACACCGCGTCGGTCCGCTTTGCCGGCGGCCACGTCACGGGCGACATCGTCCACGGCCTTCAGGTGACGCAGCACGATGCCGAGCGCCTCAAGGAGCGCTTCGGTGCCGCCTACGAGCCGCTCGTGGCCGACCAGGACGTCTTCGACCTGCCGAGCACGCCGGCGCAGGGTGCCCGCTCGGCGGACCGCCGGATGCTCGCGCACATCATGCACATGCGGCTGCAGGAAATCCTCGAGTACGCGCTCGATGAACTCACACGCGCGGGATATCACCAGCGGCTTCCCGCGGGGGTCATCCTGACGGGCGGCGGCGCGCAGGCGCCGGGAATCGTCGAGCTCGCGCGCGACGTCTTCGCCCTTCCCGCACGCACGGGCGTGCCGGGAGAGAAGCTGCGCGGGCTCGCGGACAGTGTCGAAACGCCCGTCATGGCCGTGCCGGTGGGGCTCGTGCTCTACGGCGCGCGGCAGGTGGCGGGCAGCGGGTTCGGGACGGGCGGCCGGCGGTCGCTCGGGGTGGACAAATACTTCGCTCCTGTGAAACGTTGGTTGCAGGACTTCTTCTGAGTCGTGCCGAGAGAGGACGCCCATGATATTCGAGCTTGAAGAGAACGGCGCACAGAACGCGCAGATGAAGGTGGTCGGCGTCGGCGGCGGCGGCGGCAACGCAGTGAACCGGATGATCGAGGAGGGGCTGCAGGGGGTCGAGTTCATCTCGGTGAACACCGACTCCCAGGCGCTCGCCACCTCGAAGTCCGACATCAAGCTGCAGATCGGCAAGAAGCTGACGCGCGGGCTCGGCGCCGGCGCGCGGCCCGAGATCGGGCGCCAGGCCATCGAGGAGAACCGCGACGAGATCGGCCCGATGCTCACGGGAGCCGACATGGTGTTCGTCACCTGCGGCATGGGCGGCGGCACCGGCACCGGAGCCGCACCCGTCATTGCGCAGATGGCGCGCGAGGCCGGGGCGCTCACCGTCGGGATCGTGACGAAGCCGTTCCTGTTCGAGGGGCGGAAGCGGATGCGGCAGGCGGAAACCGGCATCAGCGAGATGCGCAAGAGTGTCGACACGATGATCGTCGTGCCGAACGAGCGCCTCCTCGCGGTGGTCGGAAAGG
>DAINRR010000070.1:0-15580 GCA_036741715.1 Gemmatimonadales bacterium
GCGTGTGCTCCTTCGAGCCGTCGGTGATGGTGCCGAGGGCGCCGTACTTCTTCATGAGGAACGGGCGGTCGATCGCGAACTGCTGGCGGCGCTCCCGCGCCGCCGCGGACGTGTCGGCGTTGGCACTCGCTGCCTGGCGACGTTCGACCTCAGCGCGGCGCGCCGCCGAATCTGCGGCGGTCATCGCCGGGCCATCCGGGTTCCAGACGAACGAGGGGTCGTTGAGCATGACCCAGGCGCCGCGAATCCGGTCGCGGTTCGCCTCCAGTTCTTCCGGGCTCGAGACCGAGACACGCACCACCGGACCGGTCACCGCCCGGCCTCCGGTCCCTTCCGTCCACGCCCAGCTGTAGGCAAGCAGCGCCCGGCGGAAGGGGCTCACCAGGTGGACGCCGATCGGTCCGCGCTCCCAGGTCACGCCGAAGGGATACGATTCCAGCGACGCGGTGAGGCCGTAGGCGCGGAACCGCTCCGCCACCCAGTCGTTTGCCTTTCGCATCGCTGCCGATCCGCTGAGGCGCGGCCCGACTGCGTCGCTCAGGTACTGCAGATTCTGCATGACCTCGGACCGGTCCATGGCCTGGGCGATGAGCGCGCCGGCACCCGTGGTGTCCACGCGGACCTGGGCGGAGAGCGGTGTGGCTGCCGCAGCAAGCAGCACGAACGTGACCAGCTTCTTCATGGGAATCGCTCGTCGAAATGAGATGGAAGGGGGCCGCGCCCCACGGGACGCTCTTCAATGTACGCGCTGCGAGGTGATTCGGTTACAGGTCGGCGCGGTTGTGACCGCCCCCGGCTCGCGACTATCTTTGCCGCCGAGCCGCATCCCCCGCCATTGCGCACCGAAGAGGACTCGCCGTGCCCAAAGACACACTGACCATTACCGACAACCGCACCGGGAGCTCGTACGAAGTCCCCGTCAGCGATGGCACGATCAAGGCGATGGACCTCCGCCAGATCAAGGTCTCCGAGGACGATTTCGGGCTGATGACCTACGATCCGGCGTTCATGAATACGGCCGCCTGCCGGAGCGCGATTACCTATATCGACGGGGACCGCGGAATCCTGCGCTATCGCGGCTATCCGATCGAGGAGCTGGCGGAGCGGGCGTCGTTCCTCGAGGTGGCCTACCTCCTCTCCACCGGTGAGCTCCCGACCGCACCAGAGCTCGAGAAGTGGACGCAGGACATCAAGTACCACACGTACGTCCACACCAACATCATCAGGTTCCTCGAGGGCTTCCGGTACGACGCGCATCCCATGGGGATGCTCCTCGGCGTCGTCGGCGCGCTTTCGACGTTCTATCCCGACGCGAAGGAGATCCACGACCCGGAAAACCGGTACATCCAGCGTGTCCGGCTCATGGCCAAGATCCCGACGCTCGCGGCGTTCGTCTTCCGCCAGACGCGGGGCCTGCCCTACCAGTTTCCGCGGAACGATCTCGACTACATCGGCAACTACGTCAACATGACGTTCAGCATCGGCGGGCAGCACCAGCCGAACAAGGTGCTGCAGCGCGCCCTCGAGATTCTGCTGATCCTCCACGCCGACCACGAGCAGAACTGCTCCACCAGCGCCGTCCGCGCCGTCGGCTCCTCCGAGGTGGATCCGTTCAGCGCCATTTCGGCGGGAATCGCGGCGCTCTACGGGCCGCTGCACGGCGGCGCCAACGAAGCGGTGCTGCGCATGCTCGACGAAATCGGCGACAAGAAGCACATTCCGGCCTTCATCGACCGCGTGAAGGCAGGCGAGGGCCGGCTGATGGGCTTCGGCCATCGCGTCTACAAGTCCTACGACCCGCGGGCCAAGCTGATCAAGCGCGTCGCCGACGAAGTGTTCGCGGAGACGGGCCTCAATCCCAAGCTCGAGATCGCCGTGGAGCTGGAGCGGATCGCGCTGTCGGACGAGTACTTCATCAAGCGGAAGCTCTACCCGAACGTCGACTTCTACTCCGGGCTCATCTACCAGGCCATGGGCTATCCCACCGAGTACTTCACCGTGCTCTTCGCCCTCGGCCGCATGCCGGGGTGGCTGGCGCAGTGGGAGGAGATGCTCGAGGACAAGGAACAGAAGATCGCGCGGCCGAGGCAGATCTACACGGGACCGGAGCAGCGGGAGTTCGTGCCGATCGAGAAGCGGGGGTAGGCGGACGAGGCGGACGAGGCGGACGAGGCGGACGAGGCGGAATATCGAAAAAACGCTGCGCCCCACTTCTCGAGGGGTCGCAGCGTTCTTGCTTCTTTGTAGCCCTCCGCCTCGTCCGCCTCGTCCGCCTCGTCCGCCTCGTCCGCCTACCCTACATCCCCTTCCAGATACGTATACCCCTCCAGCCCCGCGACGTAGTCCGCGATGAAACTGTTCGCTTCCTGGCGGGAGAGGCCGCTGGCCGCACTCACCTTGCGGCGGAAAGTGGTCAGCAGGTCGGAGGCATGGAACTGGACGTAGTTGAGCACTTCCGTGACCGTGTCGCCGTGCACCAGGTCCGTGATCTCGTACCCGCCCTGTTCGTCGAGCGAGACGTGCACGGCGTTCGTGTCGCCGAAGAGATTGTGCAGGTCGCCCAGGATCTCCTGATAGGCGCCGGTGAGGAAGATCCCCAGGATGTACGGCTCGGCAGCGGAGGCCGGGTGCAGCTCGAGCGACGGTTTTCCCTTGCGCCCCCCGACGAAGCGGTCGATCACGCCGTCCGAGTCGCAGGTCACGTCCTGCAGCGTGCCGCGGCGGCTGGGACGCTCGTCGAGCCGGTGGATCGGCATGATCGGGAAGAGCTGGTCGATGGCCCAGTTGTCGGGGAGCGACTGGAAAACCGAGAAATTGCAGAAGTAGCGGTCCACCAGCTCCGCCTCGATGTGCGCGATGATCTCCGGGTGCCCGGCGCGATCGTCGGTCACCAGGTTCTGGATCGCGTTCAGCGTGCAGAGATAGAACTGCTCGGCATCCGCCTTGTCGCGCAGGGAGAAGACGCCGCTCGCGAAGTACTCGTTCGTCCGCTCCTTGGCGTAGATCGTATCGTGGAACGCTTCGTCGACGCGCTCCAGCGACAGCGTCTCGAGGGTTTCCTTCATCTCCACGAGCAGCGGGTGCGGCTCCGCGTCGCTGATGACCGGCGGGACCGGCTCCACCTGGGATTCGACGTCGATGACGTTGATCAGCAGCAGGGAGTGGTGGGCCGTGAGCGCGCGGCCGGATTCCGAGATGAGGTGCGGCATCGGGAGCTCGTGGGTCCGGCACACCGTCCCGATCGTGTAGACGACGTCGTTGGCGTATTCCCGCATCGTATAGTTGACGCTGGCCGGCCGGGTGGAACGGGACCCATCGTAGTCCACGCCGAGGCCGCCGCCGACGTCCACGTGCGAGATCTCGAACCCCATGCTCCGGAGCTCGACGTAGAAGCGCCCGATCTCCTCGAGCCCCGCCTTCACGAAGCGGATATCGGTGATCTGGCTGCCGAGGTGGAAGTGCACCAGCCGCAGGAGATCCTTGCGGCCGATGGACTCGAGCCGGTCGAGGAGCCGCATGAGCTCCACCGCGCTGAGGCCGAACTTCGACTTCTCGCCGCCGCTCTTGGCCCATCGCCCCGAGCCTTCCGTCGCGAGCTTGATGCGCACGCCGAGGGTCGGGCTGACGTTCATCTCGTCCGCGACACGGAGAACGACGTCGAGTTCGTGCAACTGCTCCATCACGATGAAGACGGTGTGTCCCAGCTTCTGCCCCATCAGGGCGAGCCGCAGGAATTCCTCGTCCTTGTAGCCGTTGCACACGATCACGTGCTTCGTGCTCTCGTTCAGGCCGAGCACGGCCTGCAGTTCCGGCTTGCTGCCACATTCGAGCCCCACTCCGTGCGGCGCGCCGAACTCGACGATCTCCTGCACCACGTGCCGCTGCTGGTTGACCTTGATCGGATAGACCGTGGTATAGGTCCCCTCGTAGCCGAATTCCTGGATCGAGCTCGCGAACTTTTCGGCGAGGGTCACGATGCGGGAACGGAGGATGTCCGAAAAGCGCAGCAGGAGGGGCAGGCCGACGCCCTGGGCCTGCAGGTCGAGGGCGAGCCGGTAGAGGTCGAGGCCGCGCGCGGGCTTGGCGTCGGGATGCACGGTGACGTGGCCCTCGGGACTGATCCGGAAATAGCCGAGGCCCCAGCCACTCATGTTGTAGAGCTTCTCGGAGTCCTTCGTGGTCCAGACCGCAGGCGCCGCAACAGTCGTCGTGATAAGGCTCTCCTCGTTGAGGCCGACAGGGAGCACAGAACGTAATGATTGCATCCCGGCCGGGAAAGCACGGCGGCACGGTTGATGGGATCCGCCAGTCGGTGAGGCGGGGTCGCTGTGGCGTGGACACCACGACCTGATATCGGGACTCTTTCGGGGCGGGTCGACGGGCCCGCCCTGGGCGCCAGCGAAGTAGATAAGCGTCTCTATTCCAATCACTTACGACAGGTGTTGATAGACTGCATCGGTGAGGCACAAAGCTCGCATATCGAGTGGCTGGGCGCCCGCCGAGCGGCAGACTCGGAGCGCCGATAACGGTACCGCACCTGCCGCCACTGTCTCAATTGAGGCTATCGATATGGTCGTCCCGAGTCTGATTCCGACCCGGCGGTTCCCGGACTCCGTGCGCATCGATCTGCAGGTTGCCTATGCCCGTGCATGGGAAGCGCTGACTCAGACGCACGAAGAGCAGGCCGTCGGCTTCGTCCGCCGCCTGCGGACCCGGCTCAGCGCTGAAGAGGCGCTGCAGCGCTACGTCCGCGAAGTCGCCGTACCGATCCACATGCAGGAAACCGTGCGCGCGCGGGCCCTTCTGGCGCTCACCCCCGAGGAGCGGACCAGCCATGGCCCGGACACGTCGGAACCCTGGCGCGTGCTCCGTCCCGACCACCTCGTGGATGCCATCCGGCGCCGCGCCCGGTTCGTCGAGGATACGACGCTGGCCATCCGCCTCGCCGCCGCCGCCGCTGACGAAGCCGTCGCCGCGACCCACGTGCGCATGGCGCTCGAGGTCGCCCGGGTGCTCGAGCCGGCGCTGCCGCTCGACGAGGCCCTGATGCACTACATTCGTTCATTCGAGCTGGCCTCGGTCCCGGCGCAGCTGGTCTTCCAGCGCGCCATGGCGAATCTCGCCGAAACCGAGATCGAGCTGCCGCTCGAGGCCGCCATCGAGCCGCCGGTGGTCGTCGCACCGCGCCGGTCGGCGAGCCACGTACTCGGGTTGCGCGCGCTCGGCTGATCCTGCCGAGCGAACGACGGGCCCGGGTCGTCACCCGGGCCCGTCGTCGTTTCCGGTATCGAGGAATGCCATGAGCTGGTCGTATCGCATCGTGCGGATCGCCGGGACCGACGTGAAGGTCCACGTCACCTTCCTGCTGCTCCTCGGGTTCTTCTGGGCCACCGGCGGGCCCGCCGCCGGCCTGCTCCTGCTCGCGCTGTTCGGCTGCGTCCTCCTCCATGAGTTCGGGCATATCTGGATGGCGGCCCGCTTCGGCGTGCGTACGCCCGACGTGATCCTCCTGCCGATCGGTGGTCTGGCGCGACTCGAGCGGATGCCGGAAGAGCCCAGGCAGGAACTCCTCATCGCCATCGCGGGGCCGGTGGTGACGCTGCTGATCGCGGTGGCGTTCTACCTCTGGCTCGCCTCCACCGGCTCGGCGCCCCCGCTCCTTCCCTCCCTCCGGGTCGATCCGGGCGGCTTCGTCGAGACGCTCTACCGGATCAACGTCCTGCTCCTCCTCTTCAACCTTCTCCCGGCGTTTCCCCTCGATGGCGGTCGCGTGCTCCGGGCAATCCTCGCCGCCCGGATGGGGCTGGTGCGCGGGACGCGGATCGCGGCGTCGATCGGCCAGATGCTCGCGTTCGCCATCGGCTTCTACGCCATCATGAACGGCGAGCTCCTCCTGCTGCTGATCGCCTTCTTCATCTTCACGAGCGCCGGCGGTGAATCGGCGGCCGTCGAGACGCGCGTCGCCGGCCGCGGGCTCGCGGTGCGGGACATGATGGTCACCGATTTCCGCACCCTGCCGATCTACGCGACGCTCGCCGACGCGGCGGAACTCCTCGTTGCCGGAGAGCAGCGGGAATTTCCCGTGGTGGACAACATGGGAAGTGTGGAGGGCCTGCTGACGCGGGACGATCTGGTGCGCGGGTTGACCGCGCGGGGCGCCGGGAGCCTTGCGCGCGATGCGATGAGCTCCGGGATGGCGCACCTCGAGCCCGATGTGCCCTTCGACGAGGCGGTGCAGCGGCTTCGCGCCAGCCGCCTGCCGGCGCTTCCTGTCGTCCAGAGCGGGCGGCTCATCGGCCTCGTCACGCTCGACAACATCACCGACCTGCTGCTGATCCGGCGCGCCGTCGGCAAGACCTGAGCCCTGTCCGGTCCGCGCGGCCCTCAGCACTCCCCCCGCCGGGCGGCGGCCGGCGGACAGGCAAAGCCATCGCGTGCCCAGAGACCGGCGCCGCGCTGCCGCGCCGAGCGCTGGGCAGCCTCGAGTCGCGAGACGTACCGCACGTTGGGCGGCACGGTGTAGAGCATCGCCCATCCCTCGGCCACCATCGCCTCGTTCACGAGCACCGAATCCCGCCACACCCACGCAAGGAGCCGTCCGTAGCGATCCCGCCGCGAGGCATCCCACTCGAGCATGACCGTGTCGCCGACGTTCGCATGCGCGCGGAGCGCCTGGCGCGCCAGCACATAGATTTCGCCCTGGCTCCGCTCGGGCGTGTCGATGCCGATGGGACGCACGCGCGCGCCACCCGCGCAGTCGAAGGTGTCCCCATCCACGATGTGGGTCACGACACAGGGCTCACGGGACTGACTCGACAGCTGCGGCGCGCATCCAGTGAGGAGCGCCGCGAGAAAGGCTGATCGTCGCATGACCGGAATCTACGAAGGGCGCGCGCGAAGCGTCGCCATCACCGGCGCGAGCGGGATGATCGGCGCGGCGCTCGCGCGCGCGCTCGCGGCGGGCGGTCTCCGGGTCCTCCGCATCGGCCGCCGGCCGGGCGCCGGCTCCGACCTACTGTGGGACCCGGCTGCGGGCCGGATCGATGCTGCGTCGCTGGAAGGAGTCGATGCCGTCGTTCACCTCGCCGGCGAGAGCATCGCTTCGGGCCGCTGGACTCGCGAGCGCAAACTGCGAATCCGGGAGAGCCGGACGCAGGGCACGACCCTGCTCGCCCGCGCGCTCGCGGCGCTCGACCGGAAGCCGCAGGTCCTGGTGTCGGTGTCGGCGGTCGGGATTTACGGCGATCGTGGTGACGAGCTCCTGACGGACACGTCGCCACCCGGTACGGGCTTTCTTCCCGACGTGGCCAGGGCGTGGGAGGCGAGTGCCGATCCGGCACGCGAGGCCGGGATTCGAGTCGCCCATCCGCGCTTCGCTGCCGTTCTCTCCCGATCGGGCGGCGTACTCGGTCGGTTGCTCCTTCCCTTCCGGCTCGGGCTCGGCGGCCCCATTGGACGCGGCGCGCAGTGGATGCCACTCGTGTCGCTCGACGATGCGATCGGCGCCATCCGGCACCTGATCGACTCGCCCGGCCTGTCGGGACCATTCAACGTGTCGCTGCCGACGCCTGTGACCAATCGGGAATTCTCGGCGGCACTTGGACGCGCACTGCACCGCCCGGCGATCCTTCCCGTCCCGCCGGCGGCGCTTCGCCTCGCCTACGGTGCACTGGCCGACGAGCTGCTCATCGCCAGCGCGAAGGTCGTGCCTCTGGGGCTCGAGGCCGCCGGGTATCGCTTCCAGCACCCGGACATCGACAGCGCACTGCAGGCCGCACTCCTCACCTGATGTCCTGTCACCGCGGGCTCAGGGCTGCCACTCGAGGGTGGCGCGGATACCCCCGGTCGCGTCCGGGAAGGCGCTGTGCAGCTCATCGCCATCGAGGGCCCAGCCGACATCGCGGATGAACGTGTCGGCGACGTGTTCGAACGTGGCCGTACGTTCATTTGCGTCGTACGTGTAGGTACCGGCGAGCGACAGGGTCTCGTCGTCGCCCGACTCGGTGAACGCGCCGGGTACGAAGAACGTGCCGCTCGTAGCTCCGCCGTCGGTGAGCACGAGCCTGAGCTCCGCGCCTTCTGCCAGCAGGTCCGTGGTCTCGTCATCGACCGTGAGCGTGAGCTCGGTGGCCTCCCATGTCCCCGCGATTCCGTCTTCCGGGCCGGATTCGCTGGTGCAGGAGGCAAGTGCGAGGCACACGAATGTGGCGACGATCGGGCGGAACGGCGATGCGGGTCGCATACGAGCTCCGGGCAAGGGTGATCGGCAGTGCGCGCGATCCGTGTTCGGGGACGAGCGCCGGAAGCGGTGCCGCACAGGTGACGTGGGCCGGACGCGACTAGCTTTTGCCCATGACCTCGATGCGCCCTGCCGTGATCCTCCTGTCCGGAGGCATGGACTCCGCTGTCGCGGCTGCCGACGCCGGCCGCGCGGGCTTTGCCGTCCATGGCCTCAGCTTCCGCTACGGACAGCGGCATGCCATCGAGCTCGACGCCGCGGCGAAGGTGGCGCGCTCGCTGGGTCTGGCGCAGCACCTCACCGTCGACGTCGACCTCTCCGCGTTCGGCGGATCGGCCCTGACCGACGACATCGCGGTGCCGCTGGGGCGGTCTGCGTCCGAGATCGGGCACGGCGTGCCACCCACCTATGTTCCCGCGCGGAATACGGTGTTCCTCTCCCTGGCGCTCGCCTGGGCGGAGGTGCTCGGCGCGCGGGACATCGTCATCGGTGCGAACGCGGTGGATTACAGCGGCTATCCCGACTGCCGGCCAGAGTACCTGGCGGCGTTCGAACGGCTCGCGCAGCTCGCGACGGTGGCCGGTGCCGAGCGGGGCGAACGGTTCACCATTCACGCGCCGCTGCTGCGGCTCAGCAAGCGCGAGATCGTCGAGCGAGGCACGGCGCTTGGCGTCGACTTCTCCCTGACGCGGACCTGTTACGCTCCCGACGTGGCCGGCCGCTCGTGCGGCGCGTGCGACGCCTGCCGCCTCCGCCTCAGGGGCTTCGCCGAGGCCGGCCTGAACGACCCGATTCCGTACCGCGCGTAGACTGCGGCGGAGGCCGCCTCCTGCTACCTTCCCCCGCATGTCGTATGCGGTCAAGGAGATCTTCTACACCCTGCAGGGGGAAGGTGCGCAGACCGGGCGGCCGGCAGTCTTCTGCCGCTTCGCGGGGTGCAATCTCTGGACGGGGAGAGAAGCGGACCGCGCGAGCGCGGTCTGCCGCTTCTGTGATACCGATTTCGTCGGCATGGACGGCGAGGGCGGTGGCCGCTTCGACTCTGCCGTCGCCCTCGCCGACGCGGTGGCCCGGACCTGGGCCGGCGGCGGTGGACGGCCGCTGGTGGTCTGCACCGGTGGCGAGCCACTGCTGCAGCTCGACGCGCCGCTGGTCGAAGCGCTGCACGAGCGCGGGTTCGAGATCGCCGTCGAAACGAACGGCACTCAGGATCCTCCGGCAGGACTCGACTGGATCTGCGTGAGCCCGAAGGCGGGTGCCGCTCTCCGCCTGCAGCGCGGCAATGAGCTCAAGCTCGTCTTTCCGCAGGAGGGGGCCGAACCGGGTCGCTTCGAGGCGCTCGACTTCGATCACTTCTTCCTGCAGCCGATGGACGGGCCGCACGCCGCGGCAAACACGTCGGCAGCGCTCGCCTACTGCCTGGCGCATCCGCGCTGGAGGCTGAGTCTGCAGACGCATAAGTTGCTCGGAATCCGGTGAGAACACCCACCATTCACCGCCCACCTTCGAAGGCCGAATGCACGGCTACTCGGACCGCGTCAGTCACGCTTTTGCCTTCTCCGCGAAGTATTACGGCTCTCGCCCGCCGGCGACGAGCCCGATGGCCTACCTCGCGCATCCGGCGAACGTCGCCGTCATTCTGGCGCGATACGGCGCGGACGAGGTGACCGTGGTCGCCAGCATCCTCCACCATGCCCTGGAGGAGGCGGCGGCGGCGCAGCGCGAGGAGCTCGAGCACAAGGTGCGTGAGAAGTTCGGGCCGGTCGTGCTCGGCGTGGCGCTGGACGCGCTCGAGCCGCGGTACGACGCGCGCGGCCTCGAGCGGCCGTGGCGCGCCTGCAAGCACGAATTCCTCGCCCATCTCGCGGATGCGGAGCCGCGCGCGCTCGACATCTGCGTCGCCGAGGAAATCCAGGGATGCGGCAACACGGCCACGTCGCTGCGGCGGCTGGGCGCCGAATATGTGCGCACGGTGTCGCGCGCAACGTCTGAGCAGACGGTCTGGTGGTACCGGTCGATGCTCGAGGTCCTCGAGGCGCGGAGCGACTGGCCCGGCCGGAACATGCTGGCCGAGCTCAGGACGATGAGTGCCCAGCTGGTGCGCAACCTGCGGACGCGGGAGGAAGGCTCATGAAGGGGTGGGTGTGGGGTGGCGCGCTGCTGCTCGCCGCGGCCGGCTGCGGGCTTCCGTCGCCGCCGCCGCCGACGAATCCGATGCGGTTCCTGCTGGTCAACGATGTGTACGTGCTCGACACGCTCGCCGACGGGTCGGGAGGCCTCGCACGAGTCGCGTCGATCCGCTCGCGCATCGCCTCCGAGGGTCCGACGCTGTTCGTCCTCGCCGGCGACGTGCTCTCGCCGAGCCTGCTCAGCAAGTATTACTCGGGACGCCAGATGGTCGAGGCATTCAACGCGGCGGGGCTCGACTACGCGACGTTCGGCAACCACGAGTTCGAGCTCGCGCGGGATACGCTCGTCGCCCGCCTCGCCGAATCGAAGTTCAAGTGGCTTTCCGCCAACTGCACGGAGGCGAGCGGAAGCGCGTTCCCGGGCGTGCTGCCATGGGACACGGTGCGCATGCATGGTCGGCTGGTGGGCCTCTTCGGACTCACGATGCAGGGTCGCTACCGGAGCTATGTGCGCTGCACCGACCCGGACAGCGCGGCGGCACGCGCCATCGACACGCTCGACCGGGTCGGCGCCAGCTTCATCATCGGGCTCACGCACCAGCCGATCGGCGCCGACCGCGCGCTGCTCCGCCGGGAGCCGGAGCTCAACCTCCTCCTCGGCGGCCACGAGCATCACGCTATCAGTGAAGCGGCGGACGCGCGCCATATTCTGAAAGCCGATGCGAACAGCCGCTCGGTGCAGTTCGTGACCGTGTGGGGCGGCGAGGGGTCGTGGCGCCAGGCGGTCAACCTCATTCGCGTGGATGCCGCCACGCGCCCCGATACCGCGGTCCTCCGGATCACGGCGGCCTGGCAGGATAGCCTGCGGCGGCGTCTCGGGCCCGAACAGGTCGTCGGCCAGGCGAGCGAGCCGATCGACGCGCGCGACGCCGTTTCCCGCCAGGGGGAGAGCGCCGTCGGGCGGCTCGTGACGGACGCGATGCGCTCGGGCACCGGCGCGGACGTGGCGCTGCTCAACTCGGGAACCCTCCGACTCGACGATGTGATCCCGGCGGGTCCCGTCACCAACTACACGATCGAATCGCTCTTTCTCTTTCCCGACGAAGCGCGCACGGTCACCTTCCCGCTCACCGGCCGACGCCTCCGCGCCGTGCTCGAGCATGGCGTCTCGGACCGGAGCATCGGAGCGGGTCCGTTCCTGCAGGTGTCCGGGGTGGCGTTCACGTACGATGCGTCGCGCCCGGATGGATCGCGGATCGTCGGCGACCTCCAGCGCGCCGGGAACGGAGTGATCGGTCCGGACGACACGGTGCGTGTGGCTTTCGGCGTGTACCCGGCGTGCGAGAAGGGCGACGGCTATGAGATTCCCGAAGCCGCCGAGGCGTGCCGGAGCTGGCAGCAGGCGCCGCGGGCAGCGGATCTCGTCATCCGGCATATCCGGGACGCGTTGTCCGGCCGCGTCGCCGCCCCGCCTGCGGGTCGCATAATCCGACAGGGCTCCTAGAAAACACGAATTCCCGGGAGGGCGCAAAGCCCACTCCGGGAACGGTAAGTCTTAGCCGATTATTCACCCAGGCGGCAAGACTCCGAAATCCCTGGGGCCCCGAGGGGCTATGTCTGCTGGGGATAAGTATACCCACGACACGGATTTGACGCAACCCCGCGCTCGCAGCCGGGCACGGTTTTCGCTATCTTGCACCGATCTATGGGCGTTTCCCCCTCCCAGACTCTCGCATCGCTTCCCAGCGCCTTTGCTACCGCCTGCCGCCTCTCGCGCACGGACGGTGAGCTGTTCGAGCGCTGCCGGGCCGTGCTCGTCGGGCGCGTCGGCACGGAGAACATCTGGTTCTCGGTCCGGACGCCCTCCGGGACCTGTCCGCGCATCGGACCCGCGCAGGGGTTCGAGGAGGCGGTCGAATCGGCGAGGCTGACGAACGGCGAGACCGAAGTCGTCATCCACGCCGCCCCGTCGGTCGCGCAGGAGATGGCCGGCATCACCATGCCGATGGTGGTGGGCCTGAGCGTGGTGCTCGAACTGCGCAGCATCCTGCTCGACCGGCAGGAGGCACTCGATGACGCGGTCTTCCAGCTGCGGGCGCTGCGACAGGTGGCGCGTCTCCTCTCCTCGGTGCATTCCACCGAGGAGACCGAGCAGCTGATTCTCGACTTCATGGCCGAGGTGTTCTTCGCCTGGTGGGCATGCCTGTATCGACCGGTCGGGGATGCCTACGTGCCGAAAGTCTACCGGTCGCTCAACGACCGCACGCCTTCCGAGGCGATTCCGCGCGCGCCACTCGATACGGCGCTTCCGGCCGGCAGCGCGTCGAGCAGCGCCGGGGACATCGCCGTTGCCCGCCACGTGGCTGGTGGTGCCGAGCTGGTGGTGCCCCTCGACGCCGGCGCCGAGCGCATGGCGGTCCTCGTGCTCGGCCCGCGGATCAGCGACAAGCCGTATGCCCGGCCCGAGCTCGAGCTGGCGGCCACGCTCTCCTTCGCGGCCGCCATCGCGCTCAAGAACGCCGAGCTCGTGGAGCAGCTGCACAACGCGGCGACGACCGATGAGCTCACCGGGCTCTACAATCGCCGCGCGCTCGAGGACCGGCTCTCGGCCGAGATTTCGCGCAGCCTGCGCCATCAGGTGCACACGAGCATCCTGCTCGTCGACCTGGACCGGTTCAAGGCAATCAACGACTCGATGGGCCACGCGGCCGGCGACCGGCTCCTCGTGCTGGTGGCGGGCGTGCTGCGCCAGCAGTGCCGCACCCTCGACGTCGTGGGCCGGTTCGGCGGTGACGAATTCCTCGTCGTCCTCCCGATGACGACCCCCGAGGAATCGCGGATCTACGTCGGGCGGGTGGAGGCGAGCCTGCGGCAGCTGCAGCGGTCGCACCCCGAGTTCGGTGCGTGCACGCTGAGCATCGGGATCGCAGACTCGCCGCGCCACGGCACCACCGTGAGCACGCTCCTCGCCGCCGCGGACGCGGCGCTCTACAAGGCGAAGCGCGGCGGGCGCAATGCGGTCGAGATCGCGGACGATTAGCGATGGCGGATCCCGAGTTCATCCTCCTGGGCGACGCGCTGTGGCTCGACTTCGTCAATACGGCGCGCGGGCGCGGCCCGGTGGTGGACCGGCTTCCCGATGCCGCCGCCTACCACCGCTGGGCAAAAGCAACCCGCATCGGCTCGGATGCCGATGACACGCCGTTCCCCACCGTCCGGCGCTTCCGCGCCCGCCTGATCGAGCTCGCGACCGCGCTCCACGGCGGCGCCGCGGCCCCCTCCACCGTCGTCTCCTCGCTCAACCACCTGCTCGAGCGCGCGCACGGTCGCGAACAGCTGACGCGGGAAGGCGGCGCGTGGCGGCTGCGCTTCGGGCCGGCCGCGGTGCCGGAAGGGCTCGTGGCCATCGCGCATTCCGTTGCGACCACGCTGTCCGACGGCTCGTTGGAGGTGCACGAATGTGCGGCGGACGATTGCACGCTCTACTTCGCTGTCCCGAGGGGCGCGCTCGACCGGCGCTGGTGCAGCCTCGAGCCGTGCGGGCGGGAAACGCGCGTGGAACGGCGCCGGGGCGCCTTCCGGTGAGCGGCACCGCGACGGGTGCCGGCGCCGTCACCGACCCCGCCGGATACTTCCAGCGCACCGACGCGGCACTCGGAGATCGTTTCCGGCTCGACGAGATCGCCGCCGTGTCCCGCGAGCGCGTGCTCTTCCGCGCCTTCGACCTGACGCTCAAGCGGCAGGTGAGCCTCCGAGTCAACTTCTATTCGGACGACCAGACGCGCGCCTGGTTCATGCGCGAGGCGGAGGCGCTGGCGCAGCTCGACCACCCGGCCATTCGCCACATCTACGATGCGGGCATCGTCGGCGACCTCGCCTATCGCGTCGGCAACTGGATCGATGGCGAGGGGCTCGATCTCGCGGTACTGCGCGGGCCGCGCCTCATTCCCGTGGTGCATTCCCTCGCGCGGGACATTCTCGGCGCGCTCGAGCACGCGCATGCAGCCGGGATCATCCTGCGCCGCATCGCGCCGGGATCCCTGCTCGTCGGCCCGACCGGTCGCGGCACGGTGACCGACGCGCGCTTCGCGAGCTGGACGCTTCCGGCGGTCCCCCCGGGCACGAAGCCGACGGCCCAGGCGTTCATGGCACCCGAGGTGCGTGCCGGTGCGGTGGGCGACCCTGCGAGTGACGTCTACACGGCCGCCGCGATCCTCTATCTCGCCGTGACCGGACAGGAGCCGCCGCTCGATACGCGGTTCATGAAGCGGCCGGGCGAGCTCCGCCCCAACTGTCCGCGGGCGATCGAACGCGTCATCCTGCGCGCCATGCGGCCGGCCGCCGACGATCGGTATCTGAATGCGATCGAGATGCTCGAGGACTTCACCTCCGATGCGGGCTCCTTCGAGTTTCCCGCGGTATCGATGGCGAACATCCGCCCGCACGAATCGGAGGACCGCGTCCGCTGGGAGCAACGGCTTCGCCGCGCCCTCGGCGACGACTATGAGCTGCTCACGCTGCTCGGGTCCGGCGGCTTCGGGCAGGTCTATCGCGTGCGCGACCTGCACCTCGAGCGTGAAGTGGCGCTCAAGGTGCTGCATCCGCTGCTGACGCGCGATCCCGCCGTCGTCGAGCGGTTCCGCAAGGAGGCGCAGCTCGCGGCGCGGCTGAATCACATCAACATCGTGAACATCTACGACATCGGCGGACGCTCCGGCCTGCTCTGGTACACGATGGAGCTCATCGAGGGTCCCAACCTCGGGCAGCTGGTCGAGCGCGGCGGTCCGTTGTCGCTTCCCGCGGTCCTCCGACTCCTCCGCGAGGCGCTGTCGGCACTTGCCCATGCACATGGCTCCGGCCTCGTGCACCGCGACATCAAGCCCGAGAACATGCTGGTCGAGCCGGACGGCGGCCTCCGCATCACCGACTTCGGCCTGGCGCTGGCGCTGCGCGGCGCCGGAAAATTCGGCGGCGCCACGAGCCAGAGCGGGACGCCGCAGTTCGCGAGCCCGGAGCAGCTCCTCGGCGAGCGCGTCGACCAGCGCTCGGACCTCTACAGTCTCGCGGCCGTTGCCTGTTTCACGCTGCTCGGCCGTCCTCCGTTCGAGGGCGCCACTCCCGAGCAGATCCTGGCGAAGCAGACGACCGATCAGTTGCCCGACCTCCGCGCCGAGCGCGACGACGTGGGCGAGGACCTGGAGCGGGTGCTGCG
>DAINRR010000071.1:0-15522 GCA_036741715.1 Gemmatimonadales bacterium
CCGGCCTCCTGCAGGAGCTGCATGAGGTAGTGCGCCGAGAGCATGGCCGTGGCGGCCGGCTTCCAGAGCACGGTGTTCCCCATCAGCGCCGGCGCCGTCGGCAGGTTGCCGCCGATCGCGGTGAAGTTGAACGGGGTGATCGCGTAGACGAACCCTTCGAGCGGCCGGTGGTCGAGGCGGTTCCACATGCCGGGGCCGCTCCCGGGCTGCTCGCGGTACAGCTGCTCGGCGAAGGCGACATTGAACCGGAGGAAATCGATCAGCTCGCACGCGCTGTCGATCTCCGCCTGGAATGCCGTCTTGCTCTGGCCGAGCATCGTCGCTGCGTTGATCCGCGCGCGCCACGAGCCGGCGAGGAGGTCGGCCGCCTTGAGAAACACGGCCGCGCGGTCCTCGAATCGCCAGGACGCCCACTCCTTCTGGGCGTCGACCGCCGATACGATCGCGTCGGCGATCGCCTGCTTGTCCGCCTGATGGGTTTCGGCGAGAACGTGGGCATGCCGGTGCGGGGATACCACGTTCTGGACTCTGCCGCTCCGCCGCTCCTCGCTCCCGACCACGACCGGGATGTCCACGCGATCGCCCCCCTGCGCCTCGAGCGCCTGCTTCAGGGCCGCGCGTTCCGGCGTGCCGGGCGCATAGGAAAGGACGGGCTCGTTGCGGGGGGTGGGGATGTTCGCGATGCCGCTCATTGGTCAGACCTGTCTGGGGTTCCGGTGCTCGAAGCGCGGAAGATAACTACTGATAGGCCGCGAGCGCCGTCGCCTTGAAGGCCGCGTAGACCTCCGTGCCTTCCGTGATTCCCAGAGCCTCGAGGGCCTGCCGCGTCACCTCCGCCACGAGCGGTGGCTCGGTGGAAAGGGCCACGCGCACCCGCTCGCCGCGCGGAGGCTCGGGCGCGAGGTCGACGACACGGCCGCGGAAGACGTTCCTCGCGCTGCCGGACGGCTCGTCGAGCGAAATGACGATTTCGCGCGGGTCGATCGCGACGAAGACTTCGCCATCGAGCCCGGGATCGGCCGCCCGCAGCGTGCCTCCGGCGGTCCGGACGGCCACCAGGCCGGTGCCGTCGCGCGACTCGAGCGTCCCGCGGAAGAAATTCGTTCCAATGAAGGCCCCGGCCGCCTCGGAGCGCGGCCGGTGCAGGAGCTCTCCGGGCATCCCCTCCTGTACGACGGTTCCCTCGTGCATCACGGCCAGACGGCTGCCGAGCGACAATGCCTCCATCGGACTGTGCGTCACGTAGACGGTCGTGACGCCGCGCGTCGCGAGCGCGTTCCGGAGCAATCCTCTGAGCGAAGCCCGCGCCGACGGGTCGATCGAGCTTAGCGGCTCGTCGAGCAGGAGGAGCCGCGGCTCCGCGACCAGGGCCCGCGCGAGCGCTACGCGCTGCCGTTCCCCGCCGGACAGCGCGGCGGGGCGCCGCGCGAGCTCCCGCTCGAGGCCCAGCGATCGAAGCGCTTCGCGCGCCCGCGACCGGGCACTGCCCTCGCCTCGTGCGCGGAGGCCGAATGCGGCGTTCTCCAGCGCGCTGAGGTGAGGAAAGAGCGCGAGATCCTGCGGCAGCCACCCGACGCTCCGCTGCTCGGCCGGAAGCCAGATCCCGCGAGCCGTGTCGCCCCACGTGTCTCCCTCGAGATGCACCTCGCCCGAGTCGGGCCGGTCGAGGCCCGCCAGCATCCGCAGCACGGTGCTCTTTCCGGAGCCGTTCGGCCCGACGAGGACGAGTGTCGTCCCCGGTGCCGCCGAGATCTCGGCGGCCAGCGAGAACTCCCCGCGCCGGCTAGCGAGCCGCGCCCGCAGCACGCGACCGGCCGGCGGAGAAGGGGCTCGCACCCAGTGCGAACAGCACCCCGAACGACACGCCGAGGAGCAGGAGTGCCAGCGCAACGGCGGCGGCGAAGTCGCTTTCGAGCCGAAGGTAGACGGCGAGCGGCATCGTCTGGGTCACGCCGGGCACGTTGCCGGCGAAGGTGATCGTCGCACCGAACTCTCCGAGCGCGCGGGCCCAGCCCATCGCGGCACCGGCGCCGAGCGCCGGCAGCGCGAGCGGTACAAGGACGCGCGCAGCCGTATAGGGTCCGGAGGCGCGAAGCGTGGCCGCGACCTCGAGGAGGCCCCGGTCCACGCCCCGGAATCCCGCCGCCGCGGCGCCTATGAAGAACGGAAGTGCCACGAAGACCTGCGCGATCACAACGGCGAGCGTGGTGAACGGCACGGAGATCCCGACGACGGACAGCGCTCCGCCCAGCAGCCCCGCCCGGCCGAACGCGAGGAGCAGCGCAAGGCCCGCGACCGTCGGCGGCAGTACCATCGGCAGGGCAACGAGCGCCTCGAGCAGGCGCTTCCCGCGGAATTCGCGCGTGCCGAGGAGAAGCGCGACCGGAAGGCCGAGGAGGGCGACGAGCACCGTCGCCGTCGCGCTCGTGACGAGGCTGAGCCGAAGCGCATTCAGCACACCGGGATCCCGCAGCTCTGCGAGGAGCAGGCCTGGACTCGCTTCGAGCAGGAGCGCCACGATCGGCAGGAGGAGGAAAGCCACGACGATCCCGGCCGCCACCCCGCCGGCCACGCGCCCGAGGACGGCGAGGGCCCTCACCGCGCCGCGCTCACCGGCTCGAATCCGTACCGCTCGAGAATCGCCTGGCCCTCTGCGCCGAGCACGAGTGCCCGGAAGGCATCCGCCGCCGCCGAATCGTCGACCGACCGGAGCCGTGCGATCACGTACTCGGCCCGCGCGTTGAATGCGGCTGGGATCTGGATCACGCGAATTCCCTCGCGCCTTGCCAGTGAATCGGGCCCGCCCACGTCCGATGCGTAGACGATGCCCGCATGCGCTTCGCCGAGACGCACCTTCGTGAGCACCGACCGCACGTCGACCTCGTCGGACACGACGTTCTCGAGCACGCGATCGGCGAAATCCGGCCCGTACCCGGGCGCGCGACTCAGGTTCCGGAGCGATTCCCGGGCGTAGCGACCGGCAGGCACTTCCGGCGCGGCGAGCACGAGCTTGAGCCCGGGCGTGGCAAGATTGAGCAGGTCGACGAGCATCCCGTCCACCGCCGGCGACCGCGCGGCCACGACCACGAGCCTGTTGTGGGCGAAGATCTCGGGCTCGAGCACGAGCCCGCGATCCGCCGCGAGCTGCATCGCCTCGAGGTCTGCGGCGGCGAAGAGATCGGCGACCGCACCGCGAACGAGCTGCGCCGCGAGCTGCTGTGAGCCGGCGACGTTCAGCCGCACGTCCAGCGTGGAGTCCTGCCGCTCGATCTCGGCTGCGATCTCGCCGAACGCCTCCACCAGCGAGGCGGCGGCGAAGACGGTGAGCGTGCGGCCTGCGGGGATGGCCTCGTCGCTGCGGCAGCCGGCCGCGACGATCGAGACGGTGAGGAGGCTGGCAAGGAGTCGGGTCACGCGTTCGCCGGTTCGAGGTCCTGTAGAATTACCCCGCCGATTCCCGGGCGATAGGTTGCCGCTCCGGCGCGGACGGCAGTAACATCAAGGCGTCGCACGAACCCCGAACCTCCAGGATTCACATGCCCAGGGCCCTCGCGTTCCTCCCCGTCGCGCTCCTTCTCTCGGCCTGCCCGACGTATCACGAGTACCCGAAGCTGAGTGATCAGGGCGGCCTCGTCGACGCGGATACGTACGCGCGCTATGGGAAGGAGCAGGCGCAGGCGATGGCGGTGGCGCGGGAGTACGGCCATTTCCATCGGGGTGATTCCCGGTCCGACCTCCAGGCGGCCGCCGAGAGTACGCTCTCGTACGCCCGGACGCTCCCCGACATTGCCGAAGCGCATGCCGACTCCCTCGGGCATCGCATCACGCTGCAGTTCCGGAGCGGATGGCGCACGATGGTGAATCCCATCGACGACGGCAAGCGAGGCGCCGAGACGCCGAACCTCCCCGGGGCAGCCGCGCCCGGTCGCTGATCCGGTGGAGTGCGTCCAGGTCACGACCACCGTCGGGAGCCGGGACGCGGCCGACCGGCTCGCCGGCGAGCTCGTGAGCGCGCGCCTCGCCGCCTGCGCGCAGGTCGTCGGCCCCATCTCGAGCACCTATCGCTGGGCCGGCAGCGTCGAGCGCGCCGAAGAATGGTACTGTCATTTCAAGACGACGCGCGCGCGCCTCGCTGCCCTCACCGAGGCGATTCGCGCCAGGCATTCGTATGAGCTCCCGGAAATAGTCGCGGTCCCCCTCGACGGTTCGGCGGAGTACCTCCGATGGATCGCCGGGAACGTCGGGTAACCCACACAGCGAGCCTTCGATGACCGAGACCAGAACCGCCGCCGGGCCGTCCGACCTCGCCGAGATCTACTATGCGCCGACCGACGTCTTCGAGCGCCGCCGCGAGGGGGGCTTCTGGCTGCCGCTCTTCGTCCTCTTCCTGGCGTCGGTGGTGATCTTCTACGCCACGCGGAACGTGATGCAGCCGGTCTTCGATGCGGAGTGGGCGCGGGGCGTGGCGAAGATGCGCGCGCAGAATCCCAATCTTACCGCGGAGCAGCTCGAGCAGGGGAAAGGGATCGCGCAGACGTTCGCCGTCGTCAGCGTCTTCTTCGCCACCTTCCTTGGACCGCTCATCGCCGGCGTCATCCTGTGGCTCGTGGCCAAGATGTTCGGGGTGCGGCAGTCGATCACGGCGGCCATCACCGTCGCGGTGTTCGCCCTCTTCCCGCTGATCATCGAGGGCCTGGTCAACGCCATCCAGGCGGCCTTTCTGCCGGAGGAGAGCATCACGTCGCGCTACAGCCTGAGCCTCGGGCCGGCCCGGTTCCTCGCCGGCCCCGCGTCGAAGCTGCACGCGCTGGTGGGCCACATCGACCTCTTCACCATCTGGAGCGCCGTCCTCATCGCGATCGGCGTTCGCGTCACCGGCGGCGCCACGCGCAATCAGGCGATCGGGGTGGCGGTCGTCATGTGGATCATCGGCGCCCTGCCGGCCCTCCTCTTCACCTGACGGGAATCGATCGTGTCGAAAGGAACCATCATCGGGCTCGTGGCGGCTGTCGGATTCGCCGGCTTCCTCCTGTACGGAACGCTCGAGAGCCAGTCCGCTGAATGCTTCGTGGTCGTGGATTTCCGCGGCCGCATCGACAGCGCCACCGCCTCCGCCGCCACGGAAGCGGACGCCGCGAGGCAGGCGCAGTCGACGGCGTGCGGAACCATCGCCTTCGGGATGGATGAGTCGATCGCGTGCGGCAACGTGCAGCCCGCGCGCCGGGTCTGCCAGGCGAAGTGAGCGCGCGCGCGGGGCGCTTTCCGAACCCGTTCGCGCTTCTCGTCGGCTGCATCCTCGTCGCTGCGGCCCTGACCTGGTTCCTCCCGGCCGGTCGCTATGAGCGCCGGCCGGATCCGGCCACCGGGCGCGACGTCGTCGTGCCGGGAACGTATGCCCGCGTCGACGCCGAGCCCGTCGGTGCGTTCCAGGCCGTCGTCGCCATTCCGAAAGGCATCGCAGCCGCCGCCGATGTCATCGCCCTCGTCTTCCTCGTCGGCGGCGCCATCGCCGTCATCGAGCAGACGGGTGCACTGCGCCGGGCGGTGGACGCGCTCGCCGCCGCGGTGCATGGCCGGGAGGCGCTCGTCATCCCGATCACCTCGCTCGCGTTCGCGGCCGGCGGCGCCACGGAGAACATGGGCGAGGAGATCATCGCGCTCGTCCCGGTGCTCCTCCTGCTCACCCGCGGGCTTGGCTTCGACGCGCTCACCGCTGCGGCCGTGAGCATCGGGGCCGCGATGGTGGGCTCGTCATTCAGTCCGGTCAATCCGTTCCAGGTCCTCATCGCGCAGAAGGTGGCCCAGCTGCCGCCAGGGTCCGGCTGGCAGTTCCGCACCGCCATCCTCGCGTTGGCGCTCGCGCTCTGGATCTGGGGAACGTGGCGCTACGCCCTGCGCAACAGGCAGCCGCCCACGCCGGTCGAAGTGACGCCGCTCGAGCCTGGCCGGAGGCGGCGACTCGACTTCGTACTGCTGCTCACCATCGGCGCGCTCGTGATGGTCCCCATCGGCCTGCAGCGCCTGGGATGGGGCTTCGACGAGCTGTCGGCGATGTTCGTGATCGTCGGAATCGCGGCGGGGATGGTGGCCGGACTCGGTGCAGCGGGAACCGCGACCGCCTTCGTCGAGGGATTTCGCTCGATGACCGGCGCCGCCCTGCTCATCGGATTCGCCAAGGCGATTTCGGTGGTGCTCGAGCAGGGCGTGGTACTCGACACGATCGTCCAGGGCCTGGTCGCGCCGCTCGAGAACCTCCCGCCGACGGCCTCGGCGATCGGCATGATGGGGGTGCAGGTCGCCATTCACGTCCCGGTTTCGAGCGTGAGCAGCCAGGCGGTGCTGACCATGCCGATCCTCGTGCCGCTGTCGGATCTGCTCGGCATCGCCCGGCAGGTCACGGTGCTCGCGTTTCAGTATGGGGCCGGACTCTGCGAGATGATCACGCCGACGAACGGCTCGCTCATGGCGGTGCTCGCCGCGGCGGGGGTACCCTTCGGCCGCTGGCTCCGGTTTGCCCTTCCTCTCTTCCTTCTGCTCTTCCTCCTCGGAGCCGTGGCGGTGGCGGCGGCGATCGCGACCGGCTTCCACTGACCCCCGGGGTCAGATTCCCGCAAGCCGGCCGAGCAGCGGCAGGTCCGCGGTGCCGGTGTGGCGTCCGGTCTCCCTTCCGTTCCGGAATGCGATGAGCGTGGGAATTCCGCGGATTCCGAAGCGTCCTGCCACGCCCGGGTTGGCATCGGTATCGAGCTTGAGCACGAGGATCCTGCCGGCATTGGCTCCGGCGAAGTTGTCGAGGATCGGCTCCATCATCCGGCAGGGACCGCACCAGTCGGCATGGAAATCGACGAGGATCGGCGCGGCGGTGCCGGCGATGACCCGGTCGAACGTCGCATCCGTCACCGGGAGGGGACGCTCGGGATGAATCGGCCTCCCGCAGGCGGCGCACTTCGGACCGGCGGCGACGCGCGCAAGGTCCACCCGGTTGAGCTTCCTGCAGTTCGGACAGGCGACGATCGCCGGCTGTGTGTGCCCGGACTCGGTCATGACATCTCCCTCATGTGGGCCCGGCGCCGCAGGATCCCTGCACCTTCCCGGGCCGGGGCCGGTCCGCAGACGCTCGCGCCTGCGCCAGCCGGTAAGCTAAGCCCCCGCCTGCGGCGTCCGGCGTGCGTGCTGTCACCGCCACAGGACCCGGCATCGTATATGCATGTTTCCACCGCAGCAGCTTTTCTGGCAGGAACTGCCGGGAAGAGACCATGAGCGAACTGACGATCCGTGATCTCGGGCAGGACGAAGACTTCGGCAACTGGTTCCGCGAACTGCTGGAACTGGAGGCCGAAGGCTCGGGGCGCGTCGGTCCTGCCGACGAGCGTTACCTCGTGTTGAGCAACGAGATCGGGGACTGGATCGGGGGCCTGCGCTTCTCGCTCCGCGGCGGGGTTGCCCAGCTGATCGACGTGGCCGTGGCACCCGAAGAGCGGGGCCGCGGCCATGCGCACCGCCTGCTCGCGGCCTTCGAGCGGCGCTCCCGGGACGAGACGGCGCACCTCGCCGAGTTCTGGACCGACGATTTCCGGGCGGAAGGCCTGCTCGCGGCGCTGGGCTGGACCCGTGTCCTGCTTCGGGAGCGCTACTTCGGTGAAACGACCTGGATGCTCATGGAGAAGCGGCTCGATCTCGAATAGCGGTCAAAATGGCGGGACGTGGACCGGCCCCATTACCTTTCGGGGCCGGTCCACGCTTTTTCGGGGACCGCATCTGAATACTTCTCGCTGTCGAGGGGCATTTTCCGCCCACGAGTGAATATGAGCTTGACGCAGGATGAACGCGACGCTCTCACGAAAGTCGAAGTCCTGAAGGATCTCGAGCCCGTGGTCAGGGAGATGCGGCTCGACCACGAAGCCAAGCGCGAGCTCTGGTTCCCCAGCGACCTGCTCGGCCCGCCGACCGGCGAGGACCCCGAGGCCCACCGCCGGGCCATGCAGAAGCGGGCCGAGGGGATTCCCGATCATGCCCGCGCGGCACTCGCCCTGAATACGCTCACCGAAGAAGGCCTTCCGCATTTCCATCGCCTGCTCGCCGTCCACCTGGGCGACGACAGCCACTGGCGGCACTGGAACAACCTGTGGACCGCCGAAGAGGACCGGCACGGCCAGGTCCTGCACGATTACACGCGAGACACCCGGATCTTCGAGCAGCGCCGTATCGAGGAGATGCAGTTCGAGTACCTGAAGGCCGGCTTCCACCCGGAGTGGGACAAGGACCCGTACCGGGTCTTCGCCTACACGACCGTCCAGGAGCGCGCCACGCAGCACTCGCACGCGGCTACCGGCAGGATCGTGCAGGAGTACGAGCCCACGCTCGGCATGGTGCTCGACCGCATTGCCCGGGAGGAGGCGCGGCACTTCGCGTTCTACCGTTCGGTCTTCAACGAGATCCTCAAGCGCGACCCCGACCAGGCGCTCCACTCGGCGTCGTTCATCCTCCCGAGCATCGACATGCCCGGCGTCACGATGCCGGGCTTCCGCGAGCTGGCCGACGTGATCCGCCGCTCCGGGATCTACGGTCCGCGCGATTATCTCCGCATCGTGCAGGAACAGGTCAAGTACTGGAAGATCGAGACGCTCACGGGCCTCAACGAGATCGGCCGCCGGGCGCAGGAGAAGATCCTCGGCATTCCCGACCGCCTGCGGCGCATCGCCGATGCGATGGAAAGCCGCTCGCGTCCCAAGACGTTCAGCTTCGAGGTCGTGTTCAACCGCGAATTCGTGATGGAATGACGCGCCGCATCGCGCTGATCCTCGCCGCCGCCCTGGCGGCGGGGTGCCGCGCCGATCCCGAGCCCGCTCGCGCCGACGCCCCGGCGCTCCCTACCGCCGAAGCCGATGCGGGGCAGCTGGGACGTGAAGTGCTCCGCCTTCTCGATCAGCTCGCCGAATACCGCGGTGCCAACCGCAATCGCCTTCCCCGTACCCTCCGCCATCTGGGCGTGGACAGCCTGACGCCGGAGTTTGCCCGCTCGTTCGAGCTCACCGGCGACGGCGCCGTCGCCACGGTGGCGTTCCGGCGCGCGGATGGTCACGCCATCCGGCAGTGCTCCGGCGGCCTCGAGCTCCTCGAATCCGCGGCGATCGCCGACGGGAGATACGTCCTGCACTGCATCACCACCGCCGGCGAGACGCGCGAGATCACGGCCGGCGGAGAGTAAGCGTGCTCCCGACGATCGACCTGATCCTGCGCGGGGTGATCCTCACCGCCCTTGCCGCTGCCGGAGTGGTGGCGGCGACGCATTGGGCGGTGCGGGGCAAGCGGCTCCAGCCCTTCGGCGGGTGGCCGCGCCTCGTGCGCCGCGCGAGCGATCCGGTGCTCGTGCCGGTGGAGCGCCGCATCGTCCGGTACGGCGCCAATCCGCAGGACGCGCCCTACTGGCTGCTCGGCATCGTCGTGGTGGGCGGACTGATCGTGTTGTGGCTTTTCCGCCTTGGCACCAACTCGATCGTCGGTCTCTACCTGCTGGCGAACAGCGGCCCGCGCGCGTGGGCCATCGCCGCGCTGCAGCTCGTCTTCACCGTCCTTCAGGTCGCGATCATCGTGCGGGTGATCGCCTCCTGGTTCGGGGCCTCGGGCCACCACTGGTGGCTGCGGGCGGCGCACCGCCTCACCGACTGGCTCATCCTTCCGCTCCGCCGCCGGCTCCCGACCTTCGGGCCCATCGACGTCTCACCACTCGCGGCGTATTTCCTGCTGTTCCTTCTCGAGCGCCTCGTCTTCTCGCTCCTGCTCCGGTGACACCGATCGAGCCGCTGGCGGGTGGAGTGCGTCTGGCGATTCGCGTCCAGCCGCGCGCCGCACGATCCGAGGTCGCCGGCCTCCATGGCGACCGCATCCGCATCCGCCTGGCTGCGCCGCCGGTGGACGGCGCCGCGAACGACGCGCTCGTGCGCTTCCTCGCGGAGGCGCTCGGCGTGCCGGCGCGCGCGGTGACGATCACCGGCGGCCTCGCGAGCCGCAGCAAGACGGTGCTGGCCACCGGCGTGAGCCCTGCGGAGGCGGCGGCCCGACTCGGCATCGGCTGACCCCTGCCGCTCCGCCGGTTCGGCACTATCTTTGAAGGACAATCGTTCCGTGGCGATTTGCGCAGCTTGCGGCCACGTTAAACAATCCGCTAAAACGCACCGGGACCCGGCGCCGTTTTGGCGCCGGGTTTGTCGCATCGAGGTCCTCTCTTGACTATTTCCGCCCTTCCCACGCCCTTCACGCGCGAGTCACGCCTCGCGGTACTCGACGCACTCCTCGCGAGCCGCATTCTCGTGCTCGACGGCGCGATGGGGACGATGATCCAGTCGCACCGTCTCGGCGAAGCCGACTACCGCGGCGAGCGTTTCGCCGGCTGGGGCCGGGACCTGCGCGGCAACAACGACCTGCTCACGCTCACGCAGCCCGGGATCATCGCGGGCATCCACCGCGAGTACCTCGACGCGGGCGCCGACATCATCGAGACCAACACCTTCACCTCGACCGCCGTCGCCATGGCGGATTACGGGATGGAGGCACTCGCGCGTGAACTGAACGAGGAAGGCGCGCGCCTCGCCCGCGCGGCGGCGGACGAGTTCGAAGCGCGCGAGCCGTCCCGGCCGAGGTACGTGGCCGGCGTGCTCGGGCCGACGAACCGCACGGCGTCGCTCTCGCCGGACGTGAACGATCCGGCGGCGCGCAATGTCACCTTCGACGAGCTCGTCGCCGCCTACCTCGACGCAGCGCGCGGCCTGGTGGACGGCGGCGCCGACCTGCTGCTGATCGAGACGATCTTCGACACCCTGAACGCCAAGGCGGCGATCTTCGCGCTCGAGGCCCTCTTTGCCGAGCGGAACGCGCGCCTGCCGGTGATGATCTCGGGCACGATCACCGATGCGAGCGGCCGTACGCTGTCGGGCCAGACGGTCGAGGCGTTCTGGAATTCCGTGGCGCATGCGCGGCCCATCAGCATCGGCCTCAACTGTGCGCTCGGCGCGAAGCAGCTCCGGGCCTATGTCCAGGACCTGGCGCGGATCGCACCGGTGCACGTGAGCGCGCATCCGAATGCCGGCCTGCCGAACGAGTTCGGCGGGTACGACGAGTCGCCGGAGACGATGGCGCGCCAGATCGGCGAGTGGGCGGAGCACGGGCTGCTGGCCATCGCCGGCGGCTGCTGCGGAACCACGCCGGCGCACATCGCCGCCATCGCGGCCGCGGTGGCCGGGAAGCCGCCGCGCAAGCCGGCCGCCACGCCGCGCCGCACGCGGCTCTCGGGCCTCGAGCCGCTCACGATCGGCCCCGACTCGCTCTTCGTCAACGTGGGCGAGCGGACCAACGTCACCGGATCGCGCCGCTTTGCCCGCCTCGTGCTGGACGGCCAGTACGAGGCCGCGCTCGACGTCGCGCGGCAGCAGGTGGAAAGCGGCGCGCAGATGATCGACGTGAACATGGACGAAGCCATGCTCGACTCCGAGCAGGCCATGGGAACGTTCCTCAACTTCGTGGCCGCGGAGCCCGCGATCAGCAAGGTTCCGATCATGATCGACTCGTCGAAGTGGTCGGTCATCGAGGCGGGGCTCAAGCGCGTGCAGGGCAAGTCGGTCGTCAACTCGATCTCGCTCAAGGAGGGGGAGGAAGCGTTCGTCCGGCAGGCGGAGCTCGTGCGGCGCTACGGCGCGGCGGTCGTGGTCATGGCGTTCGACGAGCAGGGCCAGGCCGACTCGGCCGAGCGCAAGGTCGAGATCTGCCGCCGATGCTACCGGATCCTCACCGAGCGCGTGGGGCTCCCGCCGGAAGACATCATCTTCGACCCGAACATCTTCGCGATCGGCACCGGGATCGAGGAGCATGCGGGCTACGCCGTCGCCTACATCGACGCGGTCCGCCGCATCAAGGCGGAGCTTCCCCATGCGCTCGTGAGCGGCGGGGTCAGCAACGTGTCCTTCTCGTTCCGCGGCAACGATCCCGTGCGCGAGGCGATCCACACCGTGTTCCTCTACCACGCGATCGCCGCGGGCATGGACATGGGGATCGTGAACGCCGGCCAGCTCGCGATCTACAGCGACATCGACCCCGCCCTGCTCGAGCTCGTCGAGGACATGGTGCTCGATCGGCGCCCCGACGCGACCGACCGCCTGCTCGCCGTGGCGGACCAGGTGCAGGGCGCCCCCGCGGCGAAGGGCGCCGACCTCTCGTGGCGCACGCGTCCCGTCCGCGAGCGGCTCTCGCACGCGCTGGTCGAGGGCATCACGGACTTCATCATCGAGGACACCGAAGAGGCACGGCAGTCATTCGCCCGGCCGATCGAGGTCATCGAGGGCCCGCTCATGGACGGCATGAACGTGGTCGGGGACCTCTTCGGCGCGGGCAAGATGTTCCTCCCGCAGGTGGTCAAGAGCGCGCGCGTCATGAAGAAGGCGGTCGGCCACCTGATTCCCTACATCGAAGCGGAGAAGCGCAAGGGAAATGCGCAGGACGCGCGGCCCAAGGGGAAGATCCTGCTCGCGACCGTGAAGGGGGACGTGCACGACATCGGCAAGAACATCGTGGGCGTCGTGCTGCAGTGCAACAACTTCGACGTGATCGACCTCGGCGTCATGGTGCCGGCCGCACGGATCCTCGAGACCGCGCGGAGCGAGAAGGTGGACATCATCGGCCTGAGCGGCCTGATCACGCCATCCCTCGAGGAGATGGCCTTCGTGGCCACCGAGCTCGAGCGCGAGGAGTTCGACGTTCCCCTCCTCATCGGCGGCGCGACGACCTCGCGCGCGCACACGGCGGTGAAGATCGAGCCGGGCTACCGGCGCGGCCCGACGATCCACGTGCTGGACGCCTCGCGCGCCGTGGGCGTGGCGTCGAACCTGATGAGCGACACGCTCCGGACCGACTACGTCGCCGGCATGCGGGAAGAGTACCGCGTGCTGCGGGCGAGCCGGGCCGGCGCGGCCGGCGAGCGGCTCCAGCCGATCGACGCGGCGCGCCGTGCGCGGCCGCAGGTGGCCTGGACGCCGGCGCCCGCGCCGACCTTCACGGGTGTCCGCCTGTTCGACGACTATCCGCTTCCCGAGCTCGTGGAGCGCATCGACTGGACGCCGTTCTTCCAGACGTGGGAGCTGCGGGGCCACTACCCGGCCATCCTCACCGATCCCGAGGTCGGGGCCGCCGCGTCGTCGCTCTTCGCGGACGCGCAGCGGATGCTCGCGCGCATCGTGGACCAGAAGCAGCTGCGCGCGCGAGGCGCGGTGGCGTTCCATCCCGCTCGCGCCATCGGCGACGACATCCAGCTGCTCGATCAGAACGGTGCCGTGCTGGCGACGCTCCACACCTTGCGCCAGCAGATGGCCAAGGCGGAAGGGCGCGCGAACTATGCGCTCGCCGACTTCGTCGCACCGGCCGAGGAAGGGGTACCGGACTACGTCGGGCTCTTTGCCGTGACGGCCGGCGCAGGGCTGAGTGACCTGATCGCCGGCTTCCGCGCCGCACAGGACGACTACTCGGCGATCCTCGCCGAGGCGCTCGCGGACCGCCTCGCCGAAGCGTTCGCGGAGCGGTTGCACGAGCGGGTGCGGAAGGAGCTCTGGGGCTACGCGCCCGACGAGCAGCTTGGCAACGCGGACCTGATCCGCGAAGCGTACCAGGGCATCCGTCCGGCGCCCGGTTATCCCGCCTGCCCCGACCACACCGAGAAGCGCACGGTCTTCCAGCTGCTCGGCGCCTCGGACGTGGGCATCGAGCTGACCGAGAGCTGTGCGATGCTCCCGGGTGCGTCGGTGAGCGGGTACTACTTCTGGCGCCCCGAGACGCGGTACTTCGGGCTCGGCAGGATCGGAAAGGACCAGGTCGAGGACTACGCGCGCAGGAAAGGCTGGACGCTCGCCGAGGCGGAGCGGTGGCTGGCGCCGAATCTCGGATACGACCGGTGAACGCGAGGCCGCATGCGCACGCTGCGTGATCTCCTGACCGATGGGCGGGTCCACGTCGTGGATGGCGCCATGGGAACGATGCTGTACGGCCGCGGCGTCTTTCTCAACGTCTGCTACGACGAGCTCAACCTCCGGCAACCCGACCTGATTCGCGACATCCATCGCGATTACGTCCGGGCGGGAGCCGAGCTGCTCGAGACCAACACCTTCGGCGCCAATCCACTCAAGCTCGCGAGCCACGGGCTCGCGGGGGACACCGAACGGATCAACGCGGCGGCGGCCCAGCTCGCGCGCGAGGCTGCCGGCGAGCGCGCCGCCGTGGCCGGCGCCATCGGCCCGCTCGGCGTCCGGGTCGAGCCGTTCGGCGAGCTCTCGCTCTCCGAGGCCGAGGCGGCGTTCGCGCGGCAGGTGCGCGGCCTCCTCGACGGCGGCGTGGACGGATTCATCCTCGAGACGTTCAGCGATGTGTCGGAACTTGGCGCCGCCGTGGCCGCGGTGCGCTCGCAGTCGGACCTCCCGATCATCGCCCAGATGACGGTGGGCACCGACGGGCGCACCCACTACGGTACCGACCCCGCGACCTTCGGACCGGCGCTCGAGGCGTTCGGCGTGGACGTCGTGGGCGTGAATTGCTCCGTCGGCCCGCATGGGGTGCTCGAGGCGATCGAGGCGCTCGCCCGGGTCGTCACCGTGCCGCTCGCGGCACAGCCCAACGCCGGGCTCCCGCGCGAGGTCGGGGATCGCAAGATCTACATGGCGAGCCCCGAGTACATGGCGAGCTACGCCCGGCGGATCGTCGAGGCCGGCGCCCGCTTCGTCGGCGGCTGCTGCGGAACGACGCCGGAGCACATCAAGGCCGTCGTCGGGTTCGTGCAGAGCGTGTCCCCCCGGCACGTGAACGTCGTCGGCACGGCACCGCTTCCGGCGGCCGCGCTCGAACCGGTGCCGCTCGCGGAGCGCACGGCGCTCGGAGCGAAGCTGGCCGCGGGGAGGTTCATCACGACGGTCGAGATCGTTCCGCCGAAGGGAATCGATCCCCGACCGATGTTCGCCCAGGTCCGCCAGCTCAAGGATGCGGGCGTCGACGCCGTGAACGTGCCGGACGGCCCCCGCGCGCAGAGCCGCATGGGCGCGCTCCTCTCCGGCCTCCTCATCCAGCGCGAGGTCGGGCTCGAGGCGGTGGTGCATTACGCCTGCCGCGACCGGAACCTCCTCGGCATGCTTTCCGATCTCCTCGGTGCCGCGGCGAGCGGGCTGGACAACCTCCTCCTCATAACCGGCGATCCGCCCAAGATGGGGCCCTACCCCGACGCGACCGCCGTCTTCGACATCGATTCGATCGGGCTCACCAACCTCGTCTCCCGGCTCAACCATGGGCTCGACCCCGGCGGCAATCCGCTCGGCGGCGCCACGAAGTTCGTGATCGGGGTCGGCGTGAACCCGGCCGCCCCGGACTTCGAACGAGAACTCAAGCGGTTCGCCTGGAAGGTCGAGGCGGGCGCCGAGTACGCCGTGACCCAGCCCGTGTTCGACCTGGCCCAGCTCGACCGCTTCCTCGCGCGGGTGGAGCCGTTCGGGATCCCGA
>DAINRR010000072.1:0-15254 GCA_036741715.1 Gemmatimonadales bacterium
GCGATGCGGCCAGTGCGTGACCCGGGACCACCCTGCGGGCCCGCATCGACCGCCCGTCGGAAGGCACCCGCAGCGCGCCACCGCAGGCGCGGATCCAGCTGGAGCCCGCGACGCAGGGGCTCACGGAGCGCAGCCGGCACCCGGAACCAGTCGGCCCGGTCGGGGTTCCCGACGCCACTCCAGCCCGAGCCGGTCGCCGCCTCGAACAGCACACAGGCCGCAGAATAGATGTCGCTGCGCAGGCTGGAGGAGCCCAGTAGCTGTTCCGGCGACATGTACCCCCTCGTGCCGAGCAGGCTGCCGGGCTCGGTGTGGGTCGCCGAATCGTCGCCGGTGCTTTCGACGTGGGCGACGCCGAAATCGGCAAGGATGGCGCGGCCGTCGTGGAGGAAGATGTTGGACGGCTTGACGTCACGATGCACGATGCCGGCCCGGTGCGCCGCTTCGAGCGCCCCGAGCAGGTCGCGCGCGAGTGCCAGCACCTCGGGGCCATTCAGGGGCCCACGGGCGAGCCGTGCCGCGAGCGTTTCGCCGTCCATCAGGTCCATGACGTAGTAGGAGAGACCCTCCGTCTCTCCGGCGTCATGCACGGCCAGGATGCTGGGATGCTTGAGGCGGGCCAGGACCCGGGCCTCGCGGAGGAACCGCGCCGTTGCGCCGGCGGTAGCGGTTTCCGGCCGGAGCACCTTGATCGCGACGTCCCGGCGGAGGCGCTCGTCGTGTGCGCGAAAGACGTGGCCCTGCCCGCCCGCGGCGATCTCGTCGAGGACGGTGTAGTTCGCCGCGAGAGCGGAGCGAATTCGATCCAGCAGGGCCGTGCTGGGCATAGAGGCGGGGATGCTCGAAGATATCCCCCTGCCCGGAATGCGTAAGGCTCGCGGCCGGCGGACGAATCCGCGACCACGAGCCTTATCGCCGGACCGGAGTCCGGCTCGACGCTGGTCCGCTTACTTCGGCGGGTCGACGTCCACCGTCGGGAGGTTCACTTCGCGCTTCTCGGTCTCGACGGTGGGCACGTTGATCGTGTCCTTCGTCGTGCCTACGTCGACGCTAGGCGTGTTGATGGTATCGGTTTCGGTGCCGACGACCGGCCGCTCGATCTCGTACTCGCCCTCACCCGTCTTTTCGCAGCCCGCGATCAGGGCGGCTCCGCCAAGAATGATGGCTGCAGTGAATGTACGCACGACTCGTCTCCGGATAGAAGTTGGGCCGGCGTTCACCGGCAGGACCCAATGTCGCACGAATCGGTTCCCCCGCCCGTGCGCTGCATCACGCCCGCGTCACGGTGCGACCGGCGTGATGTGCATCACGCGAGCGGCCTCGGCGGGACCCGCATCACAGCGAAGGATCCGGGCCGGGCGCTTATTGGGACCGTTCATCGTTGGTCCGTTCGTCGTTGACTGACCCCCCAAGCAGAGGAGCGCCTCGTGTCACCCAGCAGACTGACTTCACGGTACCTTGCAGCCACGCTCGCAGCCGCCCTCGTGGCCGGGGGCTGCGCGAAGAATGCCCAGCGCGGCGCGGTGATCGGCGGCGCCGGCGGCGCCGTGGTGGGAGGAGTCGTCGGTGCCGCGACGGGCTCGACGGCAAAAGGTGCCATCATCGGCGCTGCCGTCGGCGGTGCGGCCGGCGCGATCATCGGCGACCAGATGGATCGCCGCGCCCGCGAGATCGACCGCGACATTCCGGGCGCCGAGGTCGAGCGGGTCGGCGAGGGCATCCTCGTCACCTTCGAGTCCGGCATCCTCTTCGGCTTCGATTCCACGTCGATCCAGCCGCAGGGCCGCGAAAACCTCCGCACGCTCGCCGCGAATCTCGACAAGTACCCTGATACCGACCTCCTCATCGTCGGCCACACGGACGATGTCGGCGCCGACGACTACAACCAGAGCCTGTCCGAACGCCGGGCACGTGCCGCGGCGGACTATCTCGTGTCCCAGGGTGTGGACCGCTCGCGCCTGAGGACCAGTGGCCGGGGTGAGCTCGAGCCGGTGGCCGAGAACACGAGTGAGGCGGGCCGGCAGGACAACCGGCGCGTGGAGATCGCGATCTACGCGAACGAGGAAATGCGGCAGGAGGCACAGGAACAGGCAGGCAGCTGACCGCTCCCGGCCGCTGCATACGGGGTGTCAGGTGCGAGCGCGCCTGACACCCTTTCCCTTGACGACGTCGGACCCGACCCAGTCCTGGTCGAAGATCGTGGCGATCTCGTCGGCGATCTTCCGGTCGTCGAAGATCACACCGATCTCCCGCCGGCGCTCCAGCTCGGCGCGGCGCAGGCTCTGGCTTCCGATGAAGACGCGCGTCCCGTCGCGCACGATGGCCCGCACGTGCAGGCGCTCCTCCCCGAATTTGCGCACGGCCACCTCGCGGAGGTCCTTCTCGACCTTCCCGATGACGCGCACTTCCACGCCCTTCATCGCCTGGCGCTCGAGGACGCGCTGCATCTGGTTGTCGGTCAGGCGCGAGTCGTAGATGAGGAGCTGCTCGCGCGCTCCCTCGATGAGCTCGAGCAGCGACGCGCGCGAGTTGAGCGGGCTCACCACGAAGCGGTCGAGCCCGGGTGTGTAGACCTTGCGGTCGAAATCCGCCTGGAACAGCCGGAGCGCCTCGGCGACGAGATCCGATTCCTGCGTCGCGACGCCGAGGCTCCGGCTCCGCTCGATGTCCTTGCGATTGAAGTTGTAGCCAAGGACGTAGAGCGTGCGGCGGTCCACGACCATCATCTTGCCGTGATACCGCAGTAGGTCCTCGTCGGTGCGCGAGACGGTGGCCCCGAGGCCGAGGAGGCGGAGCTCCAGCTTCCGGAGGCTCTCTTCGCCGCTTCCGTTCAGGTGGGCGATGAGCGTGCGCACCACGACGCCGCGGTGGACCGCATCGGCGAGCGCTTCCTCGACCGCCGGATACGTGAGGCGAAAGATGTACATGTCGATCGAGGACTTCGCGCCTTCGAGCGCCTCGAGGAGCGGCGCCACGCCGTCATCGGGCTGGACGAGGAGTTTCATCATCAGCGGCTACTTCTCTTTCTTGGGCGATTCCCATTCGACGGTGAGCTCGACGTCCTTCTCCTTGCCCATGGCCACGAGCGCATTCGCGACCCGGTCGGTGCGGCGACGGATCGGGAGCTGAACGTCATACGCGATCTCGTCCTGGCCGAGCATCCGGCTCTCGAAGCTCACCGCGAGGTCGCGCAGGACACGCTCGACGTCGGCGCGGAGGCCACCGACCTCCTTCCCCGTCACCTTGAGCTCGAAGCGCTTCTTCGGATCCGGCTCGATCGATTCCAGCCCCCAGAGGAGGGCGAGGATGAACGCGGTAGCGCCGGCGGCGACGCCATAGACCCCGACGCCGGTCGCGAGCCCCACCGCGAGGGCGACGAGCATGACGGCCGCGTCCTTCGGATCGTCGATCTTGGCGCGATACCGGACGAGGTTGGCGGCGCCGAGGATACCGAACGCGCGGGCAAGGCTCGCGCCGACGACGATCATGATCACCGACCCGACCACGGCGAGGATGATCTGGGTCTGGATCACCGCGGGATCGCGTGGCGGTGTGCCACGCCGGACCGGGCGGAAAGCGAGTGCTGCGCCGAGCAGGGCAGCGAGCGGCACCGCGATCAGCGCATCCCGCCACGGCTCCGGCTGGTCGTCACGCAGCGGCGTGCTCGCTGCGCTATCGCCCGGAAGCTGGCCGATGACCGGACCGGCGCCAGCGCCGGCGAGCAGGAGCAGCAGGAGCGCTGCCCTGACGAGCCGGTGTCGGAGGCGCGTGGCCCTTCCGCCGGTGCCGCTCGATCCACGCATCACGTCTCCCGGTCTCCCAGCACGCCCTCGACGTAGAGCTTCCGCGTGGTCACGGCGATCACCGCCGCGAGCGGCGTGGCGAGGGCCACGCCGACGACGCCCGCGATCACCGCCATCGCCAGCTGGGCAAGGACGGTGAGCGCCGGTGGAAGATAGATGGTCTTGCGGTCGATGACCGGATCGAGCAGCCAGCTCTCGATGGCCTGGACTGCAAGATAGAGCAGCGCCACCATGATCGCCTTCTCGGGGCCTTCGACGAGCCCGAGCAGCACGGCCGGAACCGCCGAGACGATCGGCCCGATGTTCGGCACGAAGCTGAGCAGTGCCGCGATCAGCGCGAGCACGAACGCCAGCGGCACGCCGAGCACGGTCAGGCCGATCCAGGTGAGCACGCCGATGGCCGACATCGAGATGAGACGCCCGAGCAGCCACCAGCGGAGCGTGTGCCCCAGCTCCCCCAGCAGCGCTTCGGCGCGCGCACGCCGGCGCGGGGGGACGAGCCGCAGCACGTTGTCGGAATAGACGCGCGGCGTGAGCGCGAAGACGATTCCGAGGAAGAGCACGATGAGCACGTTGGCGAGGAACGCGAAGGTACGGGTCACCGCGCCGGTGGCGCGCTGCACGGCCCCGGCCGAATCGGGAAGCAGCTCCGCCGGCTCCGGCACATTGCGCACGACCTCGCGCCCGAGCTCGGTCCGCTCCAGCTCGGCCTGAAGCTGTTCCGCCGCACGCGGAATCCGCTCCCGCAGCTGGTTGGCCTGGTTGCGGATGTCGGCGCCCCGCAGCATGAAGACGGCGGCGAGAAGTCCGAACATCGTGAGGATCACCGCGATCACCGCCACCCCGTGCGGCAGCGGCGTGCGCGCCGTGAGCCACTCCGCCGGGGCGCGAAAGACGAGCCCGAGCAGGACCCCGGCGAACCCGAGCAGGAGCACGTCGCGCACGAGCCACGCGAGCAGCAGCAGCGCGGCGCCGGCGAAGAGGCCCGCACCCCAGGCGAAACGGTCGCTGAAACGGGGTTGCATCGCCGACAAGATAGGAAGCGCCATCTCGCCGGCGCGTGACGCCGCTCACGCGGCACGGCCGGCTGAAACTCCGTGCTACCTTCCGGGTCGAACGCGAGGAGGAAGGACTGCCGACCCTGCGCATTCCCGGCATGCTCCGGGCGCTGAACCACCGGAACTACCGGCTCTTCATTTCCGGCCAGCTGATATCGCTGATCGGGACCTGGATGCAGTCCGTGGCGCAATCCTGGCTGGTCTACCGGCTCACCGGCTCGCCGGTTCTGCTCGGCGCCGTGGGGTTCGCGGGACAGATCCCCGTCTTCCTGCTCGCGCCCGTGGGCGGGCTGGTGGCCGATCGTCACGACCGCCGCCGCATTCTCCTGGTCACCCAAAGCGTCTCGATGGCGCTGGCACTGGCCCTCGGAGCGCTCACCCTCTCGGGCCAGATCGAGGTGTGGCACGTCGCCACGATCGCAGCGCTGCTCGGCGTGGTGAACGGGTTCGACATCCCGACGCGCCAGGCGTTCGTGACCGAGCTCGTAACCCGGCAGGACCTCGTGAACGCGATCGCGCTCAACTCCTCGATGTTCAACGGAGCGCGCATCGTCGGCCCCGCCATCGCGGGCATCGTCGTCGCGGCCGTCGGCGAAGGATGGTGCTTCCTCGCCAACGGCCTGTCGTACGTGGCAGTGCTGACAGGCCTGCTCGCCATCCGGCGTCCGGTTCCGAAGCGCGAGCCGCGCAAGGGATCGGCGTTCGCCGAGGCATCCGAAGGGTTCCGGTTCGCCGCGAATACGGCGCCAGTCCGCGCGCTCCTGCTTCTTCTCGGCCTCGTGAGCCTGACGGGGATGCCCTATGCAGTGCTCATGCCCGTGATGGCTGCCGGCGTACTCGGCGTGGGCGCGAGCGGCCTGGGCGTGCTCATGGGGGCCTCGGGAGCCGGCGCGCTTACGGGAGCGCTCCTGCTCGCGCGGCGGGGGAGCGTGCGAGGCCTGGGCAGGTGGGTGGCGATGGCGGCCGGCGGCTTCGGCGTGAGCCTGGTGCTCTTTTCGTTCTCGCGCTGGTTCTGGCTGTCCGTCGCGCTGCTGCTGCCGGTGGGCTTCGCCATGATGATCCAGATGTCCTCGTCGAATACGCTGATCCAGTCGATGGTACCGGACCGGCTCCGCGGTCGGGTCATGGCGGTCTATTCGATGATGTTCATGGGCATGGCGCCGTTCGGGGCTCTCCTCGCCGGGGTGCTCGCCGAACGATTCGGCGCTCCCGCCACGATCGCCCTGGGAGGGGCGCTCAGCATTGCGGGCGCGCTCGTCTTCCGCCGCAAGCTCCCGCTCATCGGGCCGGAAGCTCGCCGGCTCATCATCGCCCAGGAAGCCGCCGCCGGGGATCCGCCGCAGGAGCGCAGCGCTGGGAGCTGAGGACGCGGCAGCCGCCCCTTGCACGTCCGACCGGGCGGGCGATTTTTCATCTCAATGTCCCATAACCTGACCAACGCCGGGGAGCTGCGCCGAGTGTCGGACGCGCTGCCCCTCATCGAGCAGTCGCCCGTGGGGATCACCATCACCCGCGACGGGGTGCTGACCTACGCGAATCCCGCGGCGGTCCGCATCTTCGGCTATCCATCCCGGGACGAGCTCGAGGGGCGGGCCGCCGTCGACGTCGTGGCGCCGGAGAGCCGGGAGCTCGTTCGCGACCGCATGGAACGCCGGCTGCGGGGCGAGGATGTGCCGTATGCGTACGACTACGTGGCCCTCCGGAAGGACGGGACGCGGGCCGACGTGCACATGGAGATCGTGCAGCTCGAGCTCCCGGACGGGCCGGCACTGATCGCGTACCATATGGACGTCACGGAGCGCCGCCTGGCCGAGCGGGCACTCCGCGAGAGCGAGGCGCGCTTCCGCAACATGGCCGACCACGCGCCGGTCGTCATGCGGGTGACCGACGCGGAGGGCCGCTCCACCTACTTCAACCTTCCCTGGTTCGAGTTCACCGGCCAGTCGGAGGCGGAAGCGCATGGCGCCGGGTGGCTCGATGCGATCCATCCGGACGACCACCAGCGCGTCGAGGCGGAGCTGAAGGAAGCGCGCGAGCAGCGGAAAGCCGTGCGCCTCGAGTACCGCCTGCGCCGGGCCGACGGCGTCTACCGGTGGGTCCTCGATTCCGCCGCCGCCCGGGTCGACGATGCCGGCGCCTTCCTCGGCTACGTGGCCTCGGTCGTCGACATCGACGAGCGGCGCGAAGCCGAGATCGCGAACGCCCGCCTGGCCGCGATCGTGCAATCGTCGGACGATGCGATCGTGAGCAAGGGACTCGATGGAACGATCATGAGCTGGAACGAGGGCGCGGAGCGCATCTTCGGGTATACTGCGGCCGAGGTGATCGGGTCGTCGATCCTCCGCCTGATCCCGCCGGAGCGGCATGAGGAGGAGCGGCGGGTGATCGAGCGGGTCTCCCGGGGCGAGCGGATCGCGCGGATCGAGACCGAGCGGATCCGGAAGGGCGGCGCACGGATCACGATCGAGCTCTCCGTGTCCCCGGTGCGAGACCGGAGCGGAACGATCGTCGGCGCCGCGTCCATCAAGCGCGACGTCACCGAGCGGCGGCGCGCCGAGCAGCAGCTGCGCCAGGCGGCCAAGATGGAAGCGATCGGCCGCGTAGCCGGAGGACTGGCGCACGACTTCAACAACCAGCTGCATGCCCTTCGCGGGTTCGCGGATTTCGTGGCGCGCGACCCGAATCTCGGACCGACGGCGCGCGAAGACCTGCACCAGGTGCAGCGGGCCGGCGACCGGATGGCGAGTCTCACCCGGCAGCTCCTGGCCTTCAGCCGCCGCCAGGTGCTCACGCCCGAAACGGTGGATCTCGACAACGCGGTCTCCGAGATGCAGCCGATGCTGCAGCGACTCATCGGAAGCAACATCGAGATGCGGGTCGAGCGGGCGCCGGGAATCAAGTGGGTGCAGGTCGATCCCGCCCAGCTGCTCCAGGTCGTCATGAACCTCGCCATCAACGCGCGCGATGCGATGCCGGGAGGCGGACGTCTCGACGTGCGCACGGGCACGCGCGCGCTCGGGCCGGCCGATCGCGCGCTGATCGAGGAGTTCGACCTGAGGCCGGGGGACTACGCCGTGCTCTCGGTCTCCGACTCCGGCGTGGGAATCGACCCCGCCGACCTCGCGCAGATCTTCGAGCCGTTCTTCACCACGAAGGGGATCGGCGAGGGAACCGGGCTCGGCCTTCCGACGGTGCACGGCATCGTGACGCAGAGCCACGGCGCGATCGAGGTGCAGAGCACCCCCGGCGAAGGCGCCACGTTCACGATCTATCTGCCCCTCTCCGCGCCGCCGCAGCCGCAGGTGCCGGCACACGACCGCGCGTCCGGAAGCCACAGCATCGCGGCGCGGGTCCTCGTCGTGGACGACGAAGATCTGGTGCGCGAGGTGGCCGCCCGTTCGCTCGAGCAGGCCGGCTTCCGGGTCCAGCGCGCGCGGCATGGAAAGGAAGCGCTGCAGATCGTCGAGAGCGCGCCGCGATTCGATCTCGTGGTGAGCGACGTGGTGATGCCCGTGATGGGCGGGCGGGAGCTCGCACAGCGGCTCGCCGGCATCGACCCGGAGCTGCCGATCATCTGGATGTCGGGCCACCCCCGCGAGGCGCTGTCCGACATCGTCGGCACGGCCGAGGACGGACGCTACCTTCAGAAGCCGGTCGCCCCGGATTTCCTGGTCAACGCGGTGCGGCGGGTCCTGCAGTTGCAGGCGCGCGGGCGGGCATAGCGCTCAGGGAAGGATCCCGACGCTCCCTTCGAGGCCCGCGACGAGATGGCGGCCCGGCGCGGGCTCGAAGACGCGTCCGTTGAAGCCGTTGATGGTCACCGATCCGACGTACTCCCGATCCGAGAGATTCTGGAGCGCCACGAAGGGCGAGAGTCGCACGGCGCCCACCTCCCCGCTCCACCGCAGGCGCAGGTCCGTCACGCCGATCCCCCACCCCGCCGCGGCAACCGTATTCGCATCGTCCGCCCAGACGCGTGAGCTGACGGCATGCTCGAGCACGGCCGACCATGGGCCGGGAGTGAACATCAGGCGCGCGCGGGCGTGGTGAAGGGGGACACCGGGGAGTCGCCGGCCCGCGAGCGAGAGGCCATCGGCCTCGTACTCCGTGAAGCGATAGTCGGCGAGCGTGTAGGTCACCGACACCTGCAGCGCGTCGGCCGCACGCAGCGCGAGGCCACCTTCCACACCCCGCTGCCGGACGCGTCCGGCATTCCGGAAGAATGCCCGGCCGCCGACTTCCTCGAACTGCGTGATCGCGTCCCGGATCGACGACGAGAAGAGTGCCGCCGACCACTCGACCAGCCCGGTACCGCCGCGAGTTCCGACCTCGACGGCGAGCGCGCGCTGCGGTCCAAGTTCCGGATTCAGGCCGCCACTCCCGTCAGGCCGATTGCCGAGCTCGGTCGTGGTCGGCGTCTCGAACGCCGTGGCGACACTGGCGTAGGCGCGAACCCCTGGGGCCAGGACGACGCTGGCGCCGCCCCGTGCGCTCCAGGCCGCGAGCACCCGGCGCCCGCCGTCGTTCCCGTCCGCGAGGAGGCGATCCTCGACCTCGAAGACCGTCCGGTCATGGCGCGTCCCCGCCTCCAGCAGCAGCCGGGGCAGTGGCGACCAGTCGAGCTGCACGAACGGCCCCGCCTCGCTCACGCGATCGACCTGATCGACGAGCAGCTCACCATCGCGCGCATTGGTGCGATCGTCACGCATGCGCTGCACGTCCAGGCCCGCAGTGACGCGCGGGCCGCCGTTCGCGCCGAGCTGCCGGGACGCGTCCAGGCGCGCACCGGCCACTGCGCGATCGAGCCCGACGTCCACGCCGGTCGCAAGCGGGTTCGCGAGGTCGCGCCACAACTCGTAGACGACGAGGCCGTACTCCCCCGCCCCGTCGCGATGGCGGGCTTGCAGCGAGAGCTGCTGCTGCTGCACCGCCTTCCCCGCCTCGGCGGCCACGTTGTTCGGCGCCGCCGCGCGCGGGTCGGAAGCGAGCTCCGCCGCGGTGAGTGCACCCGGATTGTCGGCGGTCGGCTGGTCCGCGGCGGCGAGGCGGACCGCGAAGGTCGTGGCCGGCGAGAGCGCGACCTCGGCGACGGCGTTGAGCTGACGCTGGTCGGTCCGGCTGTGCGCGCGGAAGCCATCGCTCGTGAGCCGTGAGAGGCTGACCGCTCCCGACCACGCGCCCCGGCTCGCGGACGTCCTCGAGAACCACTTGAGCGTGCCGAATGCGCCCCCCTCGACCCCGGCCCGCTGCGTGAACGGCGCGGCGCCGGCGCCAGCGGTGCGGAACGCAATGACGCCGCCCGATGCGTTCCCGTGCAGCGCGGAGGCCGCGCCGCGAAGGACCTCGACGCGCTCGATGGTCTCGAGCTCGAGATTGGTGAACTGCGTCTGTCCGTCGGGCAGCGTCTGGGGAACGCCGTCGAGGAGCACGCGAACACCCCGCGAGCCGAAGTTGGCCCGGCTTCCGAAGCCGCGTATGGAGAGCCGCTGGTCGAGCGAGAAGTTGTACCGGTTGGCGACGTGAACGCCGGGTACCGCCCCGAGCACGCCATCGATCCCATCGAGGGGGGCCGGATCGCCGAGCCTGTCCCCCTCGAGGATCGTCACCGCGACCGGCAGCCGCTCCACCGGCTCCGATGTGCGCGTGGTCGTGACGATGATCGGCGCGACCTCGACCGGGGCGACCCGCGACGTATCGGTCTCCTGCGCCGAAGCGGCGCGCAAAGGCACCGCCAGCAGGACCACGACGGGCCACATGAACCGGGAATTCATGTCCGGAAACTAGCCGTGAAGAACCCTTCAAGGGCAATTCATGACGGCGTGATCGCGCGGCGGCTAGCCTTCATTCCACAGGAGGTTACTGATGACCGGTCTCGTGTTCGCGCTCCTCGGTGCATGTCTCGCCGCCCAGGGACCGGGCCTTGCCGCGACCGACCGTCTGGCGGTCGCGGAGACGCTCGCCGTCACGCTCAACCTTCCGGCCTACCGCCTCGACGTCCACACCGGCGATTCGACGCTCTCGTACCCGGTCGCGATCGGCGCCCGCCGTTATCCCACGCCGCGCGGCAGCTTTCTCCTGCGCCGCGTCGAGCTCAATCCCGCGTGGATCCCGCCGCCGAGCGAGTGGGCCCGCGACCGCGTGCCGATGCCCCCGGGCCCGCGCAACCCGATGGGCCGAGCCAAGCTCGAGTTCCTTCCCACCTACTATCTTCACGGGACTCCGGAGCCGAATTCGGTGGGATCCGCCGCATCCCACGGCTGCGTGCGGCTGCGGAATGCGGACGTGCTCGACCTGGGGACCCGGCTCCTGGCCTGGGGGCGCACCGGGCTCGATGACTCGACGGTCGCGGGCTGGGTCTCCGATCCCGTGACGCAACGCCGGATCGCGCTCGAGCGTCCCGTATCCCTCGAGGTCCGGTACGATCTCCTGGAGGTGCGTGCGGGCCGGGTGGAAGTGCACGCGGATCCGTACCGGCTCCGGTCGGATTCTGCGGACGCGGCCGCGCATGCGCTGCTCGTCGAGCGGCTGGCACCGCGCCCGATCCCGGCCGGCATGGCCTCGGCGCTGCTCGACAGCGCACGCACCACACCGTTCACCATTTCCGCCGACAGCGTGAGCGCGGGACTCCTGCCCGACCGGGGCGAGCCGCGCGGCGAGTGACGCGAAAGGAGCGCTCGATGATCCGAAGCATCATGGTTCCCCTCGACGGGTCCGCGCTCGCGAGTCTCGCTCTCGAGCCGGCGGCAGCTCTCGCCGCGCACCATGACGCTCGACTCCTGCTCGTCACCGCGAACGAGCAGCTCGCACCCACCGAAACCCGGAACCGCGCGGACTCGGCGGCCCTGGCAGCCCACCTCGACGAGCTGCGCGTGCAGATCGCGGAGAAGTGGCCGATCACGGTCGAGGCTTCGCTGCTCGATGCCGATCGCCGGGTCCCCGAGCGGCTGGCCGAGTTCGCGAAGGCCCGCAACGTCGACCTCATCGTGATGACCACGCACGGACGCGGCGCGGCGGGGCGCGCCTGGTTCGGCAGCGTCGCGGATCATCTGGTGCGTGTCGCCCCCTGTCCCGTGCTGCTGATCCGGAAGTCGAGCGACGAGAGCCGCACGGGCTTCCGCCGCCTTCTGGTCCCGCTCGATGGCACGGCGGAGGCCGAGGCCGCAATCACGGATGCCCGGATCCTCGCGTCCGATGGGAGCGAGTTCCTCCTGATCCGGGTGGTGGTTCCGGTCATTGCGTTCGGGCCAGTGCCGGGTGGTGGGGTGGTGCTGTCGGGTGGCGTGCTCGAGGACCAGCGCGTCGATGCGGAGCGCTACGCGGCGGAGCTCGCCGCGCGCCTCGTCGAGGAAGGCCATCGTGCCCGCGGCCTGGCCGTGATCGACACCAGTCCGGCCGCCGCAATTCTCGAAGTCGCGGAGGAGCAGCGTCCCGACGTGATCGTGCTGGCCGGCACCTCCCGCAGCGGCGCCGACCGGTTCCTCCTGGGAAGCGTCATGGACAAGGTCGTGCGCGAGGCCAGGGTTCCGGTGCTCGTTCGTCGCTCGTCGCGGTGACGCTTCGAGGCGCGACGTCCGCTACGCTCCTGATCGCAGCTGCCGCCCTCGCCGCGATCACGATCGAAGCACTGCGCCTGTTCGGGGCCCTTCCCGGCCTCCCCCCCGGAGTCGCCATCGCGGCGCTCGCTGCGACCGGCCTGCCGCTCGTCCTTCGCACCGCCTACGGCGTGCTGCGTGGCCATTTCGCCGCCGATATCGTGGCGAGTCTCGCCATCGTAACCGCCTTCATCCTGATGGAGCCGCTCGCGGGACTCGTCGTCGTCCTCATGCAGTCGGGGGGCGAGCTGCTCGAACGCCACGCCGAAGGGCGCGCCTCCCGGGCGGTCCGCGCGCTGGAGGAGGCAGCTCCACGCCTCGCCCACCGGATCAGGGGGCAGGGGGTCGACGACGTTCCGATCGACGCCGTGGCCGCCGGCGACCTCCTGCTGATCCGTCCCGGCGAAATGGTGCCCTGCGACTCGACGGTCGTCGACGGCTCCTCCCATCTCGACACTGCGAGCATCACCGGCGAGCCGGTGGCGCGCTCCGTTGGCGTCGGCGCGCACCTTCTCAGCGGGAGCTACAACCGGGAAGCCCCCCTCACCGTGCGCGCCACGGCGCCGGCGGCCGAGAGCCAGTACGCGCGCATCGTCCAGCTCGTGCGGAACGCCCAGGCAAGCCGGGCACCGCTCCAGCGCCTCGCGGATCGGTACGCGGTGTGGTTCACGCCGGCCACGCTCGCCGTTGCGGCACTCGCCTACGCCGCCTCGGGCGAGCCGCTGCGCGTGCTCTCGGTACTCGTCGTCGCGACGCCCTGCCCTCTCATTCTCGCGGTGCCGGTCGCGATCATCGGCGGCGTGAATCGCGCCGCGCGTCGCGGAATCATCGTGCGCACCGGAACGGCGCTCGAGCAGATCGGCGACGTGAACGTGGTGGTCTTCGACAAGACGGGCACGCTGACCATCGGCCAGCCGCGCGTGGCGCGAGTCGTGCCCGCCGGCAGCCAGAGCGCAGGCGAAGCGCTCGCGCTGGCCGCCGCGGTCGAGCGCCACTCGTCGCATCTGCTCGCCCGGTCACTCGTCGAAGCGGCAGAGCTGGATGGCGCACCGCCGCTGACCGCGACCGGCGTCATCGAGACGGCGGGCCGGGGCGTGAGCGGCATGGTGGCCGGCCGCCAGGTCGTCGTCGGATCGCTCGAGCACGTGCTCGCCGCCATGCCGGACGCGGCGCCCCTCGCGGCGCTGGCACGCCCGGAGATACTGACCGCCTTCATCGGCATCGACGGCAGCGCGGGAGGTACGGTCGAATTCGAGGACCGTATCCGGCCGGAAACCGCGGACGCGCTCGCGCAGCTGGAGGCGCTCGGTATCCGAAGGATGCTGATCCTTTCCGGCGACGCGCGGAGCAATACCGACGCCGTGGGTCGCGCGCTCGGTATCCGCGAGGTGCATGGTGATCTCCTGGCCGAGGAGAAGGTGGCGATCGTAGAGCGACTGCGGTCCGAGGGGAATCGCGTGCTGATGATGGGCGACGGGACGAACGATGCACCTGCGCTGGAAAGCGCCCAGGTGGGTGTCGCCATCGCGCCAAGGGAAGCGGCGATCACGGCCGAGGCCGCGGACGTCGTGCTGCTCGCGGACGACCTGCGCCTCCTTCCCGAGTCGATCGAGATCGGCCGGCGGGCGATCGCGATCGCGCGGCAGAGCATTCGCGTGGGGCTCGGCCTGAGCGGCGTGGCCATGCTGTTCGCGGCCGCCGGCCACATCCCCCCCACGCTGGGAGCGATCCTGCAGGAAGCCATCGACGTGACGGTCATCCTCAACGCGCTGCGCAGCGCCCGGGATCCGGCCAACGCCCGAAGCCCGGCTCCGCTCGGCGCCGCGCGAGTCGGTGACGCGATCCGGAGCGCGTCATGACGTTCACGGTCATCATTCCCGTCATCGCGCAGCTGCTGCTCCCGCTCGCACTCGTCGCGTGGGTGGCGTTCGGGCGGCATCCCTATCGCGCCCGATGGTGGCTGCTGATCGCCATCGCCTGGACGTGGATCGCGGCGATCGGCGTCGCCGGGCTCTGGCTCGCGCTGCCCTGGTACCTGTATCTCGTCCATGCCGGCCTCCTGGCAGCCGCCATCATCGCCACCTGGCGCCGCGAGGTCCCGCTCCCGCTGCTGCCGCAGTCCGTCTCAGGACGCGTCGGCGCTGCGCTCCTCGTCGTACTCCTCGCCGGGGCCGGGGCGCTCGTTGCCTATGCGATCGACGGGCGCCGCGGGCCGGATGCCGGGGCGGAGGCGGCCTTCCCGCTCAGGGAGGGCACCTATCTCGTCGTGAACGGGGGCCGGAACGCCCTCATCAGCGCACATGTGAGGACGCTCGGGAGCGAGCCGAGATTCCGTGCTTGGCGGGGGCAGAGCCATGGGGTGGACATCGTCAAGCTCGGGCGGGGAGGTCTGCGTGCCCGCGGCGTCCTGCCGCGGGATCCCGGGCGCTATGCGATCTTCGGCGACCCCGTGCACGCCCCGTGCAATGGCTCGGTGGTCGCCGCCGTCGACGGGATAGCGGATCAGCCGGTCCCGGAGATGAATCGCGCGCAGATGGCCGGCAACCACGTGATCCTCGACTGCAACGGCATCTGGCTGCTCATGGGCCACCTCCGCCGCGGCAGCGTCCGCGTCCGCGTCGGTGACGCGATCGAGAGCGGACACGTGGTCGGCGAAGTCGGCAACAGCGGCAACAGCAGCGAGCCGCACCTGCATATCCACGCACAGAAGCCGGGCACCCTGGCCGAACCGCTGAGCGGCGAGCCGATTCCGCTCCGATTCGACGGGCGATATCTCGCGCGCAATCACCGGATCTCGCGTA
>DAINRR010000073.1:0-10314 GCA_036741715.1 Gemmatimonadales bacterium
AGGCGCGATGGGTGGTGGGGCGACCGCGGCGGAGGTCGTCGTCGTCCATGCAGGGGAGGTCGTCGTGCACCAGCGAATAGGCGTGCACCGTCTCGACGGCCGCGGCCACCCCGTCGATCCCGTCACTCGACCCGCCGAAGGCACGGTAGGCGGCGAGGACGAGCGCCGCCCGGACGCGCTTGCCGGGACTCCGGAGCGCGTAGGCGATCGCGGCGCCGTCGGGTCCGGGACGTCGATCCTCCAGCCGGCGGGCCCATTCCTCGAGGCGCGCATCCACCCGGTCGCGCGCCTCCGCGAGCATCGTGGCGGCGAGCGCCGCGGCGTCAGACGTCGAGATCGGAGGTGCGGAGCGTGCCATCCGCCTGCTCGAGCACGGCCTGGACCTTGAGCTCGGCTTCGGCGAGGCGCTCACGCGCAGCGCGGAGTCGCTGGACCCCCTCCTCGAAGAGGGCGAGCGCATCGTCGAGCTCGGCATCGTCCGATTCGAGCTTGCGGACGATCTCCTCGAGCCGCGCAAGCTCGGCGGAGAGTGGCGCGGGGGCGGCGGACGCTCCGTTGGTGGACTTCGGTGCGGACTTAGCGGCCATCGGGTGCCTCGACGCGGGCGGGGATCGTCCCGTCCGCAATGCGGAGTTCGAATGCGAGCCCCGGCGTGAACTCCTCGGCCCGCTTGAGGACGCGTCCGGCGGCGCTCGGCACGGCATAGCCGCGCTGCAGCACCCGCAGCGGACTCAGCGCGTTCAGCTCGGCACCGAGCCGGTCGACGTGGTTCCGGCGCACGCCGACCATGTCCCGCATGGCGCAGGTCATGCGATCGGCGGTGCGCTCGAGCCGTTCGGCGGCCAGGCTGGTGCGCAGGGCGAGCCCGCTGCCGAGTCGGGTCGCGAGGTCGTCGACCATGCGGAGCACGTCGCGCCGGTCGGCGACGGCGGCTTCCGCGGCGGCCGACGGCGTGGCGGCGCGGAGATCGGCCACGAGGTCGGTGAGCGAAATGTCGGTCTCATGGCCCACGGCGGAGATCGTCGGCACGCGGACGGCGGCGAGCGCGCGGCAGACACGCTCGTCGTTGAATGCGGCGAGGTCTTCGCGCGCCCCGCCACCGCGGCCCACAATGCAGAGATCGACGCCGTCCAGCCGATTCACGCACGCGAGCGCCCGCGCGAGCTCGGCGGCTGCGCCCTCGCCCTGCACCCGGGCGGAGACGACGAGCAGCCGCGCGGACGGCCACCGGCGGCGGGTGACCGTGACGATGTCCCGCAGCGCCGCCCCGTCGGTGCTGGTGACGACGGCGATGCACGACGCCAGCGACGGAATGCGCCGCTTCCGGGCCGTGTCGAAGAGCCCTTCCTTCTGGAGGAGCGCCTTGACGCGCTCCAGCTCCTGCTGCTGCGCGCCGACGGCGGCGGTCGGGATGAGCGTGGTGACCGTGAAGCGGAACTCGCCCTTCTCTTCCCAGAGCCCCGGCGTGCCGAAGGCGTACACCTCGGTGCCGTCGGCGGGTGGCTTGCCGGCCTTGAGCGCGTTCTGCTTCCACATGCAGCAGCGGAACTGCGCGCGGTCGTCGCGCAAGGTGAAGTACCAGTGCCCGCTCGACCACGCCTTGCACTGCAGCACCTCCCCGCGCACCCAGACCGGGAGGGCTCCACGCTCGATCAGCCGCTTGACGGCAGTCGTGATCTGCGAAACGGACCAGACGTCGTCTGCCGGAACGGGGGACTCGAGCGGGAGGGTCAGCGTCATGGGGGAAAGATAGTCTGGGGGGCGGACAGTTCGGGGCTCGGGGCGCCAGGGCGAATCGGGGGCCGAACAGGCGTAAAAGCATCACACGAAAACACGAAAAGTCGAATGGGGTCGTTTTCCCGCGGCAGGCCGCATGTCTGCCAATGTCGCGAAACCTTTCGTCCTTTCGTGTCTTCGTGTGCGCTGTAATCGCTCGAGTGACCCGGATCGGCAGCGCGGGAGCGTCAGGCCATCGCCTGCTCCGCTGCCTGGAGCGTGTTCCGGAGCAGCATCGCGATCGTCATCGGCCCCACCCCACCCGGGACCGGAGTGATGGCGGAGGCGAGCTCCGCGACCGGCGCGAAGGCGACGTCGCCGACGAGGCGGTAGCCCTTCGGGTGCGACGCGTCGTTCACGCGGTTGATGCCGACGTCGATCACCACGGCACCGGGACGCACCATGTCCGCCGTGACGAACTCCGGCTTCCCGATCGCCACGACGAGGATGTCCGCGGTGCGCGTGATCGACGGGAGGTCGCGCGAGCGGGAATGGCAGACCGTCACCGTCGCATTGCCGCCCGGTGCGTCGTGCAGGAAGAGGCTCGCCATCGGCTTCCCGACGATCGTCGAACGGCCGACGATCACGGCGTGCGCACCCTTCGTTTCGATGCCCTCGCGGATCAGCATCTGCTGCACGCCGTAGGGCGTCGCGGGACGGAAGGCGGTCGGATCGCCGATCACGAGCTTGCCGACGTTGACCGGATGGAATCCGTCGACGTCCTTGGCCGGATCGATGCGGCGGAGCACCGCGTCGCTGTCGATGTGCTTCGGCAGCGGGAGCTGCACGAGCATGCCGTGGATGGCCGGGTCGGCGTTGAGGCGGTCGATCTGCGCGAGCAGCTCTTCCTGTGTGACCGTCGCCGGATACTCCACCGTCTCCGAGTGCATCCCCGCCTCGAGGCAGGCGCGACCCTTCGAGCGCACGTACACCCGGCTCGCCGGGTCGTCACCCACGATGACCACGGCGAGCCCGGGCTTCGTGCCCTTCCCCGTCATCCGCGCCACCGCCGCTGCCACCTCCGCGCGGATCTCCTTGCCGATCCGCACGCCGTCGAGAATGCGTGCCGTCATCGTGCCACCCCCACGGCACGCGTCTCGCGGATCACCACGACCCGGATCTGCCCGGGATACTGCAGCTCGTTCTCGATGCGCTTCGCGATCGACTCGGAGAGCACGATCGCGCCGGCATCGTCGACCCGCTCGGGGGTCACCACCACGCGGATCTCGCGTCCCGCCTGGATCACGCTGCTCTTCTCCACGCCAGCGAAGCCATTGGCGATCTCCTCGAGCTTGGTGAGCCGCTTCACGTAGGTCTCGAACGCCTCCCGGCGCGCGCCGGGGCGCGCGCCGCTGATGGCGTCTGCCGCCTGCACGAGGACCGACTCGGTACTCTCGTGGGGCACGTCGTCGTGGTGCGCCTCGATGCAGTTGATGACGGCGGCGCTCTCACCGTATTTCCGCGCCACTTCGACACCGAGCTCGACGTGCGTACCCTCGGTGTCGTGGGTCATCACCTTCCCCACGTCGTGCAGGAGTCCGCCACGCTTGGCGAGCGCGACATCCGCATGGAGCTCGGCCGCCATCATGCCGGCGAGCCACGCGACTTCCTTGGAGTGATCGAGGATGTTCTGGCCGTACGACGTGCGGTACCGCATCCGGCCGATCAGCCGGATCATTTCCGGATGCAGCCCATTGATCCCGGTCTCGAACGCGGCCTGCTCGCCGAGCTCGACGAGCTGGCCCTCGAGCTCACGCCGGCACTTGTCGACGATCTCCTCGATGCGCCCCGGATGAATGCGGCCGTCCACGATGAGCAGCTCGAGCGCGCGACGCGCCACTTCCCGGCGGATCGGATCGAAGCAGGAGATGACGACCGTATCCGGCGTGTCGTCGATGATCACGTCCACGCCGGTGGCCGTCTCGAAGGCGCGGATGTTCCGGCCCTCGCGCCCGATGATGCGGCCCTTCATCTCGTCGCTCGGCAGGGTCACGGCGGACACGGTGGTTTCCGATGTGTGCTCCGCAGCCAGCCGCTGGACCGCCATCGAGATGATGCGCCGCGCCTCGCGGTCGGCCGACTTGCGCGCCTGCTCCTTGATGTCCCGTGCCAGCGCGCTCGCCTGGCTCCGCGCCTCGTCCTCGACGCGCTGGAGGATCTCGCGCCGCGCCTCGTCCGCCGTGAGGCCGGCGATGCGCTCGAGCTTCGTGCGCTGCTCCTGGGCGAGCCGGTCGGCCGCCACCTCGCGCGCGCGAAGCTCCTCCTCGCGCTTCAGGCACGATTCCTCGCGGCGCGTGAATTCCCGGTCGCGGGTCGCGACCTCCTCGAGCTTCCGGTCGAGTGCGCGGCCGCGCTCCTCGGTGCGCCGCTCGAGGCGGTCGAATTCCTCGCGCCGGCGCTGCAGCTCGCGATCGGCGTCGTCGCGCGCCTTGAGCGCGAGCTCCTTGGCCGCGAGCGCGGATTCCGCCCTGAGGGAATCCGCCTGCCGCGCCGCATCGCTCCGAACGCGCTCGGCGTCCGCCTTCGCCTCGGCGAGGATGCCCGTCGCCGCCTGGCGCTGCCGCTTCGTGTACACCCCCATGAAGATCATGGCGGCGATCAACCCGGCCGCGAGCCCGGTCGCGATGGCGACGATGAGGTTCTGGCTCATTCCGCGCCCCGGCCGCCGCGCTTGGCAGGGGGCAGGAGCCGGCGGAACTCGGAAGAGATGGCGGTGAGCCGGGTCGTGATGTCGCGGTCACCGCGGCGGGCCTGGAAGAGCTCGTCGGTCACCGAGAGCGCCGCGAGCACCGTCGCCTTGTGCGTTTCGACCGAGGGCATCGAGTCGCGCACACGCTTGAGGGCCGCGTCGAGGTAGGCGGCCACTTCGCGAGTGTACTCGGGCGGCAGCTCCGATCGCACGGCGAATTCCTCGCCGCCGATGGTGACCCGCACGGCATTCTTGGGCGAGCTCACGATGCGTCACTCCCCTGCTCGAGAAACGAGAGTCGTCCCATCAGACCGCGCACCCGGTCCCGCGCGGTGTCCACCCGCTGCCGCAGCGCCTTGTTCTCGGCCTCCAGCTCCGCGAGCCGCTGGCGCGCCTTGACGAGGTCGGGTCCCGCCCCGCCGCCGACGGCGCGAAGCTCCTGGAGCTCCGCCTCCGCCGTGAGGCAGCGACGGCGCCATCCCGCGAGCTCGTCGACCATGTGCCGGGCGAGCTGCTCCAGCTCCTCGAGTGCCTTGACGTCGGGTCGTTCGTAGGCGTAGGCCACGTTCTCCTCCTGCGGTTTACTGCTCCCGGCGGCGCACGCCGGTCTCGCGCTCCAGCAGCAGGAGCAGGTGCGCCTCCGCACTGTCGATCTCTGCCGCCTCGAGCGTGCGATCGTGAGCGCGGAAGGTCAGGCGGAAAGTGACGCTCCGCGTGCCCTCCGGGACTCGCTCCCCGCGATATGCATTGACGATACGTACGGATTCTAGCACCGTGACACCCCCGCCCGACAGAACCCGCGCCAGTTCGCCGGCGGCGATCCCGTCGGGAACAAGCAGCGTCACGTCCCGCTCCGACGAGGGTGTCGCCGGTCGCGGCACGAACCGGACCGGTGGATGCGGTACGAGGTCGAGCTCCAGCTCCAGGCCGAAGACCGGCCCCGCCCAGGGTGGCGTATCCGCCGCGAGCGGGCCGGCCGTCCCGACCGCGCGACCCTCGGCATTCCGCGCGACCCACCCCTCGCCATCGGGCTCGATCACGGCGCCGGGCGCCGCCACCTCGGCGGCAGACTCGAAGACCGCCTTCAGGTCCCACCGATCGAAGTCGGGCGCGACTCCGCTCCAGTGCTCCGGTGCGCGGGCTCCGGTCATGACCGCGGCGACGCGCTGCGCTTCGTGCGGCAGCGCGCCGTCGCCGGCGCTCGCGAATGTGGCGCCGATCTCGAAGAGGCGCACGTCCCGCTCCCGGCGCGCCCAGTTGAGCTCCACCTGACGCACGAGGCTCGGCAGCAGGCGGGTCCGGAGCATTCCGTGGTCTTCCGAGACCGGATTGAGCAGGCGGATCCCGTCGTCCGATGCCGGAACCATCGGGAGCGTCATCGCCTCGAGCAGGCCTTCCGCGATGAGCCGCCGGCGCACGCGTTCCGCGACGGCGACGACCGGTGCGTCCGGCACGCGTCCCGTCCGGAAGGCGCGCAGCTCGGACGGGAATTCGTCGTACCCCTCCCGCCGCGCGACCTCTTCGATGAGGTCGATCTCTGCGGCGAGGTCCGGCCGCCAGCCCGGGACATCCACGGCGATCCGCCCATCCTCGGGCTTCGAGACGACGGTGGCTCCGATGGCGACGAGGTGCTTCTCGACCGTGTGCAGCGGCAGCTCGACGCCCAGCACCTGGGCCACGCGCGCGAGGCGGAGGAAGATGCGGGGGGGATGCGTCACGCGCGGCCACAGGTCCGCCGGCGCCTCCGCGATCATGCCGCCGGCGAGGGTCAGCACGAGCTCGATGCACCGCCGGAACGGTTCCGCGGCATTCCAGCGGTCCACGCCCCGCTCGAAGCGATAGCTCGCATCCGTGCTGAGGCCGAGGGCGGAGCGGGTACGGCGGATCCGGGCGGGCTCGAACCAGGCACATTCGAGAAAGACGTCCGTGGTGCCGTCATGCACTTCGGTGCCCGCCCCGCCCATGACTCCACCAATGCCGATGACGCCGGCTTCATCCGCGATCACCGTCATGTCGCTCGTCACGGCGCGCTCGACACCATCGAGCGTCACCACCTTTTCACCGCCTCGGCCCCGCCGCGCGATCACGGCCGGACCATGCAGGCGCGCCACATCGTATGCATGCATCGGCTGCGCGAACTCGAGCATCACGTAGTTGGTGGCATCCACCACGTTGTTGATCGAGCGGAGGCCGGCCGCCTCGAGCCGCCGCACGAGCCAGTCGGGTGAGGGGCCGACGCGCACGTCGCGGATGACCGCCGCGTGAAAACGCGCGCACCCGTCGGGGTCCTCGATCGCGACCCGGACGCCGCCCGTGACCGTGCCCGACTGCCCGGCGCCTTCCGATTCCGCGATGCGGCGGCTCGGCGGAATATCGATGTCCACCGCGCCCGGGATGGCGGGGAGCCGGAACGGAATGCCGTAGGACGCCCCCAGCTCGCGGGCGATACCCTTGTGGCCGAGCAGGTCCGGCCGGTTGGCCGTGATGTCCACGACGAGCCGGTCGTCGGCCAGCGGCAGCGCGTCGAGGAGCGGCGTACCGGGGGCCGCATCGGTCTCGAGCTCCCAGATCCCGTCGCCGTCCGGCTCGAAGCCGAGCTCCTCGAGGGAGCAGAGCATCCCTTCCGACACCTCGCCGCGGATCTTCCGCCGGTCGAGCGTGAGCGCCGGCTTCTTCGGCGGGCGCCCGGGCACGGTGGAGCCCACCGGGGCAAACGGATATTTCTTCCCGGCGGTGACGTTCGCCGCGCCGCAGACGACGTTGAGTCGCACGTCCGAGCCGTCGTTGACGGTGCAGACGCGGAGCCGGTCCGCGTTGGGATGCGGGCGCACGTCCTCGACCAGGGCGACGCGGATCGCGTCAAGGTCGGCATGCAGGGGCTCGATCGCATCCACGGGCGCGCCGAGCATCGCGAGACGGTTCGCGACATCGCGCGCGTCGAGCGGGCGGCGAAGGAACGCCTCGAGCCAGCGGCGGCTCACGTTCACCGGAGGCTCCCGAGGAACCGCATGTCCCCCTCGTACATGTAGCGGATGTCCGTGACGCCGTAGCGCAGCATCGCGATGCGCGCGGGCCCCATGCCGAAGGCGAACCCGGTGTAGCGCTCGGCGTCGAGGCCGCAGTTCTCGAGCACGGCGGGATGCACCATGCCGCAGCCGAGAATCTCCATCCACCCGGTGCCCTTGCACGCGGGACAGCCCGACCCGTGGCAGAGCTGGCACTCGACGTCCATCTCGGCGGAGGGCTCCGTGAACGGGAAGTACGATGGCCGGAAGCGCGTGCGCGTCGACTCACCGAAGAAGCGCCGCGCGAAGTGGACGAGCGTGGCCTTGAGGTCCACGAACGAGATCCCCTCGTCGACCGCGAGTCCTTCGATCTGATGGAAGGCCGGCGCGTGCGACGGGTCGAACGGATCATTGCGGTACGACATTCCGGGAATCACGACGCGCACGGGCGGCGCGTGGGCGAGCAGCTCGCGGATCTGGACGGGCGACGTGTGCGTCCGGAGCAGCTGGCGCCCGCCGCGATCACCCGGCACCGGCGCCGCGTCGACGTAGAGCGTGTCGTGCATGTCCATCGCCGGATGGTCGGCCGGGAAGTTGAGCGCGTGGAAGTTGTACCACTCGGTCTCGACCTCCGGCCCGACCGCGACGACGAAGCCGAGGCCACGGAAGATCCCGGTGATCTCGTCGATGACGGTGGTGACCGGATGGGCGTTCCCGATCCAGCGATGGCGGGCCGGCATCGTGAGATCCACGCCGGCGAGCGCCCGCCGTCGGACCTCTTCGGCGAGCTCGGCGCGCCGCGTGGCGAACGCCTGCTCGAATGCGGCCTTCACCTGGTTCACGGCCGCGCCGAACCCGCGGCGCTCCTCGGGCGGAAGCGTCGGGATCTGCTTCGACGCCTCGGTGAGCGCGCCTGCCTTCCGGCCGAGAATCGCGGTGTGCTCGACTTCGAGCGCGGAGTCGTCGAGCGACGCGATTCCGGCGAGGCGCGGCAGCAGATCGTCGAGCTGGGCGTAACCGGTTGGAGTCATGTCGTCGTTTTTTCGAGAATGGTTTCGAGGTCCGTCGCCCGGGTGAGGCGTGTCCCACTCCGCGACACGGGCAGGCCCTCTCGTCGCTCCGTGGGACACGCCTCACCCGGGCTCCCAAGCACCCGAGCCGGGCCGCCGGGTCGAGACCATGTCGTCACGTGAGCCAGGTCGGTGGGGAACGGGTGCTCCCACGCAGCGACGAGAGGGCCTGCCCGTGTCGCGGAGTGGGAGTACCCCCCACCGACCGGATATACGCAGCCGATTGTCAATCACGGCGGACCGAGCCGGTTTCACATACGACACGGGGCCGCCTCGCAACTGGACGGGCGGCCCCACGGCTGGTCAGCAGATCGTCGGGGCCGCTCGCGCCCCGGTTACGACGCCGGCTGTCCCTTCGCGAGCTCCGCGATCTTCCCGAACGCTTCCGCGTCGTGCACGGCAAGGTCGGCGAGCACCTTGCGGTTGATGTCGACGCCGGCGGTCTTGAGGCCGGCCATCAGGCGGCTGTAGCTCAGGCCGTGGAGGCGGGCCGCCGCATTGATGCGCGTGATCCAGAGAGCCCGGAACTCGCCCTTCTTCTTGCGGCGGTCGCGATAGGCGTAGCGCATGCCGCGCTCGACCGTTTCCTTGGCCGCCTTGTAGAGCTTCGAGCGTCCGCCACGGGCACCCTTGGCGGCCTCCATGATCTTCTTCTTCCGGGCGTGATGCGCGACGCCGTTCTTTACGCGAGGCATGGCTGCTCCTTACGCCTGGAGGAGACGGTTGACGCGCGGGAAATCGGCGGAGCTCACGACGTCGCCCTTCTTGAGCCGGTTCTTCCGCTTGCGCGACTTCTTCGTCAGGATGTGGCTGTGGTTGGCGTGGAAGCGCTTGAGCTCCCCCGACCCCGTCTTCTTGAAGCGCTTCGCTGCGGCGCGCTTCGTCTTCATCTTGGGCATCGCGACTCCATTGGTTGCTGCGGAAGGAGTCGGAAGGTCGGAAGGTCGGAAGGTCGGAAAACGACCTGCCGGCCCAACCGCGATCCTTCCCTCGACGTCCTTCCGACTTTCCGACCTTCCGACCTTCCGACTATTTCGGCGCCAGCACCATCGTCATGTTCCGCCCCTCGAGCTTCGCTTCCATCTCGACCTTGCCGATGTCGGCGAGGGCGGCGGCGACGCGGTCGAGCACGGCCTTGCCGAGCTCCACGTGGGCGAGCTGCCGGCCGCGGTACATCATCGTGACCTTGACCTTGTTCCCGTCCCCGAGGAACTCGCGGGCGTGGCGGGTCTTGAAGTCGAAGTCGTGATCGTCGATGCCCGGCCGGTACTTCACTTCCTTCAGCAGGATCACGTGCTGCTTCTTCTTGGCGGCACGCGCGGCCTTCGCTTCTTCGAACTTGTACTTCCCGTAGTCCATGATCTTGACGACCGGCGGTCGAGCCGTCGGTGCGACTTCCACGAGGTCGAGTCCCTGCTCCTGGGCGGCGGCCAGCGCCTCCTCGACGGGCAGGACTCCGAGCTGCTCACCGCCGGGCCCGATGACCCGGACCGGGCTGATGCGAATCTGCCGATTGACCCGTGTGCGCCGTTCGCGATCGTTAGTGGACAGTGGCTACGCCTCCAGCTGTGAAACAAAAAGGGCACCCGGTCGACGCGGGTGCCCAAACGGAGCTCGGGAACGCAGAAGCGTTCGGCGCTCGACTCTGGGACCCGGTCGCGCCGCATCAACGACAGCGGGCTGTGGGGTGGGCACGCCTCGACGGCAGTACCGCTTCAGGAACGGCGGAAAGCTAGCCTCTTCGGGATGCATTCGTCAATCCCGGAGTGCATCC
>DAINRR010000073.1:10414-15178 GCA_036741715.1 Gemmatimonadales bacterium
CGCTTTCGCCGGGGCCGGGCATCCGGAAGACCGGGAGAGGCACACCTCGCCCAGGTCGTGCACGTCTCGCATCTGCGACCGCGCCCGGACGCCGGAATGCGGTCGCGTGACGCCCGATCGACGACTCTGCCGCGAGCATCAGGACGGAAGTTCGGTTCACGCGCGTGCCGCGCGGCGAAACTGCGCTCCGACAGCGGCAAGCGGCCATCGACGGCCGGGCGCAGCGCCCTGACGGGAATTGGTGGACGGTGCCCCGGCGGTTCTGCGCGCGGAACCGCCTATCGTGCACGCCCATTCGAGGCGGGTGCAGGCTGATGCAGAGACCCTGCACGCTGACGGAAAAACTTGTGGACGGCGGAGAAATTCTGCAGGCTGACGGAGGAAATCCAGCTCACCCCACGGATTCGATGCCCTCGAGCCCGACCGATGTCCCCGTCCGCATGACCGTCCCCCATGCCACCGTCGCATCGTGCTCGAACACGATGCGCCACCCCTCGTTCGCCGCCTCGCGGAGGATGGCGCGCTTGCTCTCGAGGGTGCGGAGCGGCTCGAGGTCGTAGCCCATGATCCAGGGAAGCCGGAGGTGGGCGGCGGTCGGGATCAGGTCGGCCACGAACGCTGCCGTCTCGCCACCGTCCTCGATCAGGATGGCCTGGTGGCTTGGCACGTGGCCGGGCGTGAGCCGGGCGAGGATGCCCGGCAGGATCTGGGCGTCTCCGTTCAGCAGGCGGAACTTCCCGGCGGCCGCGACCGGCTCGAAGTTGGGCGGAAGGTAGCTCGCGCGGGTCCGCTCGTTCGTGCTGCGCGCGAACTCGAGATCGCCGCGCTGCACCACGTACGTCGCATTCGGAAAGGCGAGGCGCAGCGCGCCCTCGTCATGCCCCACGTCGGGCGGATCACGTCGGGTGTTGCCGCCCGCATGGTCGAAGTGCAGGTGGGTGTTGATGACCCACCTGACGTCTCCCGCCGTGAAGCCGGCCTCCTCCAGCGCATCGTCGAGCTGGGTCCGCATCGAACCTGCCGGCTCGGCCCCCGGGGCTCCTGCAGTGCTCCGGAGTGAGCGGGATTCGTTCTCGATCCCGTAGATGTCCTTGAACTTCGCGTCCTCCTTCCCGCCGAGCGCCGTGTCGATGAGCACGAGCCCATCGGGATGCTCGACGAGGAGGCAGCGCATGGCGAGCGGGATCCGGTGGCGCTCGTCCGGCGCGATCGCCTTCTCCCAGAGCAGCCGCGGCACCACGCCGAACATCGCGCCGCCGTCGAGGCGCTGGAGGCCCCCTTCCAGCGTGTGACACCGGAGCGAGCCGACGGTGAACGTGCGGACGAGCGTCATGCCGGCCCTTCCGGCGCGGAGTCCGCGCGCGGCGCCGATGGCATGGCCGGGGCGCGGCGCTTCCGCGGTTTCGGCGGGGCGCGGCGCGTCGCGATCGCCTCGAGGTCCTGCAGCGTGCGCGCGCCCTCCTCGCGAGCGAGGCAGAGGAGCCGGTCGAGGAGGCTCGCCGTGACGAGTGCGTCTCCTGCCGCGCGGTGGCGCGCCGGGTTCTCGAAGGCGAAATACTGCGAAAGGTTATCGAGCCCGCACGAGCGCACGCCCTTCACGAGGCGCCGGGCGAGGCGGACCGTGCAGAGGCGCGCGCCGTCGAGATCGAGCTGGCGGCAGCGGCCCAGCTCGGCGCTCACGAAGCTCCAGTCGAAGCGCATGTTGTGCGCGACGAACACGCGGCCGCCGAGCGCGGTGACCACCTGGTCGGCGATGTCCGCGAACGTCGGGGCCTGCCGCACCATGTCGTTGCTGATGCGCGTGATCTGCGTGATCGCCGCCGGGATCGGCCGGCCCGGATTCACGAGCGATTCGAACACGACCTCCCGCCGCGAGCCGTGCACCAGCACCACGGCGATCTCGGTGATGCGGTCGCTGCCGAAGGCGCGCATGCCCGTCGTCTCGACGTCCACCACCGCGAAGGCGCACTCGTCGAGCAGGGGCGAGGCCTGCATCTCCGGGACGAGTCCCCAGCGTCCATCGGCGAGCTGCCGCACGCGCGGGTCGGCGCCGAGCAGCGCCGCGAGCAGGCGCTCGGCCACGGCCTTCGGCGCGTTCGGCATGCCGAGGACGGAGCCACAGAGGGCGTGCGAGCTGAGGGGACTCGTGGCGAGCTCGCCGAGGATCCGGTCGAGGAGCGTCCCGCTCGGGTAGGCGGAGACCCCGATCACGGCTCCCCCCGCCGGAGCGGCAGCGTCATGCACCGGGGGCCGCCGCCGCCGCGGACGATCTCGCTGCCCTCGACCGTGATCGCGGCACGAGTGCCCGGCTTGATGGCGATGTGGCCGTTGAGGAATTCATCGGAGGGCACGATCGCGAACCCCGCCCCGGCCAGCTCGGCGAGCGTCGCCTCGTTGCGGCCGTAGGTGATCACCTGCCCGGGCCGCACCGCGACGAAGTTGCACGCGGAGCTCCACTGCTCCCGCTCCTGGGTCGTGCGGTGGGTCCCGCCGGCGAAGAGGGGCTCGAGCGCCATGCCGGCGGCCGCGAGCGCCGCGAAGAGGTTCGGCATCTCCCGGACACCGTTCTCCCCCTTGCGGCGGTGCAGGATCGGCAGCCGCTCCGGACCGACGAAGTACGGCGGATACACGACGCAGAGGTCCCGGTCGATCTGGGTGAAGATCATGTCCAGGTGGATCGCCGTCGGTGCCTTGGGCATCACGACGACGAGCACGTCGGTGACCTCCCCCTTCGCGAAGAGCACGTCGCAGAACTGGTCGAGCGCGGCCGTGGACGTGCGCTCGCTGAACCCGACGACGAGGAGGTCGCGGCGGAGGACGTGCACGTCGCCGCCCTCGAGCGTGTAGTTGCTCCGCCGCTCCTCGGACCCGTCGTAGATGATGCCGGCATTGGCGAGCTCGGGATGGTGCGAGAACAGCGTCTTGATCAGGAGCTCCTCCGTCCAGCGCACGCCGTAGCGCATCGAGCCGACGACGGCGTGCCGCCCGATCACCATGCCGATGTCGCGCGGGAAGAACAGATTCGGGAGTGCCGGGAGCGCATAACCGGGTTCGTTGAGCGCACGGGAGATCGCACCGCTCTCTTCCTCGGTGCCTTCGATCAGCATCGACACCAGGTCCGCGGGCGGCAGCTCGGCGAGCCGCTGGGCGAGCGGCTCGGAGGGCACGACGTCCATCGTCTTGCTGATGAAGAACTCGCGCGCTTCGGCCCGCTCGAGGACATCGGCGAGGAGCGAGCGGACCTGGAACACCTTGGCGAAGCGCTCGAGCACGGCGACGAACTGCCGATGCTCGCGCTGCGCGGTTTCGACCTCGATGATGTCGTCGTAGAGGTATGCCTCCCGCGTCCCGGGCGTCACGGCCTCGAGCTCGAGGCCCGGGGTGTGGACGAGAACGGATTCGAGAGGACCGATTTCGGATGTGACGTGGAGGGACATGCGATGGAAGGTAGCGGGTGGGCGGGACCCGGGGAAAGCCGGATATCGGGTGGGGTGTGGGGTCTTGCAGGGCCAACAGCTGCACACGAAAACACGAAAGAAACGAAAGGGGGCGGTGGGCAGGTGGGCTCCCGATCGATGCGCGGGTATCGCGGTCGGCGCGGCGTTCCTCAGATCGCGAAAACGCGAAAGCGCGAAAGGAACTGCAAAACCACGGAAGTTTCCGCTCGAGTCACGGCCCCCGCTCGTCCGGCAGGGTCCGAAGAAACTGTTTGTGGGCTCCCTGCGCGCCGGCGCACGGAGCCCACGGGAAGCCCACAAAAGCAAAAGCTCCGAACCCACCACGGATTCGGAGCCTGTCCGCAAACGGAGCCTTTCGCGTCTTTCGCTTTTCTTTCGCGCTTTCGCGATTCCGCAGCTCGCCAGCTGGGCCAGAGCCCCGCGTCACACCGCCCCGTTTCGTCTTTTCGTGTTTTCGTGTGCCGTCTTTTGTTATCCGCGGTTCGTCAGCTCGTAACTGAGCGTCTCGAGCTCGAGCGCCAGGTTCACCGTCTTCACGACCACGTCGTGCGGCACGGTGAGCTGGACCGGGGCGAAGTTGAGGATGGCCTTGACGCCGAGGGCGACGAGGCGGTCGGCGAGAGGCTGGGCGGCATCGGCGGGGGTGACGAGGACGGCCATGTCGACCTTCTGTTTCGACAGGACCGCTTCCAGGCTCCGGCTGTCCTGCACTTCGAGGCCGTTCCATTGCCGCCCGATCTTGCCCGGGTCCACGTCGAAGATCGCGACGATATCGAAGCCGCGCTGCCGGAACCCGCGGTACTGGACGAGCGCGCTTCCGATCTTCCCGGCCCCGATGAGGGCCACCTGGTACCGCCGGTCGAGGCCGAGGATGGCGCGAAGCTCGGTGACGAGCTCGGGCACCGAGTAGCCGAGTCCCCGCTTGCCGAAGGAGCCGAAGAAGGAGAGGTCCTTCCGTACCTGGGCGGACGTGGTGCCCCCCCGGCCCGCCAGCGCCTCGGAACTGACGGTGGCGATCCCCTGCGCTTCAAATTCCTCCAGCAGCCGCAGATAGAGCGAGAGGCGGCGGATCGTGGACTCGGCGACTTTTCGCATACCGCTTTGTGAAATGATTCACAAAGCTAGTGGACGCGGGCGGGGGCGTCAATGCGCGCTCCCGGATCTCGGCGAGCAAACAGCGGCACACGAAAACACGAAAGAGACGAAAGGGGGCGGTTGGCGGGTGGGCTCCCGATCGATGCGCGGGTATCGCGGTCGGCTCGGCGTTCCTCAGATCGCGAAAACGCGAAAGCGCGAAAGGAACTGC
>DAINRR010000074.1:0-14151 GCA_036741715.1 Gemmatimonadales bacterium
CGAGGAAGATGTTGAACATGCCCTTCTGGGCGTACTGGGTGCAGATCTCGACCACGCGCGTGCTGTCCTCGACCGATGCCTTCGTGGCTCCCTCCAGCCGGATGTTCGCCTTGATGAACTCGACCGCGCGATAGGCCCCCGTCGTGACGGCCTGCATCGAAGCGCCCGTGAACCAGTAGATCACGGCACCGCCCGTGATGAGCCCGAGCAGAAAGGGCGGGTGCAGGATCGAGAGATTGGTCATCCCTTCGGTGAGCCCGTGCGTCAGCGCCATGATGATCGCGAAGATCATGGTCGTGGCGCCGACGACGGCCGTGCCGATCAGCACGGGCTTGGCCGTCGCCTTGAACGTGTTCCCCGCTCCGTCGTTCTCCTCGAGCAGCTCCTTCGCGACCGTGAAATCGGTGGCGAAGCCGAAGTCGCGCTGGATCTCGGCCTCGACGCCGGGGATCTCCTCGATCTGGGACAGCTCGTAGATCGACTGCGCGTTGTCGGTGACGGGCCCGTAGGAGTCGACCGCGATCGTGACCGGACCCATGCCGAGGAAGCCGAAGGCCACGAGCCCGAAGGCGAAGATCGCAGGCGCCTGCATGATGCCGCCTTCGCTCAGCCCCATGGTGCTCACGGCATACGCCGCGGCCATGAGGCCCATGATCACCATGCCGAGCCAGAAGGCGGAGAAATTCCCCGCGACGAGCCCCGACAGGATGTTGAGCGACGCTCCGCCTTCGCGCGACGATGAGACGACTTCACGCACGTGCGCGGAATGCGTGGAGGTGAACACCTTGACCATTTCGGGGATGATCGCTCCTGCGAGAGTGCCGCAGGTGATCACCAGCGAGAGCTGCCACCAGAGATCGGGGTTTCCGGCGAGCTCGGGGATGATGAGCTTCGACACGACGAAGGTGAGCGCCACCGAGACGAGCGAGGTGAGCCAGACGAGCGACGTGAGCGGGTTCTCGAAGTTGAACTTGACGGCATTGCGGTAGCGGCCGGCGGCCACGGCATTGTTGACGAGGTACGAGGCCGCGGATGCCAGCACCATCATGACGCGCATGAGGAAGATCCAGACGAGCAGGTTCACCTGCACCATGGGATCCGCCACCGCGAGCACGATGAACGAAATGAGCGCCACGCCGGTGACCCCGTACGTCTCGAAGCCGTCCGCCGTGGGCCCGACGGAGTCGCCGGCGTTGTCGCCCACGCAGTCGGCGATCACGCCCGGATTGCGGGCGTCGTCCTCCTTGATCTTGAAGACGACCTTCATGAGGTCGGAGCCGATGTCCGCGATCTTGGTGAAGATGCCGCCGGCGATGCGCAGCGCGGCCGCGCCCAGCGACTCGCCGATCGCGAAGCCGAGGAAGCACGCACCCGCCACGTCCGACGGGACGAAGAGCAGGATCGCGAGCATGAAGAGCAGCTCGACCGAGATCAGCATCATGCCGACGCTCATCCCGGCGCGAAGCGGGATGTCGCAGACCGGCCAGCCCTTCCCCCGGAGGCTTGCGAACGCCGTCCGCGAGTTGGCGAGCGTGTTGATCCGGATCCCGAACCAGGCGACGCCGTAGCTCCCCGCCATGCCGATGAGGCTGAACATCAGGATGATGGCGATCTTGGCGGCCTCGAGACCCGTCAGGACGAAGTACCCGACGATCACGACCGCGATGAAGCACCAGAGGCCGATGAGGAACTTCCCCTGCTGCGTGAGGTACGCCTTGCACGTCGTATAGATGAGTTCGGAGACGTCCGCCATGGCGCGGTGCACCGGAAGCTTCCGGACCGCCGAATAGCTGAGCAGCCCGAAGAGCAGGCCGAGCACGCAGACCACGAGGCCGGACAGGAGGATTTCGTGGCCGGTGAAGCCAAGGAAATCGCCCTGGTGCAGGTCGGGCAGCTGCAGGTTCACTTCGCCCCCGGGGCGGTGCTCCCCGGTCTCCTGTGCAAACGCCCCGGCCGGGGCCGAGGCGAGGAGGACGATCGCGGACATCAGCATTCGAGAGAGACGCCTGCCGGCGCCCGCTACGCTACGCGTCATGCAGCCTCCGATGAAGTGCGGAATCGCTTGCGCCGCGGGGAGCGGCCCACCGGAAGTTACGCCGAATCTCCGGACGCAACATCCCCCCGGGCGGCGCCACGCGGACCGCCCGGGGGGATGTCGGGCCTTCGGCCCCGGTGTCAGTACGCGCCGATCGGCCGATGCGTGGGGTCGGCACTCGTGTGCAGGAGCGTCAGGAACCGCTTCGCGAACTTGTCGATCTCGCTCTCCGCCGGCTGGTTGGTCACGACGGTGACCAGCGTGTAATGCCCCCCTTCGGCGGCGACCGTGACGCTCACCTCGCCGATCGGACCGGCGAAGGAGCGGCGCCGATCCGTTTCCTCGGACGCGCCGAGCCGGGCGCCGAAGTAGTCCGACGCGGCCGCGACGGCGGCGTCGGGAGACAGGTGCGTGCGGTGGAAGTACTTCATGGTTACTGCTCCTGGTAGTACTCGATGCCAAGATGCGTGATCTGGTCTTCCCCCTGCATCCACCGGAGCGTGTTCTTGAGCTTCGTGAGCTGGATGAAGAGGTCGTGCTCCGGGTACAGGCCTGGCGCCACCTGCGGGCTCTTGAAGTAGAACGACAGCCACTCCTGGATCCCGGCGAGACCGGCGCGCTGCGCCAGGTCGAAGAAGAGCGCCAGATCGAGCACGAGCGGCGCGGCGAGGATCGAGTCGCGGCAGAGGAAATCGACCTTGATCTGCATCGGATAGCCGAGCCATCCGAAGATGTCGATGTTGTCCCATCCCTCCTTGTTGTCCCCACGCGGCGGATAGTAGTTGATCCGCACCTTGTGGTACATCTCGCCGTAGAGCTCGGGATAGAGGTGGGGCTGGAGGATGTGCTCGAGGACGCCGAGCTTCGACTCCTCCTTCGTCTTGAAGCTCTCGGGATCGTCGAGGACCTCGCCGTCGCGGTTGCCGAGGATGTTCGTCGAGTACCAGCCGGCCACGCCGAGCATGCGCGCCTTGAACATCGGCGAGAGCACGGTCTTGAGCATGGTCTGGCCGGTCTTGAAGTCCTTGCCGCCGATGGCCACGCCCTTGTCCCGGGCGAGCTGCTCCATGGCCGGGAAGTCGCACGTCAGGTTCGGCGCGCCGTTGGCGAACGGGACGCCTTCCATGAGCGAGGCCCAGGCGTAGAGCATCGACGGCGCGATGGACGGCTCGTTGGCGTCCATCGCCCGCTCGAACGACTCGAGCGTCTGGTGCGCCGGACCGGGCGCGATGAAGACCTCGGTGGACGCGCACCAGACCATCACCAGCCGGTCGCAGCCGTTCCTGGCCTTGAAGTCGCGAATGTCCTTCCGCAGAAGCTCCGCGAGCTCGCGCTTCGTCTTCCCCGACTTGACGTTCTTTCCTTCGAGCCGCTTCACGTAGGCCTGGTCGAACACGGCCGGCATCGGCGAAATGCCCTTGAGGAAGTCGGCGATCGGCTCGACGTGCTCGTGCTTGTCGAGCACGCCGCAGAGGAGCGCGGCCTCATAGGCGTTGTCCGGCACCGGATCCCACGCGCCGAAGACGATGTCGCCGAGGTCTGCCAGGGGCACGAATTCCTTGATCAGGGGTGCCCGCCCGTCGGTGCGCTTTCCGAGCCGGATGGTGCCCATCTGCGTGAGCGACCCGATCGGCTTCGAGGCCCCGCGCCGGATGTTCTCCACGCCGGCGATGAAGGTGGTCGCGACGGCGCCGAGGCCGACGGTGAGCACGCCAAGCTTCCCCCTGGCCGGCGCAATCTGCCGGGCGGTCTGGTCAGGCACTGCTAACGTCCTTTCGAAAGGGAATCGAGCACCGCTGCGGGCGCGGGCTCCGTGCGGGCGGGGCGCAGTTCGGCGCGCGACGCCACGCGATACACATAGACGAAACGCTGGACGACCGTGATGACGGACGCGAGGGCGAGGACGAGCACGGCGCCTTCGAGCACCTGGGCCCGTGCGGCCGCGCCGAAGAGAAGGGAGACCAGGCCGAGCAGGATGATCCGCTCCGCCCGCTGGGCGATCCCCACCTTGCAGTCGATCCCGAGCCCCTCGGCACGCGCGCGGGCGTACGACACGAGGAGCGACGCGAGAATCGCGACCATGCAGGCGATCACGGCCGGTACCCGCCATGCCACATCCGGCGCCGTCATGAAGTAGACCGCGATCCCGATGAACGTGGCGCCGTCCCCGACACGGTCGAGCGTCGAGTCGTAGAACGCGCCGAACTTCGTTTCCATGGCCGCCGCGCGCGCCACCTGGCCGTCGAGGGTGTCGGCGATCCCGCTGGCGAGGAGGAGGAGGCCACCGAGCCGCACATGGCCGAGGCCGTAGACGACGGCGGACAGGAGCACCAGCCCCGTGCCGAAGGTGGTGATGGTGTTGGGCCGGACGCCCGCGCGGATCAGCGCGTTGACGGGAGCACGCACCAACGCGTAGTAGGGGCGTTCCAGGGCGCCAAGCAGCTTCACCGTCTTTCGACCCTCCGGCCGGTGTGCGAAATGGGGGTGAGATTGCCGCGGAAGGATAACTGGCGGAAGCACTTCCGGCAATCGGCCGGGATGGCCCCGGGGCGCATTATCGGGCGCGTGGCGAACGGGAAAAGCCGTATTCCGGAAGAACATGGGCCAAGTCTACGCCGGCCCCGTCCCCCGGCTGTGCGCCGCACCGTGACCCGACTACTCGTAATCGGGAATCAGGTACGGCTGGACCCGCTTGGAGAAGGCGTAGACCTCCTCCCGCCAGGTGAACGTCGCGACCCCGGGATCGGTCCCGCGAGTGAGCGCCTCGCGCAGACGGTCCGTTCCCGCCAGCCGGTCGAAGTGGGCCGGGATCCACTGGAATCGGTCCGGATGCGCCTGCCGGATCGCCGACAGGAGGTGCACCGCCGTGAGCGTCGGATCGTACGATCCCTTGTTGCTCACCTTGAGTCGGATCCCCACCACGAGCGTGTCCGGATACTTTCCATCGCCCGGCGCCACAGGCGTGAATGACACAGCCGTGAAATCGACGCCCGACGGCTTCTCGGCCTTCAGGATCTCGAGCACGCGGGCGGAATGGAGCCATGGCGCGCCGATCTGCTCGAATGGAGCATCGGTTCCCCGCCCGACCGACAGGTTCGTGCCCTCGAAGAGGCAGGTGCCAGGATAGTGAAAGAGGCTTTCGACCGTGCGCAGGTTGGGGCTGGGCGGCACGAAGGGGAGGCCGATCTCGTCGAACGTCAGGTCCCGTTTCCACCCTGATGCTGGCACCACGAGAAGGGTGCCGCCGATCTGCAGCTCGTCGCTCGCGAGCCGGGCGAGCTCGCCCATCGTGAGGCCATGCCGCATCGGGACGCGCAGCCGGCCGACGAACGTGGAGAACGCGCTGTCGAGCACGCCGCCCTGCATAGCGCCGCCGATGGGATTCGGGCGGTCTAGGATCATCACCGGAATGTTCCGCCGGGCTCCCGCGCGCATCACCTCGATGGCGGTAGAGATGTAGGTGTAGTAGCGGGCTCCGACGTCCTGCAGGTCCACGACGAGGAGATCGATGCCGCGGAGCATCTGGTCGGTGGGCGCAGTGGTGCTGCCATAGAGGCTGTAGATTGGAAGGCCGGTCGCCGAATCACGCGTCGTCGCCACCGCCGCGCCCGGCGCGGCCGAGCCCCGGAACCCATGCTCGGGGCTGAAGAGGGCCACCAGCTCGACGCCGGCCCCGCGCAGCACTTCGACGTCGCTGACGCCCGCCGTGTCGATGCCCGTCTGATTCGTCACGAGCCCGACCCGGCGCCCCCGCACGAGGTGGGCGCTGTCGGTGACCAGCACGTCGATCCCCGGCCGCACGATCGCTTTTTCCGTCGGCACCGGTGGCACATCCTGCACCGAGCCTCCGCCGCATGCGCTCAGCAGCGAAGCGGCGAATCCACCCAGCAGAGCGAGCGTCCTGTGCATCGCAAGTTCCTCGTCGGATTGGTGACTGCCCTTATTCTCGCCGGATGTGTCCCGGCCGCCACCGTGCCCGCGCCCGTGCCGAGCAACGTGGACCGGCTGATCGACTCGCTGCCGCTGCGCGAGCGCATCGCACAGCTCATCATGCCCTGGATCCCGGGGACCTACGCGCCGCTGGACGAGCCCGGGTTCGCCCAGGCGCGCCTGTGGGTGGACTCGCTGCGCGTGGGCGGCGTCATCATCTCGGTCGGCTCTCCGCTCGATATCGCGGCCAAGCTCAACGCACTCCAGGCCGCAGCGCGCATTCCTCTCCTGGTGGCGTCCGACCTCGAGAGCGGCACCACGATCCGGCTGAACGGCGGCACATTCTTCCCACCCAATATGGGCGTGGGCGCGGCCGGCAGGGAACTGGACGCCTATCAGATCGGCCGCATCACGGCGCTGGAGGGCCGCGCCGTCGGCATCCATTTCGCCTTCGCGCCGGCCGCCGACGTCAACAACAACCCTGCCAACCCGATCATCAACACGCGCTCCTTCGGCGAAGATCCCCACGCCGTGGGCCGACTGGTGGCTGCAGCCATCCGCGGCATTCAGGAGCACGGCATGATCGCCACCGCGAAACATTTTCCCGGCCACGGTGATACGGAGACCGACAGCCACCTCGCGCTGCCCGTGATCGCCGCGGACTGGGCGCGATTCGATTCGCTCGAGCTCATCCCGTTCCGCGCCGCCATCGACGCGGGTGTCCACGCCGTGATGTCGGCCCACATCGCGCTCCCCGGCATCGACCCGGGAGAAACCCGGCCGGCCACCGTCGCGCCGAACATTCTGACGGGCCTCCTCCGCGATTCGCTCGGCTTTCGCGGGCTCACGGTCACCGATGCCCTCAACATGGGCGGCGTCGTGTCGAAATACGGCGCCGGTGAGGCGACGGTGCTCGCCTTCCTCGCCGGCGCCGACCTCCTGCTGATGCCGGTCAACGCGGCGGAAGCGATCGACGCGATGGAGTCTGCCGTCACGAGCGGACGCATCCGCCGCGAGCGCCTCGACGAGTCGGTTCGCCGGGTGCTCGAGTGGAAAAAGCGCCTCGGGCTCTTCGACGAGCGGTTCGTCGACCTCGACAGCGTGATGGCGACGGTGGGGCGCGCGGAGTTTCAGGGCACCTCGCGGGACATCGCGGAGCGCTCGATCGTGCTGGCCGTGGACGACGGCACCGTGGATTCGCTGCGCAGCGCACCCGCACGCGTCACGCTCGTGAGTTACGCGGACGGCGTCCGGGAAACGGTCGGGACGAGCTTCGCGGCGGAGCTGCGGGCCCGCGGCCATACCGTCACCTCGCTGCGGCTCCATGCGGAAAGTGCCCCCGCGGCGTTCGACTCGGCGCGCGCAGCGCTCGCGAGAAACCCGATGGCGATCTTCGCCGTCTCGGTACGGCCGGTGGACAGCAAGGGGTCGATCGCCATCCCGGCGCCTGTGAGTGCGCTCATCGACAGCAGCGCGGGTGCGCGGCCGACCGTGCTCGTCTCGTTCGGATCGCCGTACATCGTGATGGAAACTCCGCGCATCCGCTCCTATCTCCTCGGATGGGCCGCGAATCCGGCGAGCGAGCGCGCGGCGGCGCGCGCACTCTCGGGTGCCCCGATCACGGGAAAGCTCCCGATCTCGATTCCGCCGGTCTTCCGCGTGGGCGAAGGGTTCGAGCGGCCCGCCACCGAGCGCTGGAGCGAGCGGCGGTGAGAGTGGCCATCGCATCGCTCATCACGATCGCGGGGTGCGGCCGCGCCGGCCCGCCCGACCCCGTCCCCCGCTCCGCCTTCGCCGAAGCGACGGCCTTCCTCGATTCCGCCGTCGCCGACGGGGCCGCGCCGGGCGCGGTGCTGGGCGTGAGCGTTCGTGGGCATCACGTCTATCACGGAACAGGGGTCCTCGGCGCCGGAATGCCCGCGCGCCCCGATTCCTCGACCGTCTACGACCTTGCCTCGCTCACCAAGGTGGTCGGGCTGACGACGGCGGTGATGCTCGCGGTCGACGAGGGCCGCCTCGATCTCGATGCGCCGGCCGTGCGTTACGTCCCCGCCTTCGCCGGCCGCGGTCGCGACGCGGTCACGATCCGGCACCTGCTCACGCACACGTCGGGGCTGCCCGCGTTCCGTCTTCTCTACCGGGAAACGGTGGATGCCGAAGCGGCCATCGCCCTCACCGACACGACACAGCTCGATACGCTCCCCGGGACGCGTTTCGTCTATTCCGACCTCGGTGCGATCGTGCTCACGCAGGCGGTCGAGGCCGCCCTCGGCGAGCGGCTCGACTCCATCCTCGTGCGCCGCGTGTTCGGGCCGCTGGGCATGTGGTCGACGCGATTCCATCCCCCGCCCGACTGGCTGCCGCGCATCGCACCGACCGAGCTGGATCCGTGGCGGGGCAGGCTGATCCACGGCGAGGTGCACGACGAGAATGCCGCCCGGCTCGGTGGCGTTTCCGGGCACGCAGGCCTGTTCGGCACGGCCCGCGACCTCCTCCGATTCGGAGACTGGCTCCTCGCCGCCCGCGCAGGGCGCGACACGCTGCCCCTCGCGCTGGATTCCGCGGTCGTCCGGCGGTTCACGACCCGCCAGGATTTCCCGCCCGGCTCCAGCCGCGCGCTCGGCTGGGATACACCGTCCGAACTGAGCAGCGCCGGAACGCTGCTCTCCCCGCTCAGCTTCGGCCACACCGGATTCACCGGAACTTCCATCTGGCTCGATCCGACGCGCGGCCTCGTCGTCGTGCTCCTGAGCAACCGGGTACATCCGACGCGGGAGAACGGGAAATGGGGCCCCGTCCGCCGGAACGTGGCGGACCGGGTGGTTCGGGGCCTCGAACGCCGCTAGACGGCTTTGTACTTGCAGTTACAGCACTTACGCCCCGGATGCCGTTGACGGGACGCCGCGTCCTGCCTACCTTTCACACTGGATTTCAACGGGAGCAGGCATGAGCAGCATCGGGCAGCAGATTCCCGCAGCCGGGTTCAACCTCGTCATTTCCGAGCGGGCTGCCGAGGAAGTCAGGAAGTTCATCGCCGCGGAGCAGGTTCCAGCGGAGACCGCCGGCCTGCGTGTGAGCGTCCTGCCGGGCGGATGCTCGGGCTTCAAGTACAGCCTCAATATCGAGGAACGCCCGGTCGAGGATGACCTGTCGGCCGAGATCAGCGGCGTGCGCGTGTTCGTGGACGGCTTCAGCGCCCAGTACCTGAACGGTGTCACGATCGATTACGTCTCGTCGATGCAGGGCTCGGGCTTCACGTTCACCAATCCGAACGCGAGTGGCGGGTGCGGGTGCGGGAGCAGCTTCACGGCATAGAAGGGAACGGGGAACCGAAAGAGGAACGGGGGCGGCCATCGGTCGCCCCTTTGTCCTGAGGCCCCCTGTGCGTTCCGGTTCCCTGTTCCCCGTTCCCCGCTCCCCGTTCCCCGCCCGCCCGTCCCCCCTTACCGTTCATCCCCATGTCCACCGCCGACCTCGCCGTCATCGTCGTCTATTTCATCCTCACGCTCGGCATCGGCCTCTGGTCCACGCGCCGCCAGAGCACGGCGGGCGACTACTTCCTCGGCGCGCGCGACCTGCCGGCCTGGGCCGTGCTCTTCTCGATCGTGGCGACCGAAACGTCGGCGCTCACGGTGCTGTCGGTGCCGGGCGTCGGCGCACGCGGCGACCTCACGTTTCTGCAGATCGCGTTCGGCTATCTCGTCGGACGCATCGTCGTGGCCGCGTGGCTTCTTCCCGGCTACTTCCGGGGCACCCAGGAAACGGCCTACGCGCGGCTCGAGTCGCGCTTCGGCGTCGGGACCCGCCGCGCCATGTCCGTCGTCTTCCTGGCCACCCGCTTCCTCGGCGACGGGGTGCGCATCTTCGTCGGCGCCATTCCGCTGGCCCTGCTCACCGGCTGGAACATTCCGTCGGCCATCGTCGTGATGGGACTCGTCACGCTCGCCTACACCTGGGCGGGCGGGCTCAAGGCCGTCGTCTGGACGGACGTGATTCAGCTGGCCGTGTATGTCTCCGGCGGCATCGCCGCGCTGCTCATCGCCTGGGAGCTCGGTGGCGGCGCAGCGGCGAGCCTTTCGCGCGCAGCCGACGCGGGGCACCTGCGCGTGTTCGATTTCGCGTTCAACTTCACGTCGACCTACACCTTCGCGGGCGGCCTGATCGGCGGAGCACTCCTTTCCGCGGCTTCGCACGGCACGGACCATCTCATCGTGCAGCGCCTCCTCGCCACCCGAAGCCTCGCGGATGCGCGCGCGGCGCTCGTCGGCTCGGGCGTTGTCGTCATCCTCCAGTTCCTGCTTTTCCTGCTGGTCGGGGTCGCGATCTGGTCTGCCGGCATGGCCCCGGCCGGCCTCCAGGGCGACCAGATCTTTGCGCGCTTCATCATCGAGCAGCTTCCGACCGGGCTCGCCGGGCTCCTCGTGGCCGGCATTCTCGCGGCGGCGATGAGCACGGTGGCGTCCTCGATCAACGCCCTGGCCTCGTCGATGACGCACGACCTCTATGCCGGATGGACCGGTGAGCGTGACCCGGTCAGGCTCCTCCGCATCGGGCGCGCGTTCTCGATCGTGTGGGGGCTCAGCCTGATCGGTGCGGCGCTGGTCTTTCATGTCTACGCGTCGGGCACCGATACGCCCGTCGTGGTGCTCGCGCTTTCCATCGCGTCGGTGACGTATGGCGCGCTGCTGGGCGCGTACATTCTCGCTGGCGCGTGGTCGCGCGCGGCGGGCACGGATGTCCTCATCGCCGCCGCCGTCACGATCGCCGTCATGCTCGTCGTGATCTTCGCCCGGCCGCTGAGTGCCGTCGGGGGACTCGAATGGCTGATGCCCGTGTCGCGCCTCGCATGGCCGTGGTACGTCCCGCTCGGGACCACCCTCTGCGTGGGGACGGGACTCGCATCGGCGCGGATTCGCGGCTCGGAGGGGAAATGACCAGGGTGCTCATCGGCGCCGACGTGGGCGGCACGAAGACGGCAGCCGGCGTGATGCGTGACGGCGAAATCATCGGGCGCGCCGAGGGCCCCGGCGCCGCGGTCCGGCCCGGGCGCGCCCTCGCCTCGGCGGCGACGATCGCCGAGACGGTGCGGCGCGCGCTATCGGCGGCCGGCGTCCTGCAGGGTGACCTCCTCGTCGTCGGCGCCGCGGGCGCGGGGCGTCCGACGGAGGCGCGCGAACTGCAGCAGGCGCTGCGGGGCGAGGGTGTGGCACGCACCGTCGTCGTCACCACCGACATCGAGATCGCGCTCGAGGGCGCGCTGGGGACGGGGGCCGGGATCGTGCTCGCGGCCGGCACCGGCAGCATCGCCATCGCGCGCGACGGAGCCGGCGCGTCCTTCCGGGCGGGTGGCTACGGCTGGCAGATGGGAGACGAAGGCAGCGGGTACGCCGTCGGACGCGCGGCGCTCGGCGCGGTCAGTCGGGCGGTCGATGGCCGCGGCGCCGAGACGACGCTTTCGCAGCGTCTGCTCGACGCGACGCGCAGCACCGACTTCGAGGAGCTGGTCCGCTGGACCGCGACTGCCGGGCCGCCGGAAGTGGCAGCGCTGGCGCCTCACGTGCTCTCCGCCGCTGCAGACGGGGACCCGACCGCGCGCGCCATCGTGCACTACGCCGCCGAAGAGCTCGCCGGCCTCGTGCTGCATCTCAGGCGGAAACTCGGTAGCGAGGCACCGACTGTGGCGCTGACCGGCGGCCTCCTCGCCAATCCGATGCTGCGGGAGGCACTCGAAACGCGACTGACGAAAGACGGCGTTACGCCGGCGTCCGGAGAAATCGACGCGGTGAGCGGTGCACTGCGAATGGCGATCGCACTCGACGAGGACAGAACCTGACGCAGGCGAGCTTTCGTCAGCGGCCGCCTGGCACCGCGCGGACGGCGGCCGCGACCATCAGTGCGGCCAGCCCCAGAAATCCGAGGGAGAGGAGCCAGCCGGCGGGCGTCCCGAAGATCGCTACCTGCTGTGCGAGGGCGACCAGCCCAGCCAGCGCGAACCCCGCCCCGAGCGTGAGGCCAATCCTGCGCTCCGCCCCGTCGCCTACCAGCGGCTTCACGTGCCAGAGGACCATGCCGAACGCGAGCAGCGCGATACCGAACAGTCGCGCGAATGCGGCCGTCTGCCAGTAGGGTTTCCAGGCGGGATCCGCGGCCGCGGTCGCGGGAGCCGGGATGTCGGCGATCATGCGCATCGCGACACCCGTCTGGAGCACGAGGAACAGCCCGACCAGCGCGAGAAGGACGGCCGAGATACTGAGCAACGTTCGCACCCGCATGGTCCACCTCGCTCGTTGGAGAACCGCCCGCACCCGTTCTACGCCTCACACTTTCGCGTCGAGATTCCTCCCCCGCAGCTTGCTCCGCCGGTACCCGTAGCTGAAGTACAGTGTGATGCCGATCAGGAGCCAGATCCCGAACCGCTCCCAGGCGTGCAGCGGGAGCCCGCGCATCACGTAGATGCACGCCGCCGCGCCGCCCAGGGTCACGACCCATACGAACGGCACGCGGAAGGGCCGGGGGCGCTCCGGCTCCTTGAGCCGGAGCACGAGCACGCCGATGCAGACGATGGCGAACGCCGCGAGCGTCCCGATATTGGTCAGGTCGTAGATCTCGTTCTCGTCGGCGAAGAGCGAGCCGAGCGCGACGATGACGCCGGTGAAGATGGTGCTCGCGAGCGGAGTCCGGTACTTCGGATGAATGCGCGCGGCCCAGGGGGGGAGCAGCCCGTCGCGGGCCATGGCCATGAAGATGCGCGGCTGGCCGTACTGAAAGACGAGGAGCACGGCGGTGAGTGACACGACCGCGCCCGCCGCCACGATCCAGCTCGCCGTCTCGAGGCCGGCGATCTGCAGCGCCCGGGCAAGGGGATCCGCTGCGCGGAGCTGCTCGTACGGCACGATGCCGGTCGCCACGGCGCCGACGATCACGTAGATCAGCGTACAGATCGCGAGCCCGCCCAGGATGCCGATGGGCATGTTCCGCTGCGGGTTCTTCGTCTCCTCCGCCGCCGTCGAGATCGCGTCGAACCCGATGTAGGCGAAGAAGACGATCGCGGCGCCCTGGTGGATGCCACGCCAGCCGTTCGGGGCGAACGGCTTGTAGTTCTCCGGGTCGATGTGCGAGGCCCCGACGGCGACGAAGAGGCCGAGGACGAGCAGCTTGACCACGACCATGATGTTGTTCGCGCGGATGCTCTCCCTCACCCCCATGGCGAGGAGGGCCGTCACGAACATCACGATCAGGAAGGCGGGGATGTTGAGGATGATGGGAATCCCGGCGATGCGCGGTGCGGTCTCGAGGAGGGCGTGCACGGCGGGATCGGAGCTGAGCAGCGCCGTGCGGTATCCGTGGGTGAGCCACCCCGGTAGATCGATCCCGAATCCGGTGAGCAGCGAGTTGAAGTAGCCGCTCCAGGCGATCGCGACGGCCACGTTGCCCACGGCGTATTCGAGGATCAGGTCCCACCCGATGATCCAGGCGATGAACTCGCCGAGCGTGGCGTACGAATAGGCGTACGCGCTTCCCGCCTGCGGAATCATCGACGCGAGCTCGGCATAGCAGAGTGCGGCAAGCCCGCACACGACGCCGAGCAGGGCGAACGAGAGCACGAGCGCAGGGCCCGCCCCGTATCGCACCACCTCGCCGCTCGCCAGGACCTCACCTGCTGCCGCCGTGCCGATCGACGAGAAGATGCCGGCGCCGATCGCGGCGCCGATCGCGAGCATGATCAGGCTCCCCCACCCGAGCTCGCGCTTGAGGCTGTTGGGAGAATCTGAATCGGGGACCAGCTCGGCGATGGGTTTGCGCTGGAAGAGCTGGTTCATGTCGTCCGGGGCAGGAGGAGAGTTAGCTGCCGGTGGAAAGCCTGTAGGAAATTTCGGCGACGGATGGTACGGGAATTCCGGCTCGCGTGCGCGCGGGGCGGAAGCGGGTCTTCATCAGCAGCTCCGCGAACTTCTCCCGATACCCACGGTCCGCGATCTCGGGCTCGAGCGTGAACCGGTCTACCGATCCCTCGACCGAGATCCAGAAGGTCACATTGATCGACTGGCCGCGAAGCTCCCGCGGCGGCCGTTCGGCGAGCGGTGGAATCAGGTTCCGCAGCTGCGGCGGGATGACGTCAGTGCTGTCCCCGCCGGTCCCGGGACCGACAGCGAGTCCTGTTCCGGTGCCCTGCCCGCCGCCGCTTC
>DAINRR010000075.1:0-13705 GCA_036741715.1 Gemmatimonadales bacterium
ACATCCAGCAGTCGTTCACGGCCACCGACACGCTCGGCGCGTTCGACGTGAAGGCCCATGTGGATGGCGGCGGGCAGACCGGCCAGGCCGGCGCGCTCCGCCTCGCGATCGCACGCGCGCTCGTGGAAGCGGATGGGCAGCACCGGACCAAGCTCCGCGCCAACGGACTCCTCACGCGGGATCCGCGCGCCGTCGAGCGCAAGAAGCCGGGCCAGCCGGGGGCGCGGAAGCGCTTCCAGTTCAGCAAGCGGTAGACCGAATTCCGCAGGGGCGGCGTCCGCGCCGCTCCATCAATCACGCCGCGGGATCGTCAGCGGGGTGTCCCACCGGGCCGAGGCCCACGGGATCTGCTGACGAGATGAACGCGGCGGACGATCAAACCCCACAGCAAGGACATCAGTCGTCGCATGGCACAGCCCCAGATTCAGGACCTGCTCGAGGCCGGCGTTCATTTCGGCCATCAGACCCGCCGCTGGAACCCGAAGATGCGCCGGTTCATCTTCGCGGAACGCTCCGGCATCTACATCATCGACCTCCAGAAGACCCTGCGGCAGATCAACAAGGCGCAGGAGCTCCTCCGCGGCATCGTCGCGAAGGGGGAGGGCGTGCTCTTCGTCTGCACCAAGAAGCAGCTCAAGGCCATCGTGCAGCAGGAAGCGTCGGCCGCGGGGACGTTCTACGTCACCGAGCGCTGGCTCGGCGGCATGCTGACGAACTTCCAGACGCTCAAGAAGCAGATCAAGCGCCTCCGCGATCTCGAGCAGGGCTCGGCCGAAGGTGATTTCGAGAACTACACGAAGAAGGAAAAGCTCCTCTTCGAGCGCGAGCGCGTGAAACTGAGCCGCAACCTCGAAGGCGTGAAGCACATGACGCGCCTCCCGGGTGCGCTCTTCGTCGTCGATGCCAAGAAGGAGAAGATCGCCGTCGCCGAGGCCAACAAGCTCGGCATTCCGGTCGTGGCCATCGTCGACACGAACGCCGATCCGGACGTGATCACGGTGCCGATCCCCGGCAACGACGACGCGATCCGCTCGGTCTCGCTGATCACGGTCGCCCTCTGCGACATCATCCGGGAGACGCGCGCGCAGGCTCCGATGCGCGAAACGGCCGAGGAAATGGACGGCGAGACGTACAGCAGCGACGGCAGCGCGGAAGAGGGCGGGGACGAGCGCCGGAAGCGGCGGCCCGGACGCCGGAAGCGCCGGCCGAAGCCCGAAGCGATCGCTGCGCGGCTCAAGACCGAGGGCGAGAGCCCGGCTGAGGCGGGAGCCGCCACGGCCGCAGACGCCTGATCGCGGCGCTACACTGCCGAACGGAATGCCGCCGCTCCAAGCCCTGCGGGCCCCGAGCGGCGGCTTTAGTATTCACCCCTGACCTGATGCGGACGCGGAACCCATGGCAAGTGTGACGATTACCCCGAAGGATGTGAGCGAGCTCCGCGCCCGGACCGGCGCGGGCATGATGGATTGCAAGCGTGCCCTCGAAGAGTCCGGCGGCGACATGGAGAAGGCCGTCGAGCTCCTCAGGAAGAAGGGCATCGCGAAGGCCGAGAAGCGCGAGGGCAAGAGCGCCTCGCAGGGCGTGGTGATGATCGAGACGTCCGCGGACGGCCGCGAAGGCGCCATGGTCGAGCTCAACTGCGAGACCGATTTCGTGGCGCGCACCGAAGACTTTCAGGCGCTGGCCCGCGCGCTCGCGAGCCACGTGGCCGCGCACGCCGAGCCGGGGATCAACGCCGGCAACGTCGAGGACCAGGTGTTCACCGCCGGCCGCACGGTGGCGCAGGAGATGAAGCAGGTCTCCGGGAAGGTGGGTGAGGTGGTGGCCCTCAAGCGGTACGCGCGCTTCAAGCCGACCGACGGCGTGATCGGCTACTACCTGCACCACAACGGCATGGTGGGTGTGCTGGTCGAGCTCGCGGGCGGCACCGATGCCACCGCGCTCGAGGCGGCGAAGGACGTGGCGCTCCACATCTCGTTCGCGGATCCGATCGGCATCAATCCCGAGGACGTCCCGGCCGAGATGATCGAGCGCGAGCGCCGGATCGCCGAAGAGCAGGTGGCGCAGGAAGGGAAGCCCGAGAACATCCGTGGCAAGATCGTCGACGGGAAGATCCGGAAGTTCGTCGCGGAGCGGACGCTCGTCGAGCAGCCGTTCGTGCGCGACGACAAGACGACCGTCGGCCAGCTGCTGAAGAAGGCGGGGGCCGGGCTCACCGTCACCCGGTTCGCGCGCTTCAAGGTCGGAGCGGCCTGATGGCGCTCGCCTACCGCCGGGCGCTGCTCAAGGTCTCGGGCGAGGCGCTGGCGGGCGAGAAGGGACAGGGCCTCGACTATACCATCGTCGAGGAGCTCGCGAACGAGCTCAAGACGGTGCATGCCCTGGGCGTGCACCTCGGCCTCGTCGTGGGCGGCGGCAACATCATCCGCGGCGCCACGGCGAGCCGCGACGGGCTCGACCGCGTGTCGGCCGACTACATGGGGATGCTGTCCACCGTCATCAATGCGCTCGCGCTCCAGGACGTGCTGGAGAAGGTCGGCGTCGACACGCGCGTGATGACGGCGATCCGCATGGAGTCGCTCGCCGAGCCGTACATCCGCCGCCGCGCGATCCGCCACCTCGAGAAGGGACGGGTCGTGATCTTTGCCGGGGGCACGGGGAACCCGTTCTTCTCCACCGACACGGCCGGCGTGCTCCGCGCGCTCGAGATCGAGGCCGAGGTCATCCTCAAGGCCACGAACGTCGACGGCATCTACACCGGGGACCCGAAGACGGACCCGTCGGCGACGTTCATCCCGGAGCTCACCTTCCAGGAGGCGATCGTGCGGAATTACGCCGTCATGGATGCCAATGCCTTCGGGCTCTGCAAGGCCAACAACCTGCCGATCGTCGTGTTCAACATGAACAACCCGGGCGCCATCGCGCGTGTGCTGAAGGGCGAACGGGTGGGGACTCTCGTCCGATGAGCACAATTCCGGAACTCGTCAAGCACGCCCGCGAGCTGATGCACAAGGCCGTCGAAAGCACCAAGCGCGAGCTGCAGGGCATTCGCAGCGGCAAGGCGACGCCGCAGCTGCTCGACGTGGTGCGAGTCGAGGCGTACGGCAGCACGGTGCCCATCACGCAGGTGGCGCTCGTCTCGGCCCCCGAACCGCGGATGATCACGGTGCAGCCGTTCGACAAGGGCCTGTCGCAGGCCATCGAGAAGGCGATCCGGGATGCGGGTCTCGGGCTCAACCCCGCGTCCCAGGGCGCCGTCATCCGGGTACCGCTGCCCATGCTGTCGGAGGAGCGGCGGAAGGAGCTCGTGAAGGTCGTGCACAAGCTCGCCGAGGAAGGGAAGATCGCCGTCCGGCACGCGCGCACCGAGACGCTCTCCAGGATCAAGAAGCTCGAGCGCATTCCCGAAGACGACAAGACGCGCGCGGAAAAGGACGTCCAGAAGCTTACCGACGAGCATGTGAAGCAGGTGGACCAGCTGATCGCGGCCAAAGAAGCCGAGATCATGGAAGTCTGAACATGAGCGGCGAGCTGCTCCAGCGGATCCGCGTGCACGGCGCCGTGCCGCAGCACGTGGCCATCATCATGGACGGGAACGGGCGGTGGGCCAAGGGCCGCTCGCTGCCGCGCCCGCTGGGGCATCACGCCGGGATGAAGTCGGTGCGCGAAGTGGTGGCCGGCTGCCTCGATGCCGGGGTCGAGGTGCTGACGCTCTTCGCGTTCAGCCAGGAGAACTGGCAGCGGCCGGCGACGGAGATCGAGGCGCTGATGGCGCTCCTCGAGGAATACATCGCCAGCGAGTCGGCGGAGCTCTCGGAGCGGGGCGTGCGCGTCCGGGTCCTCGGAGACCGCGAGCGCCTCACCGAGAGCGCGCGGAGCGCCGTCTCGCGCGTGGAGGCGCAGACCGCCGAAGGGCGCGCCCTGGCGCTCAATCTCTGCATTTCGTACAGCTCGCGCGGGGAGATCACGCGGGCCGCCCGCCTGCTCGCCGAAGACGTGGCCGCGGGGCGGCTGCGCCCCGACGAGATCGACGAAGAGGCGATCGCCCGCCGGCTCCTCACGGCCGAGTGGCCCGATCCCGACCTGCTCATCCGCACCTCCGGCGAGATGCGGATCTCGAATTTCCTTCTCTGGCAGCTCGCCTACGCCGAGCTCTACGTGACGCCGGTGCTGTGGCCGGACTTCACGCGCCGCGATCTCTTCGAAGCCATCCTCGAGTTCCAGCGCCGCGACCGGCGATTCGGGCGCGTCACCGCCTGAGCAGGTGATGGATTCCAACCTGGTCCGGCGCTTCACGGTGGCCGCCGTGGGTGTCCCGATCGCGCTCGGGCTCGCCTACTGGGGCGGCTGGCCGCTCGTGGCGCTGCTGGCCCTCGTCGGGCCGCTCGGCGCGCGCGAGCTCTTCACCTTTGCGACGCGCCAGGGCGTGCGGCCCGCCGCCCTGTTCGGCTACGCAACTGCCGCACTCATTCCACCGGCCGTCTACGGCGCGTACGCCTCTCCGCAGTGGCGCGCGCTGCTCGTGAGCGCGTGGCCGTATGTCGGCGCACTCTGGCTCGTCGCGCTCCTCACCTGGGCCCTCGCCGCCCGCAAGCCGACCGAGCGGCCGCTGGGCGCCGCGGCCGTCACGCTGCTCGCCGTCCTCTATGCCGGCGCGCTTCCCGCGTTCCTCATCCCGATACGCCACGACCTGCATGGAACGCAGTCCTGGGCCGGGGCGTGGCTCGTCTTCTTTCCGCTCGTCGTCACCTGGATCTGCGATACGTTCGCCATGTTCGGCGGGCGGACCTTCGGCGGCCCGAAGCTCGCGCCCACAGTGAGTCCCGGAAAGACGCGGTCGGGTTCTGCCGCGGGCGTCGTGGGTGCGCTGCTCGTGGCCCTGATCTTCGGGCTGGCCGTCTTCCCGCGCCTCGGCGTCGCGGCGCCGCTCGGTGAGCTTCTCCTGATGGCGGCCGTGCTCTCGGTGGCCGGCCAGGTGGGGGATCTCGCCGAGTCGCTGTTCAAGCGGGAGGCGGGAATGAAGGACTCGGGAACGCTGATTCCCGGTCATGGCGGAGTGCTCGATCGACTCGACTCGCTCTATTTCGTGATTCCGGTGGCGGCGGCAATGTATCGCGTGCTGGGTATCACCTGATGCGCGGCGTGGCGATCCTGGGCTCCACCGGCTCGATCGGCCGAAGCACGCTCGACGTCCTGCGGCGCCAGCGCGGCCATTTCCGCCTCGTGGCGCTCGCCGCCGGACAGAACGAAGCCATGCTCGCCGAGCAGGTTGCCGAATGGCGGCCCGCCTTCGCGGGGCTCGCGTGCGGCAACGGAAGTGCCCGAATGCCCACGGGAGCCCAGGTGCTCGTCGACGCGGCGACCCATCCGGACGTGGACATCGTCGTGAACGCGGTGGTGGGCGCCGCGGGGCTCGACGCCACCCTGGCGGCGCTCCGGGCCGGCAAGCGCGTCGCGCTCGCGAACAAGGAGTCGCTGGTGATGGCCGGGGAGCTCGTCACGCGCGCGGCGCGCGAGGGCGGTGGAGAAATCGTCCCGGTGGACAGCGAGCACAGCGCCGTGCTCCAGTGCATCGCCGGGCAGGAGGAGTCGTTCTGCCGGCTCGTGCTGACGGCCTCGGGGGGCCCCTTCCGCGAGTGGGCGGCCGAGCGGGTGCGCAACGCCACCGTCGACGAAGCGCTGGCGCATCCGACATGGCAGATGGGCCGCAAGGTGACGGTGGACAGCGCGACGCTCGCCAACAAGGCGCTCGAGATCATCGAGGCGCACCACCTCTTCGGGCTTTCGTACGACGCACTCGATGCGGTGGTGCACCCCCAGAGCATCGTGCACGCGTTCGTGGAATTCTGCGATGGGAGCATCATCGCGCAGCTCGGATTCCCCTCGATGGAGCTGCCGATCCTGTATGCGCTGACCTATCCGGCGCGGCTGCCCGATGCAGGGGTCCGGCGCTTCGACCCCGTCGCCGCGAGTCCGCTCACGTTCGAGCCCGTCCGGCACGACGTCTTCCGGGCCTTCCACGCCGGCGTCGAGGCTGGTCGGGCCGGCGGCACCGCGCCGGCGGCGTTCAACGCCGCCAACGAAGAGGCGGTGGCCGCATTCCTCGCAGGGCGAATCACGTTCGGCCGCATCACCGACATCATCGAGAGCGTGCTCTCGCACCACTCCGGCGCCGATCCGGCAGACGCGGATTCGGTGCGCCACGCCGATGCCCAGGCACGCGAGCACGCCCGCCGGCTCGTGTCGACTTCATGAGGGTTCCGTGCTGATCACCATTCTGTCGCTCCTCGTCGTTCTCGGCGTCCTCATCTTCATTCACGAGGCCGGCCACTTCCTCGCCGCGAAGTGGGCGGGGATCTACGTGCACCGCTTCTCGCTCGGCCTTGGCTCGCCGATCCGGGCGCTCACCTTTCGCCGCGGGGAAACCGAGTATTCGGTGTCCTGGCTTCCACTCGGCGGCTACGTCAAGATGGCGAGCCGCGAAGAGGAGGCGACGAGTGCCGCCCTCGAGGGCGGGCACGAGCAGGCCGAGGTGCCGCCCGATCGCGTCTTCGAGGCGAAGCCGGTGTGGAAGCGCATGATCGTGATCCTGGCCGGGGTCACGATGAACTTCCTCTTCGCCTATCTCGTCTATTCGTGGCTGGCGCTGAGCGGCGGCGAACGGATCGAGATGGAGACCAGGCTCGGCCGGGTCGTGCCCGAACTCGTGCCGGCAGGCGCCGAGGCGCTCACGACGATCGAGCCGGGGGCCCGGATCGTCTCGGTCAACGGGCAGCCGGTGTCATCGTGGAACGGGATCGTCGAGGCGATGCAGAACACCGGGGACGCGGGGATCGTGCTCGGTCTCGAGGGCGGGCGGGAGGTCGCGCTCGACGTGCACGTGGATGCGATGCGCGAGCGGCTCTTCGTCTCGCAGGCGATCCAGCCGTGGCGGCTCCCGGTGGTGGACAGCGTGGTCCCCGGAAGCCCGGCCGAGCGCGCCGGGCTGCAGCCGGGCGATACGCTCCTCGCCGTCGATGGCCGGCCGATGACGCAATGGTACGACCTCCTCGAGGTCATGCGCGACAAGTGGCTCGAGCCGGTGCAGCTGAGCGTGGGCCGGGCGGGGGGCCGGATCGACACCGAGACGGTCACGGACACGCTGAGCTTCCCCGACACGGCCGGCGTCATGCGCACCGTCGGCATTCTCGGCGTCACCAACCGGCTCAACGTCCGGGTGGAGCCCTATTCGTTCGGCGAGGCCCTCGGCGAGGGGTGGCAGCAGACGGTCGATGCCTCGAAGCAGATCGGCCGGACGGTCCGCGGGCTCCTGAGCGGTCGCGTGGCCGGCCGCGAGCTCGGCGGTCCGATTCTCATCGGGCAGCTGGCAGGCCAGACCGCCCGGATGGGGCTCGAGCCCTTCCTCGCGTTCATGGCCCTCATTTCCGTCAACCTGGCGATCCTGAATCTCCTTCCCATCCCGGTTCTCGACGGCGGGCAGTTCCTCTTCCTCCTGGCGGAGGGCGTCCTGCGGCGGCCCCTTTCGCTCAAGCTGCGGGAGCGCCTCACGGCGGTGGGCCTCATTCTCATCGTCATGCTCATGGTCTTCGCCTTTTCGAACGACATCCGGCGGGTGATCGAGACGTGGGGACGCGGCTAGGGCAGGGGTTGCCTGGGGGCTCGGGGGCGGGTTATCTTGCTGAGCTAGGTGATTTTACGACATCAGACCGGCCGGAGACGGCCAGCATGAGGACCAGCGGAGCATGAGTTTCGAAAAGCAGCCGGTGATGGAAAAGCATCGGGCGCACGAGTCGGACACGGGGTCGGCCAAGGTCCAGGTGGCGTTGCTGACCGAGCGGATCAATTCGCTCACCGACCACTTCCGGCTGCATCCCAAGGATCATCACAGCCGGCGTGGGCTGCTCAAGATGGTCGGGACCCGACGCCGGTTGCTCACGTATCTCAAGCGCAGCGATCTCGCGACGTACCGCGCGCTCATCGAAGAGCTGGGGCTCCGCCACTAATTCCCGCGCCGATGCCAGGGCGTCTCGGTCCGTACCGGGGCGCCCTCTGCGCATTCCGGGACCTGCAGTCGCCGTGCAAGCATGGCAGTGAAGACGAACGAGGCGTCGTGCCGATGATGCAGCAAAGAAACCAGACACCGAAAAGGTCGTAAACCGTGCAGAGGATCGAAACAGAGTTCGCCGGCCGCCCGCTCCTGCTGGAGACGGGCCGAATGGCGAAGCAGGCTTCCGGGGCCGTCGTGCTGCGATATGGCGAGACGATGGTGCTGGCCGCCGTGACGGTATCCCCGAACATCTCCTCCCTTCCGTTCTTTCCCCTCACCGTCGAATACCGCGAGAAGACCTACGCCGCGGGCAAGATTCCCGGTGGCTTCCTCAAGCGTGAGGGGCGTCCCTCCGACAAGGAAATCCTCGCGGCGCGGCTCGTGGATCGTTCGATCCGGCCGCTCTTTCCGGAAGGCTTCAAGAACGAGGTGCAGGTCTTCGTCACGGTGCTTTCCGCGGACCAGGAGAACGACGCGGACGTGCTCGCCGTCTATGCGGCCTCCGCGGCGCTCTCCGTCTCGCGCGTGCCCTGGAACGGGCCGATCGCAGCGGTCCGCGTGGGCCGGGTGGACGGGAACTGGATCCTCAACCCGACCTTCCAGCAGCTCGAGTTCTCGAGCATCGACCTGATCGTGAGCGGCTCGGCCGACTCGATCGTCATGGTCGAGGGCGGCGCGCTCGAGGTGGCCGAGGCCGAGATGCTCGAGGCGCTCAAGGTGGCGCAGAAGGGCATCCAGGAGCTCGTCAAGATCGAGAAGCAGCTCATCGGCAAGGCGCCGGTGGAGAAGCTCGCCTGGCAGAAGGCGCCGCAGGACGAGGCGCTGGTCTCGCGTGTGCGGGCGCTCGCCGAAGCCGAAGTGGCGAAGGCCATCAACGCGAAGGACAAGGCGGGCCGGGCCGCTGCCGTCGCCGCGATCCGGGCGCGCGTCATGACGGAGCTCGCCGAGGATTTCGCGGAGCGGGGCAAGGAGATCGGGGCGGAGTTCGAGGAGATCGAGTATCGCACCATGCGGGCGCAGGTGCTCGACAAGGGTGAGCGGGTGGATGGGCGCGACCTCGACACGGTCCGCCCCATCACGATCGAAACGGGCGTGCTTCCGCGCACCCACGGCTCGGCGCTCTTCACGCGGGGCCAGACGCAGGCGCTGGTGAGCGTGACGCTCGGGACGTCGGACGACGAACAGCGCATCGACAGCATCGACGTCTCCGGCGAGACCACGAAGTCGTTCATGCTCCACTACAACTTCCCGCCGTATTCCACCGGCGAAGTGAAGATGATCCGCGGCACCAGCCGGCGCGAGATCGGCCACGGCGCGCTGGCCGAGCGCGCGCTGCATCCGCTGCTCCCGCACTACGACACGTTCCCCTACACCCTCCGGGTCGTCTCCGAGATCCTCGAGTCGAACGGGTCCTCGTCGATGGCCACGGTCTGCGGTGGCTCGCTCGCCCTGATGGATGCCGGCGTGCCCATGCAGGCCGCGTGCGCGGGCGTGGCGATGGGCCTGATCAAGGAAGGGAAGAAGGTCGCCATCCTCACCGACATTCTCGGTTCCGAGGATCATCTCGGCGACATGGACTTCAAGGTGGCGGGCACCGAGAAGGGCATCACGTCGATCCAGATGGACATCAAGATCGAGGGCCTCGACCTCAAGATCATGGCCGAAGCGCTCGACAAGGCGCGCACGGGGCGGCTGCACATCCTCGAGGAGATGAAGAAGGCGCTGTCGGAGCCGCGCAGCGACCTCTCGAAGTACGCGCCGCGGATCATCACGATCCAGATCCGGCCCGACAAGATCGGCGACGTCATCGGTCCCAAGGGGAAGACGGTGCGCGGGATCCAGGACGCGACCGGCGCCAAGATCAGCATCGAGGACAGCGGCCTCATCACCATCGCCGCCGTGGGTGGCGATGCGGGCGAGAAGGCACGCGCGATGATCGCCGCCATCACCACCGAGCCCGAGGTCGGCAAGATCTACGAGGGCCCGGTCAAGAGCACCACCGCCTTCGGCGCGTTCGTCGAGATCCTTCCCGGGGTGGAGGGCCTCCTCCACATCAGCGAGCTGCAGCACGGCCGCACCGAGAAGACCGAGGATGTCGTGAAGAAGGGGGATATCGTCCAGGTCAAGCTCCTCGAAGTCGACGAGCGTGGCCGCATGAAGCTGTCCCGGAAGGCGCTGCTCCCCAAGGAGTAGGGTGCAGACCGACCGACTCGACGAGGGGCTGCTCAGGACCGCGGCCCCGAACGGTCTCGTCGTGCTCTCCGAGCGACTCCCCGGCCTCCGGTCCGCTGCGACCGGCATCTGGGTCCGCTCGGCGAGCGCGCACGAGCCGCGCGAGAAGATGGGGCTCTCCCATCTTCTCGAGCACATGGTGTTCAAGGGCACGGAGCGCCGCTCCGCGCACCAGATCGCGCTCGAGCTCGAGGTGCGGGGCGGCAGCCTCGACGCCTACACCGGCCGCGACCAGACGAGCTATCAGGCGCACGTCCTCGACGCAGACCTGCCGCTGGCCATCGACATCCTCACCGATCTCGTGCGGCGGCCACTCCTCCGATCGGAGGACCTCGACGCCGAGCGCAAGGTCATCGTCGAGGAGATCAGCGGCGTCGAAGACACGCCCGACGACCTCGTCTTCGATCTCCATGCCGAAGCGCTCTGGCCGGATCACCCCTACGGGTATTCCATCCTCGGCTCGCGCGATTCCGTGACCGCGCTGGGCCCGGGCGACCTGCGCACGCTGCACGCGGAGGCCTATTACCCCGGGAACTGCGTGATCGCCGCCGCGGGGAACATCGAGCACGCGGCGCTGCTCGATGCGCTCGCGCGTGAAGGGTGGTTCGACGAGACGGTTCCGCGTACCCCCCGCCCGAGTGTCGCCGCGGCCCCGGCCGCGCGCGGCGGCGAGCGGATCGAGCCGCGCGACACCACCCAGACGCATCTGGTCTTCGGCACCGACACCTTCCCGATGCACGACCCCCGCCGCTTCACCCTCGCGATCCTCACGAACGTGTTCGGAGGCGGGATGTCGAGCCGGCTCTTCCAGCGGGTGCGCGAGGAGCTGGGCCTCGCCTACGCTATCTTTGCGTACAAGCATTTCTACCAGAGCACCGGCCAGCTCGGCGTCTACGTCGGCACCCAGCCGGGCACCGCGTCCGACGCGCGCGACGCGATCCTCGAGGAGTACCGGCGGCTCGCCGCCCACGGGCTGACACCCCTCGAGCTCTCCGACGGGAAGCGGCAGCTCAAGGGGCAGATCATGCTCGCCCTCGAGAACCCGCTCAGCCGCATGGGCCGGCTCGCCGGCTCCGAGCTGCACGAAGACGGATACCACACGCTCGACGAGGTGCTCGCGCGGATCGACGCCGTCACGGCCGAGCAGGCGGCGGCGGTGGCCGCGGAGTTCTTCGCGCCGGAGCGGCAGACGGTCGTGCGGCTGGGCCCCGCGTAGCGTTCGCGGTCGAATGGAAGCGGGATCGACAAGCAACCCACAACTATCACGAGAAGACGATGCTCATCGGCGTGCCGAAGGAAATCAAGACCAACGAGAACCGGATCGCGCTCGTGCCGGCCGGAGCCGAAGCGCTCGTCGGCGCCGGCCACACCGTCTACGTCGAGCAGGGAGCCGGGCTCGGGAGCGGCTTTGCCGATGATGCATACGTTGCGGCCGGGGCCGCGATCCTGCCGACGGCAGACGATGTCTGGCAGAAGGCCGACATGATCATGAAGGTGAAGGAGCCGATCGCCGTCGAGTGGCCGCGCATGCGGAAGGGGCAGCTGATCTACACCTATTTCCATTTCGCCGCCGCCGAGGACCTCACGCGCGCGGTGATCGATTCGGGCGCGGTGGCCCTGGCGTATGAGACGGTGGAGCTGCCCACCGGCGAGCTGCCGCTGCTCACGCCGATGTCCGAAGTCGCGGGCCGGATGGCGGTGCAGGAGGGGGCGAAGTACCTCGAGAAGGTCTTCGGCGGCAGCGGCGTGCTCCTGGGCGGCGTGCCGGGTGTGGCCCCGGGCGAAGTCGTGATCATCGGCGGCGGCGTGGTCGGCATCAATGCCGCCAAGATGGCGGCCGGCCTCGGCGCGCACGTCACGATCATGGACATCTCGCTCGACCGCCTGCGCTACCTGAGCGACGTGCTTCCCGCCAACGTGGATACGGTCTACTCGAACCGCTTCAACATCCTCGAGGCCATCCGCCGCGCCGACCTCGTCGTCGGCGCCGTGCTGCTTCCCGGCGCCAAGGCGCCGCATCTCGTCAAGCGCGATGACCTTCGCACCATGAAGCCCGGTTCGGTCATCGTGGACGTGGCGGTGGACCAGGGTGGCTGCGTCGAGACGATCAAGCCGACGACGCACGAGAAGCCGACGTACTTCGTCGACGGGATCCTTCACTACGCCGTCGCGAACATGCCCGGCGGCGTGCCTCGCACCTCCACACTCGCCCTCACCAACGCCACGCTGCCGTACGCCCTGCGACTCGCGCGGGACGGCTGGAAGAAGGCGTGCGCCGCCGATCGCGCCCTCGGACTCGGCCTGAACGTGGTGGACGGCAAGGTCGTCTATCCCGGCGTCGCCGAGGCCTTCGGGCTGCCGCTCGTCGCGGTCGACAAGGTTCTCTGATGCAGGTCGAGGTCCTCCTCGCGCGATTGCCGCACGGGGAGGGCCTGCCGGTGCCGACGCCAGCGACGCCGGGCTCGGCCGGGCTGGATCTCGCGAGCGCGGAGGATGGCGTGCTCCCGCCCATGGGGCGGCGCCTCTTCGGCACGGGGTTCGCGATCGCCCTCCCGGAAGGATTCGAGTGCCAGCTGCGACCCCGGTCCGGGCTTGCGCTGCGCCATGGGATCACGCTCCCCAACAGCCCCGCGACGATCGACAGCGATTATCGCGGCGAGCTCAAGGTCGCCCTGGTCAACCTGGGGAGCGAGCCCTTCGAGGTGACCCGGGGAATGCGGATCGCGCAGATGGTCGTCGCGCCGGTCGCGAGTGTACAGTTCCTGACGGTCGGCGAGCTGCCCGGGTCCGGACGCGGCACCGGCGGCTTCGGAAGTACCGGTAGGTGACCCAGCGTAACTTGCGGTCTTGTTCCATCTTACGGCCCTCGTTAGCTTAGGGCGGCCCCACACCTCCGCGCCCTTCATCTCTGCGGTCCCTGATGAATTTTCGGTCTTTGAACCTCTCTTCATGGCTGCCCGCCAACGAGATCGCGGTCGATCTCGGCACGGCGAACACCCTCATCTACGTGAAGGGTGAGGGGATCGTCCTCAACGAGCCGTCGGTGGTCGCCATCGAAAAGGCCACGGGACGCATCAAGGGGATCGGACTCGAAGCGAAGCGGATGCTCGGCAGGACACCGGAGGGCATCATCGCCGTGCGGCCGCTCAAGGACGGCGTCATCGCCGACTTCGACGTCACCGAGAAGATGCTGCGGTATTTCCTCAAGACGATCATCGACAAGCACGTCTTCCGCGTGAAGCCGAAGGTGATCGTCTGCGTGCCATCGGGGATCACCGAAGTGGAGCGCCGCGCGGTGCGCGATTCCGCCGAGACCGCCGGCGCCAAGCAGGTCTTCATGGTCGCGGAGCCGATGGCCGCGGCGATCGGCGTGGGCCTTCCCGTGGAGACGCCGATGGGCAACATGGTGATCGACATCGGCGGCGG
>DAINRR010000076.1:0-13387 GCA_036741715.1 Gemmatimonadales bacterium
TCGACCATCGTGAACGACGACGACCTGCGCCGGTACATTCTCTAGCGCCGGTTCCGGGCGTATCTTGGGGCACCCCCCCGAGACGGGTCACCGATGCAGGAGTTGCTCCGCCGGGTACAAGCCGCGCTGGCCGGGCGGTATTCGATCGAGCACGAGCTCGGTCGCGGCGGGATGGCTGTGGTCTATCTCGCGCGGGACGAGCGGCACGCGCGCCCGGTCGCGCTCAAGGTGCTCCGGCCGGAGCTCGCCGCCTCGCTCGCAACCGACCGGTTCCTGCGCGAAATCGCGATCGCCGCCCGGCTCACCCACCCCCACATCCTTCCGCTCCACGATTCCGGCGAAGTCCCTGCCACGTCGGAGGCCGACTTCACCGTGCTCTACTACGTCATGCCGTACGTCGAAGGCGAGTCACTCCGCGATCGCCTTTCGCGCGAGGGACCGCTGCCGATCCGCGATGCGCTGCGCCTGGCGCGGGGGGCCGCAGCGGCGCTCGCCCACGCGCACGCGCACGGCATCATCCATCGCGACATCAAGCCGGAGAACATCCTGCTCGAGGACGGCGAGGCGGTCGTGGCGGACTTCGGGCTCGCGCGGGCGCTCGACGCCGCGTCGGACGATCCCGTCTCGGTGCCCGGGCTCGCGATGGGCACGCCGGCCTACATGAGTCCGGAGCAGGGCTGCGGCGACGAAGTGGATGCGCGAACCGACATCTACGCGTGGGGCTGCGTCCTCTATGAGATGCTCGCGGGCGAACCGCCTTTCACCGGCGCCACTCCCCATATGGTGCAGGCGCGGCATCGAAGCGAGCCGCCCCGCTCCCTGACGCTCCTGCGCCCGAATCTCCCGGCCGGGGTCCAGACGCTGCTGGAGGCCGCGCTCGCCAAGCTCCCGGCCGACCGCCCTGCGACCGCGGCCGCGCTCGTGCGAACGCTCGACGACCTGATCGACGGCCAGATCACCCCCGCGCCTGCCGCCGCGCGGCCGCACGCCGCTCCCCGGTGGCGTCGCCTCCCGCTGAGGGCAGTGGCCGCGGTCGCCGCGCTCGCACTCGTGGCCCTGCTCGTCGCGAACTTCCGCGGCGCCTTCGCCGGCGAACCGGCGCCGCTCCTCGTCGCCGACTTCCAGGGCCCCGCCGACGATCCCGAGCTCACCCGCGCTTTCCGGGAGCTGGTCATCGCCGGCCTCGGCGCGTCGTCGCGCCTTGCCCCGGTGCCGCCCCACCAGGTGACCGGCGCGATGCGGGACGCGGGGATGTCGGACACCCTGCCGTTGACGCTGGACCGGGCACGGGAGCTCGCGTATCGCCTGTCGGTGCGCGCCGTCGTGAGCGGCAGCGTCGAGCAGCCCTCGCCGGGCAACTATGCGCTCGTGGTGAGCACCGTGGATGCGGAGTCAGGCCGGCTCCTGACCTCCCTGACCGAGTCCGCGCACGACAGCTCGTTCGTCGCGGCCGTCGAGCGTCTGACCGCGCGAGCGCGCGAACGACTCGGCGAGCGCCAGTCGGAGATCGCGGCCAACAAGCCCCTCTGGGAGGTGGCGACGCCGTCGTTCGCCGCCTTCCGGAAGTACGTCCAGGCTCTCGAGCTCGCGCGCGGGGCCAACCTTGCCGGCAGCAACCGGCTGCTGCACGAAGCCATCGCGCTCGACACCGGATTTGCGGCGGCATGGGGTGCGCTCGGCATGAATTTCATCACCGAGCGGAACCTCGACTCGGCGCGCATCGCGTTCGCGGAGGCGCTCCGGCGCCCCGATCGCCTCTCGGATGCCCAGCGATACCGCATGAACGCGGAAGCCGCGTACGCGCTCCATCACGACCTCCCCGAGGCCGTCCGCTGGTACGGGCTCTACCTCCAGGAAGTGCCGCGCTCCGTCGGCGGCCGGAACAACCGCGGGCTCTTCCTCTCGGCGATGGGCCGCTACGAGGAGGCGCTGGAGGATTTCGCGGGGGCCATCGAGCACGAGCGGGGTGGCGACGCGCTCGCCCAGCCTCAGCTGGTGAACGCGGCACTCATGGCCTGGGCGCTCGGCCGTCCGGCGGACGCGCGTCGCTACCGCACCCGCCTGCAGGGGCCCTATGCCGATTACGGGGCCCTGATCGAAGCGTCGATCCGCGCCGACTGGGCCGTCGCGGAATCCGTCGCGACGCGCATCCGGGGTGATGTCACGGCGCCATCCTGGGTGCGGATGCAGGCCGTCGGGACGCTCGCCTCCGCGCTCGCGGCGCGCGGTGCCACGTACGAGGCGCGCCGCCTTCTCGAGGAGTCGGCTGCCGCCGGCGGCGCTGCCGGTCGCTGGTACCTGCGAGCTCTGCTCCTCCTCGCCGACGCGTCCGGCGTCCCCCACCCGCTCCCGGCGAGCCTCACCGCGGACACCTCGGTGGCGGGATCGCTGCTCCGGGCCGAGTGGCTGGCAGCGCTCTCGGACACGGCCGCCGCGGACTCGGCTCTGGACGCCGTGCTCTCACGGCGTGACCTTGAGGTGGCGTGGCTCGGGTTTTCGGAACCGGTGGTGCGGGCGCGGATGCTCGCCGCCCGCCGGGACTGGGGCGGCGCGGCACACCTGCTCTCCCCGCTCGCCACCGCAGGCGAGCCCGACAACACGGCCCCCGATCGGGTGGGCACGCTGCAGCTTCGATGGCTTGCGGCGACGGCATGGGAACGTGCGGGCCAGCCGGAGTCGGCCCGGGTGCACTTCCGTCGGCTGGCGGAGACGACCCGGCTCACGGCGAATCAGCTCGCCCTGCGGGGCCTGGTGCTGCCCTTTGCTGACCGGCACCGCGTCCCGTCACCCTGACGAAGGAGGCTCCATGCCGACCCGGGTCCGCTCCACTCTGCTCATCGTCGCTGCCGGCGTTGCCGCGCTCGGCTGTGATCCCGAACCGAAGGCCGTCGTGTCCGAAGCGCCCCGCATGGTCTACGTCGCGCTTTCCGATTCCGCCACGGGCAATCCGATCCCGCGCTCCACGCTTCGCTACACGGTCGCCGGGGACTCGGCGATGGGCGATACGATGCCGCGCATGCGGGGCGCCACCGGGACGGGCAGCGCGCGGGAGATGCGGAGCGCGAGCGACAGCGCCTCCGGCAACCCCGCACCGCGCACCCTGCTGGTGACCTGCACCGACGACGCGGGGAACTCCGTCCCCTGCCGCTGGTCGACGAGCTACTGAGGCGATCCTGATGGCCCGCGACCTCCTTCCCGTCGTGCGCGAGATGCTCGCCGACGCCTACGCCGTCGAGCGCGAGATCGCGCGCGGCGGCGCGGCGAGGGTCTATCGTGCCCAGGACAAGGAGGGACGCTCGGTCGCGCTCAAGGTGCTGCATCCCGAGCTCCAGGTGAGCGCCATGGCGGAGCGGTTCCTGCGCGAGATCCGGGTCGCCTCGAGCCTCGATCATCCGCTGATCGCACCGGTGCTCGACTGGGGGCAGCGGGACTGGCTCGTGTACTACGTCATGCCGCTGATCTCGGGCCCGACGCTCCGCACCTGCCTCTCACGCCAGCGGCAGCTGAGCGTCGCCGATGCCTGCCGCGTGGGAAAGGACGTGCTCGACGCGCTGGATCACGCCCACAAGGCGCTCATCATGCACCGGGACGTGAAGCCGGAGAACATCATCATTTCGGGACAGGGAGCCGTGCTGGTGGATTTCGGCGTGGCCCGCGCCGTGGAGGTGGCGGCGGGAGACCGCGTGACGGCGGCAGGAATGACGGTGGGAACCGCCGGCTACATGAGCCCCGAACAGGCGACGGGGGCAGTCGATCTCGATTATCGCACAGACCTGTACGCGGTCGGCTGCGTGCTCTTCGAGGCGCTCGCCGGCCGCCCGCCGTTCGCGCACCGCAATCAGAGCGTGGTGCTGCAGCTCCAGCTGTCGGGCGACGCCCCCGACGTGCGGACCTTCCGGCCCGACACGCCCGCGCCGCTCGCCGCCGCGATCACCCGGGCGCTGCAGCGCCGCGCCGAAGATCGATGGCGCACGGCCGCGGAGATGCGCGACACACTCGGCGATTGCACCTAGCTGCGCTGCGCGACGCGGAGGTCGATGTCCGCGTCACGCAGGGCCGTCTCCTCCGTGTCGCGCGTCAGGACCGGGACTTCCTTCCACCCCGCCTGCTCCGCGAGGTCCGCGCGGTGCCCCTCGACGAGCGAGCCTGACGACGGCATCGCACGCGTGGCCAGGTTCAGCCACGCGAGTGCTTCCTCGAACCCGAGCCGCTCGCGGGCATTCTCGGCCGCCATGATCGCGAAGCGGAAGGCGCGCTCGTCGTCCCGGCCGCGTTCAGCATGCCACGCGATCTCCCCCGACAGCTCCTTGAGCCGCTCCGGCCGGGCCGTCTCTTCGAGCGCGAGCGAAAGCGCACGATGCAGCTCGGTGCGCCGCGCCGTGGTGAGATCGGAGCGCACGAACTGCCCGATCAGCGGGTGCGCGGTTTCGTAGCTGCCGTCGGCCTCGTCGACGAGGTGCCGCTCGACGAGCGCATCGGCCAGTGCCGCGACGCGGAGCCGCGAGAATCCGAGCACGCGCGAGAGCACCTCGGTGCGCACGGGGCGCCCGGCGGCCGCGATCGACGAGAGCAGGTCGCGGAGCTCGTAGGGGAGGCGGGAGATCCGTGCGGAGAGCGCATCGCGGACGGAGCGGGGAATCTCGATGCGCCCGAAGCTCTGCGCGTCCGCTTCCGCCGGGATCACCCACTCCCGCGAGACCGGTGTGACGGCGAGGAGCCCTTCCGCGAAGAGCATCTTCGTGATCTCGATGACCTGGAACGGATTGCCGTCGCTCACCTCGTAGAGGCGCCGGGCAAAGCGCCGCGCGCCGGTCGGCGTCCGGATGTTTCCCAGCTGCCGCACCAGGCGCCACACTTCATCCTCGGTGAGCGGGGTGACGCCGACCGAGCGGCAGCGCGACCGCGCGGCCAGATCGGCCACCAGCTGGCGCGCCGGCAGGTCGCGCGACATCTCGCCCGCGGTGATCGTCGCGAGGAAGACGAGCGGCACGTGCTCGAGGCGATGCACCAGGAAGGTCATCATGGCGCACGACTCGGCGTCGCACCATTGCAGGTCGTCGAGGAACAGAATGGTCGGCCGCTCGGCGGTGAGCGCGAGGAGCACCTGCGCGACGGCCTCGAAGAGGCGGAGGCGCTCGAGCCCGCCCGCGCCGATGGATACCGGCTGCAGGCCGGGGAACCGCCGATTGAGCTCGGGGACGAGCCGCGAGACCTCGGCGAGCCACTCCGGATCGGTGCCACTCAGGCCCGGCGCCGCGAGCCCCGCGCGGAGGGCGCCCGCGATCGAGCCGAACGGCGCCTCCTCCGTCGACTGATAGCCCTGGCCGCGGAGGACCGTCGTGCCGTGCGCGATGGCCCACCGGATGAACTCCTCCGCGAGCCGCGTCTTGCCGATGCCCGGCTCCCCTTCGAGCAGCACGACCTGCGGGCCGTCCGACTTCGCGGCGTGCAACGCCTGGGTGAGCTCGTTCCAGTGCGTCTCCCGCCCGACGAGGTCCGCTTCGAAGCGCACCGGGGGCGGAGCCTCGTCGGCGGCATCCGCCATGCCGGCGGCGAGCTCGAGCTGGCGCGCGAGGTCGACGAGGGCATCCCCCGGCGCGGCGCCGATCTCGGCCTTCAGGGTGTCGCGGAAATCGCGGTACCGCGCGAGCGCGGTGGCTCGGCTCCCCTGGCAGTAGAGCGATTCCATGAGGACGCCCATCGCCTCCTCCGCGAACTGATCGGAGACGAGCCACCGCTCCGCCAACTCCATAGCCTCACGCCACCGCGACCGCGCCACGGCCTCGCGAGCGGCGCTGCGCAGGACGTCCTGGTACTTGCGGAGCAGGCGCCCGCGCGTGTGCTCGAGCCATTCGTCGAAGCTCGGCGCCCCGCGCACGCTGATCTCGCCGAAGAACCGCGGCACGTCGTATTCGACCGCCTTGCGGGGCTCGGCGCGAACCGCCGCCAGGAAGGCCGTGACATCGCAGTCGACCGGCCCCTTGATCGTGACGGAGGTGCGGTCGGCGCAGATGGCATCGCCGAGGACTTCGCGGAGATGGAGGATTGCCTGCCGCAGCGAGGTGCGAGCGGCGTCGTCCCCCGACTCTCCCCAGAGCAGCGAAGCGAGGGTTTCGCGTCTGTGGGGCCCGGGCTCGAGCGCAAGGTAGGCGAGCAGCCCGAGGGCCTTGGCCGACAGTTGGCCTGCGGGCCGTCCTTCGACCGAAACGTGCGGTGGGCCGAACAGCGTCAGTGCGAACCCTGCCAACGGTGTCTCCTTGGGATGAGCCAAGGTATGCCCGGGGACCGAAAGGGCAAGAGCACCTTTCACGGTCGGTTCACGGAAGGCTCGTATCCTGCTCCCGTCTGCTGGGCGCCAGGGGCCTTTGCCGGAGGGGACATGGAAAGTGAGTCCGGGTCGATCGAGCTTCCGCTCACGCCGGTCCAGCAGGAGCAGATCAGGAAGGCGACAGGTCATGCGGTGGAATCGCTGACGCTGCGCCCGCAGGAGCTCGAGGACCGGATCGCTCCGGGAATGGCGTATCGGCCGTGGCAGGGGCTCGACTGACGATTCACGATCTTTTCACGCTGGCACGACATAGTTCGTACAACGATTTCCCAAACCAGGAGCACACGATGTCCGAGTCCAAGGAGAATGTCCGGATCCAGCTCACCCCGGAGCAGAAGGCCATCGTCAAGAACGCGACTGGCAAGGATGCCGCAGCGGTGGAGTTCAGCGTGACGGAGCTGGAAGAGCGGATCGCCCCGATGAAGCTGAACACGATGTGAGCAGGGCAGGGCAGGCGTTCACCAGGCAGTCATCTCAACAGGAGAGTCTCCAATGTCGAACCCCAAGGATAGCGTCAAGCTCGAGCTCACCCCGGAGCAGAAGGCCATGATCAAGAACACCACGGGCAAGAGCGCCGATGCGGTCGAGTTCAGCGTGCAGGAGCTCGAAGAGCGGATCGCCCCGGGCACGCTGTTCCCGGGCGGCAAGGGCGAGGCCTGAGTCACGGCTGAGCTGGTGATCTGACCGACCCCGCCCGGCCCCGGAACCTCCGGGGCCGGGCGGGGCTCTTCCGCATCACGGGCCGGGCGGTACGTTAGCAGACCGCTCCGCGCCCCTCGACACACGGACTCATGACGATCCATCCACCGCCCGACGGATCGAACGCCGCGCACGACCTGCATGCCGAGGTCGAGCGGCTCCGCCTGCTGCACACGATCGGGCAGGAATTCAACTCGTCGCTCGACCTCGACGAGCTGCTGCCGCGCGTCTTCCACAGCGTCCTGACCGCCGTCCATGCGCAGGGCGGCTCGCTCTGGATCGCGGAGGGAGACCTCCTCAAGTGCGTCCTGGCGCTGGGCGGCTCGAGCGAGCGGCTCGTCGGTGCGCGCATGCCCATCGGGACCGGCTTTGCCGGTGACGTGGCGAGCAAGCAGAAGACCACCGTCGTGACCCGCGCCATGGAGGATCCCCGCTTCCAGGCGAGCGTGGACAGTGCCGACGGGGGTGACGTGTCGAGCGTCATGGCCACGGCGATGGTCGCGCGGGGCGTGACAGTCGGCTCCATCCAGGTCACCATGAAGGCGGCCGAGGGCGGCGTCTTCACGCAGGGAGACCGGGCGCTCCTCGAAGGCCTCGCCGCGACGGCCGCGACGGCCATCCGCAACGCCCAGCTCGTCGAGGCCGACCGGCGCGCGCGGGATCTTGCGGTCCTTCTCGAGATCAGCCGGGAGATCACGTCGACCCTCGACCTCGACCGGGTGCTCCGGTCGGTCGTCAACCTCGCGTCGCGCGCCCTGCCCTTCGACCGTGGCGCCGTGGGCCTCATGGAGAACGGCCGCTGCGACCTGCGGGCCGCATCGGGAAGCGAAGAGGTGAATGCGAAGGACCTCGCCTCGAAGGACCTGGCGGCGCGCGCCGAGTGGGCGGCCGGGCGCGGCGAGCCGTTCTACCTCACCGACAGCGTCGCGCCCGGTTCGGATGCCGAGCGGACCTTCGTGAGCATCTTCCGCGACGACCTCGAGACGGCCAACACGCGCAGCGGGCTGTACCTCCCGCTCAAGGACGAGGAAGGCATCCTCGGCGTGCTCATCTTCGAGGCGGAGCGCCCGGAATTCCTGACCGACGCCCAGCGCGAGCTGGCCGGCATCCTCGCGAACCAGACCGCGGTGGCGATGCGCAATGCGCAGCTCTACCACCAGGTCCCGATGGTCCACGCGCTCGGGTCGCTCGCGGAGCGGAAGCGCGCCATCATGAAGCTCCCGCGCCGCCGGCTGTATCTCTATGCCGGCGCCGCTGCGGTGGCACTCGCCGCGCTCACCCTCATCCAGTGGCCGCTCAGGGTGCCCGGCTCGGCTCCGCGCTTCCGCCCCGCCCAGCTGAGCGAGGTCCGCGCACTGGTGCCGGGCGTCATCGAGCGCGTGCTGGTGGAGGAAGGGGCCGCCGTGGCGCGCGGGGCGCCGATCGCCGTGCTGCGCGATCCCGACCTCCGGGCCGCGCGCGCCTCGGTCGAGGGCGAGGCCCTGGCCGCCGAGCGCTCGGCCGAGCGGGCGGCGAGCCGCCGGGACGTCGCGAGCGAACAGCTGCAGCGTGTGCGCGCGGCCGCCCTGCGGAGCGAGGCGCAGCTGCTCGACGAGCAGATCGCGGGGCTCACCGTGCGCGCCCCCGCCGCCGGCATCGTGCTGACCGAGCGTCCGGCCGAACGTGTCGGAGCCCACGTGGGCGCCGGCGAGGTGGTCGTGACGCTCGGACGCACCGACACGCTCGAGCTCGAGTTCGGCGTCGACGAGCGCGATGTGCCACGTATCCGCGCCGGTGACGAGGTGCGCTTCCGCGTGGATGCGCTGCCGCAGCGCACCTTCGCCGGGCGGGTGCTGTCGATCGCCCCGCTCCCGGTCGAGGGCGGGGAGACCGCCATGTTCCCGGTCCGCGCCGCCGTCGCCAACCCGGACGGGCTGCTGCGGCCCGGCATGACGGCCTATGCCCGCGTGCTGACGGAACCGGCTTCGCTCGCCACCCGAATCGTTCGCGGACCGGCGCGCTGGTTCCGGCTCCTGATCTGGAGGGCGCTCCCGTGAGCTCGAGACCTTGTGCCCCGATCTACCTGGCCATCGTGGCCGCCTGTGGGGCGTCCGCCGCCCCGCCACCCGACGATGCGGAACGCCCCGACGCGCCCGCGGTCGCCGTGGAATCGGTCACGGTGGAGGTGCCGCTCACCCTTCCGGCCCAGCTCTATGTCGAGCGCGATGCACTGGTGCACGCGCGATCCACCGGGCGGGTCGAGTGGCTCGGTGCCGACCTCGGCGCCACCGTGCGCGCCGGCCAGCTGCTCGCGCGGCTCGAAAGCACCGACGAGGAGATCGCGGCGGCCCGCGCGGAGGAAGCCCACGAGGTCGCGCTGCGCGCGGCACAGCGCCAGCGGGAGCTGTCCGCGCGTGGCGTGGCGACGACGGCCGACTCGGAGCAGGTCGAGTCCGCCCTCAACCGCGCGGAGCTGGACCGGCGGCAGGCGCGGCGCGATCTCCAGCTGACGCAGGTCACGGCCCCCTTCAACGGCGTCGTGAGCGCACGCTACGCGCGCGCCGGCCGCCTGGTCGCGGATGGGGACTCGCTCTTTCGCGTCACGGCGCTCGCCCCCCTCATGGTGAGCGTGCAGGTGCCGGAGACGGATGCCGCACAGCTCACCGTGGGGAGCACGGCGGAAGTGGTCGGGTCGGGCGGCGCGGGCAGGGCGCGTGTCGTACGCGCCGGGCCGATCGTCGATGCCGCGAGCGGGACGCGCGAATTCGTCCTGCAGCTCGTCGAGGGGCAGGGGCTCCGGCCGGGTGGGAGCGCGGTCGTCCGGATCGGGCAACGAAAGCGTTCGGCGCTCGTGCTCCCCGAGGAGGCGGTCGGGACTGAAGGCCTTGTCCTCGTGCTCGAGGACGGCCGCGCCACCTCGCGCGCCGTCACCTTCGGCGCGAATCTCGGCGACGGCCTGGTCGAGGTGGTGAGCGGACTGTCCGCGGGCGAGCTCGTGGTGCGCGCCGGGCCGTGAATCCGACGCCTCGCCTCCGGACCGACCTGATCCTCGTCGAGCAGACGTACCGGGGCGAGCAGACGTACATCGTGAAGGATCCGGTCACCCACAAGTATTTCCGCTTCCGGCCGATCGAGGTCATCGTCATGCAGGCGCTCGACGGGCAACGCACCGTGAGCGAGGCGGCGGCGGCACTGGCCGACGAAGGCGTGCCCGTCACCGAGTCGACGCTGGCGGGCTTCGCGCATACGCTCGACCGCATGGGACTCCTCGAGAAGACCCTGGGCGAGCGCACCGTCCTCGAGCTCGAGCGCCTTCGCGCCGAGCGGCGGAGCCGGCAGAAGAAGCCGATGTTCCGCGGCTCCCTGATGCGGATGCGGTGGTCCATCGGGGACCCCGACGCGCTCTTCGATCGCTGGATGCCGCGCCTCCGGTTCTTCTTCAGCACGCCGTTCTTCGTCCTGTCGGCGGCGCTCTTTCTGGCCTATCTGATGGTGCTCGCGCTCAAGTGGGGCGACTTCACCGCGGGCGTGGTGGCGCTCTACACCCCGTCCGAGTTCACCCTCGAAAAGATCGCGATCATCCTGATGACGACCGTGGGCATCGTCGGCATCCATGAGGTGGGCCACGGCGTCACCTGCAAGCATTTCGGCGGCAAGGTGCACGAGATGGGCGCCATGCTCATCTACTTCAATCCCGCGTTCTACTGCAACGTGAACGATGCCTGGACCTTCCCCCAGCGGAGCGCGCGGCTGTGGGTCACGGCGGCGGGCTCGTGGATCCAGCTCGTGATCGCCGGGATTGCGGCGCTCGTGTGGTGGGCCGCGGTCCCCGGCACCGCGGTGTCGGACGTGGCGCTCACGGCGGTCGTGGTCGGCGGCGGGCTCACCGTGCTGGCGAACGCCAACCCGCTCATTCCGCTCGACGGCTACTACGCGCTGAGCGACTGGCTCGAGATCTCGAATCTCCGCCAGCGTGCCTTCAAGCACGCGGGGTGGCTGGTGCGGCGGAAGGTGCTCCGGCTCGACGTGCCCGAGCCGCCGGTCGCGCCCGATGAGCGGCGCGTCCTGGTGATCTACGGGATCCTCGCGGTCCTCTACATCGGCACGATCCTCACCGTCGTGGCGCTCACGGCCTACGGCTGGATCAGCGGGGCACTGGGGGTGGTGGCCGGCCTCCTCTTCCTCGGTGCGGTGCTGATGATGCTGCGAGGGAAGCTCCTGGAGGGTTGGCGGACCCTGCGGGCTGCTGCGAGAGAGCACGGCTCCCGGCTCCGCGGCTCGCCCGCGATGCGAAAGGCGGCGGTCGGCGGGGCGCTCCTCGGACTCCTCCTCCTGTTCCTCCCCTGGCCGGTCACCGTATCCGGCGCGTTCACGGCGCTTCCGGCGCACGCCCTCGCGCTCGAGGCCCCGGAAGACGCCGTCGTCTCGCAGGTGATGGTGCGCGAAGGCATGCGCGTTGCTGCCGGCGCGCCGCTCCTGCGGCTGCGCAATCTCGAGCTCGAGCGGGATGCGCTGATCGCTGCGCGGGAAGCCGACTCGCTCGCGCGCATGGCCCGAATGGCCTTCGCGATGCGCGACGCCGCGCGTGCTGCCAGCCTCGATGCCGAGCACCGAAGCATGGCGGCGGTGGCGCGGGGACTCACGGAACGGGCCGGTGCGCTGACCGTTCGCGCCCTGGCAGCCGGGAGTGTCATCACCGAGCGTCCGGAACTGCTGCTCGGCCGGCACGTCACCGCCGGAACGCCGCTGCTCGTGGCCGGTGAGACCGACGAGGCCGAAGCGCGCGTTCTCCTGGACGGCGCGGGAGCGAGTCTGGTCCGGAACGGCCAGCCGGTGCGGCTCGCGCTCCACGACGGGCGCACCGCCACCGGCGTCGTGACGAGTGTCGCGCCGGCCTCCGACACCACCAGCGGTACCACCGAGGCTCGGGTGCGGATCGATGGCGAGCAGTGGCGCATCGGCACCCGCGGCACCGCGCGCATCACGCTCCGGCGCTCCTCGCTGGCCGGCGCCACCCTCTGGCGCATCCGCTCGGGCGTGCGCAGCGACCTCCTCTTCTGACAGGACGGCTCCATGGCGCGTGACCTGACCGCCATCATCAATACGACGCTCGCCGGGAAGTACGTGGCGGAGCGCGAAGTCGGGAAGGGCGCCACCGCGCGCATCTACCGGGCGCGCGACGCGTCGGGCCGCACCGTCGCGCTCAAGGTGCTCCGCCCCGAGCTCCTCGTGAGCGTCGAAGCCGATCGATTCGTCCGCGAGATCCAGATCACGTCGAAGCTCGGCCACCGGAACATCGCGCGCCTGCTGGATTCGGGCAGCGTGGAATGGGTGGTGTATTACGCGATGGAGCTCGTCGAAGGGCCGACGCTTCGTGAGCGGCTCGAGCGCCAGCCGCCGCTCACCGAGCCCGAGGTGACCGCGATCGCCGCGGACCTCCTCGCGGCGCTGGGCCATGCGCACGCGCAGGGCGTGATGCATCGCGACGTGAAGCCCGAGAACATCGTCATGTCTCCGGAGCGTGGCGCCGTGCTCCTCGATTTCGGGATCGCGCGTGCGATGCAGGAGTCGGGCGGCGCGAAGCTCACCGGCACGGGAATCGCCCTCGGCACCTGCCAGTACATGAGTCCCGAGCAGGTCATGGCCACGACCGAGCTCGACCACCGCACGGATCTCTATTCCCTGGGCTGCCTCCTGTACGAGTGCCTCGCCGGCACGCCGCCGTTCGCGCATCCGAGCGACTCGGTCGTCATGCAGCGCCAGGTGCTGGAGCCGCCGCCCGAGCTCGCTGCGCGCCGCCCGGACATCGATCCCGCCCTCGCCGCGTGCATCATGCGCGCGCTGGCCAAGCGCCCGGCCGAACGCTGGACTTCCGCCGGCGAAATGCGCGAGGCCCTCGGCGCGGCCCACCGCTCCACGGTCTAGGGCGATCCTCCCGCCCTAGACTCTCGCCGCCATCGCGGCTACTATCCCCCTGCCAATTTGACTGCCCCTTCTGCAGGCGAGCTGTAACTGCATGTCCAAGCGCGACTTTCTCGCCATCCCCGATTTCTCCCGCGAAGAGCTGCATGCCCTTTTCGATCTCGCCGCGAGGATGAAGCGGGGCGAGTTCCGCGAGAGGCCGCTCGCGGGCAAGACGCTCGGGATGATCTTCACGAAGAGCTCGACCAGGACGCGCGTATCGTTCGAGGTCGGCGCCTTCCAGCTCGGCGGCCACGCGCTCTTCCTCTCGGCGCGGGACATCCAGCTCGGGCGCGGCGAGCCGATCCGGGATACGGCGCGGGTGCTCTCGCGGTATCTCGACGGGATCATGATCCGCACGTTCGATCATGCCGATGTCGAGGAGCTGGCGCGCTTCGCGTCGATCCCGGTCATCAACGG
>DAINRR010000077.1:0-2336 GCA_036741715.1 Gemmatimonadales bacterium
CGGTGTGCTGCTCGAGATACTGGAAGGCGCTCTCGAACTGCGACATCGGGATCTTTTCCGGGTCCCCGACCTTCCGCCGCCGGGTGCAGAAGCGGCAGTAGGTGGCGCAGACCGGCGAGACGAGAAAGAGGGCCCGGTCGGGGTAGCGGTGCGTGATGTTCGGCACCGGACTGTCGGCGTCCTCGTTGAGCGAGTCCACCATTCCGTCCACGACGTCGAGCTCCTCGACCGAGGGAACGTACTGGCGCCAGATCGGATCGTTCGGCGACTTGATCAGCTCCACCATCGCCGGCGAGATCCGGAACTCGAAATTCTCGGCGGCCTGACGCAGGCGGTCGAGCTCCGGGAAGTTCTCCGGGCCGAACCGCTCAGCGAGCGCCTCGAGCGAATGGATCGAGTTCTTTCTCAGGACTTCCTGCCAGGTCTCCATGACGCTACCTGCCCTCGTAAGAGTCGGTGCTCGGATTGAAGAACTTCACGTAGACGACCTGATCGTCGCCCGGGGCATAGAAATCCGGGATCGTGGCGACGCGGCGGTAGCCGCGGGCCTCGTAGAACGCGCGGGTGGGAGCGTAGTCGGCGCGGCCGGCGGTCTCCACCACGATGAGCCGCGCGCGGCCCGCCAGGCAGCGCTCCATTTCGTTCACCAGGCGGGTCCCGATGCCGGCGCCATGCACCGCCGGCGAGACGACGAGCCAGTACATGTCCCAGGTGCCGGCGGTGCACGGCGTCGGCCCCCAGCAGATCCAGCCGGCGACACCGCCGCCAAGCTCCGCCACGACGGAGTGGTAGGCGGCATCACCGGCGACTGAGCCATCGAACACCTCGAGGCCGATGGCGACCTCGTCCTCGCGGAACACGCCGGTCTCGCGGAGCATCGACCCGATGGCGCTGCGGTCGCGGGCGGCCGGCCCGCGCAGCACCACATCCAGGGCAGCAGCCGAGGGCGTCGTCAAGGCGACACCTCGGGTGCCGGGACGCGCGGGGGCAGGGCGACGAGCGCGGCCGCGGCGCTGGTCTTCTGCGAGCGGCCCAGCGCTTCATCCACGATCTGCATGATGAGCTCGTCGTACTCCCAGCCGTGGGCGCGCGCCATGCGGGCGAGCCCCGCGTCGCGCGAGAGGTCGGGGCAGGGGTTCACCTCGATCACGTACGGGTGGCCCTGCTCGTTGAGCCGCATGTCCACGCGGCCGTACCCCTCCTGGTTCCCCAGGAACTGCCACGCCTGCCGCGCGATGCGGCCGACTTTCCGCGCCACGTCCGCCGGAAGGCGTGCCGGGCAGACGGGTTCGGTGCCGGCATACTCCGGATGCTCGGGCGCCCACTTCGCCGCGTAGGTGACGATGGGCCAGCTGCCTTCCGGCATCCGCGAGAAGTCGATCTCGGAGATCGGGAGCATGGTGCTCCCCACGAACCCGACGTTGAGCTCCCGGCCGGCGACGTACTCCTGGACCAGCACTTCCTCGAAGTGCTCGAGCATCTGCGAGACACGCGAGCGGAGCGCGCGGCGCGAGGTGCAGACGGCGCCGCTGTCGATGCCCACGCTCGCGTCCTCGGCCGACGGCTTCACGATGGCCGGGAGCGGGAAGTTGGCCGGGATCTTGTTGCCCTGGGCCAGCACGAACGCCGGCACCGGCAGCCCCTCGGCCGCGAGCAGCGTGTTGGCGACGTGCTTCCGGTGGCAGACGGTGATCGGCCAGGCGCGCGGCCCGGTGAATGGCGTGCCCGTGAGCTCGAGCGCGCCGAGGACGAAGTCCTCGTAGCGGGCGTGGCCGTTGATCCCCTCGCAGAGGTTGAAGACGAGGTCCGCCTTCCGGCAGCGCGTGAGCCAGCGGAAGTCGCCGAGCTTCACGGGGACGAGGTCCACCTCGTGCCCGCGGGCGCGCAGCACCTCGCGGACCTCGCGGATGTTCTCGAGCACCGCGGCCACGTCCTGCGGGCTCCACTCCTCGCTCCCCGCATCGAAGATCACGACCACCTTCATGACGACGCCTCCTTCAGGAGCGACCGGCCGCTGATCCGCCGCCATGCGATGTCGGCGACGGTGCGGATGAGGTCGTCGTACCCGATCCCTGCCGCCGCCGCTGCCTTGGGGAAGCAGGAATTGTCGCGCGGGTCGGGCAGAATGCCGGGGAGCGGATTGAGCTCCACGACCATCGCCCGGCCCGACGCGTCGCAGCGCACGTCGATGCGGCACCAGTCCCGGCAGTCGAGCGCGCGGTACGCGCCGAGCGCGGCGGACCGGACTTCCTCGGCGAGCGCCTCGGGGATGTCGGCCGGACACTCGTAGATCTCGAGCGGCTGGTCGATCGTATCCCAGAGCCACTTCGCTTCGT
>DAINRR010000077.1:2436-13362 GCA_036741715.1 Gemmatimonadales bacterium
AAAAGCCGAGCGGCGCACAATAGTTTTTGGACAGTTCGTCTTCATTAGATGACGGAAGGACGGAAGCCCGGAAGGACGGAACGGCCAATCTGATCGGCCGTCCGCAGCAAAAGAGCGGCGCTCCCCGATGAGTGAGAGCGCCGCTCTGCGCCTTCCGTCCTTCCGTCCTTCCGTCTTTCCGTCCTTCCGTCTCTCTCCCTTCTCCTCATCTCTCCACCGCGACCTCACACCTTGTGATACCCCACCCGGCCCGCCTCTCCTCCGTCCTCCGCCGAGTAGAGCTCGAAGTCGCCGAAGAGGGCGGGAGCTTCCGTCTGGAGGACACGCAGGCAGGCGACGGCCATGCGGCGGATCTCCTGCTCGGCGCCCTCACCGAGGCGAAGCTCGAGCATGGTCCGCCAGGCCCGGACGTTCGCGCTGACGACGATCTTCACCTCGGTCGCGTTCGGGAGGACGCTGCGCGCCGCCTCGCGCGCCATCTTCCGCCGGTGGACGCGATCCGCCACCCACTCGTACTTGGCCATCAATCCCTCGACCGCGGCCACGTACGCCGCCTGCGCCGCCTCGACCTGCCGGGTCCAGGCACTCTCGAGCGCGGCGTCTCCCTGGATGGCCGGCGGCATGACGAACGCCGCGTGTGACTCGTCGACGTACCGCTGGCTCAGCTGGCTGTACCCGAATCCGGCGCGGTGGCGGACGAGCTCGTGGCTGCACGAGCGGGAGATCCCCTCGACGAGGAGCACATACTGCGCGTGCTCGAAGACCGAGCCGTGCCCCTGCTTCAGGATGTTGCCGAGGTACTCCGCCGTGGTCCGCCCGGCCGGGTTGGCCTGGCTCATGTAGCAGAGCCGGCCGGCGAACTCGGCGATGCGCTCGCCGTCGCTCGACGCTCCCTTCCACTGCACAGGCAGGTGCGCCGGCTCGAGGAACTGCGGGCGGCCGATCAGCGTGACGCGCGGGGAGCGGAGGATTTCCATGAGGATGCCGTTGGTCGTGGTCCGAAGGTGAGGAAGCGGGTGCAGCTAGTCGAGCAGCTCGAGCCGCGGCGTCGCATACCCGGCCGTGCGCTCGAGCTCCCGGAGCGAGGTGGCGATGCGATCGGGGAGTGGAGCGGCCGCGCTCCCCGCCTTGAGCCGGGTGATCGGCGCGGCCGATCCGAGCTTCACGCCGGGGTTGAAGATACCACGGGGGTCGAACGCCGCCTTCACGTCCCGGAAGAGCGAGACGACCTCGCCGCCGAAGAGCCGCTCGACGTACGGGGCACGCAGCCGGCCGTCGCCGTGCTCTCCGCTCAGCGTGCCGCCGAGCGAGGCGACGACGCTCGCGATCTCGTCGAGCAACGCTGCCACGTTGCGCTCCCACCCGTCGTGCGCCACCTCGGGAAGCAGATTGCAGTGGAGGTGACCATCGCCGGCGTGGCCGAAGAGCACGATGTCGAGCCCGCGCTCGCGCGCGGCGCCGCGGATCTCCCGCACGTACTCGCCGAGGCGGTCGAGCGGGACGCAGCCATCCTCGATGACCTGGAGTGACCGGCGGGTCTCCGGAAGGCTCGCGAGGATCGGGCTCGCGGCGTGGCGGACGGACCAGAGGCGGTCGATATCCGCGGTGGCGAGGGCGGTCTCCACCCGTCGCGCGAGCGGCGCGACGCTCTTCGCGGCCGCTTCAGCGGATGCCGCTGCCGCCGCGAGGTTCTCGCCTTCCAGCTCGACGAGGAGCACGGCCTCCACCCCGCCGGCCGCGACCGCCGCCTTCCCCTGCACGAGCTCGAGGAAGGTGCGATCGAGCAGCTCGATGGCCGACGGCCGGTGCGGGCGGAGCGCTTCAACGGCCGCGGCGAGGTCGTCGAGCGAGCCGAGGGTCACGCGGACCGCGGCAGTGGCGCCCGGATGATCGTCCAGCCGCCACTCGATGTGCGTGACGATCCCGAGCGTGCCCTCCGCGCCGATGATCAGGTCGAGCAGGTCGCCGCTCGCGAGCCAGGCGTCGAGCGCATACCCGGAGGAGTTCTTGCGCGTGGAGGGGAAGGCGGCGCCGACCACCTCGGATGCCGACCGGATGCGCGGGGCGACGCTGGCCTCGAACCGGGCCAGTGCCGCCGCGGTGCCGGGCCCATCCCCGCGCTCGAGGCGCACGACGTCCCCGTCGGCCGTCACCATCTCCGCCGCCTGCACCCAGCGGCGCACGCTGCCGTAGCGAACGGTGCGAGCCCCGGCCGCGTTCGTCGAGAGCATCCCGCCCAGGGTGGCGAAGCGGCTGCTCGATGGATCGGGGGGAAGCCGGAGGCTCTGGGCGCCGGCCGCGCGATTGAGCTCGAGATGCGTGACGCACGCAGCAGCAGACGCGAGGCGCCGCTCCGGGAGAATGGACATGCCGCGCCCGCCGATGCGCGTCAGGTCGACGACGACACCGTCGCCGACGTTGCCGCCGGCCATTCCGCTCCCGGCGCCTCGCGGGACGAGCGGCATGCCTTCCGCCGAGGCCCACCGGACCAGGCGCACCAGGTCCGCCACGTCCGCGGGGATCGCGATGGCGGCAGGCACGATACGATAGATGCCCGCGCCCTCGGAATAGACGGCGCGCGCCGGGAGGTCGGTCCGGTACGTTCCACGCAATCCGGGCGAGGGCGGCATGCCGACAAAGTAGTTAGTTTTTTCCCCCATGGCGGACTCACCGCGGGCACAGCTCATTCACATCGACGTCGACCGCCGGCTCGGGCATGAGTGGGACGAGTGGGACGGCCAGCCGCTGCCCAATGCCGGCAACTACGATGCGCCGCCCTCGCTCTTCTTCGCCTGGTCCGCCGCGGCGCTCCTCGCGCTCTTCGGCGCGGCGGGCCTCCTCGTCTTTCTCCTCGGTCCCCGCCTCGCACTGCTGCATCCGATGGTGCCCCGCGTCCTCTGGATCACGCTCGGCATCGTGGCCGGGACGCTCTCGCTGTGGTGGGCCGTGCTCCTCGCCGCGACAGTGCTCGATCGGCCGCTGCTTCCGGAGCGCCTGGCCGAGCGCGGGCCCTTCCTCCGGCTCATGCGGCTGACGTCACGGGTCGCCGCGCGGTTCGGGTGGCGCGACTGGGTCGAGAACGCGGCGGTGAAGGTGTACAACGGATTCGCCGCACAGCGGGGGCGGAAGGTCGGCACCGGGGAGCTGCTGCTCCTCATCCCGCGCTGTCTCTCCAAGGCCACGCTCGACGGCGTGCTCGGTGTCGCGGGCAAGTACAACGTTCCCGTCTTCGTCGCCACGCGGGGGCAGCTCGCGCGCCGCGTGATCCGCGAGCGACGCCCACGCGCGGTCGTCGCGGTGGCGTGCGAGCGGGACATGGTGAGCGGACTCCACGACGTCGCCGGCAAGGTCCCCGTCCTGGGCCTCACCATGACGCTCCCATCCGGCCCCTGCAAGGACGCGCTGCTCGACCTCCCGAAACTCGAGGAGTGGGTCAGGAGCTACGTAGTCGCGGACCGATAGGCAAACCTGCGCCGCGTGAGTCGAACGGCAGCACACGAAAACACGAAAGACCAGCGAACACTACGAAAGGTCCCGCTCGCGGGCAGGCTCCGAATCCCTGGTGAGTTCGGAGCCTGTGTTTTTTGGGGGCTTGCCCGTGGGGTCCGTGTGCCGGGCGTGCAGGGAGCGCACAAACAATTCCTCTGCCTCTGCCGGACAAGCGGGCGCCGGCAATCGAGCGGGCCCTTTCGTGGTTTTCGCTGTTCTTTCGTGTTTTCGCGATTCCGCCGAAGCCCCACCTGCAAAGATGTCCGCCCGGCCCGAGGAGCCCGCCGGCTCACCGTCCCTTTCGTCCTTTCGTGTTTTCGTGCGCGCAGGAGAACTCCGGATCGGCCTGAGCCTCGCCGGGCAGATGCCGTCCCGCCTTACCTCACGATGAACGCATCCGGAAAGTTGCGCCGGACTCGCCCCAGGACCGTCTGCGCCGCCGCGCGCGAAGGATACGTGCCGCTCCTCACCTTCAGCATGCCGGCATCACGAATGACGTTCGCCTCGATGCCCATCGCGCCGAGCCGGCGGGCAGCGAATGCGGCCGCGGTGGAGTCGGACGTGGCAGCCACCTGCACGGCGTAGCCGGCTGCCGGCGCGGGTCGCTGGGTGATGACTTCGCGCGGAGGCGGCTGGGGAGCGCGCGTCGTGTCCCGGACTGCCGGAACGGGAGCAGGCGCCGCAGCGCGTACCGAGTCTCTCGCCGCGGGCACGGGCGCGACGGCCCGGGCCGTGTCTCGGGCCGCCGGCCGCTGCGCACGAGCCGTGTCACGCGCAGCCCGGGCCGGCGGCGGGATCGGGGTCGGCGTCGAATCGGCGACCGCGATCGCGGGCGGCGCGAGCGAATCGGGCGGCGCCGAGTCGGCCGGCACGCTGTCCGGAAGCGCGGTGTCGCGCTGAACCGGCGTGCGCCGCGCGGCCTCGCGGCGTGCGCTCAGCGTGATCGCATCCGGCTCTTCCGTCGAGGTGCGCGCACCGATGGCGCGGTAGGCGTTCCGCACCTGCACCCGCACCGGATGCGCGTAGGGCACGCTCCGCTCGAGCTCTCGAGCCGGGCGGGAAGGATCCGCGATGGGGCGGTACACCGTTTCGACCTTGATCTCGCTCGAGCCGTGCGCCGACGGCGTGACCCATCCGCGCACGCGCACCACGTCCAGGCCGAGCGGACGCCCGCCGGCCGCTCGGCCCGTGGCCGTGTCGAACCACGGCGTCTCGAGGTATCCGTCCTGCACCGAGACACGAGCGACGGGAATGCCGGCGTCGGTGAGCGCCTTCGCGAGCCGCTCCGTGGCGACGGGGACTTCGACTTCGAGGTCTCCGACGCGCGCCTCGGGCATCGGCTGGAACGCCGGTCTGCTCGTGGAGAGGGAGCAGCCTGTGGCGAGGAGAAGCGCCGTCGTCCGGAAGTGTGTCTTCACGGCCTCCCCCCTCGCTTCCCGCGGTCCCGTTCTGACGCCGCCGTGATCGCCTTCCGGATCTCGTCGGTGATGAGCGAGCCCAGTCCGGGCGTCTTCGGTGGAAGCTGATGGCCTGGTCTGATGCTGCCCTGCTCGAGGTGGTCGAGCGCCCGCTCGAGCCCGAGGTGCACCCGCTCGACGCGCGGCGGATACTGGCGCATCGTACCGAAGCCGAGCCCCGCGCCGAGTGCCACGGGCGCGATCGCGATCGGCGCAAAGGCGCCGAGCGCCAGCAGCACGCCGGCTCCGGCGAGGCCCATCGAGGCGAGCGCCGCCGCACCGCCGATGAACCCGGCGCGTGTCGGCCGCAGGTCGGCGACGAGCGTCACATGGGCGTATCCCGCCTCCAGCGGAACGATCGTCGCGGAGACGACCTTGGCGCGGTCGAGCATGAACGGCCGCTTGCCGGAGCCGAATGCGGCGGTGGAGCGGCGGATCGTCGCCTGGAACCCGCCGATGGGCTCCCAGGTGATGCGTCCCGGCTGGCGGCGCTGGATGCAGAGCAGCTCGTGCTCTTCCATGTAGCCGACGAGCGCGGTTTCGAGCCGCTCGACATCGCCCTGCAGGACGCGCTGCGCCATCGCGGTCGCCGGGCCGGCCATGCGGTCCAGCAGGCCCGAAGGATCGGCCACGGTGACGCGGGTGCGCTCTTCGAGGATCGCCTGCTGCAGGTGGCGCTGGGGGATCCCGACTTCCTTGCCGAGCGAGAGGATCTCGTCGGGCGAGAGATGCGACCCCTCGTGCTCCGATGCCTGCAGCTCGGCTGCGCGCTGGAGGATCCGCTCGAGCGCGGCGCGATCGATCCGGGCCGGGGGGCCGCTCGCCATGCTACTTCGTCTCCTCCTGTGCTCGGCCTTCGCGCGCCCGCTCCTCGATGCGGAATTGCGGCAGCGTCGGGTCCGGCGCGGGCAGTGCGGCCGACTTCGTGGCCGGGGCGATCTCGGGAGCGCGCGGCATGCGCGCGGCCGAACCGGCGGCGGCGTTGGCCGCCATGTCCATGAACGGCTTGATGATGTCGATGGGGATCGGGAAGATCGTCGTCGAGTTGTTCTCGGAGGCGATCTCGATCACCGTCTGCAGGTAGCGGAGCTGCAGCGACATCGGCTCCGACGCCAGCGTATGCGCGGCCTGGGCCAGTGTCTCCGAGGCCTGCAGCTCACCCTGTGCCGCGATCACCTTGGCCCGCCGCTCGCGCTCCGCTTCCGCCTGCCGCGCCATCGCCCGCTTCATCTGCTCGGGAAGGTCCACGTCCTTCACCTCGACGGCGGAGACGTGGATGCCCCAGGCATCGGTCCGCTCGTCGATGATGCGCTTGAGGACCGCGTTGATCTTCTCCCGGTCCGAGAGGAGCTCGTCGAGCTCCACCTCGCCCAGCACCGAGCGGAGCGTGGTCTGCGCGAGCTGGCTCGTGGCGTACATGTAATCCTCGACTTCCATCACGACGCGCTCGGGATCGCTCGCCCGCATGTAGAGCACGGCGTTGACCCGGACCGAGACGTTGTCCCGCGTGATCACGTCCTGGGGTGGGATGTCGAGCGCCACGATCCGGAGCGAGACACGCTTCATGCCGGCGAAGAAGGTCGGCAGGAAGATGAGGCCCGGGCCCTTGGTGCCGGAGAACCGGCCGAGGAAGAACGTGACGGCGCGGTCGTACTGCCGGATGACACGGATACTCGAGAACGTGTAGCCGACGGCGAGCGCGAGAGCCGCAAGGGCGAATTCCATGCTCACTCCTTCGCTGCGGGAAAGGCTTCGACCACCACGGCGGCACCCTGGCCGCCGCCGATGCATGCGCTGCCGAGACCGTAGCGTCCGCCCGTGCGGCGGAGCGCGTGGAGCAGGTGCGCCGTGATGCGCGCACCGCTCGCGCCGAGCGGGTGGCCGATCGCCACGGCGCCGCCCTCGACGTTGGTGCGCTCGGGGTCGAGGCCGAGCTCACGCTCGACCGCGAGGTACTGCGCGGCGAACGCCTCGTTGATCTCCACGCGGTCCATGTCCTCGAGCCGGAGCCCCGCGCGGCTCAGTGCGAGGCGCGACGCGGGAACGGGACCGAATCCCATGATGGATGGATCGACTCCGGAAACGCCCCACGCCACGAGTCGGCCGATCGGCGCCCAGCCGGCGTCCCGCGCGGTGGCCTCGTCGGCCAGCACGAGCGCCGCGGCGCCATCGCAGATGCCCGAGGCGTTCCCGGCGGTGACCACGCCGTCGGCCTTGAAATAGGGAGGCAGGCGCGCCAAGCCCTCCTGCGAGGTGTCGGGTCGCATGTGCTCGTCCGCCGCCCACGGCTCTGCCGACTTCGTCTTGCGGTTCACGACGGGAACCGGCACCACTTCGGCGGCGAAGTCGCCGCGCTTCCAGGCGGCGGCGGCGCGCTGCTGGCTCCGGAGCGCCACCGCATCGACATCTTCACGCCCAAGCCTGAACTGCGTTGCGAGCTTCTCCGCGGTTTCCGCCATCGAGAGCCCGCACTGCGAATCGCGGAGCGCCTCCCAGAGGGAATCCTCGAAGGGCGCGGACGGCCCGAGCCGGAGGCCCCAGCGCGCACCCCGCACCACGTGCGGTGCCTGGCTCATCGACTCGGTTCCGCCGGCGAGCACCACGCGCGATTCGCCGAGCCGGATCTGGTGCGCCCCCTGGATGACGGCCTCGAAGCCCGAGCCGCAAAGGCGGTTGACGGTCACGGCCGGCGTCTCCACCGGGCACCCCGCGCGGAGTGCCACATGGCGCGCGAGGTAGATGGCATCTGCCGAGGTCTGGAGGACATTCCCGAAGACGACGTGATCCACGCGCTCCGGTGGGACAGCGGCACGCGTGAGCGCGGCCCTGCTCGCTTCGACACCGAGATCGGTCGCGGAAACGTCGCGAAGGGTGCCGCCGAAGGCGCCGAAGCCGGTGCGAACGCCGGAGAGGAAGACCACGGAGGGCAGCGTCATACCGGAAGATGACAGCCCGGAGAGCGTATCGCTACACCCGGCTCACGGCTCGGCGAGTGCGGTACCGCAGGAGACGCAGTGCCGCCATCCGAGCTCGACTTCCTCGTTGCATTTCGGACAGTGCAGCGCGCGAAGCGACTGGCCGCAGTGCGGGCAGAAGTTGACCGCCCGGCCCACCGGAAGTGACCCGCCGCAGAAGCCGCAGCGATCGGTATGGAATTCGCCGGGGCCCTCCCACTCGAGGATTTCGACATCCTCGATGGGCGGATGCCCTGGCGCGTTCGGAGGCGCTGGAGCCGCAGGCGGTGCCGGCGCTGCGGGCGGATCAGTCGCAGCTGGCTGGGTGCCGGCCGGTGCTCCCGGCGTGGCGGATGCGGGGGGGACTGGACGCTCCGCGGGCGGAGCGAAGCCTCGACCACTGGTCCCGCCGAGCACGGCCGTCACCGCGTCCCGCGAGAGGGTGAGGGTCGCTGCTTCGTCGAAGACGAGAATGTGCAGGTCGGGATGGACGCCGCCGAGCTCCCGGCGGAAGCGCGCGAGCGTTTCGGGCGGCTCGAGACGCGCGAGCCCTTCCTCTCCGGCGGCGAGCCGGAGGACCAGCAGCTCGTACTCCTCGCTCGTCACCACGTCGAGGTGCCGCCGGCTCGAGCGGTAGGGGACGATCCGCTGCATCAGCTCGCCGAGCGTCACGGGCGAGTAGAGCCGGGACGCGTCGATCGCCGCGATGTTGTGGACGATCAGCGAGAAGAGGCGGCGGAGGTCGCTCATGCGAGGAAGATAGGCAGGCCCGCGGTGACGCCCTAGCGGCGCAGCGCGGCCGCGTCCGAGTGCGGGAAGCGCTCGCCGCTCGCTACCCGCTGCTCCAGCGCAGCGAAGGCTTCGTCAGGGTCGTAGTCGAGGTACAGCTTCTTCTTCCGCTTGGATTCGAGCCACGCCGGGAACCCCGATTCGACGGCGCCTTTCGAATTCCGCTGCTCGCGCGCCGCGAGGATCGCGAGATCGTTCGCGTATTCGTTCTTCGCGTGGCCCTTGTGCCCGCGGACCCAGGTGAGCTGCGTCTCGTGCAGGCGCGACGCGGCCACGAGCCGCTGCCAGAGCGCGAGGTTCTCGATCGCTCCGCCCTTCCGCACCCATCCTCGGCGCTCCCACCCCGGCGCCCACTCCCGCATGCCCTTCACCAGGTACTCGGAGTCGGACACGAGGAGCACGCGGAGGCGGGCCTCCTTCAGCGCGAGCACTTCGAGCGTTTCCGCGGCTCCCGCGAGCGCCATCCGGTTGTTCGTCGTTGCCGGCGCCGACAGGAAGATGTCCCGGCGCTGGATCCCCGCCCGTGTCCGAAGCTCGATCAGCCCTCCGGCGCCGCCCGGATTGTCTCCCTCACGCCCGTTGCCGAGGCAGCTTTCGTCGAGGTGGACGATGGCGATCGGCCCGGGGCCCGTCGGCGGCGGCACGCGCTAGTCGCCGATGACCTGGAACGACTCCAGGTCCTGCAGCCGGAAGACGAGCTCGTCGCCGGTCATCGGGAGGTGCCCGACCAGCGCGTCGGCCCCGTCCTTCTGCGTGAGGCGCACGGCGACGACGATGAACTCGGTGCCTCGCCGCGACACCGCCACCCGGAGGCCTTTCCGGACGGCGTGCTCCAGGCGGTCCATCTGCGAGGGAGTCCAGCGAAACTTCTTCATGATCATTCTGTGGTGAGCGGCCCCATCCGGACGACTTCGAGGTCCCGGCCCGTGATGCGGGCGAGCGCGCGGAGGTCGTCATCGCTCCAGCGAGCGTCCGGCGCGCCTGAGATATACCAGTCGCTGCCATTGTCGGCCAGCAGCATGCCGTAGGTCCGGAGCGCCGTCAGCACCGCGCGCGCCTGCGGAGGGAAGTCCGTCAAGTCCACCGACGCCTTGAGCCGCACGCGCATGCCCATCGGCGGGAGCGCCGGATCGGTGCTCGAGCTGGCGAAGTGTCGCGCGGGGCTCACGTAGGCGCGTCGCGTGCGGCGCGCGGTGAAGCGGAGCGCATGACGGATCCCCTCCGGCGACACGGCTTCGTCGTACCGCGCGAGGCCGGGAAGGATCGGGAGCCCGGCCGCATCGGCCGACGTCCACCCGGCGGGACGCAGCGCATTCGACGTCAGGTCGAACACGGCGCCGGAGCCCGCGCGCCACCCGTTGCCATCGGGATACGCGGCAAAGATCTCGTAGAGGCGCCGCGCATCCCGGTCCACGACGAGGATGTGCCGATCGCCCTCGGATTGGACGCCGCCTTCGATCGGAGCGTCCGGCGGAATGGGATAGGGGCCCGGATCGCTTTCGTCCGCATACTCGAAGCTCACCGGCACCAGCGGCTGGCCGCCTCCGACCACGACGTACGGGATGCCGAACGGTCCGCCGTTCCAGTCGGCGCCGAAATCGGCGTGCAGCGGTGTATCGAGTCCGATACCTGCGATGATGGCATCGGAGTTCGCATCCACCGGCTCCCCGTCCACGCGCGTATTCCAGGGATTGTCGGCCGGGAAGATCGCGATCCCGTCGAGCGACGGGCTTTCCTGCGGCACGTGCGGTTCAGGCTCGGAGGAACATCCAGCAAGCGTGGCGAGCGCGAGCGCGAGGCGCGCCACGACCGCGCGCGAGGTCGTCATTTTCTCTTCCGGCTCACGTGGACGATTCCCTCGGCGCCGGTGACCCGTCCGATCGTCGCGGCAACCGGCGTGCCCTCTCGGCGCAGCGCCTCGATCAGCGCGTCGTGCCGCTCGGGCGCCACGGCCATCAGGAGGCCCCCTGACGTCTGCGCATCGACGCAGATGATCCGCTCTGTCGCGTCCAGCGAGGAATCCCAGCGCACGCCCGCGGCGGCTTCGAGGTTCCGCTCCGTGCCGCCGGGAATGAGTCCGCGAGCCGCGAGATTCCGCACGTGCGGGTAGATCGGAATCTCCTCGAGCCAGATCTCTGCGCCCTTCCGGCTGGCCGCGAGCATGTTGCCGAGGTGGCCCAGTAGCCCGAAGCCGGTGACGTCGGTGCAGGCGTGGACCTCGGCCTCCAGTGCGGCGC
>DAINRR010000078.1:0-13184 GCA_036741715.1 Gemmatimonadales bacterium
GTCGCGCACAACTATTTCGTTCCGCGCCAGCTCGTGCTCACCAGCAGCACATCGTCCGTCGGGCACTCATACTGGGAGAGCCGGGTCGAGACGCACCTCGGAGACGCCTACGCGCGCTCGGCGCGCGAGCTCATCCGGCTGGACCATTCGGCGGCGGACGCGCACCTCGACCGGATCATCTCGCCGACGATCTTCAGCGTGCGCACCAACCGGCGCCTCTTCCGCGGGATGGTGCACCTCACGGAAACGCAGGGATGGCAGCGGAGCATGCAGGCGGCGCGGGAGCGGAGCCGGTGGGAGCTCACCGACGGCGACGTCGAGCGCCACCTCGCGCTCTCGCTCGATTTCATGATGGGCGTGCTCGGCGAGCCGGACCCGCGGGCGCGGCAGCTCGACCCGTCCGGAGAGCGTCCGCTCAAGGTGGCGAAGGAGATGCGCCGACAGGCGCTGCGGGAATGGGGCCGCCGGAACGCCGATCGCCTGCAGGCGGTGGCGCTCGAGCATTACGGGCTCCCTGAGGATCCGCTCCGCTACTGGCCGAAACTCGAATCGCGCCTTCCGTGGGGCGTCGCCGCGGGTCTCCCGCCAGGAGCCGGTCGACTCGCGCAATAGGCGAGTCGCGGGTCAGCGATACACCGCGGGGTCAGAAAGGGTCCCTCAGTTTCGCTGGATTCGTTCCCCGACCGAACACCTCCACTGACGCGCCCGTCAACCCACCCGCACTGCCGGGGCGCGGCAGACCTCTTCGACTGCCGCCACCAGCGCATCGACCTCCTCGCGCGTCGTGTAGCAGGCGCAACCGACCCGGACGAGCCCGTCAGGCGCGGCACCGAGGCGCTCGATGACCGTCGCGGCGTAGAAGTCCCCGTGCGACACGAAGAAGCCCCGGTCCGCCAGCGCACCTGCCACCATTTCCGACGGCATGCCGCCGACCGTGAACGCGACGGTGGGCGTGCGCGGCTGCTCCGGCGAGACACCGTAGAGGCGTACGCCGGGGATGGCGTCGAGGCCCTTCCAGAGCTGGGCGGCCAGCGCGTTGCCGCGCACGTGCAGCGCCGCCAGTGCGGTGGCCAGGCGCTCCCTCCGAGTCGATCCGGCGGCGAGCCCGGCGAAGAAATCCACGGCGGCGGCGGCGCCGACGATCCCCTCGTGATTGAGCGTGCCGGTCTCGAACCGTTCGGGAGCCGAGTCGGGTGCCGGGCGCAGCTTCGGGATGTCGATCGATCCGGCGATCCCCTCGCGCACATAGAGCACCCCGAGGTGGGGGCCGCAGAACTTGTACGGCGAGCAGGCGAGGAAGTCACACCCCAGCTCGGCGACGTCGACCAGCGCGTGGGCGGCGTAGTGCACGGCGTCCACGTAGGTGAGCGCGCCTGCCTCGCGCGCGAGCCGGGCGGCACGAGTCACATCGGTGACCGTACCGAGCGCGTTCGACGCAGCGCCGATGGCGACGAGCCGGGTGCGCGGTCCCACGGCACGCTCGAGATCGTTCCAGTCGAGCGTGCCGGTTTCAGGGAGCAGGCGAACGCTGCGCAGCGTCGCGCCGCGCTCCTTCGCGACGGCTTCCCAGGGCGCCACGTTGGCGTGATGGTCGAGCTCGGTGACGACGATTTCGTCGCCCGGGCCCCACCCCCGGCCGAGACCGCGGGCCACGTGGAACGTGAGCGTGGTCATGTTGGCGCCGAATGCGATCTCTCGCGGCGCTGCGTTGAGAAAGTCGGCGAACGCTTCGCGCGCTGCGAGAAGCGCGGTGTCCGTTTCCCGACTCGCCGGATACGCCCAGTGGGTGTTCGCGTTGTGATGGTAGAGGTACCCGGTCATCGCCTCGACGACCTGCCTGGGCACCTGGGTCCCGCCCGGGCCGTCGAAATAGGCCACCGGCCGCCCGCCATGGATCCGCTGGAGGGCCGGGAAATCCTCCCGGATCCTTTCCACGGGGCGCATCACTTGAGCCGCGCCTGCAGCAGGGGCTGAATGCCCTTCGGATCGGCCCGCCCGCCGCTGCGCTTCATCACCTGCCCCACGAAGAACCCGATGAGCTTCGACTCGCCCGCGCGGAAGCGCTCGAGCTCCGCGGGATGTGCGGCGAGGACCTCGTCGACCCATTCCGCCAGCGCACTCTCCTCCCGCACCTGCAGGAGCCCGAGGCGCTCGGCGACGTCGCGCACGGGCTCGTCGGTCGTGCGGAGCTCGGCGAAGATGCGTTTTGCCGCCTGCAGGCTCACTCCCCCTTCGCGCTCCAGGGCGACGAGCTCCGCCACGCGGGCGGCCGAGACCGGAAATCCGCCGGTCTCGTTGAACGCGGTCATCACGTCACCGGTGATCCAGTTCGCCGCGCTGCGCGTCGGCACGCCCGCCCGCACGAGGGCATCGAAGTAATCCGCCAGCGGCGGCTCGGCGGTGATCACGCCGGCGTGATAGGCAGACACGCCGGCGCCCTCGAGCCGGGCGCGCCGGGCGGCGGGCATTTCGGGAAGCGACTCGCGCTGGTGCTCGATCCACTCCGCCGTCAGGACGAGCGGCGGAAGATCGGGATCGGGGAAATACCGGTAGTCATGGCTCTCTTCCTTGGCGCGAGTCGGATGCACCGTCCCGGCCGCGGCGTCGAAGAGGAGCGTCACCTGCCTGACCTTGCCGCCCCCTTCGAGGAGGGCGATCTGGCGCTCCCGCTCCGCCTCGAGCGCGCGCTCGACGTTGGCGAAACTGTTCATGTTCTTCACCTCGGTCTTCGTGCCGAGCCGGGCTTCCCCCTGCCGCCGCACCGAGAGATTCGCGTCGACGCGCAGGCTGCCCTCTTCCATGCTGCAGCGGCCGGCGCCGCTGTACATGATCAGCTGGCGCATGACGGTGAGCCAGGCCCGCGCCTCCGCCGGGCTCCTGAGATCGGGCCCGCTCACGATCTCGGCGAGCGGCACGCCCGAGCGGTTGAAGTCCACGGCCGTGCGGCCGGGCACCCGATCGTGCAGCGACTTCCCCGCATCCTCCTCCACGTGGAGGCGCTGGATGTGCACGGCGACGCGGCCGCGCTCCGGCGATTCGAACTCGACCTGGCCATCGGTAGCGAGCGGCTGATCGAACTGCGAGATCTGGTAGCCCTTCGGCAGGTCGGGATAGAAGTAGTTCTTCCGCGCGAAGATGCTGAGCTCGTGCACCGTGCACCCGAGCATGAGTGCCGCCCGCGTCGCGAGCTCGATGGCGCGGCCGTTCGTCACGGGAAGCGCGCCCGGGAGGCCGAGGCAGACGGGACAGACGTTCGTGTTCGGCGCATCGCCGAAGGCGGTGGAGCATCCGCAGAACATCTTGCTGCGCGTGCTCAGCTGCACGTGGATCTCGAGCCCGATCACCGTTTCCCACGTCATCAGCGCACCTCCTCGGTCGGATCCAGCGCGCGCTCGAGGAGCGCCGCCACCGACAGCATGCGGCTGTCCCGGAAATAGGGCGTTATGATCTGCGCGCCGATCGGGAGGCCGCCGGAACGCCCCACGGGAATGCTCACGGCGGGGAGCCCCGCGAGGTTGGCCGGGCAGACGAAGATGTCGGCGAGATACATCTGCACCGGGTCGTCGGTTTTTTCGCCCGCGCGGAAGGCGGGCGTCGGCGTCGTCGGCGTGAAGAGCAGGTCGATGCCGCTGTCGAACACCCGACGGAAATCCTCCGCGATGAGCGCGCGCGCCTGCTGCGCCTTCCGGTAGTAGGCATCGTAGTAGCCCGCACTCAGCGCGTAGGTGCCCACCAGAATGCGGCGGCGCACCTCGGGACCGAACCCCCGTCCGCGTGTCGCCTGGTAGAGGGCGCGCACATCGCCCTCGCCATCGTGGCGCGCGCCGTAGCGGACCCCGTCGTAGCGCGCGAGGTTGGACGAGGCCTCGGCCGGCGCCACGATGTAATAGGCGGGCACGGCGTATTTCGTATGCGGCAGGGACACCTCGACGACGTCGGCGCCGAGCGCTTTCAGCGCCGCGATTCCCCGCTCGACGCCCGCGCGCACGCCGGCGTCGAGGTCCGGCGGGAAGTACTCGCGCGGCAGCCCGACCCGGACGCCGGACAGATCGTCCCAGGTGTCCGGCCGCCCCATCGGGGGCGCCGCTACCGTCGTGGAGTCGAGCGGGTCGTGGCCGCTGATGGCGTTGAGCACCCGGCCCGCGTCATCCACCGTCGCTCCGAAGACGGCGACCGCGTCGAGCGACGACCCGAACGCGACGAGTCCGTACCGGCTCACCCGCCCGTAACTCGGCTTCACGCCGACGACGCCGCAGAACGACGCGGGCTGCCGCACCGACCCGCCCGTCTCCGATCCGAGCGCCGCACGGACGGCGCCGGCCGCGACGAGTGCCGCGGATCCGCCGGACGAACCGCCCGGCACCCGATCGGGATCGAGGGGGTGCTTCACCCGGCCGAATGCCGAGTGCTCGGTCGATGATCCCATCGCGAATTCGTCGAGGTTCGTCTTGCACGCGATCATCGCACCGGCGCCGCGGAGTCGCTCGACGACGGTGGCGTTGTACGGGGAGACGTAGCCTTCGAGGATGCGGGAGGCGCACGTGGTCGGCTGTTCGGTGGTGACGATGTTGTCCTTGACCGCGATGGCATATCCGTAGAGGGTCGAGCCCGTTCCACCGGAGCGGCGCACCTGCTCGGCGTGCGCCGCCTCCCGCTCGAGCAGCTCCCGCGACCAGTGAAGCGTCGCATTGAGGCCGGCTGCGCCCGTCCGGTCGAGTGCGTCCGCCGTGGCGGCGGCCACTTCCCGCGCCGTCTTCATCCGTCCGCCATGGTGCCGCGCACCGGCACGAGGAAGAACCCGTCGCGGAACTCGGCGGTGAGCGACTCGAGCGCGGCCGGAGGGAGCCCGCGGCGCACCATGTCGTCGCGCAACGGGGCCGTGGCCGCGCCGGCGAGGTGCGGGGCGGCGGTCTCGTCGGCCGGAAGCTCGCCGAGCTGCTCGACATAGGCCACGATGCTGCCGAGCTGTGCCACGAGCCGCGGCAGCTCGGCCTCGTCCACGGCGAGCTCCGCCAGACGCGCGGCGTGCAGCACTTCCGCTTCTCCGATGCTCATGCTCCCTCCCAGTCGCGCTCGAGGCCCGCATACGCCACGAGCAGCTGTTTCGTGCCGACGGTTTCGTCGTCGAAGGCGACGGTGACCTTGAGATCACGCCCGCCCCCGCTGAGCCCCTGGATCGTGCCCGATCCGAAGCGGCGGTGCTTCACCCGCTCGCCCTTCACATAACGCGGCGCATCCTGCGACGCCTCCTCCGCGGCCGGCGGCGGGGCGCTCGCTCCGCCGGAGCCCCCTGCCCGCTGCGCGATGCCCGCCCGCCCCCACCGCTCCCGGCCTGCCTGGCGGCCAGCCGACCCGCCCCAGTCGGGGGCCCACAGATTGGTCGTGCGCCGCTCGTCGAGGATCGCCGGCGGCAGCGCCCGGAGGAACCGCGACGGTGCTCCCGGCCTCAGCTCACCGCCGCGCCGCCGCGCCCGCGCCCAGGTCACGTACAATTTGTCCTTGGCGCGAGTCAGGCCGACATAGCAGAGGCGCCGTTCCTCTTCGACGCCTTCGGGCTGGTCCGCGGCACGCGCCAGCGGGAAGAGGCCATCTTCGAGACCCGCGAGCACCACCACCGGCCATTCGAGGCCCTTGGCAGTATGCAGCGTCATCAGCGTGACGCCCTGATCCTGCCCCGTGATCCGGTCGTTCGCCGATACGAGGGCCGCTTCGGCGAGAAACCGCTCGAGGGGAGTGCCCTCGTCATCCGCCGCCTCGACGACCTCGGACCAGTTGGCGGCACTCGCGAGGAGCTCGCGCACGTTTTCCCACCGTTCCTGCCCCTCGAGCCCTTCGGCGAGGAGATGCGACTCGTATTCGGTGACGCGGATGACTTCCTCGAGGATCTCCGCTGGAGTCCCGGTGGCGGCCGATGCGGCGATCCGGTCGATCAGCCCGGCGAAGCCGCGGAAGGCGGCGCGGGCATTCGGCCGGAGATCGGCGATGCCGTCGGCGAGGCGCGCGGTTTCGAGGAGCGGCCGCCGCCACTGTGCCCCGGCCTCGAGGAGGAGCGCGATGCTCGTCTCGCCCAGCCCGCGCTTCGGCACGGACACCGCCCGGAGAAAGGCTTCGTCATCCGCCGGATTCGCGACGAGGCGGAGGTAGGCGAGGAGATCCTTCACCTCGCGGCGCTCGTAGAAGCTGGTGGCGCCGATCAGGCGGTAGGGTACGCCGGCGCGCCGGAAGGCTTCCTCGAAGGCGCGGGACTGCGCGTTCGTCCGGTATAGGACCGCCATCTCCTCCAGCGCCCATTCCCCCGCCGCGCGGCGCCGCTCGAGCTCGCGCACCACCCACTCGGCTTCGTCGCGCTCGTCGGCGGCAGCGAGGAGCGTGAGCGACTCGCCGCCCTGGCGTCGCGTACGAAGCGTCTTGCCGATGCGGCCGGCATTCTCCGCGATGACCCCGTTGGCCGCGTCGAGCACCGCCTGCGTCGAGCGGTAGTTCTCCTCGAGCCGGACGAGCTTCGTGCCGGGAAAGTCGCGCTGGAACTCCCGCATGTTCCGCACGTCGGCGCCCCGCCACCCGTAGATCGACTGATCGTCGTCACCGACGGCGCAGACGTTGCCGTGGGCACCCAGCAGCCGGATCAGCTCGTACTGGGCGCGGTTCGTGTCCTGAAACTCGTCCACGAGGATGAACTGGAAACGGTCGCGATAGCGCTCGAGCCGGTCGGGATGGTCGCGGAACAGCGTGAGCGGATGGAGGAGCAGGTCGTCGAAGTCCATCGCGTTCGCCGCCTTGAGCGCGGGCCCCAGCGCACCGTACACGTCGGCCGCGGCGGCGGCGAGCCGGTCGAAGCCGGCCGATGCCGCGAGCGCCTCGGGCGCCTGCATCCGGTTCTTCGCGCTGGAGATCACCGACTGCACGGCGCGCGGCGTGAACGTCTTCGTCGAATGGCCGCGCTGCTCCATCAGGCGCCGCACGAGCGAGACGCTGTCGTCCTGGTCGTAGATCGTGAACTGGCGCGAAAAGCCGAGCAGGTCCGCCTCGCGGCGAAGGAGCCGCGCCGAGAGTGAATGGAAGGTGCCGATCCAGAGGCCCGCCGGGTCCCGCTCCAGCAGGCGGCCGATGCGCTCCTTCATTTCCCCGGCCGCCTTGTTCGTGAACGTCACGGCGAAGATGCGCTCTGGCGGCACGCCGTGCTGCTCGATGAGGCTCGCGATGCGCGTGGTGAGCACGCGGGTCTTGCCCGAGCCCGCGCCCGCCAGCACGAGGAGCGGACCGTGCACGTGCATCACGGCCTCCCGCTGGGCGGGATTGAGCGACTGCAGCCACTGCTGTGCGAGCGTCGATGTATCCATCAGGAATTCTGGTCGGCCAGTGGAAGGCGGATGAGAAAGCAGGTGCCGTCGTCCCGCGGCTCGAGCACGAGCTCGCCGCCGTGCGCGTCTTCGACGACGCGCCGCGCGAGCGCCAGCCCGATGCCCCACCCTCCCTGCTTCGTGGTGATGCCCGGCTCGAAGAGCGCCCGGCGGATCTCCTTCGGCACGCCGGGGCCGTCGTCGATCACGCGGAGCTCGGCGCGGCCGTCGGAGGCGCTCGCCCGCAGGATAATCGTCCCGGCGCGGCCGTGCAGTGCGTCGATCGCATTCTTGACGAGTGCCTCCAGCGTCCACTCGAGCAGCACCGCGTCCCCGGTGACGGTCGGTCCCGCGCCCGGCGCCTCGATGCGGAGCTCGATGGCGTTGGCGCGGCGCGGGAGGCGCGGACGAAAGTATTCGCCGACGCGGCCCGACAGCGCCCCCAGCGCGACCGGCTCCCGCCGTGCCGGATTGCCGATCCGTTCGAAGCGCTGCGCCACCCGGTCCAGGCGTTCCGCATCGGCCGCGAGGTATTCCGCGAGCTGCGGCGGCGGCGTCGGGCGCGAGCGGATCGTCTCGATCCAGCCCTGGAGACTGGTGAGCGGCGTGCCCATCTGGTGCGCCGCCTCGCGCGCCATCGCCACCCACAGGCGGTCCCGCTGGGCGCTCATCGCATTCCGGTAGGCGAAGATCGCGACCGCCACCATCACGGCAATGGTGAGCGCCTGCATGATCGCGAGCGTGGTGAGCTGCCGTTCGGCCGGCATCGGCCCGTAGTGCACGCGCTGGCCGAGGAGCGAGTCGTAGAGCGGCGGGTTGGCGCGATCGAGGCGTGCCACATACTGGGCGATGCGCGGATCGTGCGGCGGCAGCTCGGCGAGTGCCCGCGGCAGGTTGTCCGCCGCCGTCACGTTCCCCGCCGAATCGGTCACGACGAGCGGCATGCCGAGCGCGCGCACCTGCTCGGCGAGCTGGAGCAGCGCCACGCCTTCCCCGCCGGGCTCGGGGGACGTGAGGCCGGAGAAGACGCCCGAGTAGAGCCGGCTCATGGCGTTGGCTTCGGCGCGGAAATGTCGGGCGACGAGATATCCGGTGCCGAGGCTGAGCCCGGCCAGGACCGCGACGAGAAGGACCGCCGCCGCCGGCGCAATGCGCCGAAGGCGGCGCTGCGGCTTAGGCACGCGGCACGAGCCGCGCGGTGCCCATGAACGGAACGAGCGGCTCGGGGATGCGCACCGAGCCGTCGGCGGCCTGGTTGTTCTCGAGCAGCGCGATGATCGTCCGCGGGAGCGCGACACCGGACGCGTTCAGCGTATGGACATGCTCCGGCTTCGCGCCCGGCGCGGGCCGGTACCGGATGTTGGCGCGCCGCGCCTGAAAGTCGGTGAAGGTGCTGGAGCTCGACACCTCGAGCCAGCCGCCGACGCCGGCAGCCCAGGCCTCGAGATCGAAGGTGCGCGCCGCGGCGAACCCCGTGTCTCCCGCTGCCAGCTCGAGGACGCGGTACGGAAGCCCGAGCCGCTGCAGCACCGTCTCGGCGTGTCCGGTGAGCGTGGCGTGCTCGGCATCCGAGGCCTCCGGCCGGACGATGCGCACGAGCTCGACCTTGTCGAACTGGTGAACGCGAATGAGACCGCGCGTGTCCTTCCCGTGCGCGCCGGCCTCACGGCGAAAGCAGGGCGTGTAGGCGACGTAGGTGCGCGGGAGCGCGTCGCCGTCGAGCATCTCGTCCCGGACGATGTTCGTGACGGGCACCTCGGCGGTCGGAATGAGGAACAGGTCATCCGCGGGGACCGCGTAGACATCCTCCTCGAACTTGGGCAGCTGCCCCGTGCCCGTGAGCGTCGCACGATTCACGAGGTAGGGCGGGGCGACCTCGGTGTAGCCATGCTCCGCGGTGTGCAGGTCGAGCATGAAATTGGCCAGCGCGCGGACGAGGCGCGCACCTTGCCCCGTGAGCAGCGGGAAGCCGGATCCCGCGATCTTCGCGCCCGCGGCCAGGTCGAAGAGGCCGAGCGCGGCACCGATCTCCCAGTGCGGCCGCGGTTCGAAATCGAATTGCGGCGGCTGGCCCCAGGTGCGCACCACCCGGTTGGCGTCGGCGCCGCCGTCGGGCGTTCCCGCGTGCGGAATGTTCGGAAGGTGCAGCAGCAGCGCCTGCAGTGCGGCGTCCAGCTCGCGCGTCTCGGCGTCGAGCTGGCGGGCCTCCTCGCCGGACGCACGGAGCCGCGCCATCAGCTCATCCGCCGCGCCGCCGGAGCGCTTGAGCCGCGCGACCTCCTCCGAGGCCGCGTTACGCTCGGCCTTGATCGCCTCGGTGCGCGCGAGGAGTTCGCGCCAGCGCCGGTCGAGATCGAGTACCTGAGCGACGGTGGCGTCGAGGGCCGGGTCCTGGCGCCGGCCGAGCGCCGCCCGGGTGGCCTCCGGATCCTGTCGCAGGCGCTTGAGATCGAGCACGGCTAGTCTTCCGGAAGGCCGGGCTCGAGCCCGATGTACCCGCAGTTCTCGTTCACGAGCGTCTTGATCGTGATGGTGCGCGCGGCGGCGTCCACCTCCAGGATCTCGAACTTTCCGTACTTCGGCACGCCGAGGGAGGAGCAGACGATCCGGGAGCGGCCGATGTAGCGCTCTCCCACCGCCACCGGAATCGTGTCGGTCGTGATGTAGCCGTTGGTGACGCCCTCGGTGATGGCGTCGAAGATCTCCTCGCGCTCCTGCAGGCCGGGAAGCAGCGCTCCCTCGGTCGGAAACCCGAGTGCGGAGCGCGGCAGCAGCACCGGCGTACCGGTGCCGGGAACGATATCGAACGCGAAATCGAAGCCCGCGCTCAGGTCGGTCCGGATCGGCGCGCGATCGGCGATCGAGTACGCGCTTGGCGAGGCGATCGGAGTGCCGGTGAGCGCCGAAATGGTGAAGGTGTCCACGACGTTCGAGATCTGGGCGTCGGGGAGCGAATTCGGGTCGCTGCAGGCCGCGAGGCCGGCGACCAGCAGGACGAACGGAAATGGGCGCATGAGCCACGAACTCTAAGGGGGCCGGGCGCTGTCGGTCAACATCCCCGCGACGCGATCCAACCCGCCGTCATTTCTTGACTTCGACCATCTCGCCTCCTACGTTCCCGCAGCGCGGAATCCCCCTTCCTCCCGGAGTGTCGCGGATGCCAGGATTGGCAGAGCTCGTGCGCCGATTCGCCGCGCATGACGGCGTGAGCGGCGCCGTCGTGGTGAGCCCGGACGGCCTGCCGATCGATCATGCCGGCACGGTGCCCGACGCGGATGCGCTCTCCGCCCTCACCATCACGCTGCTCCGCCCCGCCGGGAGGTTCGGAGAGCACGCCGGGTCCGGACAGCTCTTCCGCACGGTGCTCGAATTCGACGCGGGGTACGCCCTGCTCACCGCCGTGCGCGGCGGTCACTGGCTGCTCGTCCTCGCGCGTGCGGACGCCGACGTCGGTACGCTGCTCTACGACCTCCGCCGCGATGGGCCTGCCCTCGCCTCGCTGCTCTAGCGTCTCACGCCACTTCTGATCGCCCGGGTGCCTGCCACGATGGTTCCACGTCCGATGCGCTGCCGATGAGGTGGGCGGTCCTGCTGGCCGGAGGGTCGGGCACGCGCTTCTGGCCGCTCAGCACGCCCTCCAATCCGAAGCAGCTGCTGCCGCTCGCCGGCCCACGCTCGACGGCCGAAGACGCGGTCGAGCGGCTCGCCGGGCTGATCCCGTCCGAGCGCATCCTGGTGGTCACCGGCGCCGGGCTCGCACCCCGCATGATCGAGCAGCTGGGCCTCCCACCCGAGAATGTGCTCGTCGAGCCGCGCGCCGCCTCCACGGCGCCGGCGCTCATCTGGGCTTCCTACGAGGCGCTGCGCCGCGATCCCGACGCCGAAGTGCTGTCGATGCATGCGGACTGGGCGATCGGCAACGCCGCAGCGTTCCGGCGCACCGCCGAGGCGGCGCTCGGCTGCGCGCGCGCGCACGACCGGCTCGTCACGGTCGGGATGGAGCCGAGCCGGCCGGAGACGGGTTACGGATACATCGTCCGCGGCGCCAGGCTCTCGTCCGATGCCTGGAACGTGGCGCGGTTCTCGGAGAAGCCCGATGCGGCGACCGCGCTCGACCTGATGGCGGCGGGCGCGCTCTGGAACAGCGGCCTCTTCGCCTGGACCGCCGCGCGCCTCCTGACCGAGGTGCGGCAGCACACGCCCGAGGTCTCGCCTCATCTGGGCGCGCTCGCCGACGGCGACATCCAGCGCTTCTTCTCGTCCGTCACTGCGGTGTCCATCGACGTCGGGGTCCTGGAGCGCAGCCGTAACGTCGCGGTCGTGAGCGGCGCGTTCGCCTGGGACGACATCGGCACGTGGGAGGCGCTGACGCGAGTCCGGCCGAAGGACCGGGGCGGGAACGTCGTCGTGGGTCCGGCCGTGCTGCACGAATCGCACGATTGCATCGTCTGGAGCGACCGGGACACCATCGTGCTGAGCAACGTCCAGGATCTCGTCGTGGTCCATGCGAACGGGCGCATCCTCATCATGCCGAGGGAGCAGTCGGGAGACCTCAAGCGCGTGCTCGACGCGCTCCCCCCCGACGTACGGGACCTGCCGTGAGCGAGCTGTTCCTCGTGGAGCCCGAGGCACCCGGCCCAGCCTGGGCGCCCTGGAGCGGTGTGCGACCGATCGCGGAGCTGCGCGCAGGTGCCTGGCGCATTCGCGAACGGTGGGAGCGCTCGCTCGGCGCCGCCGCCGCGGGCATCGTCGGCGCGCACGTGGCGGACTTCGTCGATGTGGATGCCCCGCCCGTCGTGCCGCGCGTGCGCGCGGGATCGTTCGTGGCTGCGAGCTGGTTCGCGCCGGCTGCCGGTCGCATCACGCTGGCGCCTGGCGTCACCCGGCTGACGCACGACGGAGAAACGGTCGCGTGCATCGCCGCGACCGATGGCACGCCCCACCTGGCGGGCGAGGGTGCGTGCCAGGAGATCGCGGGCGTGCGGCTGCGCGGCGCCTATGACCTGCTGCGGGCGCTCGAGCTGCTGCTCGGCCCGGACTGCGACGAGGTCACGGGGCGTGCGGACCTTCCGGCGGGCACGATCCTCATCGGCGAGGCCGGCCGGATCGTTTCCCGAGGTGCGCTCGTCGAGCCGGGGGTCGTGTTCGACGTGCGCGCTGGCGCCGTCGTCCTCGACGCGGGCGCAGAGATTCGAAGCGGCACGCGCCTCGAAGGTCCCTGCTGGATCGGCGCCGGCGCGCGCGTGGTCGGAGGTTTCGTCCGGAGCTCGGTGATCGGGCCCCGCGCCGTCGTGCGGGGCGAGGTTTCCACGAGCGTCTTCATCGGGTACGCCAACAAGGCCCACGAGGGCTTCGTGGGCCACAGCGTCATCGGCCACTGGGCCAATCTCGGCGCCGGGACCACGACCTCGAACCTGAAGAACACCTACGGCCCCATCCGCCTCGTGGCCGATGGCGAGCCGGTCGAGACGGGCCGGACCTTTCTCGGCAGCCTCATCGGCGATCACGCCAAGACGGCGATCGGCACGATGCTGCCGACGGGCACGATCGTGGGCGCCGGGGCGAACGTCTTCGGCGCAGCGGCGGTGCCGAAGTACGTACGTCCCTTCGCGTGGGGTTGCGATGGCGAGCGCGTGACCGAGGAAGGCTTCCTCCGTATCGCGGGACGGGTCCTGCCGAGGCGGGACATCGAGCTCACTCCGGAACGGGCCGCGTCGCTCGCGGCGACGTATCGGAGGCTCGCGTGACCACGCTGCACATCCTCGGCTCCGGTTCGCGCGGCAACTGCATCGCGATCTCGTGCGGCGGGGCGACGCTCCTGGTCGACGCGGGATTCAGCGCGCG
>DAINRR010000079.1:0-12800 GCA_036741715.1 Gemmatimonadales bacterium
TCTCGACGTCACGCGTCTCGCCGCTCGGGTCCACCCAGTCGCCCGCGTCGATGCCCGCGAACGCCGGCCGGAGCGCCTGCGCCACCTGCCCCACCGAGATGCCGAGTGACCCCGCGAGCCCGCGGTTGAGCTCCACCTCGAGCTCGGGCTTCTCGCCGCGCGTCGAGAGGCCCACGTCCACCGCGCCGGGAATCTGCCGCACGCGCTCCGCCACCTGCTGCGCGAGGCGCGTCAGGACCACCGGGTCGTCTCCGCTCAGCTGCAGCTGCACCTGCTTGAACGCGCCGCCGAAGCCGCTGGTGAAGACCGACACCGTGGCACCGCCGAGGCTCGCGGTCTCGCGCCGGAGGGTCTGGCCGAGCGCCTCCTGGCTGATGGAGCGCTCCGCCTTCGGAACGAGCCGTACGTACACCTGCGCCTGGTCCACGCTGGGCACGAGCAGCGGCAGCGGGGTGCCGATGGCGGTGTAGGTGTACGCCACTTCGGGGTGCTCGCGCGCGATGGCGGCGGCTTCCTCGGTCTTCATCCGCGTGTACTCGAGGCTCGAGCCGGGTGGCGTCTCGACGATGAAGAAGACCTCACTCCGGTCGCTCACCGGCACGAAGCCCGCGCCGCCCACCGTCGCCTGCAGCGCGATGGCGCCGAAGAAGGCGAGCCCCGCGAGCCCGACCATGGTCCACCGGTGGTCGAGCGCCCAGCCGATGAGCTTCGCGTAGTTGTCGGTCTGCCGGTCGAACCACTTGTTGAACCGGTCGAGCGCGCGCGCGATCGGGTTCCGCCGCTCGTGCGCCTCGGTCTGCGGATCCGGCCAGTAGGCGGAAAGCATCGGGTCGAGCGAGAAGCTCACGAAGAGCGACACGAGCACCGAGCAGGCGATCGTGAGCGCGAAGGGCTTGAACCACTGCCCCGCGACGCCGTACATGAACGCCACCGGTACGAACACCGCGACGATCGAGAAGGTCGTCGCCGCCACGGCGAGGCCGATCTCGTCGGTCCCCTCGCGCGAGGCCTCGTAGTGGTCCTTCCCCATCTCGATGTGGCGCACGATGTTCTCGCGCACCACGATCGCGTCGTCGATCAGGATGCCGATCGCGAGCGAGAGGCCGAGGAGCGACATCGTGTTGAGCGTGAAGCCGAACGCCCAGACGGCGATGAACGAGGCGAGCACCGAGACCGGCAGCGCGAGCCCGGTGATGACGGTCGAGCGCCACGAATTCAGGAAGAGGAAGACCACGAGCACCGTGAGGAGCGCGCCCTCGATCAGCGCCTCCTGCACGTTGGTCACCGCCTGGTCCACCCGCTCGCCGGCGTCCTGCACGATCTCGAGCTCGACGCCTGCCGGCATCGTCTGCTGCACCTCCGCGATCGCGGCGCGCAGCTTGTCGCTCACGGCGGTGGTGCTGTAGCCCTTCGACTTGAGGATCTCGATGCCGACGGCCTCGCGGCCGTTGAAGAGCGCGAGCGTGCGCGGCTCCTCGGTGCCGTCCTTCACCGTGGCGACCTGGCCGAGCCGGATGACCTCGCCGTTCCGCTCCGCGATCGCGATGTTCGCGAAGTCCTCGGGCCGCTCGAGGCGCCCGTGCAGCCGGATGGCGCGCTCCTCGAGCCCGCCCGTCACGCGGCCCACCGGCGCGGCGAGATTCTGCGACTGCAGCGCCTGCACCACCTGGGCGACGCCGATCCCGGCGGCCTGCAGCGCCTCCGGCCGGATCTCGACGGTGAGCTCGCGCTCGATGCCGCCGACCACGCTCACCTGCCCCACGCCCGTGATGGCCCGGAGCGACTTCGTGACGCCGGGATCGGCGAGGCGCGTGAGCGTCGTGGCGGGCACGGTGCTCGACGTGAGCGTCAGCGTCATCACCGGCATGTCGGCCGGGTCGAGCCGCGTGAGGACCGGTTCTTCCATCTCGGGCGGCAGGTCCGCGCGCTTGGCGGAGATCGCGTCGCGAATGTCCTGGCTCGCCTGCTCGATCGGCTTCTCGAAGTCGAAGAAGATCTGGCACTGCGCGAGGCCGTCCGTCGCCGTGCAGATCGACTTCGGCCCGTCGACGCCGCTGATCGCGAAGACCGCGTCCTCGATAGGCTCGATGATCTCGCGCGTCACTTCCGACGGCGACGCCCCCGGATACGGCACGGTCACCACGATGAGCGGCTGCGCGACGTCGGGAAACTCGTCGGTCTGCAGGTTGATCAGCGCGAACAGCCCGAACACCACCAGCGCCACCATGGCGGTGACGGTGACGACGGGGCGCTTGATGGCGAAATCAGATATGAACATGGGTCCTCATCTCGGACGGAAAGACGGAAAGACGGAAAGACGGAAGCTCCGTCATTCCCGGACGCCGCGACCCGAATCCGCTCCAGGCACTGCCGCCTTCCGTCCTTCCGTCTTTCCGTCCTTCCGCCCGCCTTCCCCGCTCTCCTGCCTCACCCGCACCACCGTCCCCTCCGCGATCCCCTGCGCCGTCCCGAGCAGCACCGTGTCGCCGCGCGCGATGGCGCCCGAGACCTCGACGAGCTCGCGCACCTCGTCGCGGATGCCGAGCGTGACCGGGACGCGCTCGACGCGCGCGGAGCGGATGCGGAGCACCGCCGGCGACATGCCGCGCTCGTCCACCGCCGACGCCGGCACCGCGAGCGCGTGGCGCTCGATCGTCGACACGCGCCCCTCGGCGAAGAGCCCGGCGACGAGCGAGCCGGCGGAGTTGGGAATCGCGACGGTGATGCCCACCTGGCCCGTCGCCGGATCCGCCGCCGGGTTGATGCGCGTCACGCGGCCCTCGAATGCGCGCCCTTCGTATCCGGTGACCGTGAAGTCCACCGGCATCGGCACGCTCAGCGATGCGACGTCGCTCGCGGGGACCGAGGCTTCGAGGCGCATGCTCGCCGGATCCACGACCGTGTAGAGGAGCGCGCCGATCTGGACCACATCGCCGGCATTCACGGCCTGTTCCGCCACGACGCCGCTGAACGGCGCGCGAATCGTAGCCTTGGCGAGCTGGCGCTCCGCGCTCACCAGGCGGGACCGCGCATCGGCGAGGGCGCCGGCCGCGCTCGTCGCGGCGAGCCGCGCCTGCTCCAGCTCGCGCTCGGCGATGGCACCGGCGCCGCTGAGCCGCACCGACCGCTCCTCGTTCCGCCGGGCGAGCTGTGCCGCGCTCTCGGCGGAGCGCATCGCGGCGCGCGCACTGAGCTGCGCCTCGCGCAGCGCGGTGTCGTCGAGCCGCGCGAGCACCTCGCCGCGCCGGACGCGCTGCCCTTCCTCGGCGTAGACCTGCAGCACCGCGCCCGAGACTTCGGCCCGCATCTGCGCGCTGGTCTCGGGTACCAGGGCGCCGGAGATGAGCGGCCCGGTCGAGAGCGGAACGCTGTCCGCCACCCCGATGCTCTCGGGACCGAGCACCACCGGCGGCGGTGCGGCCTTCACTTCGGCGGCCGAGTCGGCCCCGTTGCAGCCGGCAGCCGCGAGGCCTGCCGCGAGTATCAGAAACCCTGACCGCATAGTCGTCCCGCTTTCGCTGATGATCATGGCGCGGTGCCGAGGCGCCCGGCCGTTCCGAGCGGCAGCTGCTCGAGCAGCTCCAGGCGCAGCCGGGCGACGCGCAGGTCCCGCGCGCTCTGCGCACGGTTCGCGAGCGCCTGCTGCAGCTGGACGCGCGCATCGCCCAGCTCCGTCTGCGTCGAGATCCCTTCCTGGTAGCGAACTTCCGCGATGGCGTAGGCCCGCTGCGCCTGCTCGACCGTGCCCTCGCTCGCCGCCCAGGCGGACTGTGCGGCCTCGAATGCGGCGAGCGCGCTCCGCGTATCGAGCGCGGCGAGCTCCCGGGTCTGAACCAGGCGGAGCCGCGCCTCGTCCACGTCGGCGCGCGCCACCATCCGGTCGCCCGAAAGGCGCCCGCCCGTGAAGAGCGGCACCGAGAGCGAGAGCGCGACGTTCCAGTCGCTCACGAAGTCGCTCCATGCCGGGAAGACGTCGTCGGGATAGCCGAGACGCGCATAGTTCGACGTGAGCCGGAGCGTGGGCCACGCGGCGGCGCGGGCAATGGCGAGGCGGCCTTCCTGCACGACCACGTTCTCCTCCGCCTGCCGCACGGCCGCGCGCGCCTCCTCGCTCACCGCCGCGGCGAGCGTATCCACCGCAGGTCCATCGAGCTCGGTGGTGAGCTGGAGCGAGTCGTCCGCCGGCAGCTCGAGCAGCTGCTTGAGCCGCAGGAAGGCGATGTCGCGCTGGGCGCGGCGCTGGATCACGACGGGGCGCGCGTTGTCCCGAATGACCTGCGCCCGCAGCAGCTCGAACTCGGCGACGTTCCCCACTTCGTGGGCCAGCCGCGTGTTCTCGAGCGTGCGCTCCGCCTGCACGAGCGTCGAATCGGCGATCGTGAGGAGGCGGTCCGCGAGGAGCGCGTCGAAATACGCCTCCGCCACCGAGAGCCGGGTCTGCGCCTCCTGCGACGCGAGCTCGATCTCCGCGAGCCGCCGGCCGGCACCCGCGATGCGGCTCTGCGCGCGAACCCGGCCCCCGGCAAAGAGGAGCTGCGACGCCTGAAGGCCGAGGTTGTACTGATTCTCCTGCCCGAACGGAAGGTCCGCAAAGGCGGCGAGCGGGTCGGCGTTCGACGCGCACTCGAGCGCCGACTCGAGCGAATCGATCCGCTCGCCGATCGGCGCGGCCGGATTCGGCACGAAGCGGCGGCACTCGGGCGGCGGCGGCTCGTTGCTTCCCGAATCGGCGAACACCGAGAACTGCGAGCGGAGCGTGCGCGTGTACGAGGCCGTCCCGGTGAGCTGCGGGAAGTACTCGCTGCGGGCCTGCCGCTGCTGTCCGCGCGCCCGGTCGACGCCGGCGCGCGCGATACCGACCGACTCGCTCGTCCGCGCGCCGATGGCCAGCGCTTCCTCGAGCGAGAGGGGACGTGTGCCCTGCGCCGCGAGCGGGGCGGCCGAGAACATAAGGAGGGCGAGGAGCGCGAGGCGTGCCTTCATGCCGCGACTCCGATCCCGCGGAGGAAGATCCGCACGTATTCGTCGATCGAGCTGTCGATGTCGTCGCTGAACATGTCGGGCAGTCCTTCCCGGACGATTCCGTCGGCGAAGAGTGCGGCCATGAGCATCGCGGCAGCGGTGCGCGGATCGAAGTCGGCGCGGGCGAGACCCGCATCACGGAGACGCTCGAGATAGGTCGTCAGCATCCCTGTCGCCTGGGCCGGCGGCGACCCGCGCGGCGGCACGATCTCCGGATGCTCCTCGAACTCGCCGAGCCGGGTCCGGATGAGCGGCGCCATCTGGCGGAGGCCGGCGGTCATCCCGCGCGCCCACTCCCGGAGCTCGCCGGCGGGATCCCCTCCACTCTCAAGCGCAGGCGCGTTGCAGCCCCCGCCACCCCATTGCCGCCCGATGGCTTCTCGCAGCAAAGCTTCCTTCGAGCCGAAATGCCGGAAGACCGTCACCTCGTTGACGCCGGCCTCGGTCGCGATGCGACGCGTCGTCGCCCCGCGGAAGCCCGACTCGCAGTAGATCCGGGCGGCGGCCCTCAGGATTTCTTCACGGATATCCATGGGGCGACGATTATAGTGAAGTTTTTCACAATCGCAAGTAGTTGCTTGCATTTCCTCCGGCGCGCGCCTCATTCCGACTGCATGTCATCCCGCCGGCATGTCATCCCGAGCGAAGCGAGGGATCTCGCCCGCAATGGTCCGAAACGTTGACTCGAGCAGCGAGTCCTACAGGCACCCAATCCATCTGCACCCCTGGGGCGATGCCAATACTTTACTAATCGCCCATTGATGTATAAGATATGCTGTATGACCACTCCGCTCGCACCGCCACGTACTTCCGATTCCCGGCACCAGACCGCTGTCAGGTCACTGCTCGCCATTGCGGAAGATATTCGCAACGTCGTCGAGCGAGACCTGCTCGCGCGCGGCATCACGTTCCAGCAATACAACGTGCTCCGGATCCTGGCGGATGCGGGCGCCGAAGGCCTTCCGACGCTGGAGGTTGCCGAGCGACTGCTCGAGCGGGCGCCGGGCGTCACCCGCCTGATGGACCGACTGGAACGGCAAGGCCTCGCGGCACGGACGAGAGGGGCGGATCGGCGGCAAGTCTTCTGCGCGATCACGGAGAAAGGCTCATCCCTGCTGAATGACCTTCGACCTCGCGTCGAGAGGGCCGAGGAGTCTGTCGTCTCCGGTCTCAATCCAAACGAGCTGGCTGCGCTCAGCCACTTCCTGAATCGGATCCGAGCTCGCCTGATGAACCCATGACGAGTTATTAGTTGATTCGTAACCGACATGGTGGACGTAGGGCGCTGGATGGGCATTCGGTTGGCCGCGTCCCCCGCAGCACTTCGAACATCTCCTTCCTGACGTTCTGCGGAATCGAGAGTCGTCATCCCTCGGTCGGATCGGCCATATTCCCTCGATGCAGCCCCGCTCCGAGTTCCCCGTCCTTCCTGCCGCGCAGGCCACGCGCGCAACGCCCGCCTTTCTCGGAAGCGCGTTGCTGCACGGGGTTCTCGTGCTGCTGGTGATTGCCGGAAGTCGTGATGATCGGAATTTCAGGGACGAGGGTGAGGCCATACCGCCGCAGGTCCGGATGGTCGAGCTGCCGGCATATTCGCCGGCCGTCCCGGCGCCTCCGAAGCGCGAACGCCCCGAAGCCCGCGTTCCGGAAAAGCGCGTGCCGAGACCACAGGTAGTCCGCGGGGAGCCCATGCCGGAGGAAGTGACGCTGCGGAACGAGGCGGTTCCCGAGCAGGCTCGTGTTCCGGTGGCTGCCGCGCCGGAGCCCCCGGCCGCAGCACCCGAGCCGCCGCCGGAGACTGCACCCGTAGACGTCGCTGCGGCGCGCGAGGCAGAGATGCGGACCGAAGCGCAGCGACTGTTCGGGCCCCGCCGCCTCGGCTCGGACCGGCCACCCGGCCCGGTCTCGGCGAGCTGGGTCAACCGGCTCACCGACGACCGGGACAACGACTGCACGCCGAGGGAGCGGCCGCCGCGCGACCCATCTCAGCCGCCCGAGCTCGGAACCGTTTCCGGGCGGGTCTTTCGCGCCGGGACCACCCAGCCGCTTCCCGGCGCGTATCTGCAGATCCTGGGAACGCCCTACGCCACCTTCGCCGACGATGAGGGCGCCTACACCCTCGAGTTCGACCGCTCCCTCGTGGACGACTGCCGGACCCAATACGTCCAGGTCTCCAAGGACGGCTTTGCGCCACAGCGGCTCATACTGTCACTCGGAAGCCGGACTTCCAACGACATCCCGCTGCAGCGGCGGTGAGAACGCGGGCTTCGAGACCGGCGACTCGAGACCCGTCCTACTCGCGCTCCACGATGTCCCGTAGTACCCGCTCCGCGAATTCCTTGTCCCAGTCCGCCACATTCTTCCGGGCCGTCACTTCCAGCTTGGTCGTCGTCGGTGACTCGCGCTCGGCCGTCACGTTCACGGTGAGCTCCCCGGCCGTACCCTCCCAGGTCTGCTTGTCGCCGCCGTTCTCGCTGCGGGTGTCGGTGATCGTGACCTGATGCTGCTCGAGCACCGAGCGCACGCGCGGCGCCAGGCCGTCCGGCTGTCCCTGAACGATGGACTCGGCGCCCCGGGTCGTGGCGTAGACGGCGCCGCCGGCGCCTGCGGCTGCCGCGGCCGCGATGCACCCGGGAACCGAGACCGCGATGGCCGCCGTGGCCAGCAGATGTGCGAACCGCTTCATCGTGCGCTCCGATTAGGTGAGCCGCCAAGGTCGCGCTTCGGTGCGTGGCCCCACAAGCGGCCGCATCACATTGCTGGAAAAACCGGGTGCGCCTGCCTAGACTCCTTCACGAAGTCCGACGAACCCGCTGGGAAATGGTCTGTCATGGGAACGAACCGTCTTCGCGGTCCAGCCTTCATCGAGATCCTCGTCATCCTCGCCCTGGCGGCCACGGTCCTTTCGCTGCTGCTCAAGCGAGGATGACGCTCACTTCATCCGGGTGCCTGCGATGATACGCGCTCACGTGCTGCTCCCGTTGCTCGCGCTGGCCCCGGCGGCGCTCGCCGCCCAGGGCGACTCGCCGGCAACCCTCGCCTCTCGCATTTCGGCCGCTTCGGCGCTTCCGGCGCTGGCCCAGGAAATCCGGGGCAGCGGCGTGACCGGCCCCGAGCTGACCTCGCTCCTCGACGTCTTCCGGACGAAGGGCATTCCTGCCCCTGACGCCAAGGTCATCCTCGAGGAGGAGTGGTCCGCGTCGCGCGAGCACGGTCCCGTTCGGGGACTCGGCCCGTTCGTCCAGGCCCGTCTGGACGAAGGACTCCGCGGACGCGAGCTCGCGGCCGCAATTCGCGCCGAGCATGCGGCGCGCGGCATCGGCGGCGATGGACTGTCCGACGAAGCCCGCGGGAAAGCCGGCGAGCGGTCGAAAACCGGCGAGCGGGAAAAGGTCGACGGGCGTGGGAACCAGGGTGATCGGGCCCCGTCCACCGGGCGCGGCAACGCCCCGGCGTCGCCAAAGGACCGGGCGGACGATCGCAAGCCGACGAACCCCGGCGACCGGAAGGTCGAGGCCCCGCGATGAGGGCGGTCATCTGCGCCGCGGCGCTCGCGCTGGTCGCCTGCGGGGGCAGTGACGACGCCTCCCCCTCCCGGAGCGCGGTCACCGACTCGGTGGTCGTCGATACGTCGATGGCGCTCGTCACCCGGGCGGCTGCCGTCACCCTCGGCGTCAGGGAGATGCCCGCAAAGGCCGACTCCATCCTCGCCGCCTCGAGCCTCACCATCGAGGAATATGAGGCGCTCATGTACCGCATCGCCGCCGATTCGACGCTCGCCTCCCTCTATGACGATGCGGTCGGCGGCAAGCCCTGAGTGACAGGGATCACCTCGACTGCGCCCGCAATGCGCCATACTCCTCCAGTTGCACTAACTGCGGGTGTGACAACCCCGCTGAACCGCATACGAGAGGTGTCGAATGGCTTCCAAGGATCCGGTTGAGGCTCTGAACAGCTATGTCACGGACATGCTGGCTCTGGAGCAGCACATCAAGAAGGCGATCGACGGGCAGATCGAGGACCTGAAGAACTATCCCGCAGTCACGAGCGAGCTTCGCTCGATCAACGGCACCATCGAAGGTCATATCAGCACGCTCGAAGGTCTCGCGAAGAACAAGGGCGGGAAGGGTCCGGCGGACCTGCTCAAGCAGGCCGGCTCGGCCGTGCTCGGCCTCGGCGCCGCGGCGGTGGACCTGGTCCGTAACGAGGGCCTCCCGAAGAACCTCCGCGACGACTACACGGCGTGCAGCCTGGCGACGATCGGGTACGTGATGCTGCATACGACCGCGCTCTCGCTCGGCGACCGGCAGGTGGGCGAGATCGCCCATCGCCACCTCAGCGACTACGCCCGGATCGTGATGAATCTCCACAACATCATCCCGGCGGCCACGATCAAGTTCCTGCAGGAGGATGGGCTCCCGGCGTCCGACGCTGCGCTCACCGAGATCTCGCGGAACATCGAGGAAGTCTGGCACCAGGGCAGCTCCATCGGGAACGCCGCCCAGGCGAACCTCGGCAAGACCTGGCAGTAGGATGTGCACGTAAGGGCGACGCCCGCGTCGCCCTCGGAGTGGGTGCAGTGTCGTACCGCGGGTGTACCATCCGAAGTCGATGTCGGGGCGACGCCTGCGTCGCCCCCGAGCGAGCAGCAGCAGTCCGAGCGAAGAGCGTTCAGCGCAGGAGAGCGATAAACGAATGCGGCGCGAAGCCATGAGGCCTCGCGCCGCTTCTTCGTTCACCTCCGACTGGTCAAACCCCGGTACGTCCGTTCATCCGCACCCGTGCGCGCGTCGGCGCCGTCGGGCGATGGAACTGATAGACGCCGTTCCGGACACCTCCCTGCGCCCGCCACCGGTTCTCGGGAACCTTCCATTCCACCGTCTGCCGCTGCTGCTTCCGCATGATGTTGAACCGGACCGTCTCCTCGGCGTCGTAGGACGCCAGGATCCGCTGCGCGTGCGAGGCCGACTGTACCTCCCGGCCGTCGATCGCGAGAATCACGTCACCGGCGCGCAGGGGGAGTGACGAATCGGCCGGCGCCTCGAGCACGAGCACGCCTTCAGTCGCGCCGAAGTACTCGCCGAGCTCGGGCGTCAGCTCCTTGAGCTGCAGCCCGCCGATCCCGCCGCCGAGCAGCATCACGCGGTCGCGGAGGTCGTGCACCATGGGCGCGAGCCGTTCCATGGAGGGGATGGTCATGGTGAACGCGCCCTCGACTTCTTCGGCCACGACCGTCGCGTTGGAACGGCGGCCCTCTCGCGTGTACTCGACGCGCACGGTGTCGCCGGGCTCGAGCGCGCGTGCCAGCTCGACGAGCCGCTGGCCCGCGTTCTCGCCGTCGAGCCTGGTGTCTCCAAAGCGGGTGATGATGTCTCCGGCCTTGAGCCCGGCCTTGTCCGCCGGGCCATCGTCCACGACGCTCTCGATCCGCGCCCCGTTGCGATCCTCCTCGTCCACCGAGACGCTCACCCCGATGCGGGCCCGCCCGAACGCGTACTGGAATGCTTCGCCGGCGGCGAACGGCCGCCGCTCGATGATGAGGCCGCGCCCCCGGGCCTCGGCCTGCGCGCGCTCCTCGGCGCGCTGGCGCTCCGTCTGCGTGCGCTCCCGTTCCGAATCGCGGTCCTGCCCCGCGAGCGGCGCGGCGGCGAGTGTCAGGAGCGCAAGCGAGGCGCTCGTCCAGTGGCGGGTCATGGTGCGGTCTCCCTGAGTGGTTGGTCTGGCGGTCCACACTCAGAGATGCGGGGGGAGGAGGAAGGGTCGCAGGGGGGCGCCCCGGTCACCCCCGACTTCGCGGACTGCGCCGTGCATACACGCTCGACACCCCGAATTCCCCGGCGGCCCAGAGCGTGAGGATCGCGGTGATGCCGGAGATGGCGCGCTTCTCCTCTTCCTCGTGGATCACGAGGCCGTAGGTGTCGGCGACGAAATGGAGATGGTCGAGGATCTGGCGGGCGAGGCGGCGATCGGCGGTTCCGTGCCAGAAATCCACCTGCTCGAGGATCATCCCCGCGTGCCGCCGGAAGAACTCGCCGAGGGAGAAGACGCGCTCGCTCAGGGGCGTCCGCGTCCGCGTCAGCACCAGGAGGTCTCCGAGGTACTCGTCCCAGAGCTCCGCCAGCCGGCGATTGGACTCCCGGCGGAGGAACTGGGCGCGCGCGAGCGAGAACTGCGCCTGGGTCCGCCGGCGGAAGCGGGGGACGACCGGATGCAGGTCGTAGAGCGTCACCTCGGTGCCGTCGTGGTCCTCGTCATGGTAGACCCAGAGCCGCCGGAGCTGCGGCCACGAGGCGATGGTGAGGACCTTGGGATTGCGGCTGTCGAGGAGGATGAACTTCCCCTGCTCGAACTTCACGGCGGTGAGCCAGTGGCTCCAGTCGTCGACGCAGAGGAGGATGGGAAGCCCCCGCTTGAGGAACTTCATCAGCTCGCGCCGCGCGCTTCCCTCGTCCTGGCGGCGGATCATCAGCAGGTCGCAATCGTAGCGGCGCGCGGCCCGGCCGAGCTGCAGCTCGTCGGTGCCGTACCACCAGTGGGACCCGGCGATGCGCGTGATCGACCGCTCGTCCTGCAGCACGCCGAGAACGACGAGCGCGTGCTTGAGGGCGAAGGGACCACACTGCCAGAGGTTCGGTTGCGGGTATATTCCCATGGATTCGCGGCAAAGGCCTCGGGAAGGTAACGGGAGAAGCGGCCATGGGCAGAACCCGCGGCTCGGTCGTCGTGCTGTACAACAGCCTGAGCGACGAGGGTTACGAGGATCTCAAGAACGTGGACCCGTCCACGCTCGGCTTCACTCCCGAGTACGATATCGCCGTCGCCACGGTGGCCGAGGAGTACGACGCGATCGTGAAGGGCCTCCGCAATGAGGGGTTCCGCGTGCGCCCCGTCAACCTGCGGGACGATCTCGGCCGCCTCGAGCGGGTGGTGAAGCGGCATCCACCGAACGCCGTGTTCAATCTGGTCGAGTCATTTCACGACGATGCGGATCTCGAGCCGGCCGTAGCGGGCTTCCTCGACCTCTACCGCATACCGTATACCGGGGCGGCGCCGCTCTCGCTGGCGCTCTGCCGGCGGAAGGGGCTCCTCAAGACCCTCCTCCTGGCCTACCGGGTGCCGACCCCGCGATTCCACCAGCTCTGGAAGCCGAAGATCGCCCAGCGCCACGGGCTGCACTATCCGCTCATCGTCAAGCCGGCGCGCGAGGACGGGAGCGCGGGCATCGAGGCGGCCAGCGTCGTGCACGACCGCGCCCAGCTCCAGGCGCGGCTCGAGATGGTCTTCGCGGAATACGGGGCGCCGGTGCTGGTCGAGGAATTCATCGAGGGCCGCGAGCTCCACATCGCGATCCTCGGGAACGACCCCCCGGTCGTCCTCCCCCCACTCGAGTACGACTTCTCGGACCTCCCGCCCGACGAGCCCAAGATCATCACCTTCGCCGCCAAGTGGGACCCGCTGAAGGAGGTGTTCCACCGCGTCGGATCGAAGTGCCCCGCCGACCTCTCGCGCCAGCTCCTCAAGCGGGTGCAGGAGGTCGCCGTCCGCGCCTATCGCGTCGCCGGCTGCCGCGACTACGCCCGCCTCGACATCCGCGTCTCCCGCGACAACCACGTCTACGTCCTCGAAGTGAACCCCAACCCGGACCTCACCGAAGGCGTGTCGTTCATGCATTCGGCCGAGGAGGCGGGCTACTCGTTCTCGCGGACCCTGCGGGAGATCGTGGAGATGGCGGTGGCGCGGGGGAGGTAGGGGAGGGCGGAAGGCGGGGGTGGGAGACG
>DAINRR010000080.1:0-12540 GCA_036741715.1 Gemmatimonadales bacterium
ATATTGCCGAGATGGCCCAGCAGCCCGAAGCCGGTGACGTCGGTGCAGGCGTGGACCTCGGCCTCCCGCGCGGCGCGCGCCGCGCCGTCATTGAGGGTGATCATCGCCCGAATCGCGTCCGACATTCCGCCTTCGAGCAACGCCTCCCGCTTGAGCGCCGTGCTCAGGATCCCGGTGCCGATCGGCTTGGTGAGGACGAGATAGTCTCCGGTGCGGGCGCCTTCGACCCGGAGCATGCGGTCGGGGTGCACCTCGCCGATCACCGCCATCCCGAACTTGGGCTCGGGGTCGTCGATCGAATGGCCGCCGAGCATCAGGCAGCCTGCCCCGCGCATCACCTCGGATGCGCCGCGAATCACCTCGCCCAGCTGGTCGAACGGCAGCGCCGACCTCGGCCATGCCACGAGGTTGAGCGCGAAGAGCGGCGTCGCCCCCATCGCGTAGACATCGCTGAGGGCGTTGGCCGCGGCGATCGCGCCCCACGACGCGGCATCGTCGACGACGGGCGTGAAGAAGTCCACCGTCGCCACGAGGGCACGATCGTCCGAGAGGCGGAAGACCGCCGCATCGTCCCGTGTGGTTGCGTCGACGAGGACCCGGGCATCCTCGACGGCGGGCAGAAGGCGCAGGACCTGCGCCAGCTCGGCGCTGCCGAGTTTACACGCTCACCCGGCGCCGTGAGAGAGCGACGTGAGCCGGATGCGCGGGCGCTGGTCTGCCATGGTTCACTCCGGGGAGCGGGGGTCCGAGTAGGAACTCGCGGGTGATGCGCCTACAATGTAGCCATGCTGGTACTGCTGCTGACCGCGGGAATGATCGGGTTCCTGCACGCGCTCGAGATCGATCACATGCTGGCGGTGACGGCCTTCGTGAGCCGGCGGCCGAGCATTCCGCTCGCCGCGCGCTTCGGCGCGCGCTGGGGCATCGGTCATTCGATCGCCGTGCTCGCCGCCGGCGGCGCGCTGCTCCTCCTCGGCGTTCGCTGGCCCGAGCGGTGGGACGCATTCGGCGAGGCGCTGGTCGGCGCCATGCTCGTCGGACTCGGCGCCTGGGCCCTCGTCTCGGCCCGTCGCATGCACCTGCACTCCGAGCGGGAGCATGGGCACGCGCACCTGCACCTCCACCCCGGGGGGACCGGCCACATCCATGCCCATGCGCATGGGGAGGCGGCGCGAGATCATTCGCACGAAGGCATTGCCGCGGTCGGGTTCCTCCACGGCCTGGCCGGAACGAGCGCGGTCGTGGCGCTCGTGCCCGTCACGCTCATGACCGACATGCGTGCCGGATTCGGCTATCTCGCCGCCTTCGGCATCGGGGTGACACTCGCGATGACGCTCTTCGCCATGCTGGCCGCGCTGGTCATGCAGCGGGCGCATGCCCGATCGCTCGCACTCGGCCGCCGCGCGGGGGCCTTCGTCGGAGTGGCCGGCATCGTCACCGGAATGTTCTGGATCGTCCGCGCGCTCGCCTGATCAGCCGACCCACCACCAGAGCATCGCGCCTGCGCCGGTGATTCTCAGCGCGCCGGCCGCAACCCGAAGCGCAGCATGGCGTGAGCCATCCGGCGCGTGGAGCCCGTGCCGCACGGGACCGGGCCACTCCATCAGCACACCCAGCAGTGGAAAGACGAGCCACCATCCCCCCGAGCCGATGCTGGCGAACCAGAGCGTGCCGAGGAGCGTGACGAGCAGCGCCTCCGCCACGTAGACCTGCGCCGGCGCGCGCCACCAGCCGCCCGCGTTTCCGCGTGCGTCGAGCCGGGCGGCGAGGAGCTCCCAGACCAGGAACCAGAGCGAGACGAGACCCCAGGCCGCCAGGACGGCGGTCAGCTGCATCGGCTACCAGCCGGCGCGGAGCGAGTCCACGGGGACGAGCACCCCGCGCACCATCACGCGCTCGATGCTCTTCGTGTTGCGGATGTTGGTCAACGGGTCCGCGCCGAGGACGACGAGATCGGCGACCCTGCCCGGCGCAATCGTTCCGATCGAGTCCGCGCCGATGAGCAGCGCACCGTTCCTCGTCGCGGCGAGGAGGGCGTCCTCGGGCGCGAGGCCCGCGCGCACGAGCAGCTCCATCTCGCGATGCGTGCTCTCGCCCGGGATGAGCTGCTGATTCACCGCGTCGCTCCCCACCGCAATGATGCCCCCGGCCGCGCGGAACATGCGGATGAAGCGGTCCATGGCGGGGAGGGAGCGGCCGAACGCGTCGAAGTCCGCCTGCGTCCACCCGGCGCGCCGGATCATGTCGGGCGTATTCCAGTCGGCGATCGCGCGCGGCGGGACGGCGCGAAGCGCGGGATCCTGATAGAGCGCCGAGTCGCCCAGGCGACTGAACGTCTCGTGCACGACCAGCGTCGGCACGAGCACCACCTGCCGCTCGGCGAGCACCTGCGCCACGCGCGCGAGCTCGGTCGAATCGAGGGTGCTCCAGCTCCGGGCGGACGCGGTCCACCCCGCGAAGAAGCCGCGACGGTGTGCGGCCATCAGCGGCTCGCGGTTGCCGCGCGTCGCTTCCGGAATGCCGGTCAGGTGCTCGATCGAGCGGAGGCCGAGCGCGGCTGCGGTGACCGCGTCGGTGAGCCCGAGATGTGCCGTCGTGCGGAGATTGAACGTGCGCGCCTCGTCCAGCGCCGCGGCGAGCAGCGTGGAGTCCATCCGCGTGTAGAGCTTGAGGCCGTCCACCCCGCGCAGCACCAGGCTGTCCACCGCGCGCCGCGCCGCGCCCGGATCGCTCACGCCGAGCGCATCGGGATACGTGGGCGGGTTGCCGTCCACCATCGCGCCGGTGCTGTAGATCCGGGGGCTGCGCTGCGCTCCGTGCTTCACGCGGTCGCGCAGCGCGAGGATCGAATCGAGCGGGCCATGCAGGTTGCGAACGGACGTCACGCCATACGCGAGGTAGCGATCGAGCGCCCAGGGCTCCACGTGCGCGTGCGCGTCGATCAGGCCAGGGATCACCCACTTCCCGGTGATGTCGATCTCCTCCATCCGGCCGGGCATGTCGAAGTTCGCGCGCGGCGCGATCGTCTCGACGTGTGCGCCGCGCACGATGATCACCGCATCGCGGAGCGGCGGGCCGCCCGAGCCGTCGAACACGGTGCCGCCGATGAGGGCGATCCCTTCCGGCCCGCGATCCCGGCATGCAGAAGCCAGGGCGAGGAGCAGGAAGAGTGATGCCGACAGTCCGCGCAGCCGTCGCGAGCGTCGCATGGGCTCAGTCGGAGGAGGTATGGTCGTGCAGGATCTTCCAGCCGTCGGCCCGGTGCTCCATGACGATGGAGAAGAGGCCACTCGCGGTAGTGCGCCCGTCACGATGGAGGACGAAGCGCGCCGTCACGAGCGCATGGCGGTCGCCGAGCGGGCGGGCGGCCAAGGCTTCGAAGCGGAGACTGTCACGCGCGGCGCCCGGAGCGAAGCGCCCGGCATAGTTGTCGCGGATCCGGTCGAAGCCGTAGCGCACGGTGGTGCCGGAGACGTACGAAGTGGTGCTGTCGCGGGCGTAGTCCGACATGAAGCCGGCGAGGTCGCCGGCGTTCCAGTCGCGCGCGGAGCGATCGAAGATCTGTTCCATTTCCGCCTGCAGCCCCGCGGCAGTCGGCGTGCCGGCCGTGCCCGTCGCGCGACTGCATCCGCTCACGCTGCCGAGGAGGACCCCGGCCAGCAGCAGCTTTCCCCAGCGTCCCATCGAAGATCTCCGTGTGATGCGGTGCGCAAAGCGCGACGTCGGACGGCGTGGTGCCGCCCGGACGTCGCGCTCTGGATCGGTCATCGCGTCAGCGACGCCCGCGCTTCTTGGCCGGCCGCCTGCGGGTCGTCCGCGCGCCACGGCTTGCCGCACTGCGCGCAGATGCCTTCTTCTTGGCGGGGCGCCGTGCGCCGGACTTCTTCGCGGACTTCCTCGCGGTCTTCTTCGTCGACTTCTTCGCGGACTTCCTGGCGGTCTTCTTCGTCGATTTCTTCGCCGCCTTCTTCGCGGACTTCCTGGCGGTCTTCTTCGTCGATTTCTTCGCCGCCTTCCGGGGGGCTGCCCCGCCGGAACTTCCGCTGGCCTTCTTCGCAGTCGAGCGGGAAGCCGCGGGGCGCGCCCGCGAGGCGCCCCCACCTGCGCGCGGGGCCGACGAGCCGTTGTCCCGCATCGACTCCGAGCGGCCCCGATCCGGCAGGGAGCCCGGGCTCGAGGGTGCCGGCGTCGGGGGCACCGGAGACGGGAGGGGATCGGACATGGGGTTGTCTTCCATCCACCCACCACTCGTCCAGCCGGTCTCCATATCGTCTGACCCTGACATTGGAGCTCCTTGCTCTCTCAGCGCGGCGTGACCCGCCGCCGGTTCTGGCCCCCCGGGCCGTGGTGAAGGCGTTGTATGGATATAACTTGCACATCCGTCACCGTTGTGCAAGGTTCTGTGCCGATCTCCCCACGTTCAGGAAGGCGACGATGCGTCTCCGGCCCCCGGAAGCGGCCCGGAAAGCGAGTGCGACCGTGAGCCCGGCGCAAAGCCGGGCCGCCTGCGTGTCTATCTTGTTGTTTTTCCTGCATTTACTTGACTTGCTCAGGGGGCGTCGACCGGGTGGCCACCCACGCGCTCCTTTCATCTATAGGGCGTCGGCGCATCTGGGGCTTGCCGCAGTCCTCGCCGCCATTCCCGCCGAGCTGGGAGCACAGGCCGCGGAGCTGCAACTGACGCCGGACCGGCTGACGATCGAAGCCGGCAAACGCCAGGCGATCTACGCCGCCGCGTACGATCGGCAGGGAAACCTGGTCACATCGGCAGGAATCTCGTTCACGTCCTCGGATACGACGGTCGTGACCGTGTCGAAGGACGGCACCGTTCTGGGGATCGGTGACGGCACCGCCGAAGTGGTGGCGCGCGCCGAGTCGCTCACCGCGAAGGCCATGGTGACGGTCACTGGCGGAGCGCCGCGGGTCGCGGTCGCATCGATCAGGATCGAGCCCCGCGCCGTCTGGCTCCTGCCGCTCGAGCCGGCCCGGCTCGCCATGACGCTCCGGCTTGCGGACAGCTCGGCGCCTGCCGGCGTACGCGTTCGCTGGCGAGCGCTCGACGCGAGGGTCGCGACGGTTGATCGCGACGGGCTCGTGATCGCCGCCGGACCCGGCCAGACCCTCGTCGAAGCCGCGGTTTCCGGCGGGCCCGCGGACACCGTGCTCGTCACGGTCGACACCGCGCTCTTCACGGTTCCCGACCGAACCTCGCTCGCGCCCGGTTCGGTGGATACCCTCGTAGTCACGGTTCCGGCACAGCGCGAACGTCGGCTCACCGGTGGACTCGTCTGGGCTTCGAGCGACACGACCGTGATCCTCGCGGACGCCGGCGGAGCACTTCGCGCACGGGCCCCCGGCAGCGCCACCGTGACCGTGAGCGGTTATGGCATGACCGGGCGGACGCAGGTGTCCGTGCATCAGCCGGTGCATTCGCTCACCATCACGCCGCGCGCGAGCGCCGGGACGATTCGCCTCGCACCCGGGGCGTCGCGCCGATTCGAAGTGCGCGCGCTCGCCGTCGACTCGACGCCCGTCCCCGATGCGGCGATCGCATGGGCGCTCTCGGATTCCTCGATCGCCACCTATTCTCCGCAGTCGGGCCAGCTCGCCGCGCTCCGGCCGGGCACCGTGATGCTCACTGCCCGGCTCGACGGCTTCGAGCCGGCCGCGTGGAGCATCGAAGTGGTTCCGGCCGCGCTTCGCATCGATCCCCCGCGCCTCGGCCTCGTGCTCGGCGGGCGAACCATGCTGCGGGCCGATTTCGTGGATGAAACAGGCACGCCGATCTCCGGTCTCGAGCCGGCGCTCGCCTGGAGCTCGTCGTCGCCGGCGGCTGCCGTCGACTCGAGTGGAGAGATCGAGGCGCGCGCGCCCGGCCGGGCGACCATCACCGCAAGCACCGCCGATGCCCGGAGTGCTGCAGCGGAGGTGTTCGTGACCGGCGAGCTGATCGTATCGTCGAGTCGGGGCGGTCTCGCACCCAACGCGATCGGCGTATATCAGGTCGTGCCGGGTGAGCCGGAGCTGCTTCCGCTCCTCGTCGACAGCGCCGTCAGCATCGAAGCCGTCTACTCTCCGGACCGGAGCCGGATCGCGTTCAGCTCGAGCCGAGCCGGCACGTACGACCTTTATCTCATGGATGCCGACGGCAGCAGCGTCAGGCAGCTCACGAGCGAGCCCGGCAACGAAGGCGCGCCGGCCTGGGCACCTGACGGGTCGCGCATCGTCTTCACGGTGGACCGGCCCGGAGGGTCGCAGATCGCGAGCATCGCACCGGATGGAAGCGACCTGCGGGTGCTCACGAGCGCGCCGGGATCACAGCGGAATCCCTCGGTCTCGACCGACGGGCGTGCCATCGCGTTCGCGAGCACCCGGGACGGCAACCTCGAGATCTATCGCATGGACGCCGACGGCGGCAATCCGCAGCGCCTCACCAGCGATGGCGCGCGCGATCAGCTGCCCCGCTGGCTCCCCGACGGCTCGCTCCTCTACGTCTCGTGGGGTCGCGGCGCGCGGATCATGCGCCTCGCGCCGGACGGTGCGGTCACGGTGCTCGAATCGCCCGACCCGATCGTCGGCCTCGCGGCGTCGCGGGACGGCGCCCGTATCGCCTACGTGGCGGGGCGGATGCTCGACCGGAGCGGATCACGCGTCGAATACCGCCTCGTCCTGCAGCCGCTCAGGGGCGGTGGGGCACCGGTGACGCTCCGCTTCGCGCCGGGCGAGCAGGTCGCCACGCCCTCGTTCTGATCGCATGCGCGCGCTGACCCTCACCGCGCTCGGGGGTATCGAGCATCTCGCCGCCGGCGAGGTTCCCGATCCGGAGATCACCGCACCGGATGAGATCCGGGTGCGCATCCGGACCGCGGCACTCAATCATCTCGACGTCTTCGTCGCGCACGGGCTCCCGAAGTTCTCACTTCCGCTGCCGCACGTGGTGGGCTCGGATGGCGCAGGGGTGGTCGAGTCGGTCGGATCGGCCGTGGAGGACCTGAAGCCGGGCGATCGCGTGATGCTCGACCCTGGTGTCTCGTGTGGCGACTGTGACGCGTGCCGCCGAGGCGATCACCCGCTCTGCGAGCGCTACTCGATCCTCGGCGAGCACCGGCAGGGCACCGTCGCTGAGTACGTCGTGATCCCCGCGTCGAACGCGGCGCGCGTGCCCGACGACATGACCTGGCCGGAAGCGGCCGCATTCCCGCTCTCCACGCTCACGGCGTGGCGGATGCTCACGACACGCGCGCGCCTCGCGGCCGGTGAGGCGGTGCTGATCTGGGGCGCGGGCGGCGGCGTGGCGCAGGCGGCGATCCAGGTGGCGCGCCACCTCGGTGCCGTCGTGATCGCGACGAGCAGCACCGGGCCCAAGCTCGAGCTGGCGCGCTCACTCGGCGCGGACCATGTGGTCAATCACGCGACCGACGACGTCGTCGCCGAAGTGAAGCGCATCACCGGCCGGCGCGGCGCGCAGGTCGTCGTGGACAGCGTGGGCGCGAAGACGTGGCAGCTGTCGCAGCGCTGCCTCGCGCGCGGCGGCCGGCTCGTCACCTGCGGCGCGACGAGCGGACCGCTGGTGGAGATCGACGTCCGCCGCCTCTTCTGGCATCAGTGGTCGCTGCTGGGCTCGACGATGGGCTCGCGCCGGGAGTTCCAGGAGATCGTGGCGCTGGCGCATGCCGGGAAGCTCCGTCCGCACGTGGACCGCGTCCTGCCCCTGGCATCTGCAATGGAAGCGTTCCGGCTCCTCTCGGAGGGAGAGCAGTCGGGCAAACTCGTGATCGAGGTGTCGTCGTGAACGAATTGTGGGAACGGATCTGGATCGGCGCGAGCGAGATCGGCAGCGTGCTTCCCGCGCTCTTCGGCGCGCTGCTCATCCTGCTGACCGGGTACTTCCTCGCGCGCCAGATGCAGCGCTGGGCGGACGATACGCTCAAGCGGATGGACTTCAACCGCATGGCGGCCGCCGGAGGGCTCGACGAGGCCGTGGGCCGGACCGGATCGCGGCTTGACCCGATCCGCACCCTGGCAAAGCTCGTCTTCTGGCTCGTGATGCTCGTCGTCATCCTGCTCTCCAGCACGGCACTCGGCCTCGAGAGCATCAACGAGATGTTCGGGATGATGCTCGGCTACATCCCGACGCTCATCTCCGCGATCGTCGTCGTGATCCTCGGCATGATCGTCGGGGAGTTCGTGCGCGGGCTGATCCTCGCGTCGGCGGGCTCGGTCGAGGGCGTGCCGACGCTCGCCAAGCTCGCGAAGGGCGCCGTCATCCTGATCGCGATCTTCATGGCGCTGCAGCAGGTGGGCGTCGCAGAGGAGATCGTGACGGCGGCGTTCACGCTGATCCTGGGCGCCGTCGCGCTCGCGGTGGGTCTTGCCTTCGGTCTGGGCAACCGCGAGCTCGCCGGGGAAGTCACTCGCCGCTGGTACGAAGCCGGCCAGCGGCGCGACCGCCGCCGCACCGACCGCCCGGGCCCGAACACGCCGCCGAACGACAATCCTCCGATCCTCGATTAGCGGAATTTTTCTGATTGTTGAACCACGGAGGCGCGGAGGCGCGGAGGTGCACGGAGGTAGGGGTCGGGGTGGGGTGGGTTCAACAACAGCACACGAAAACACGAAATCACGAAAGGAGGCTCCGTGCGCCGGGAGTGCAGGGAGCCCTCAAAACCATTAAACAGATGCGCGCAGGGCCAGCGGAGGCCGAACGCGCACGGAACCTTTCGTGTTTTCGTGTTTTCGTGTGCTGTTTGTCGCTCAAATCCTGTCCCGATCTCTGCTCCGCACAAACCTCCGCGTCTCCGCGCCTCCGTGGTTCACAATCGAAATTCATTCATCATTGCCACTTTCCATATCGACGGCGTTGCCGCCGACGACGCTGATCCCGATCGAGTCGGCGAGGACGACGAGGGCGTGGCGGTCTGAGGCGGCCAGGACGCGGCCCCAGCCTTCCAGGCGGAGCTGCCGGATCAGCTCGCCGTTGCGTCCGACGCGGTGGTAGAGCTGCGCCGAATCGAAGACGGACCGGCTCTTCTCGAGCCACACCTCGTTCGGCAGCACCGTGAAGCCGCGGACGAAGGGGGGCTTGATCGGGGAGTAGGGGAGCCGCTCCGCCGACGCCCGCAGCTCGGGTGGGAACCGCTCGACGAATCGCTCGCGGTCCGTGCGCGTCACCTCGAGGACGCGGTCCACGAGTCGATCCCCCTCCCGCACGCCGGAAGAGTCGATCCAGTCCACCCGGTTCTGGTACGTCCGCGCCACCCAGAGCGTCCCGTCCGGCAGCGCCCCCCACTCGTCGTCCCCGCTGAAGACGCGGCGCTCGAACCGACGGCCCTGCTCGCCTGCCACCTCCGCAATGTCGAGCGGAGCGAGGCGGGCAACCGTGTCGATGCGGCCCGCCACATCCACCCGCACGACGGCCGCACTGTCGCGATTCCCGCTCCCGTCGCGCTGCGCGCTCGGCGGGACTTCGTAGTACAGCGCTCCATTCCGGTCGATGGCCCGCGGCAGCGCGCCCCGGAGCGGATAGAACGCGGCGATTGCCCGGGCGAGCGAGCCGTCCCGCGTCCAGGCCGTCGTGCGGCGCCGGGCCCAGTCGGTGATGAACAGCGTGTCGCCGAGGGCGAAGATGTTCGTCGGGTGCTGCAACTCGCCCGACGACTGGTCGAGCAGGCGGAACGTGCCGGCCGCAACATCCACCACCGCGACCGCGTTGTCCGCCGGCGAAAGGATCGCAAATCGCCCTTCGCCGAGCCAGACGCCATCCGTGGCCTCGACGATCGGAAGGCGCAGCGTGTCCCCCCGCGGAACGAGCGCGGCGGAGGGAATCGTCTGGGGATCGGTGCAGGCGGCGAGGAGGAGGCAGGCGAGGAGTGGGGGGCGCATGCGGGGAATGTAGGACGGGCGGGGGGGGGAGAGGTAGAGAGGTAGCTAGGTAGCTAGGTAGCTAGGTAGGTCGGGGTTAGTGGCAAGACCCGGAGGTCGGATAACCACTGTCTCGCTCAGACTCGCTTCGCTACCCTGCACCCGGATACGCCACTACCTAGCTACCTGGCTACCCTGGCTACCTAGCTACCTAGCTACCTAGCTACCTAGCTACCTACCCCCGCCCGCCCGGCCCGCATTTCTCCCACGCCCCTACGGATTCCACCAGTACGTCAACTTCACCAGAAAGATATTGTCCGCCTTCGCGCTGATCAGCTGATCGAACGACCGCCCGAACCGGAAATTCCCGACGTCCTCCGACGCCGCCCGACTCTGGGTCCAGACGAGGAACAACGTGCTTCCCGGGAGGTACTCCCACCGCATCACGGCATTGCCGCGCAGCGAGGCGAAGGTGAAGTCGTTCGCGGTGACGCGCGCCGGCTCCGCGGGGCCGGCGCCATCCGGGTCGGGGCCGACGCCGTCCGTCGGGACGAAGCTGTACGTCCTCGGCGCCTCGAGCGCGCGGATGTCGCCGTAGTCCACCGAGGAGACGAGCGGCTGCGCGTACAGCTCGAGGCTCAGCTTCGGCGTGAAGATCCAGTTCATCCGCACCGACGACGAGAAGGTCGTCTGGTTGATCGGCGCGAAGATGTACTCGCGCCCGAACGTGGACGTCACCGCCGGATCGTCGAGCGTGCCCACGAATTGCGCGCCCGCGCGAAGCTTGTTCACCGACGGGCTCACCCGCAGCGAGAGCCGGTCCATCGGCTTCCACTCGACGTAGCTCGACACGTTCCAACTCCGCTCCGATTCCTGCGCGAAGCGGCCCACGGACGCCTCCATCCCGAAGAACACGGGCTTCCGGTCGTCCGAGTCGAATCCGCCGAACACCGAATAGCCGGATGGATTGATGGTGAGCGGCCCGCCGCGCGTGCGGCGGTTGTTGAGCCGGTTCGGGAGTGCGTTGCCACCGAGGAAGAACCAGTAGTAGTTCGGCAGCTGGATGTTCGAGTTGAACCACGCCATCTGGTGGACGCGATTGCCGCCGAAGTCCCAGCTCCCGACGACCGACGTGTTCACGTTGATCTGCCGGTACCAGTCGGTCGGCGTGCGCCAGCGGTAGCCCACCACCTGGTGCGCGTTGATGATGTCGCTCGTCCACTGGAAGCCGAGGTCGTTGACTTCGAATCCGGGCGTGAGGAACGCGGCCGCGGTGTTGGTGTACCAGTTCCCCTTCTGCTTGTTGAGCGTGACGCGGCCTCCGAAGCCGGTCAGGCTCGTCGCCGCAGGATCCACGTCGACGTGGTCGGCGTCGGGGCGCTGGAAATAGTGAATGGAGTTCTGCTGCAGCCGCTCGATCTGCGTCGTGGTGCCGCGCACGTGGCTCGCGCCTGCCCAGGCCGTGAGCGCCCACATCCGGTCCGCATCGAGAAATGTCCAGCCGTCCACGCCGAGGGCGTACGCGCCGCTGTTGAGCTGGTCGCGCGTCACGTCGTCCAGGCTTCGAATCGTCGCGGTGGAAAGGAAGCCGAGCCCCTGGCGACCGGCGTTGAAGTCTTTCTGCATCCGCGCGGCGCCGTAATAGGTGAACGGCTCGACCTCGGCGCGCGTGCGTCCGCCGGCGCCGTCGTCGATCGTGGCGTGCTCCCGCTTCGTCAGCGCGCTGAGCGTGCCGAGGCTCCAGCTGCCGATCTTGCCCGAGAGCTTGGCGGCACCGAGGATGTGCGTACCCTCGGGTGCGTCGGCGTAGCCCCCGTCGGGGACGTCCGCGGAGAGCTGCGGCGCGCGGCCGATGCGGCGGGTGTAGAGAAAGTCGGGGGTCGGATTGTTGAAGCCCCAGAAGTTGTTCGCGCCACCCGACCCGAAGTTGAAGATGTTCGCCCCTTCGATGAAGAAAGGACGCTTCTCCTCGAAGAAGGATTCTACGTCGCTCAGGTTCACCACGGCGGGGTCCACTTCGACCTGGCCGAAATCGGGATTCACGGTCGCGTCCACGGTGAGATTGCTGCCAAGGCCGAGCTTGACGTCCACGCCGGCGCTCGGCGAATACTCCGATCCGTCGTTGAACGGATCGCCGTCGGTGCGCTCGAGAAAGGCGGCCTTCCCGGTGACGTAGGGCATGATCTCGAGCCGGCGGGGAGGCTGCACGCCGGCGATGCCGCTCAGCTCGTGGAAGCGCGAAACGAAGCCGCTGCCGTTCTTCGGCGTGAAGACGAGCCATGCCGATTCGCTGTTCCGCGGGATGTCGCGCCGGAAATTGACCCCCCAGACGTGCTCGGCCCGCTCCTGGAAGCGGAGCTGCGAATAGGGAATGCGCATCTCGACGGTCCAGCCGCGCGCGGTGCGCTCGACCGTCGCGTCCCAGATGCCGTCCCAGGTGTCGTCGTCCCAGTCGTCGTTGTAGAGCGTGCCGTCGTAGAGCGTGCCGGCGGCGTTCACGCCGAAGTAGAAACCCGTGCGCCCATCCTTGTAGGGATCGAGGAACACGAAGAAGCGGTCGGCGGTGATGAACCGGTCGCGTCGCGCGAGCTGGGCGACGATCGAGTCGGGTGAGGTATCGAAGAGCTCGGCGCCGATGTAGACGGCGCCCTCGTCGTAGAGCACGCGGACTTCGGTGCG
>DAINRR010000081.1:0-12242 GCA_036741715.1 Gemmatimonadales bacterium
GTCCACGAGATCTTGGCGTTGCGCGCCGCCTTGCCGCGCTTGGTGACGAAGTTGTAGATCCCCCCGACGCCCCGCTCGTCGCCGGCGTACCAGTTCTGCACCGTCGAGTACTTGATCGAGGAATCGTCGAGGGCCACGAGCTCCACCACTGCCGCATGAAGCTGGTTGGTGTCCCGCTTGGGCGCCGTGCACCCCTCGAGATAGCTCACCGAGGCGCCCTCCTCGGCGATGATGAGCGTGCGCTCGAACTGGCCCGTGTCCGCCGAATTGATGCGGAAGTACGTCGACAGCTCCATCGGGCACTTCACGCCCTTCGGGATGTACACGAAGGACCCGTCGCTGAAGACGGCACTGTTGAGCGCGGCGAAGAAATTGTCAGACGCCGGGACCACCGAGCCAAGCCAGGTGCGCACCAGCTCCGGGTGCTCCTGCACCGCCTCGCCGAAGGAACAGAAGATGATCCCCTGCTCCGCGAGCTTCTTCTTGTACGTCGTCCCGACCGAGACCGAGTCGAAGATCGCGTCCACGGCGACGCCGGCGAGGAGCTTCTGCTCGCTGAGCGGAATGCCGAGCTTCTCGTAGGTCTCGAGCAGCTTCGGATCGACGTCGTCCAGCGAGCCGAGCGGCTTCGTCGTCCGGGGCGCCGAGTAGTAGCGGAGCGCCTGGTAGTCGATCGGCTCGTAGTGGACGTTGGGCCAGTGGGGCTCGGTCATCCGGAGCCAGCCGCGATACGCCTTGAGCCGCCATTCGAGGAGCCATTCAGGCTCGTTCTTCTTGGCGGAGATCAGGCGGATGATGTCCTCATTGAGGCCGAACGGCGCGTCATCCGACTCGATGTCGGTGACGAAGCCGTAGGCGTATTCCTTGTTGACCAGTGATTCGACCGAGGTCGTCATGCCGTCTCCGTTGAACCAGCATCCGCCGGGTTGAAGCGCACCTCGTACTCGCAGGCGCCGTCGCCGCTCAGGAGGTGGAGCTTGCGCTCGACCCGGCCGCCGAGGACGCGCTCGAGGAAGCGGGCCTCCGCCTCGCAGATCTCGGGGAACCGGGCGGAGACTTCGCGGATGGCGCAGTGGTGCTCGGTGAGCGTGCCGCAGCAGAAGGTCGCGCGGCCCTCGGCCATGTACCCATCATCCGCGCGTGCGCGCGTGACGATGCGCATCCGCTCGGCCGGGCTCGCGGCGGCGAGCTCGGGCGCGAGCCGCTCCGCCAGCGCATCGTAGCGCGAGGCCAGAAACGCGACCGCCGCCTCCCGCCCTTCCCGCGCGACCAGGTGATCGAGGAGCTCGGTGAGCGTTTCCTTATACCGCTGCGGGAAGACGGCTTCCCCGGCCGAAGTGAGCGCATAGGCGAAACGCGGGGCGCCGACCGCCTTGCGCTGTTCACGCTCGTAGCCGACGAGGCCGGCCGCCTCGAGTTCCTTCAGGTGATGGCGCACTGCGTTGACCGAGAGGCCCAGCCGTTCGCCGAGCTCGCGGACCGTAGCCTTCCCCGATCGCTTGAGCTCGATCAGCATCTGGCCTCTCGCACCACGGAATTCGCGGGGCAGATGGCCTTCGACCTGATGGGGCATGGGACTCGCCATGCGCAAATCCTAAGTGCCGGAGTCGGGATTGTCAAACTATTCGCGATTTTTTGGTGCGAATTGGCAACTGGTTGCGGCGGAAACGATTGGGAGTGAACGTCAGCTGGTGTGTGGATGCACCCGAAGCAATGTCGTCATTGTAGTTGTAATAACTACTATTAACGAGCATGTACTTCATGCCGTATGTGTCTTGAATTAGTACCGGCAAGACGCAAGATTGGCCACATGACGATTCACCGTATCCGTCTCCTCGGGGACCCGATTCTCCGCACGGACTGCGAAACCATCTCGCGGACAAACTCGACTGCCGTCCGTGTGATTCTCGACGACATGCGGGAGACGTTGAACGACTGGCAATCGCGCTTTGGAAGCGGACGCGGAATCGCCGCCCCCCAGATCGGGGCGCCGGTTCGCATGATCTACATCGAGATGGAAAAGCCGTGGGTGCTGATCAATCCCGAAATCGTCGATATCGGGAATGAGGATTTCTGCGTCTGGGACGATTGCTTCTCCTTTCCCAACCTCCTGGTGCGTGTCTCGCGCGCCTACCGGATTCGCGTTCGCTATCAGGACCTCAAGGGGGAATGGCACGAGGACGACCTCGAAGGCGACCGCGCCGAGCTCGTCCAGCACGAGCTCGACCACCTCGATGGCGTCCTTGCCGTGGACCGGCCGCACGGCCTGGATCCCTTCTGCCTTCGCGAGGAATGGCACCGGCTTCACGGCGAGCGGGGTCGCTATGGCCCTCCCGAATTCCGGACCGCCGCGTACTCGACCCCGCTCACCGGACTCCTCTGACAGGAAACGGCGCCTGACCCGGCGCCGTCGTTCGTCAGAACCACCTCCCCAGCCGCACGAACGCGGCGCGCCGTCCTCGATCCGCAAACCCGTATTCGAATCGTACCGGCCCCACCGGCGTCGCTGCGCCGATTCCGGCCCGAAACCCCCTCCGCCAGTCGTCCTCGAACAGCGGACCGCCGTTTCCAACGCGCCCGACTGCCGCTTCGGCATGCAGGCTGAGCGGCCCCAGCACCGGCCGAGCCACGTGCAGTGAGGCGTAGACTTCTCGATCGCCGCGGAACTCCCCGACATGGAGCCCGGGGAATCCGTCGCTTCCGCCCAGTGGAAGAGTGAGGTGCAGGGGGAGCGTCCGACCCCACCCCAGGCGGAACGAGGTCCGCACCCGGAACCCGGCCAGGAGCTCCGTCTGTGCGCCCTCGAGCGTGAGACGCCGGAACCGGTCGTTCCACAGCGCCGAGGCGATGAACGTCGGTTCGGGCGCCTGGCCTGATCGAATCAGGTCGACCGCCAATCCCGCACCGCGGTCGGTCGTTTCGTCCGGGTGTCGCCACCAGCGGGCATCGAGCGCGGTAGTGAGCGACCAGTCGGAGCGCAGGGTCCATCGGATCCCCGCGCGCACCAGCGCCTCACGTGTGTCGAGCCGATCCGCCTCATCACCATCTGCATCGAACGTCCGGAGATCGGAAGCGAGGAGATGGCCCTCCGCCAGCGGCATCACCGGCAACGGCCCCAGGTAGTACCGCCGCCGGAGGCCGCCGCGAAGTTCCTTCTCGAGGTTGCCGAGCAGCAGCGCCCCATGGGACTCGATCTCCTCGCCGAGCAGGTCGCGCTCGACACCACCCAGCCACATCCGTCCGCCGAGCTCGTTGTCGTAGGCCAGGCCGAGGGCGGCCACGCGCCGGGGCGCACGCTCGGCAACGATCGAAAAGGAAACGGTGTCGGCCCGCCCCGACGGATTGAGCCACACGGCGAGATACCGGTCGGACCGACCCGCGAGCCGTACTCGCTCCCGGAGCCTCGTCGCCCGGATCGAATCTCCCTCCTCGAGATCGAGCAGGCGGAGGAGCGGCCCTCTTTCACGCTCGGGAAGCGGAAATGCAGTCACCGACTCGACGTGAAGCCAATGCCCCGTGCTGGCGCGCGGAATCGGCGGCGTTCCGCACCTGGGGCGTGACAGACTCGAGTCGGCCGCCTCCCGGCCGTGCCCGATGAGCTCGCGCACGCGGGCTGGAGCGAAATCGAGGCTCTGGAACCCGGTGACGTCGGGCCGGATGTAGACGTCGCCCGGACGGAGCTCCTCCCGCCGCTGCTCGAAGAGGAAGCCGAGGAGGCGGTCAGCCACGACGAAGGGAGAGAAGAGGTTCAGCGTATCGCCGAATCCTTCCGTCGCATCGGAGACGATGACGCGCTCCGCACCTTCGCTGCGCGCGACACCGATCGGAATGTTGGCCGCGAGTCCGCCGTCGGCGAGGAACCGGCCGTCGATCCGTTCCGGCACGAAGACGAGGGGAATAGCGATGCTCGCGCGCACCGCGCGGGCCAGGTCGCCCGAGCGCAGGATCACGGCACTCCGGTCGGCGAGATCCGCCGCCACGACGCGGAGAGGGATGGGCAGGCGGTCGAAGTCTCCTCGCGCAAGGAGATTGCCGCGCAGCATTGCCGCATTCAGGAGGGCGTTCGCATCGGGCTCCCGCACGGCGGCGCCCTGCATGGTGAAGCCGCGCTCGCCGAACTCCCAGACGAGCAGCGGCTGCAGCGGTGAGAGCGACGCCGGCGCGCGCGGCTCGAAGGTGCGAAAGAGCGAGGCCACCGGCATCGCGGCAGCGAGCGAATCGATCTCGCGCGCCGAATAGCCGCTCGCGTACATCGCGCCGATCACGGAGCCGATGCTCGTACCCACCACGAGATCCGGCCGGATGCCGAGGCTGTCGAGTGTGCGGAGAACGCCGATGTGCGCGAGCCCCTTGGCCCCGCCACCGGAGAGCACCAGTGCGGTGCGCGGTGCCGGGCACGCGTCGCTCTGCGCGGCAGCGGCCGAAACGCCGAAAACGAGGAAGGCGGCCGCGACCAGTCCGCCGCCCATCCCGAATCTCACCTCGGGGTGACCGACGCGACGGCGCATCCTGCCGTGGGAACGGATGTTATCCTTCCGCGACCCTTGCGCTTGCGGAGGGCTTTCGTCAATATCGGCGAACTGTGGAGTTTCCACTCACGCCTGTCGGGAGGAAGTGCCGAAATGCCGTATGTGATCACCGAGGCCTGTATCGGAGTCAAGGACCGGGCCTGCGTGGATGTCTGTCCGGTGGACTGCATCTACGAGGGGGAAGATCAGCTCTACATCCACCCCGACGAGTGTATCGACTGCGGCGCCTGCGAGCCGGAGTGTCCGGTGTCGGCCATCTATCCCGAGGAGGATGTGCCCCCCAACCTCACGGCATTCATCGAGAAGAATCGCGAAGTCTTCAACAGCGACGAGCCGCCCGGCCGGCCAAAGCGATAGGCCCTCGCATCACCCGGCCCGGTCATGCGCCGGGCCGTAGACGCCCCCGAGAAATTCGCGCAGGATCTCCGTCGTCTCCGCCGGCCGCTCGACCGGCGGGAGGTGGCCGGCACCGGCAATGACATGAAGCCGTGCGCCGGGAATCGTTTCCGCGAGCGCGCGCGCCTGCGCGGCCGGGATGATCCTGTCGTCCTCACCCGACACCACGAGCACCGGCAGGTCCCCGAGCGTGGGCAGCAGGGGCGTGCTGTCAGGCCGCTCCCGCATCGCGCTGAGCGCACCGAGGATGCCCGGCACCGGCGTGTTCCTCACCATCATCTCGACCTGCTTCCATGCGGGGCCCACCACCTCCGCGGTGTCTCCGGCGAAGAGCTTCGGCAGCATCGCTTCCGCCACGGCACCGATGCCCCGCTCCCGTGCCGCCGCCGCCGCCGCGTCCCGCCCCTTCCGGCCTTCCGCGGAATCCGCCTCGGCTCGCGTGTCCATGAGGACGAGGCCGCGGATCCGCCGGCGCCATCGGCGCACGCACTCGAGTGCGATGTAGCCGCCCATCGAGATTCCGCAGAGCACCGCCTCGTCCACGCCGAGCGCATCGAGGAGCGCCGCGAGATCGTCGGCGTAGGTGCCCATGCTGTAGCCGAGGTCCGGCGCATCGGAAAGACCCATGCCGCGCAGGTCGGGCGCTATCCGGCGATAGCCGCGGAGGTGCTCGACCTGATGGCGCCAGAGCGTCCGGTCGAGCGGGTAACCGTGGATGAAGACCACCGCGGGCCCGCTCCCCGCCATGTCGAGCGCGAGGCTCACCCCGTTGACGACGATGCGCCTGACATCGGTGGCCACGTCCTCACCGCCCATGAACGCGACGACCTCGTGCGGCACCGGCACCGGCCGCCCCGCGCGGTTGATGCAGACGAAGACGAACTCCGCCGTGGCGATCAGCACGTCGTCCCGGACCCGCCGCGCCGTCTGCCGCATCGTGAAGCTGGTGCGGCCGTGGTGGATGAGGACCTGCTGAAAGCGCAGGACATCCCCGGGAAAGGCGCCCGCGTGGTAGTCGATCGTCGCCTTGCGCACGGCCGGCCAGACACCGGCGCGGTCGAAGACGTTCATGCCGGGCCCGCGCGCGAGCATCTCCCATCGAGCGCGCTCGAAGAGGCTGAGGAACGATGCCTGGTTCAGGTGACCGAAGGCGTCGCACTCGTCGGGATAGACTGAAAGATCGATCTCGGGCGTCGGCATGCGCGGATTCTACGGGGAGGAAGGACATTGCGGGAGGGCGGAGCGGTTCCCTGAACGCGGTCATCCCGGCAGTATTCGGGGAGATCACGCACCCCGAACCCAGGCCGCCCATGCCGCCGAGCACAGATTACGTCCGCCACGCCGCACGACTCGCCCGGAAGATTCACCTCGATTCCGCGATGGGAGGACCGGTCCAGCCGGACAGCGAGTTCTTCAAGACGCTCGCGAAGGCCCTCGAGGAGATCGCCGCCGGGATGGAGCAGATCGGGAAGCGGGAATGAGCGTGGACATCGTCCCCTCGCCGCCGGCGGGCCCGCCCAGCCATCTGATCGCGTCACAGGCCGAGTTCGACCGGTGGATGGCGGGCATCGCGCAGGCTCCGCTCCTCGCGGTGGATACCGAGGCGGCGAGCTTCCATCGGTACCGGGATCGGGTCTACCTGCTGCAGCTCTCCACGCGCGAGGCGACCGTCATCGTGGACCCGCTCGCCGTCGAGGACCTGGGCGATTTCGGCTCGATGCTCGCCGACCGCGCCGTGGAGGTCGTCTTTCACGATGCGGACTATGATCTCCGATTGCTCGGCCGCGAGTTCGGCTTCGTGGCGACGAACCTCTTCGACACGCGTATCGCGGCACAGCTGCTCAACGAGCCGGGCATCGGACTCGCCGCGCTCCTCGAGAAGTACGTGGGCGTCAAGCTCGACAAGCGCTTCCAGCGCGCCGACTGGTCGGGGCGCCCGCTGTCCCCGGGGATGCTGGAGTATGCGGCGTCCGACACGCACTATCTCCCGACGCTGCGCGACATCCTGGAGTCCCGGCTCGCTGCGATGGGGCGGCTGGCGTGGGCGCGCGAGGAGTTCGCGCTGCTCGAGCAGACGGCCTGGGCGGGAGAGCCGCCGGACGAGCCGGGCTGGCTCCGCATGAAAGGTGCGAAGGCGCTGCGCCCGCGGCAGCTCGCCATCCTCCGCGAGCTGTACGAGTGGCGCGACGCACTCGCGCAGCGGCTCGACCGCGCCGCGTTCCGCATCATGAACAACGACCCGATCTTCACGATGGCGCGCACGCCGCCCGAGAATCTGGACGCACTCGCGGCGGTGCCGGGAATCGGCAGGGAGATCGTGGCCCGGCGCGGCGAGGAGATTCTCGCCGCCATCGAGCGCGGGAAGGCGGTACCGGAGAGTCAGCTCCCTCGCGTGGACCGGCCGGCGCGCCGGGCGGCGGACCCGGAGCTGGAGGCGCGCGTCGAGCGCCTCAAGGCGGCCCGCAACGCCGCCGCGACGCGCGCCGAGCTTCCGCCGGGCGTGGTCTGCCCGAACGGCACGCTCGAAGCGATTGCCCGCGCGGCACCGCGCTCACTCGAGGAGCTTGCGGCGATACCCGGGGTCCGGCGCTGGCAGGTGGAGCTGCTCGGAATCGAGCTGGTGGCGGCGGTGGCCGCCCTCAGAACCCCATGAACGCCTTGACGCGCGGATCCATCTTCTCCGGCGTCCAGTAAGGCTCCCACACGAGCTCGACGTCGACCGAGCTCACCCCTTCGAGGTCCGCCACGACGTTCTTCACGTCGCCCATGATCTCGGCACCGGCGGGGCAGCCGGGCGACGTGAGCGTCATCTTCACGTGCACGTCGCCCATGTCGTTCACATCGATGTCGTACACCAGCCCGATATCGATGATGTTGAGATTGAGCTCCGGATCCTTGACCTGCCGCAACGCCTTCCGGATGCTTTCGGGTGTCTGCATTCGTCCCTCCTTGATTCCGGAAGATACCTAGCCCTCCGTCACCCCGCCCCGGTACCGCACGCGCCCTCACTGCAGCCGAATCGGTGGCGTCGGCGCGCGACCTGCTCGTACCCGACGCTGACGAGCCATCGTACGCCCGGAATGAAGAAGAGGAGCCGGACGACGGCCCCGCCCGGGAGGTACCGGAGGAGCTCCGGAATGGCGCGCCCCCCGCTCGCGACCCGGCCCTCGGGAAGAACGAGGTGCATCGCGGCATTCACGGCTTCATCGGAGAGGAGGGGGAGGTCCGGCAGGAGCGAACGCTCGCTGGCAGGAAGGAGCTCGATACGCCGACCGCGGTCCCATCGACCGATCCGTCGCACCCACGCGCGGCAGAAGGCACAGCTGCCATCGTAGAGCAGGACCGGCCGGGCTAGCACGTCCCGAGACCGGTTCCTTCCCTCCCGCGGACAGGGGCGCGCGCCAGGGTGCACTGGGCCGGAAAGAGGGATGCCGCGGCATCGCTGACCCGCGCGCGCACGTCGCGGAGTGCCACGAGCGAGTTGCGGGCGCGCGGGTCGAAGCTGCGGTTGGTGAGAAACACGACGAACAGATCGCGCGCCGGGTCGATCCAGATCTCGGTGCCGGTCCAGCCGGTATGGCCGTACGCGAGCGGGCTCAGCAGCGAGCCGAACACCGAGGATTCATGCTTCGGATCGGCGTCGGGCGAGTCCCAGCCGAGGAGGCGCGAGCCGGCGCGGCGCGAAGGGATCAGGAACTCGCGCAGCGTTTCGGCGCGAACCCACCGCTCACCTCCGGGAAGCTCTCCTTCAGCGAGCCACGCCTGGGCGAAGCGGGCGAGGTCCTGGCCGGTGCCGAAGAGCCCGGCGTGGCCGGCCACGCCGCCCAGCGTCACGGCGTTCCGGTCATTGACGAGCCCGGCCACCGGCGAGCGGTTGAACAGGCCGCTCGGGGCGGTGCGCTCCCAGAGCGACGGCCGGGGGCGGAACATCGTCTGCCGCATGGCGAGCGGACCCAGCACCTCGCGCGCCACGACGCTGTCGAGCGGGAGGCCGGAGACCGCCTCGACGACCAGGCCGAGCACGATCGCGTTGAGATCGCTGTACACGGCGGTATCGCCCGGCGCGCGGATGAGTGTGTCGGCGAGTATCTGGGTGACCGCCATTTCGCGCGAGGAGGCCGTGCGAAAGAGCGGCAGGTACGGCCGCATGCCGCTCGTGTGATTGAGCAGCATCCGCACGGTCACGCGGTCCCTGGCCCCGCCGGCGAAACCGGGGAGATACCGGCGGACGGGCGCGTCGAGCTCCATTTCCCCGCGATCGACGAGGCGCAGCACCGCGCCGGTCGTCCCGATGACCTTCGTCAGCGATGCCAGGTCCCAGAGCGTCGAATCGCTGCGCGGCCGCGGTGCGCGCGGGCTCCAGGTGAAGCGGCCGTAGCGCTGCGCGTGCAGGATCCGATCGCTCGTGCCGATGACGACGACCGCACCGGGATAGATGCCCTTCCGGATCCCTTCCGCCACGGCAGCGTCCACGCGCGAAAAATCGATCGCGCGCGCTGGCGCGCCGGCCGAGTCGCCGGCGGTCACCGCAGCCAGGAGGAGGAGCAGGCTCGTCATTCGTTCACCGAATCCCGTACCGGACCCGGGGGAAGCGCATAGAGCAGCTGCGCCGTCCGCCGGTCCCGGAATGAGAGTGAGGCGCCGCGGGTCGCGGGGTACATCATGTCGGTCGAGTCGGCCGAATGCGGAAGCCCGATCGCGTGACCGGTTTCATGGATGGCCACCGCGAGGAGCGACGCATCGGGCAGCGGAATGCCGCCGCTCGTGCGGATCGCAAGCGAGATGGCGGCATGCCGCACTCGCCCGAGCCGGTCCCACGTGAGGTCGGTCTGGCCGGCGCGATCGTATTCGAAGCGATCGATCCACCGGACCACGACATCCGCCTCGGCGGTATCGGCAGTGAGTGCAAACCTCACGCCGGCGTCGGCGCGCTCCCAGGCGTCGAGTGCCTGGCGCACGAAGTCGGCCATTCGCGGGTCGTAGCCCCGGACGCCGCCCTCGATGATGGTGACGTTGAGCGGCGAGGTGCCGCGATCAGGCCAGCGGCGCACCACCGAGTCCGTCGTGGCGAGGAGCGAGTCGAGGTACGTCCCGTTCCCCGCGCGCGCGAGCCGCTGCCGTGCCGCGAGCCGGGCCAGGCGATCGGTGATCGGCGTGCCGCCGGACGGCTCCGTCTCCCGGGGAGGACGCGCGGCCCTCGCTTCGGTCATCGTCGCCACTTCGGCCGGCGCGCCCGCCCCCGCACCGGCGTGCTCGGCCGGGTCGTTGGCGCGCAGGTGGCCGATCCGGTCGACGAGGACCAGAACGGCGAGAGCGAGCGTCGTGAGGGGAAGGAGCCAGCGCTTCATCATTATGAGTATATCACGCCCGCAAGGGCCGGGCCGCTGGCGTGGGCGGCCCATGCCGTCTAACATTTTGCCACTCGTGGCCTTGGCCGCATCATGCCGAACCCGGAGACCGTCCGATCGTTATGGGTCTGCTGGCACGTGCCCTCGTCCGGTGGCGGTGGGCGGTTCTCTTCATGTGGCTGGCGGTCGGCGCCCTGGCGGCGTCGCGCGCGCACCACACTCCGGAGCTCCTCAATATCCGCGGCGGCAGCCAGCGACCGACCGAGTCCCGGCTCGCGGAGCGGATGCTGCGCGAGCGGTTCGACCGGCCCCTCACGGACTACTTCGTCGTGACCCTCGAAGCACCGGCCCCGTTCGATTCGGGCCGGCCGAGGATGATCCTCGACAGCGTCATCAGCGTGCTTGGCCAGCAGGAATACATCCGCAGCGTGGTGGCGTGGCCCGCGACCGATGATTCGACGTTCATCAGTGCCGATCATCGCACGACCTTCCTGCTGGCCGCGCTGACGGTCACCGAGGGCGACACCGTCGGCAAGCTCGTGGTGCCGACACGCGCGGCGGTCCATGGCACGATGCGGACCTTTCACGATGCCGCCGCGTACCGCGCGCACGTCACCGGCCGTTCGGCGCTCGACCTCGACATCCGCACCGTCAGCGCCGAGGACAGCCGCCGGGGGGAGCTCAGGCTGCTGCCGCTCACCCTCGTGATCCTGGTGCTCGCCTTCGGCGCGCTCGTCGCGGCCGCACTTCCGCTCATCATCGGATTCCTCGCCATCACGATCTCGCTCGCCATCATCGGCGTGCTGGCGCGTCACACGCCGATGTCGATCTTCGTGCTGAACATGACGACGATGATCGGGCTGGGCGTCGGGATCGACTATTCCCTCTTCGTGGTGACCCGGTTCCGCGAGGAGCTCCGCAGTGGCATCCGGCGGCGCGAAGCCGCGGTGAACACGATGCTCACCGCCGGGACGGCGGTGGTGACGTCGGGCCTCACCGTGGTGGTCGGCTTCGCGGCGCTCCTGTTCACGCCGCTCGTCGAGACGCGGAGCGTCGGGCTCGGCGGCCTCGTGGTCGTCGCCGTCGCGGTCCTCCTGTCCACGACCCTCCTCCCCGCCCTCCTCGCGATCATCGGCCGCGACATCGATCGGCCGAAGTGGCTCGCCCGGAGGCTTACCTGGTACCACGCGCCGCAGGCGTGGGAGAAATGGGCGCGCGGCCTGCAGCGGCACCCGCGGCGCGCGCTCCTGCTGGGCGGGCTGGCCATCGCGGTGCTCACGGCGCCGCTCTTCCTGATCCGGATCGGGCTCCCGGCGAAAAACTGGTGGCCCGCGTCCACCGAATCGGGCCAGGGACTCGCGGCCCTCGAGCGCCTCGGCGTCGGCGGATACATCCAGCCGGTGCGGGTGGTCGTCGAGCTCCCCGAAGGACAGAGCGCCGTCTCGGCCGCGTCGCTTCGCGGCATTCGCGCGCTGGGCGACTCGTTCCGTGCCGACCCGCGCGTGCGGGAGGTCCGGAGCCTCGCGGGCATCCGGCCCGGCGCCTCGCTGCTCGAGCTGTCGGCCTTCTACGGTGAGCTCGATTCCGCGCGCGCGCAATACGGCGAGTTCATCGACGCCTACCTGAGCCGCGACGAGCGGGTGACGCTGATCGACATCATCCCCTCCGACAGCACGTCGCTCACCTCGACGATGGACCTGGTGCAGCGCGTGCGCGACGTCTCCGCGACGCCCCCGCGCCAGCTGCGGGACGCCCGGATCCGGGTCGGCGGCTACACCGCGTCGGCGCTCGACTTCCAGACCGAGCTCCTCGACCGGTTTCCCCTCCTCGTCGTCATGATCCTGCTCGCGACGGGGCTGATGCTCGCCATCGCGTTCAAGTCGGTGCTCGTGCCGATCAAGGCGATCGTCATGAACAGCCTCTCGGTGAGCGCCACCTTCGGGCTCATCGTGCTGGTCTTCCAGTACGG
>DAINRR010000082.1:0-12043 GCA_036741715.1 Gemmatimonadales bacterium
CCGGGCGTGATCTCGTTCCGGAACGCCTTGCCGATCTGCGCGATGCCGAACGGCACCTTCTGCCGCGATCCCTGCAGCACGTTCAAGTAGTTGACGTAGATCCCCTGCGCCGTCTCGGGGCGCAGATAGATCACCGCCGCCTGCTCCTCGACCGGGCCCATGAACGTCTTGAACATCAGGTTGAAGAGCCGCGGCTCGGTCAGCGTGCCGCGGCTGCCGCACACGGGGCATTGTGCATCGGGCGTTCCAGGCGTGCCCTTGAGACGCGGGTCGTCGGCGCGGAAGCGGTTCTTGCACTGGCGGCAGTCCACCAGCGGATCCGTGAATCCGGACACGTGCCCCGATGCCTCCCAGACCCGCGGATGCATGAGGATCGCGGCGTCGAGTCCCTCGATGTCGTCGCGCTCGTGGACCATCGAGCGCCACCACCGTTCCTTGATGTTGCGCTTGAGCTCGACGCCGAGCGGGCCGTAGTCCCAGACCGACCCGAGGCCGCCGTAGATCTCCGACGACTGGAAGATGAAGCCCCGCCGCTTGCACAGCGAGACGAGCTTGTCCATGACGGCAGGATCGGGCATTGCGTCCGGTGGTGAGGGTGAAGTCCAAGGCGCGAGGGAAGATAGCCGAAGCGATGCAGAGTGAGAAATCCTGCCGCGAGCGGCATGTCCGCCGCGCTGCGTCCCGCCTCCGCTGCTCGACTATCTCATTGAGCGTCAACGACTTGCGCACATGCCGCAAAAGGCTCGGAACTTGCCTTTCAGGACCGGGTTCACCGCGGGTCACGCCACCAGGGACGAGCATGGATCCGATCCGGGATTCGGCCGATCACATTGGCCAGGAAGCCGAGGAGTCCGCAGCCCAGTCGCCCGTGCGGCGCCCGGGGCGCCCGCGCCGTGGCGGAAGGGGGCAGAGCGGGCGGCCGGCGCCCGACGCGGCGCTTTCGCGCGAGCTCGCCGATTTCCTCGTCGAATTTTCGATCGTGCTGCACAAGCGCGCGATGTACCCGGCCGGCCACCCGCAGCTCGAGGCCTCCGCGGATCGTTTCGTGCGCCGCCTCGACACCCTCCTGGCGCGGCGGGAATCGGTGACGCTCGGTGTGGCCCGCCACCAGCTCGTCATCGAAAAGGTCACGACCGATCCGAACAACGCCCTGCTCCGCGATCTCGCGCGCCGCCTTCATCGGCACCGGATCGCCTCGGTACGATTCATGGCCGGCACCTCGCTCGAGGAAATCGATTCGCTCCTCGGCGCATTGAGCGCAGACCCGGGGCGCGGCGCAGGCCCGCTGGGGCCGCGTCTCGCACAGCTCGAGCCGTGGGCCCACATCGAGCTGCACCCGGCGGCCTACGACAAGCTGGCGCTCGAGATCGACTCCGCGGGCACCGGCGACGACCCTGCGCCGCAGCGGGACCGGTGGGTCGAGCTCGCCCAGGCGGCCGTCGCGTCGGATCCCGAATCTCCCGACGACGAAGAGTCCCTCATCGTCACGGACCGGAGCGTGACCGAGGAGGAGCTCACCTACGACCGCGTGGTGACGAGCTACCTGTCGCAGCTCGCCGAGGAGCGCTCGGGGCGCGTGGGCGCCGGTGAAAGCCGCCTCCGGCAGCGGGTCGAGCGGTTGCTCAAGTCACTCGACCCGGCGACGCTGCGGCGCCTCCTCGAGGCGGGCGCGGATCAGGCCGCGCGGCGGCGGGCACCGCTCGATTCCTCGCAGATCCTCGCGGTGGATGCGGTGGTCGAAGTCCTCGAAGCGGCCGCCGAGACCCCCGACCACACGATCTCGCACAACCTCCTGCGCCTCCTCCACAAGCTTGCCCACAATGCGGGTCGCACCGAAAAGGCCGATGAGTCGCGGATCGGCGACGCGGGGCTCCGCAAGAACATCGCCCGGCTCCTCGGCAACTGGGCGCTCGAGGATCCGAACCCCGGCTCCTACAACGCGATCCTCGAGGGCATGGTACGTCAGGCGCCGACCGACCGCCTGATGGACGCGCCGGTCCCGTGCGAGCCCGCCACCGTGATCCGCATGGCCCTCGAGCTCGACTGTATCGGGCCGTCGGTGCTCAAGGCCGTGGACCAGTTCCTTCAGGCCGGGGAGCTCGAGGCCGTGGCCGCCCTCCTGATGAAGGCGCCGCCCTGCGCCAGCGTGGAGACGCTCTGGAACCGCGTGGCGACGCCCGAGCGGCTGCGGGCCGAGTTCGCGACCGAGCGCCCCGACTTCGCCATCGTGACGCTGCTGGTGAGCCGGCTCGGCGACGCTGCAGCAGAGCCGCTGATCGATGCGCTCGAGCGCGCCACCGGCCGGACGACGCGGGCTGCCGTCCTCCGCTTCCTTCGCGAGGGTGGACCGGGGATGCGGCAGGCGGCGGCCGATCGACTGCCGGAGGCCCCCTGGTTCCTCCAGCGGAATCTCCTGCAGCTCTTCCTCGATCCGGCGACATGGCCGGGCGGGTTCTCTCCCGCACCATACGCGAAGAGCCCGGACGGACGGGTCCGCCGGGAAGCCATCAAGGTGATGCTCCACTCGCGGCCGCATCGCAACGAGGGACTCGAGCTGGGGCTGCGTGACTCCGACGCGCGCGTGCTCGGCATGACACTCGGCAGCGCACTCGAGGAATGCCCGCCGCTCCTGATTCCACTGCTGGATGCGCTGGCACGCAACGAGAAAGTCGACATGGACCTCCGGGTCCTGGCGATCCGCTCACTCATCGCGACCGGCGTCTCCGATGCCGTCGGGCGGCTCATCGCCATCGCCTTCCCGCCCCGCCGGTGGCTGCCGGACCGGATGGCACCGAAGTCGCCCGCGGTGCTGGCGGCGATCTCGGGCATCTGCGCGCTCGGCTCGACGGACCCGCGGGTCAAATGGCTGATCACGCGCGCACGGATGGACCGCGACCCCGAGGTTCGGGCGGCGGCCGGGAGTGCCGCATGAGCGCCTCGAGCCGCTTCCTGACGGCGCTCTCGCGCACGCTCTCCACGATGGGACTCTACGGCGACGAGCACCCGGCCACGCGGCGCGCCGTCGACGCCGCGCATGCCGAGCTGGAGGAGCTGCAGTCGGCGAGCCCCGCCATCCAGTTCACCTTCCTCTCGGGCGAGGTGGTCGCGGGCGACGAGGTGCTGCCCGAGCTCGAGGGATGGGAATGGAGCGAGGAGCTCGCGCGGGCCGGCATCGAGCGCATCGAGTTCCTCGAGCGCCTCGATGGCGACCAGTTCGGCCGCCTGCTCGGCGACCTCGCCGCCCGGCTCGGCATCCGGCCAGCGGGCTCCGCCGACGCGCGGCACGGAGGCTCCCTCCCGGTCCGGTTCGGCCTGGTGACCGTCGACTCCACGCTCCGGGCGCCCGAGGAACACCTCGCCATGGCCGGCTTGAGTTACGCCCTCCGGGACGAGCGGGATGCGGTGACCTGGATGCACGGCGAAGTCCGGAGCAGCGGGCGGCTCCATGCGGCGGAGGCGGACGGCGTGGTGCGGTCGCTCTCCCTCGCCATGCATGCGGAGCAGGCGATGGTGATGCCCCTCCTGCAGCTGAAGGAGCACGACCAGTATACGACCACGCATTCGATGAACGTCTCGGTCCTCGCGATGGCGCTCGGCGAGTACCTCGAGCTTGGCGCAGAGACCGTCCGGTCACTGGGACTCGCAGGACTGCTGCACGACCTCGGCAAGGTCTGCATCCCGCAGGACATCCTGAACAAGCCCGGGCGGCTCACCGATGCGGAGCGCCAGGTCGTTCATGCGCATCCCGCCGTCGGGGCGCGGCTCCTCCTCACCAACTCGGAGTCGCTCGACTTCGCGGCGATCGTCGCCTATGAGCACCACGTGATGATCGACGGCGGAGGGTACCCGCACCTGCCCGACGCGCGGGGAGCGGAGTATGCGAGCCGCCTCGTTCACGTGTGCGACGTGTACGACGCGCTGCGCACGAAGCGTCCCTATCGGGAAGCGTGGGAGTCGGAGCGAGCCATCGCGTACATCGAGGGTCGCGCGGGAATCGAGTTCGATCCGTCGATCGCGCGCTCGTTCGTCGCGATGATGCGGCAGTGGGACCGCCGGGTTCAGACCTCGATGATCTGATCCCGGCGCGTGCCGACGCTCACGTAGCGGATCGGCGTGTCGGCCAGCTGCTCCATGCGGTCCAGATACGCGCGCGCCTGCCGGGGGAGGTCGGTGAGGGTGCGCGCGCCGGTCGTGGCCGAGCACCAGCCCTGCAGCTCCTCGAAGACCGGCTTCACCCGCTCCAGCCGCTCCACCTCCGACGGCAGCTCGTCGCACCGTTCCCCATCCAGCTCGTACGCCACGCACACCGGGATGCGCTCGATCGTATCGAGGACATCGAGCTTCGTCACGGCGAGTCCGGTGAGCCCGTTCACGCGCACGGCATAGCGCACGACGATGGCATCGAACCAGCCGCAGCGGCGCGGCCGCCCCGTCACCGCCCCGAATTCGCCGCCGAGCCGCCGGAGGCGCTCGTCGTCTTCGGGTGAGGCGGCGGATGGGAGCGGTCCGTTGCCGACGCGTGTCGTGTATGCCTTCACCACGCCGAGGACGCCGTGAATGGCGGTGGGACCGATGCCCGCGCCGACGGAGGCGCCGCCGGCGGTGGTGTTCGACGAGGTGACGTAGGGATAGGTGCCGTGATCGAGGTCGAGCAGCGCGCCCTGCGCGCCCTCGAGCAGCACGCGCTTCCCGCTCCGGAGCGCGCGGTGGATCAGGAGTCCGGTGTCGGTGGCGACGGCGAGCAGCCGCGGCGCGAGCCTTTCGAGCAGCGCCACGTGCTCGTCGAGCGACGCGCGCTCGCCGGCCCCCATCATCTGGAGCAGGCTGTTCGCGCGCTCGACGCGATCCGCGAGGAGACGGCGCGTGGCGCCGAGGTCGCGGAGATCCCCGACGCGGATGCCGCGGCGGCCCGTCTTGTCGGCGTACGCCGGGCCGATGCCGCGCCCGGTCGTCCCGATGGCCTGGCTCTTCTCGCTGGCCACGTCGAGCAGCTTGTGGTAGGGCAGCACGAGGTGCGCGCGGTCCGACACGAACAGGCGCCCCGCCGTGCCGATGCCGCGCGCCTCGAGCGCGTCGAGCTCGCCGAAGAGCGTCTCCGGGTCGAGCACGACACCGTTCCCGACGACACAGGTGACGTTCCGGTGGAGGATTCCCGACGGAATCTGCCGCAGGATGAACTGCGTCTCGCCGGTCACGACCGTATGGCCCGCGTTGGCGCCGCCCTGATACCGGACGACCAGGTCGGCCCGTTCCGCGAGCACGTCCACCAGCTTGCCCTTGCCTTCGTCTCCCCACTGCGCGCCGACGATCACGGCGCAGGTGGTTCGCTCATCGAACATGTCGCCCTCGACGGTGCGGCACAAAAAAAGAGCCCCGGGCGGGGCTCGTGAATCCTCGTGGTAAGGTATCCGACGGCACGGTCCGCGGCAAGCCGCCTCGGGACGTTCAGGGTGTCATGCTTCCGACCGCCCGGCCCGCGCGAAGTGCGGTCGCGAAGCTCAGTCCCTCCGCGGAATCCGCCGGCGTGTGAAGGCGGCGAAGCGTGCTCCAGTCGAGCCGGCCGATGGTCACCGCGCTGGCGCCGGCACGCGCGAGCGGCCAGCTGTCCACGAAGATGCCGAGTGGCAGCCGTCGCTGCCGCACCGGCACGCCCGGAGACGCGAGCAGCGGTGCGAGACGCGCCGCGAGCGCGCGCCCCGATGCGTCGTGGCTCACGAGCGACAGCGTGCCGCACTCGTCGAGCGTGTCGAAGTTGACGATCTCGGCCCCGCGCACCAGCTCGCCCCGCGTCTCGGCAAGGATGCGTGCCCCGACCAGGCCGAACTCCTCCGCGCCGGTGAGCAGGATCCCGGTGCCCGTATCACGCGAGACCTCCGCCGCGGTGATCGCCGCGACAAGCCCCGATCCGTTGTCCCGCGCACCCACGGTCGTGCCGGCGAGCCGGCCCTTCCCGGCCAGGTATCCCGCCATCAGGGCGAGCGCGGCCGACGCCGCCACCGGCCAGACCGGCAGCGGATCCGAGAGGCGCAGGATCGCGAGGACGGTGCATGCGACGATCGCCGCGACCACCATCCATACTGCGACAAGCCGGCCGGCCATCGAATGACCCTGCGCCTTCGTATCGGTATGCGCCACGATCCAGCGTCGCACTGTTCCCGCCCCGCGACGCGCGATCAAGGTGGCATCCTCACGCACGTCACCGTGCCCGCCCCATCCGAGCGCGCTCCCGAGTGCCACCGCGATGAGCGATGCGAGCCCGCCGAGCCAGATGGCCAGAGCGCTCCACGGAGCAAGCCGCGGCATGAGCAGGAGTGGGATCTGCAGGAGGGCGAGCCAGCCGAGACCGGCGCCGGCTAGCGGAAATGCAGCGAGGGGGCGGGGGGAGAAGGCAAAACGCTGAACTTCGACGTCGTAGCCGAGGCGGACCAGCAGGGCCCGGAGCTGCTCCCGCGCCTCGGCCGCTTCCGGAGACCCGGCTTCACGCGTGAGCGCCAGGACGCGCTCGAGCTCCGCGGGAAGCGGCTCGGCGGCGACCATCGCCTGTTACCCGCGCCCCTTCTTTCCCTTCGGCGCCGGCAGCTCGAACCCGGCCGCCTGCGCCGTCTCCGGCGCGACGACGCCCGACGACACCAGCTCCGCCAGGTGCTCCGCGAAGGTCTGCATCCCGTCCGCCCGGCTCATCACGCCAGCGAGCTCGCCGAGCTTCGCAGGATCGCGCAGCGTGGCCCGCACCTCTGGACTCGCCGTGAGGATCTCCATCGCGGCCACGCGCCCTTCGCCTCCCTGCCGCGGAAGGAGCTGCTGCGCGATGATCGCCCGCACCGATTCCGCCAGCCGCATCCGCCCGATCTCGCGCTCCGCATCGGGAAGCATGGCGATCATGTGTCCGGCCGTCGTGGTCACGTCCGGTGTCGGCAGCGAGGCAATGACGAGGAGTCCCGACTCCGCGGCCTTCAGCACCGTGACCGCGGTATCGGCGTCCGCGATATCGCCGATCACCACTACGTCCGGGTCCTGCCGGAGGGCCGCATGCAGCCCGATGGCGATGCTCTCCGTATCCACGCCGACCTCGCGCTGCGTCACCGAGCAGTTGAGGTCGCGGTGAAGGAACTCGATCGGGTTCTCCACGGTCACGATGTGCCGCTGGTGCGACGAGTTGATGTGGTGCACGATCGCGGCGACGGTGGAGCTCTTGCCGCTGCCGCTCACGCCGGCCACGAGAATGAGCCCGCGCTCGGATTCGGCGAGCGCCTTGATCGCCTCCGGCAGGCCGAGCGAATCGATCGTCGGGACGGCGAACGGGATCACGCGCATCACGATCATGAACGAGGAGCGCTGGCGCAGCACATTCACGCGGAAGCGCCCGACGCCGGGCATCCCCCACGAGCAGTCGAAATCGCGCAGCCGGTCGATCCGCGCGCGGTCCTCGTCGCTGCTCATGAGCTTGAGCGCGATCGTGCGCGTCTGCTCCGGCGTGAGCCGCTGCTTGGTGAGTGGCACGAGCTTGCCGTTGATTCGCGCGCGAAAGACGTCCCCGGCCTTGATGTGAAGGTCGGAGGCGCCACGCTCGACGGCCGCCTTGATGATCTTTTCCATTCAGTCCTCGTTCCGGGCGGGGGACGGCTCGGGGGCGGCCGATGCCGGCATGAAGCCCGCGGGCATGAAGCCCATGTGACGGTGGACGGTCGCCATGGTTTCCCGGGCGATCGCTCCTGCGGCGGCGGCGCCCTCGGCGAGGATCTCGTCGACGCGGGTGGGGACGTCGGCGAGGGCCGCGGCGCGCTCCCGGATCGGCGCAAGCGTCGCCGCCATGTTGTCGGCGAGGACCCGCTTGCAGTCGAGGCAGCCCCACCGGGCTCCCCGGCAGTTCACGGCCACCTCTTCTACCGTCTCCGGCGGCGAGAAGTACTTGTGGAGGTCGTAGATGTTGCAAACCTCGGGCCTTCCCGGGTCTTTCCGGGTAACTCGTGCCGGATCGGTCTTGGCGGGCCTCAGCTTCTGCCAGATCTCCTCCGGGGAGTCCAGAATCCCGATCGTGTTCCCCTTGCTCTTCGACATCTTGGCCTCTCCGTCGAGGCCGATGATGCGTTTCGCCTCGGTCAGGAGCGGCTGCGGCTCGGGAAGGACGGGCGCACCGGCGGCATACGCGGCGTTCCAGCGCCGCGTCACCTCGCGGGCCAGCTCGAGATGCTGCACCTGGTCCTCCCCCACCGGCACCAGGTCGGCGCGGTAGAGGAGGATGTCCGCCGCCATCAGGATGGGGTAGTTGAGGAGGCCGGCCGGAATGCTCTCGAGATGCGCCGACTTATCTTTGAACTGCGTCATGCGCTCGAGCTCGCCCACCGGTGTCACGGCGTTGAGGAGCCACATGAGCTCCGAGTGCGCCGCAACGTGCGACTGGACGAAAAGCGTGGCCCGCGCCGGGTCGATGCCAGACGCGAGCAGTCCGATGGCGAGGTCTCGCGTCCGCGCGGTATGCTGCGCCGGCTCGTAGAAGGCACCGGTGATCGCGTGCAGGTCCACGATGCAGATCAGGCTCTCGTAGGAATCCTGGAGATGCACGAGATTCCGCACCGCGCCGAGCCAGTTGCCGATGTGCAGCTCGCCGGTCGGTTGCACTCCCGAGAATATGCGTGGCATGCCCGGCAAGCTACCCCGCTCCCTGAACCGTCGCAAGACGCTATCAACCTTGGACTTACTTCATCTCGCCGTCCTCGCCGCCGAGCGCGCGGCCGAGTACATCCGCACCGTCGAGCGCCCGCGCGACCCCGCCGGCTGGGGCGTCAAAGCCGCTCGCGATTTCGTGACGGATGTGGATCGCACCGCGGAAGGGATCATTCGCGAGGTCGTGCTCGCAGCCGAGCCTGGTGCCGCCGTCGTCGGCGAGGAGCTCGGCTCGGAGCTCACGACGGATGGGCTCGTCTGGATCGTCGATCCGCTCGACGGCACCACGAACTTCCTGCACGGCTATCCCTGGTACGCCGTCTCACTGGCTGCTGCGGTGGACGGAATCTTCGAGGCCGGCGTCGTCGTGAACGTGCCGCGGAACGAAACGGTGACCGCCACTCGCGGCGGCGGCGCCTGGCTGGGGAAGCGCAGGCTCGCCGTTTCCTCCATTTCCGATCCCGGATTCGCATTGATCGGCACGGGCTATCCCTTCCGCGACCTCACGCGCATCGACGAGTACCAGTCGCAGTTCGCGCGCGTCTCGGCCGCCGCGAGCGGGCTCCGGCGCGCAGGCTCGGCGGCGCTCGATCTCGTTTCGGTGGCGAGCGGCGAGTTCGAGGCCTTCTGGGAGCAGCAGCTCTCCGCGTGGGACATTGCCGCGGGCGCGCTCATCGTGCGGGAGGCGGGCGGACTCGTCACCGACTTCGACGGCCAGGACGTGGGGATCGAACATTCCTCGATCGTGGCGGGAAGCCCGGCGATGCACCGCTGGCTGCTGGGGGCTATCCGGGGCGACGGGTAGCGACTGCGACTGGCGCGAACGCTCGGGCTCGTGCAGAGAATCACTGCGCACACGAAAACACGAAAGAACGAAAAGGGGGCGGTGGAGGGCGGGCTTCCCATCGCCGCGCGGGCGTCCTCGTCGGTTCGGCGTCCGCTGCTCGCGGAATTGCGAAATCGCGAAAGAACTGCGAAACCACGGAGGCGCCCGCTCGAGCGACAGCGCCCGCTCGTCCGGCAGCCTTGATTGAAATTATTTGTGGGCTCCCCGCACGCCCGACGGACGGAGCCCCCGGGGAAGTCCACAAAAACAAAAACTCCGAACCCACCACGGATTCGGAGCCTCCCCGCGGTCGGAGCCTTCCGCGGCTTTCTTCGTCTTTCGCGGTTTCGCGATTCCGCCAATGCCTGCCCTACCCTCACACGTGGCCCGACCCACCGGGAGCCCGCCCCACACGGCCCCCTTTCGTCCTTTCGTGTTTTCGTGTGCCGCTGTTCAGCCCGCGCACAACAATGCCGGCGCCCTCGGCCCTAGGCCGCCGTACCATCAACTGTCGTGAGGACGCGAGGGCCGTTCTCGGTGATCGCCACCGTGTGCTCGAAGTGCGCGGACAGCTTGCCATCGACCGTCACGACGGTCCACTTGTCCTTGAGTGTCTTCGTCAGCGGGCTGCCCTGCGTGATCATCGGTTCGATCGCAATGGTCATCCCCGGGCGCAGCTGGGGGCCCCGCTTCGGCGCGCCGTAGTTGGGCACCTGCGGCTCCTCGTGGAACCGGGTCCCGATCCCGTGGCCCACCAGCTCGCGGACTACGCCGAAGCCCGCACCCTCGGCGACGGCCTGCACCGCGTGCCCGATGTCACCGATGTGGTTGCCGAGGCGCGCGGCGCCGACGCCGGCAGCGAGGCTTTCCCGCGTGATGCGCATGAGCCGCTCGGCCTCCGCCGACACGGTCCCGACCGGAATCGTGGTCGCCGCGTCCGCATGGAGCCCGTCGAGATGCACGCCGCAGTCCACGCTCACGATGCTTCCCTCGCGCAGCACCCGCTTCCGGGACGGGATGCCGTGGACGATCTCCTCGTCGATCGAGATGCAGAGCGTCTTGGGAAACCCGTACAGCCCCTTGAACGAGGGCACCGCGCCGGGATGGCTGCGGATGAACGCCTCGGCCGCCGCGTCGAGATCCTCGGTGGTGATGCCCGGCCGCACTGTGCGTCGCATGAGCTCGAGCGTTTCGGCGACGATCCGCCCCGCACGCGCCATGCTCTCGATCTCCCGGGGCGACTTCAGCGTGATCATCGCCGCCGGAGCGCCCCCCGCACGCGATCGGCTATCTCGTCCACGGTTCCCACGGCCGGAATCCGAATGACGCCGCCCCGCTCCTCGTACCATGCGAGCACCGGCGCCGTCTGCCGCCGGTAGGCATCGAGGCGCACCTTCACGGCCTCGGGATCGTCGTCGGCGCGGCCATCGGTCTGGCGGCGCTTCTCGAGCCGCTCGAGGATCTCCGCGTCGGTCACGTCGAAGAAGAGCACCGCATCGAGCTTCCGCCCGAGGTCGCCGAGGATCTTCTCCATCCCCTCGGCCTGCGGGATCGTGCGGACCACGCCGTCGAAGATGACGCCGCGCCGAGCCTGCGCGCGGGACACCTCCTCGCGGATCACGCCGAGGATGATGTCGTCGCTCACCAGGTGGCCCGCCTCCATCACGGACTTCGCCTGGAGCCCGAGCGGCGTGCCGCGCTTCACGGCATCACGGAGGAGATCCCCGGTCGCGAACTTGGGAAGCCCCAGCCGCTCGGCGAGGATCGCGCCCTGGGTGCCCTTCCCCGCGCCCGGCGGGCCCAGCAGGAGAATGTCCATTTCAGTCCTGGTCGAGGTTTGCTGGGACGGGGGTCGGGACTCGGGACGCTCCCCGCGAGAAAACGGGAAGGGGCGGGCGACCGTTCGCACCCGCCCCCGCGTCTCGAGTCCCGTCTCCCGCGACCCTACATGTACCGCTGCTGCCGCCCCCGGAACTTGACGCGGCCCGTCTTCATGAAGCCGTCGTACTTGCGGAGCGTGCGGTGCTGCTCGATCTGGGCGATCGTGTCGAGGAGCACGCCGACGACGATCAGCACCGAGGTGCCGCCGAACTGCGCCTGCACGCCCACCCAGTTCGAGACCACCATCGGCACGAGCGAGACGAAGGCAAGGAAGAGCGAGCCGGGCAGCGTGATCCGCGAGAGGACGCCGTCGATGTAATCCGCCGTGCTCGCGCCCGGCTTCACGCCCGGGATGAACCCACCCTGCTTCTTCAGGTTCTCCGAGAGGTCCACCGAGTTGAAGATGATCGAGGTGTAGAAGTAGCTGAACACCACGACCATGATCGCGAAGACGATCGCGTACGCCCACCCGCCCGAGACCGGGTTGAAGAAGGCGGCGAGATCCTGCAGCCAGGCGCTCTGCGAGAAGTTCGCGATCGTGCCGGGAACGACGATGATCGTCTGCGCGAAGATGATCGGCATCACGCCGGCCGTGATGAGCCGGATCGGGATGAACGTCTTCTGGCCTTCGCGGATCCGTCCCCGGCCCATCACCTTGCGCGGGATCTGGAT
>DAINRR010000083.1:0-11867 GCA_036741715.1 Gemmatimonadales bacterium
GAACTGCCCCAGCCGATAGCCATCGGGACCGAGGTCCCACGGCTCCGCAATCAGTTTCACTCGTGAAAGCTCCGGATCGGCGCGCACCGCTTCGAAGAACGGCGCCGACGCGTCGAAGGCGGAATCGGCGCGCCCGAGCGTCGTCGCCAGGTCGAACCGGAATCCGTCGACGTGCATCTTCCGCACCCAGTAGCGCAGGCTCTCGAGGATGAGCGCGAGCGCCGGCTCGCGCGCGGCGTCCACGGTGTTTCCGACTCCGGTGAAATCCACGTAGCGGCGCGCATCGGCGTCGTCGAGCCGGTAGTATCCCCGATTGTCGATCCCGCGGAAGGCCAGCGTCGGGCCGAGCGCGTCGCCTTCGCCGGTGTGATTGTAGACGACGTCGAGGAGCACCTCGATCCCCGCGGCATGCAGCGAGCGGACCATCGTGCGGAACTCGCTCACCTGTTCACCGCGCGAGCCGGTGGCGTACCGCGAGTCGGGAGCGAAGTACCCGATCGTGTTGTAGCCCCAGTAATTGGTCAGGCCGAGACGCGCGAGGCGCCGGTCGATCACATGATGCTGAACAGGAAGCAGCTGGACCGCCGAGACTCCGAGCCCGACGAGGTGCTCGATGACCGGCGCCGAGCCGAGCGCGAGATACGTTCCGCGAAGTGCGGGGGGGATGTCCGGATGCAGGCGGGTCATCCCGCGGACGTGACATTCATAGATCACCGTGCGTTCCCAGGGCGTGCGGGGCGCGATGTCGCCCTGCCAGTCGAACTGGTCGAGCACGACGACGCTCTTCGGCACGCCAGGCGCGCTGTCCCGCGGATCGGGCGCGTCGGGGCTTTCCTCCTGGTAGCCGAGAAGCAGGTCGCTCCAGGCAAGCGTCCCATCGATGGCGCGCGCGCGGGGATCGAGGAGCAGCTTGGCAGGGTTGAAGCGAAAGCCGCGCCCGGGCTCATGCGGACCGTACACGCGGAACCCGTAACGCTGCCCGTGCCGGACCCCGGGGACTTCGACGGACCAGTTGCCGTGGGGTCCGGGGGCGAGCGCGATGCGCTGCTCGCCCGTTCCGGCAGCGTCGAACAGCGCGAGCTCGACCGCGGACGCATCCGGCGCCGTCAGCGAGAAAGTGATGGCGCCCGCGGCGGATGTGGCGCCGGGCACCGCGCGGGGCGGCGGCGGGTCGGTAGGATCCATGCGTCCGAGGTCGAGAGTCGGCGGGAAAGGTAACGGAGATGCTGCTTCGGGGGCCGTGCGGTTGCATCGGCCGCCGGGACCCCATTAGGACTTCCTGATGCACGACCGGTCAATGCGCGCACCGCCGCTGAACCACGCGGTCTACGGGAACGGAAGAGTCCTCGGGCTCGTCTCACCGACGAGCGCCATCGAGTGGCTCTGCCTGCCGCGGTTCGACTCGCCGTCGGTCTTCGGCCGGCTGCTCGACAGCGAGAAGGGCGGCTCGTTTCGCGTCCTGCACACCTCGGGTGAGATCGAGGGCTCGCTCGCCTACCTCCCGAACACCAACGTGGTCCGCAGCGTCTTCACCGCCGACGACGGCAGCTGGGAGGTCATCGACTTTGCCCCGCGCATCCCGGCGGGCCTCGGCGTCGTCGTGCCGATCGAGATCATGCGGATCGTGCGGCCGCTGGAGGGGCAGCCCCAGCTGGTCGTGGATTTCGATCCGCGCCCGGATTATGCGCGTGGAACGCCCCGCCTCCGCGAGCTCACGCTCGGGCTCGAGGTCGATGGCGGGTCGGTGCCGCTGCACCTGATGACGAACCTCCCCATTCCGTATGTGCTCGCCCGGCGGCCGTTCGCGCTCGCGCATCCCCTGTACTTCGTCCTCTCCTACGGCGCGCGCGAGGCACCGCCGACGTATGCGAGCGTCATGCACGATCTCGAGCGCACCGTGGCGGGCTGGCGCGCCTGGGCCCGGTCCTGCGCGCTGCCGGCCTTCGCAGCGGAGACCGTGCTCCGCTCCGCGCTCTGCCTCAAGCTCCACGCGTACCACGATACCGGTGCGATCATCGCGGCGACGACGACGAGTATCCCCGAGGCGATGGGCACACCGCGCACCTGGGACTACCGGTTCTGCTGGCTCCGCGATTCGGCCTTCACCGTCGAGGCGCTCCGGCGCCTGAGCCAGGTGGCGGAAGGCGAGCACCTGATCCGGTTCCTGCGCGACGTGGCCGAAGCGGGACCGCTGCAGCCGGTCTACAGCGTGGACGGCGGCCGGGAGCTGCACGAGGAATTCCTGCCTCACCTCGCGGGCTTCGGAGGCAACGGGCACGTCCGGATCGGCAATGCCGCCCATCACCAGACGCAGCACGACCTCATGGGTGAGATCATCCTCTGCCTCGAGACCCAGCTCTCGGATCCGCGCATCGTCCATGACGAGCCGAGCGCCTATTTCCCGCTCATCCAGCGCCTCGTGGGGGAGGCGATCGTCGCCGCGGACCGGCCGGACACCAGCATCTGGGAGTTCCGGAGCATGTTCCGGAACTACACGTTCTCCCGCGCGATGTGCTGGGTCGCGGTGCGGCGGGGCGCCAATCTGGCGCGGCGGTTCGGGCAGCTCGCGCTGGCGGAGGAATGGTCGGCGATCGCGGATCGGGAGCAGGCGCTCATCCTCGAGCGCGGGTATTCGACCGAGCGCGGGTTCTTCACCCAGGCACTCGACGGCGAGTTCCCCGACGCATCGAATCTCCTGCTCCCGACGCTCGGCCTGGTCGACGGGCGCGATCCCCGATTCGTGTCGACCGTGGATGCATACGAGCAGAACCTCGTCGAGCGCGGGCTCATGCTCAGGTATCGCAACAAGGACGACTTCGGCGAGACGACGAGCGCCTTCACGATCTGCTCCTTCTGGTGGGCCGAGGCGCTGGCCCTGATGGGACGCCTTGAGGATGCGGTGAAGGTCTTCGACCGGGTGGCGGCATATGCCAATCCGGTGGGCCTCTTCTCCGAGGACATCGACCCGGAGACAGGCGCGCTCCTCGGCAACTTCCCGCAGGCGTACACGCACGTCGGGCTCATTCATGCGGCCATGACGATCGGCGAGCTCCTGGAGGCACGAGACGGCCACGTGAGGGCATGGGCGTGACGCGCCGCACCATCCTGGTATCGAACCGCCTTCCCGTCACGGCTTCCGTCGAGGACGGCGTGCTGCAGGTCGAGCGCAGTGTCGGCGGACTCGCGACCGGACTCTCCGGCGCAACGCGGAACTCGCACACGACCTGGATCGGCTGGGCCGGGCCGCTCACCGGGATCAGCCGGCGACAGGTGGCCGATCTGAGCGCCCGGCTCACCGCGCTCGATTGCGTGCCGGTGCCGCTCAGCTCGCGCGAGATCAGGGAGTACTACGAAGACGTCTCCAACGGGATCCTCTGGCCCCTGTTCCACTACCAGTCGGAGCGGCTCCCGCCCGATCCGCGTCACTGGAGCACCTATGCGGCGGTGAACGCCCGATTCGCCCAGGCCGTCGCCGAGGTGTGGAAGCCGGGGGACGAGATCTGGATCCACGACTATCAGCTCCTGCTCCTCCCCGCCCTCCTCCGGCGCCGGATTCCCGACGCGCGGATCGGCTTCTTCCTGCACATTCCGTTTCCGGCCGTCGAGATCTTCCGGATCCTCCCCTGGCGCCAGGAGGTGCTCGACGGGATGCTCGGGTCCGACCTGGTGGGCTTCCATACCGAGTCGTACGCCGCGCATTTCACGGCCGCCGCCACGGACCTGCTCGGCGCGAAGTGGAAGGCGCCGTACCTCACGCACCAGGATCGGGAGATCCGCGTCGGCGCCTACCCGATCGGCATCGATGCGGAACGCTTCGAGGAGCTCGCCCGGCGGCGCGGCGTTCGCCAGGAGGCGGACGCGCTGCGCCGGGGAGCGGACGTGCGCGTGGTCGCCGGTGTCGACCGGCTCGACTACACGAAAGGGATCCCGCGCCGCCTTCTCGCGTTCGAGCGATTGCTCACGCGACATCCGGAGCTGCGCGGCAAGGTGCAGCTGGTGCAGGTCGTCGTGCCGTCGCGAACCGGGGTACGCACGTACCGCGAATTCAGGACACAGGTGGATGCCGCCATCGGCAACATCAACGGCGCATTCGGGACGGCGCTCTGGACGCCGGTGGCCTACCAGTACCGGAGCCTCGGTGAGGACGAGCTTTCCGCGCTCTACACCGCGGCGGACGTGATGCTCGTGACGCCGGTGCGGGATGGAATGAACCTCGTCGCCAAGGAATTCATCGCGTCGCGAGTGGACGAGGACGGCGTGCTCGTGCTGAGCGAGTTCACCGGCGCGGCCGCGCAGCTCACCGATGCCCTCCTGGTGAACCCGTACGACGTGGACGGCATGGCGGCGACGCTCTATCGCGCCCTCACGATGGCAGGCGACGAGCGGCGCCGCCGGATGCGGGCCCTCAGGTCCATCGTCACCACGCAGGACGCCACCTGGTGGGCCGGAGCGTTCCTCTCGGACCTGCGCAGCGTGCGGCGGCGCTCGAAACGCAGTGCCGGCGTACCCGAGGTGTCGACTCCCGAACAGGTGCGCGAGGTGCTCGAGCGCGCGCGCACGGCGCGCTCGCTCCTGCTCCTCCTCGACTACGACGGCACGCTCGTGCCGTTCACCGGCCGCCCCGACGCCGCGCGCCCCGACACCGAGCTGCTCGGCCTGCTCGGCCAGCTCGCCGGGCGGGCGGGGACCGACGTTCACCTCGTAAGTGGCCGTTCCCGCGATCAGCTCGCCGAGTGGCTCGGTGACCTTCCGGTGGCGCTGCATGCGGAACATGGGCTCTGGTCACGCTCGGCGGGCTCGGACCAGTGGAAACGCCACGAATCCGGCGGGAGGGCGCCGTATGAGGAGCTGGCAGCCGTGATGGGCCGGTATTCGGAGACGACGCCGGGCGCGGTGGTGGAGCGGAAGACGGCAGGGGTGGCGTGGCACTACCGGATGGCGGACGACGCCCTTGGCGAGCTGCAGGCGGCGCGACTTGCATCGGAGATGGACGCGCTCGCCGACGAACATGGCCTGGACGTCCTGCGGGGCGACAAGGTCATCGAAGTGCGGCCCACCGGCGTCCACAAGGGCCTCATCGTCGCCGACGCCCTTCGGCAGGCGGCGCCGGGGACCCTGACCCTGGCCCTCGGTGACGACCGCACCGACGAAGATCTGTTCGGCGCACTTCCACCGGGGTCGATCGCGGTGCATGTCGGCCCGCGCGAGAGCGTGGCGCCGGTGCGGCTGCCCGATGTGGCTACGGCACGCGCTTTCCTGCGGGACCTTGCGATCGAGCCACGCAGCGCCTGATGCTACTCGGCGTCGCGCCGGTCGGCGCGCCCGCCGGGCGATCCTCCCCGGAACTCGAAATGCTCGGCGGCGAGCACGCGCATCGGCGGGTCGCCGACGCCCCGCAGCGCGCTCTCGCGCGTCAGCAGGAACTCGGCGATCGTGGCGGCGGGATACCAGACTCCGGGCTCGAGTCCGGGATACTCGCTCGCGAACTCCGGCTTGAGGCGCGCTTCGCGAATCGGATGCATGCGACGAGTCATGAGTGAAGTACCCGGGGCGGGACTCGAACCCGCACGGGCCGAAGCCCAAGGGATTTTAAGTCCCTTGCGTCTGCCATTTCGCCACCCGGGCTGAGCGGTTGGATAGCCGGAATATACGTGCTCAGACCCGCTCTCGCCGGACGCCGCCGGATGCGCGGGTCGTCCAGGCCACGGGGCGCGTTCCGAAGGCGGCCGCAAAGTCGCGACGCACCCCGCGGATCACGACGCGGCCCTCGAGTGGCGGTGCGATGACGAGGACCGCTCCACCCCACCCGGCACCCGTCAGCCGCGCCCCGTGCGCGCCATGGCGGACCGCGCTCTCGACGATCAGGTCCGCTTCCGGGACGCTCGACTCGTAGTCGGCACTCAGGGATCGCTGCCCTGCGACGAGCAGCTCACCGAGGGCCGGGAGGTCCCCGGCGGCGAGCACGGCCGCGGCACGGCGGGTCCGGGCCGTCTCGGTCACCAGGTGGCGCACGCGGCGGAAGAGCGGCGCGGTGAGCAGTGCCTCCGCCTCCGGGAGTGCTTCGGGTGCCAGCGCGCAGAGCGCCGACAGGTCGGGCCAGCGGCCCCGCAGCGCGGCGAGCGCCATCTGGCATTCGCGGCGCCGGTCGTTCAGCGCACCGCCCGTGAGGCGGTGCGACTTCCCGGTTTCGATGACGAGTACGCGCTCCGGTGCCGGAACTTCGGTCACTTCGCCGGTCGCAGTCTCGAAGAGTATCGCGTGCCTGGGCCGGCCGAGCGAGGCGATCGTCTGGTCCATCCGCCCGCACAGCACGCCCACCTGATCGTGCTCGGCGCGATACGCGATCTCAGCGAGCGCCCGCCCGTCGAGCCGGCGTCCGGCGAGCGCGCTCAGCGCGCGCGCGGCGCTGACCGTGAGTGCGGCGGAGCTCGACAGGCCGGCGCCGATCGGCACCGTGCTCGACACGGCGACGTGCGCGCCTGGCGGTGCCGCGCCGATGCCGCGAAGCTCGCGCACCACGCCGGTCACGTAATCGGTCCAGTCCCCCCGCAGCTCGGCGTCGACGTCCACCGCGACGCCGCCCGGCTCCTCGCTCGAGACGAAGCGCCATGCGGTGGCCGCGCCCGCGGCCACCGTCGTGCGCCGCGAGATCGCCATCGGGAGCACTGGGCCGCCGTTGTAGTCGGTGTGCTCGCCGATGAGGTTGACGCGGCCGGGGGCCGATGCGGCGAGGTCCGGCGCACGGCCGAAGTGCGCGCGGAAGAGTCCTACCGCCGGCGCCGTCACCTGCGTCGCGCGGCGCGCGGTCGCGCCGAGAGGAGGGCCTGCGCGTGGCGTCGCGCCGCATCGCCCTCGGCGTCGCCGAGCATGCGCGCCAGCTCCCCGACGCGATCCTCTCCGTGAAGGACCTCGACCGTACTCGTCGCGATCCCGCCTCGCGCGACCTTCGATACGGCGAGGTGGCGGTCGGCGCGGGCTGCGATCTGCGGAAGATGGGTGATGACCAGCACCTGGTGGCCCGCTGCGACATCGGCGAGGGCAGCGCCGACCTCGGCACCCGTCTCCCCACCGATGCCCTGGTCCACTTCGTCGAAGACGAGGGTCGGGACGGCGTCGTGCCGTGCGAGCAGGACCTTGAGCGCGAGCATGATCCGCGAGAGCTCTCCGCCGGACGCCGACCGGGCCAGCGGCCGCGCCTCGTGCCCGACGTTGAGCCGCACCAGAAACGCGACCGACTCGGCGCCGTGCGCCCCGATGGCGCCGAGCGGGTCGAGTGACACCGACAGCGCTCCCCCCGAAAGGCCGAGCTGCGGCAGCAGCCGGTTGACCCCGCGCGCGAGCCGCGCGGCACCATCGGCGCGCCGGGCGGTCAGCACCCCCGCGGAAGCGTCGAGAGCGGCCGCGGCCGCGGCGCGACGCGCCGCGAGCGCCTTGAGGTCCAGATCGGCCGTGTCGAATAGATCGAGCTCGGCCGCAGCGGAGTCGCGAGTGGCGAGCACCCCGGCGAGCGATTCGCCGTGCTTCCGCATCAGGGTCGCGAGCAGGTCCCGCCGCCGCTCGACCTGATCGAGGCGCTCCGGGTCCTCCTGAATGCCATCGGCGTAGGCCGACGCGAGTCGTGCGACTTCCTCGATGTTGGCGTACGCCCCGTCGAGCATCTCGCGCCACGCCGCACACTCCGGATCGATCCTCTCGAGGGCCGCCAGTGCCCGTTCGGCGAGTGCGAGTGCCGCCCGCGCATTGCCCGGTCCGGAGTCGAGTGCGTCCGCGATGTGGCGGGCGTGCTCCCCGATCGCACCCGCCTGCATGAGGCGCCGCGCTTCGAGCTGCAGGGCTTCGTCCTCGCCGGGGCGGATGCGTGCCGCATCGATCTCGGTGACCACGTGCCGCAGGTAGTCGGCCCGGCGGCGGATCTCCTCGCGCCGGCGGATCAGCCCCTCCTCCTCCGCGCGGACCGCGGCGAGCTGGGCATGGCACTCCGCGACGGCGGTGCGCTCGGCCTCCGCCTGGGCGAAGAGGTCGAGGATGTCCCGTTGCGCGTCCGCCCGGAGGAGCGACTGCGTCTCGTGCTGCCCGTGCAGGTCCACGAGGAGCGCACCGAGCTGGGCCAGCACCGACGCCGTGGTCGGACTGCCGTTCACCCACGCACGGGAGCGGCCCTCGGCGGATACTTCGCGCCGGATGACGACATGGCGGTCATCGGCGTCGAGGCCCATCGCCTCGATGCCGGCGCAGATGGAGGGGATCAGTCCCTCGAACGCTCCTTCGACCACCGCTTTCGAGGCGCCGGGCCGCACGAGGGCGCTGTCGGCGCGCTCACCGAGGAGCAGCGCCAGGGCGTCCACGAGCATCGACTTTCCCGCGCCGGTCTCGCCGGTGAGCACGTTGAGCCCGGGACCGAGCGGCAAGGTCACGTCCGCGATCGTCGCGAGATCGCGGATCCTGAGCTCGGCGATCATTTCGGTCGTTCGCGCCCCGACAGATCGCCCCAGTGAAGCTTGCGACGCATCCGGCCGAACCAGCCATCTTCGCCCATGCGCACGATGCGGACGCGCTGCTCGGCGCGGCGCACCTCCACCCGCTCCCCGGCCGTGAGCGGCGAGCCCGTCTGGCCGTCGAACGAGACCAGGACGTCGGTGGCCCATTCGGCCATCGGCTCGATGATGATCGTGGAGGTCGCGCGGACGACGAGCGGACGGATGGCGAGCGTGTGCGCGCAGATCGGCGTCACCACCAGCGCCTCGACCCCCTGCACCACGATCGGGCCCCCGGCACTCAGCGAGTAGGCCGTCGAGCCCGTGGGCGTCGACACGATGATGCCGTCCGCACTGTAGGGACCGACGTTCACGCCGTCGATATACACATTCATGCGCACCACGCGCGCCAGGCCACCCTTGTGCAGGACGACGTCGTTGAGCGCGCGGCGGCGCTGGAGGGTCGAGCCGTCGCCGGTGGTGATGGACGCGACGAGTGCCTGCAGCGCCTCGATCGCATACTGGCCGGCGACGAGGGCGTCGAGCGCGGGAAGCAGGGTCTCACGCGTCGCCGTCGTGAGGAACCCGACGCGGCCGAGATTGACGCCGAGGATCGGGACCTCGGTGCCGTCGAGGAGGCGCGCGCCGCGGAGGAGCGTGCCGTCGCCGCCGAAGGTGAGAACGGCGTCGACCTGCGCGGGGTCGAGGTGCGGCACGGGCTCGGGCCAGAACGCGTCGAGGCGCGGCTCGCTCAAAAGCGAAAGGCCCCGGGCGGGGGCCTCTCGCGCGACGAGCGAGAGCACGGCGGCGAGGTCGCCGTAGCGCGGATTCCCGACGATCCCGACTTTCATTGCGATTCGAGCGATTCCTCATGATGAAGCGCGGCGACGCGGCGGGCGATTCCCTCCGCGGTGAGCCCGTACGTTTCGAGCTGCTCGGCCCGCGGCGCCTGGTCCATGAGGCGATCCGGAACGCCGAGCGCCACCACACGCACCTCGGGCGACGTCGTCTGCATCCGCTCGGCGAGGTACGCACCGAAGCCGTTCACGATCGTGCCCTCCTCGACCGTGACGAGCGTACGATGGGAGCGCGCGAGCGAGTCCAGCATCGCCTGGTCCAGCGGCTTGAGAAACCGGCAGTTCACCACCGAGCAGTCGAGGCCCTCTTCCTTCAGCTGCTCCGCGGCAGCCAGCGCCGGGGCCACCATCGTGCCGACACCGAGAATGGCGATGTCGCGCCCTTCGCGCAGGAGCTCCCAGGTGCCGTAGGGCACGGCGGGAATGTCGCGAACCGGGCGGGGATCCACGGGCGCCTTGTCGCGCGGATAGCGGGTGGAGAACGGACCGTGGTGCGCCAGCGCCGTGCGGAGGAGGCCGGCGAGCTCGTCGCCGTCCTTCGGCGCCGTGACCGTCATTTCCGGCACGGCCAGCATGTAGGCGATATCGTACAGGCCCATGTGGGTCTGCCCGTCCTCGCCCACGAGACCCGCGCGGTCCATGCAGAAGATCACCGGCAGCTTCTGCACGGCCACATCGTGAATGATGTTGTCGTAGGCCCGCTGCAGGAACGTGCTGTAGATGGCGCAGACGGGGCGGATCCCCTGCGTCGCGAGCCCGGCCGCGAAGGTCACGGCATGCCCTTCGGCGATGCCCGCGTCGAAGAAGCGATCCGGCCACGCCTTCTGGAAGATGTTCGTGCCGGTTCCGCTCGGCATGGCCGCCGTGATGGCCACGAGCTCCGGATGCTCGGCCGCGAGCGCCGTGATGGCGTCGCCGAAGGTCTGGGTCCAGGTGGGCGGACCGCTCGCCTTCTTGCGGGCTTCGCCGGTTTCCGGATCGTAGGCCGCAAGGCCGTGCCACTTTTCCTGGTTCGACTCGGCGAAGCCGAAGCCCTTCCCCTTCTGCGTGATCACGTGCACCAGCCGCGGCCCGTCCATGCCGCGCACGAAGCGCAGCGTCTCCGAGAGCTTCGCGACGTCGTGCCCGTCGATGGGGCCGAAATACCGGAAGCCCAGCTCCTCGAACAGCATCCCCGGCGACCAGAGGTTCTTGACGCTCTCCTCGACGTTCTTCGCGAATTCCACGACGCGGTCGCCGAAGACATCCCCCAGCTTGTGGGTCACTCCCTTGACGGCTTCGCGGAGCGAGTTCGTCTTCGGGTTGGCGACGATCCCGCCGAGCATCTTGCTGACCGCGCCGACGTTGGGCGAGATGGACATCCCGTTGTCGTTGAGGATCACGATGATGTCCCGCTCGGAATGGCCGGCGTTGTTGAGGCCCTCGTAGGAGAGCCCGCAGGTCAGCGCGCCATCGCCCAGCACGGCGACGACCTTGTACCGATCGCCGAGCAGATCCCGCGCGGTGGCCATGCCGAACGCCGCGCTCACGGCGGTGCCCGCGTGGCCGGCACCGAACTGATCGTGCGCGCTTTCGGTGCGCTTCAGGAATCCCGAGATCCCCCCCGCCTGGCGCAGCGTGGGGAACGAGGCATTGCGCCCGGTGAGGAGCTTCCACGCGTAGGCCTGATGGCCGACGTCCCAGACGATCTTGTCGGTGGGCGACTCGAACTCGTAGAGCAGCGCCACGGAGAGCTCGACGACGCCGAGGCTCGCGCCGATATGGCCGCCGGTGACGGAGCAGCAGTCGATGAGGCGCGCGCGGATCTCGGCGGCGAGCGCGGGAAGCTGATCGCGCTGCAGGCGCTTGAGGTCGTCGGGGCCGTGGATCGTGTCGAGCAGGCTCATTGTCGGTCCGGTCCGTCCTATGAGGTACGGCTTACAATATAGTTGGCGAGTGCGGCGAGCGCGGACGTTTCACACCCCCCGTCCCGGAGGCGCGCGACCGCCTTGCCCGCCAGGGCTTCGGCCTCCGCTCGCGCCCGCTCGATGCCCAGCACGCTGACATAGGTCGACTTCTCGAGCGCGGTATCCTTGCCGGCGGTCTTTCCGAGTGTTTCGCTCGTACCGGTGGCGTCGAGGACGTCGTCGGCGATCTGGAACGCGAGCCCGATGTCGGCACCGAAGCCGGCGACGATCTCGAGCGGGCGCTCCCCCGCCCGGGCCGCGAGCGCACCGAGCACGCACGATGCCTCGATCAGCGCGCCGGTCTTCCCGCGGTGCACCGCGATGAGGTCGCCGTGGTCGAGCCGCCGGCGCTCCGCCTCGAGATCCAGCCACTGGCCGCCGACCATGCCGTTCACCCCGCCCGCCTCGAACAGGACGCGAGCCATTCGCCCGAGCTCCCGGGCGTCGAGCAGCAACGCGTCGGCCGCCTCGCCGAGCACCTCGGCGGCGACCGGCACGAGCAGGAGCCCGGCGCGGGTGGCGGTCGGGACGTCGAAGGCGCGATGGGTGGTGGGGCGACCGCGGCGGAGGTCGTCGTCGTCCATGCAGGG
>DAINRR010000084.1:0-11775 GCA_036741715.1 Gemmatimonadales bacterium
TCGAAAACCGGCATACCCGCAAGGGTATCGAGGGTTCGAATCCCTCCCTGTCCGTATGTCTCTCCCGCTCGTTTTCCTCGCGCTGCTGCAGGCCGCCCCGGCGGCCAGCCTCGGCGATCTCGACGGCAGTTACTGCCTCGAGACCGGCTATTGCCGCGCGCCGGAAGATGGGTACGCGAAGCCTCCCGCCGGAGCGCTCTTTCTCGCCACCGGAATCGTCGCGTTCGGCGTCGTGCAGCTGCGGCGCCGTTCGGGCTGATCCCGCCGGATCGCCAGCCCACCAGCGAGGGTATCGATGGCCGGACTCATCGACAGCTACATCTACGTCGGGATCAAGGGCCACGTGCTCGCGCTCGACGGCGCAACGGGCACCGAGCGCTGGCGCACGAAGCTCAAGGGATCGGACTTCGTTCACGTCGTGAGTGACGGGCACCGCCTCTTCGCGGCCGTGCGGGGCGAGCTGTTCTGCCTCGACGGCGCCACGGGCGCCGTCCTGTGGAACAACCGACTTCCCGGCATGGGCCACGGCCTGGCGAGCGTCCTGCCCGGAGGCGCCTGGACCGAGACGAATGCCGCCCCCCTCGCCGAGCACCGGCGGCGGCAGCAGGCCGCGGGACACGCCGCGGCCGGGTGAGGGCCCGGGCAAATCGCGGCCTCCATAGCTTCCATCGCACGCCCCGCCCCCATACTTTTCCGCGCCCAAGGACAGGTGGCCGAGTGGTTTAAGGCGCACGCCTGGAACGCGTGTGTACTTGAAAGAGTACCGTGGGTTCGAATCCCACCCTGTCCGTCGCAGCTCCCCCACCCGACAACGCGCGTCAGGATGCCCGGGAACCCGGACCGGGCTTCGCGCGTATTCCTCTCATGACGCCATCGCCGAGGAAGCCATGCTGATTCGCCGCCCGCACGATATTCCGGCCCGCGAGATCACGGACGAGCGCCTCTTCTGGAACCGCCGCCGTTTCGTCGGGGCGGTCGGGCAGGGCCTCGGCGCCCTGGCGTTCGCCGCGGCGACGCCCGGGATCGCCGCGTGCACGACCGACGAGAAGCTCGTCCAGGGCGACGACAAGCTCACCCCCTTCGAGGACGTCACGGGATACAACAACTTCTACGAATTCGGCACCGGGAAGGGGGATCCCAAGGCGAACGCGGGCCGACTCAGGACGCGACCGTGGACCATCGCCGTGGAGGGGGAGATCGCGAAGCCCGCGACCTATGCCATCGACGACCTCATCCGCCCGTTTCCGGCCGTGGAGCGGATCTACCGGCATCGGTGCGTCGAAGGGTGGTCCATGGTGGTGCCGTGGATGGGCTTCCCGGTCGGGGATCTCATCCGGCGGCTCGAACCGACGTCGAAGGCGAAGTTCGTCGAGTTCACCACCCTGCACGATCCGGCGCAGATGCCCGGCCAGCGGAGCGGCGTGCTCGACTGGCCGTATGTCGAGGCACTCCGCCTCGATGAGGCGCTGCATCCGCTCACGCTCATGGTGACCGGCGTATACGGCAAGCCGATCCCGAACCAGAACGGCGCGCCGCTGCGACTCGTGGTGCCGTGGAAGTACGGCTTCAAGGGTGGGAAGTCCATCGTCCGGATCCGCTTCTCGGAACGACAGCCCGCGACGACATGGAACGTGGCCGCGCCCGACGAATACGGCTTCTACGCGAACGTGAATCCCGAAGTCGACCATCCGCGCTGGAGCCAGGCGCGCGAACGGCGGGTCGGGGAGCTCTTCCGGCGAAAGACGCTGCCGTTCAACGGATATCCTGAAGTCGCCTCGCTCTACGCCGGGATGGATCTCCGGGTCCATTACTGAGCACCGGATGCCGCGCCTCGCACGACCCGCCCTCATCGTCGCGGCCGGCGCGCCGTTCGCGTGGCTCGTCTACTCGGCTTTCTTCGGCGACCTCGGCACCGATCCGGTCGAGACGATCGCGCAGGTCACCGGGACGACGGCGCTCGTGTGCCTCGCAGCGACCCTCGCCGTGACCCCACTCCGGCGGCTCACCGGATGGAACTGGCTGATCCGGCTGCGTCGCACCCTCGGCCTCGCCGCCTTCTTCTATGCGCTGCTGCATGCGCTCGATTTCTTCGTGTTCGACCATGCGCTCTCCGTCGCGAGCATCCTCGAGGACGTGATCGAGCATCCCTGGGTTCTGTTCGGCTTCACGGCGCTCCTCCTGCTCGTGCCGCTCGCCATCACGTCGACGAACGGCTGGGTTCGGCGCCTCGGCGGAAAGCGGTGGCAGCGCCTGCACCGGCTCGTCTACCTGATCGCGCCGCTTGCCGTCGCACACTACTTCCTCGCCGTCAAGCGTGACGTCACCTGGCCGACGATCTTCGCCCTGGTATTCGGCGTGCTTCTCGCCGCTCGCCTCGGCGTCCGGCTGCAGGGTCGCTCCGCGGCAGCAAGGCGTCCGCTACCCTCGACGAGTGGCGAGGGCTAGATTCCAGCGATCATGTCGCGCCTTCGCCAGCTGCCGCTGCTCGCACTCCTCCTCCTGGCCGGATCGCCCGGCCTGGGGGGCGTGGCGCTGCAGGCGATTCATTCCTGCACGGCGGATCTCGGCGTCGCCGCAGCGAGCGAGACGCGCGACGCCGGGCATCATGGCGGGCATCACGACGAAGCGCCCGAAGGCGACGAGTGTCGCTGCATCGGCGCCTGCCACGCATCGTTCTTCACGCGGCCGCCGCGTGCCACCGTCGTGGCGCAAGTCGAGGTTCCTCCGCCGGCCGAACCCCGCGCGCCGTACTTTCCCGTCGTTCCGCCCACCCGACGCGCGTACCATCTCCTCCCACCCGCTACGGCCCCACCGCTGAGCTGACGGCCCGCCCAGGGCATGTCGGCGTCCCCGCCGGTCCTCCGCCATGAGTGGAGCGTCCGGCATGCAGGGAACAGGACCACGCGAAGGTTCGCGGGGGTCATTCACAGCGGCAGGAAACCATGACAGGCAGGTACCTCAGTGCGGTTGCGCGGCTCCTCCGGGGCGGTGCTGCCATGGCGTTGCTCGTCGGCGCCAGCGGGAACGCGGCCGCCCAGGACCGCGTGGGCGGATCCGTCGAAGGTGTGGTCGCGACGGAAGCGGGCACGCGACTCGCCGGCGCGAGCGTCGCGATCGGCGCGCCGGCCCGTATCGCCGTGACCGATTCCGCGGGCCGTTTCATCGTTGCCGATATCCCGCCCGGTGACCAGCGGCTCGAGATCCGCGCCCTGGGCTACCGGACCGTGGCGCAGCTCGTCACGGTGCGCGTCTTCGAAACGACGCGTGTGGAGGCCGTCCTGCGGCCGGCGGCGGTCAGTCTCCCCGACCTCGTGGTCAGCACGTCGCGCGAGGAACAACTCGCTTCCCGGACCCCGCTGAGCGTCGAAGTCATCGGCGCCGACGAAATCGCCGAGGCGCGAAGCCATCACCCGGCGGACCTCGTCAACCGTGCCCCCGGCGTCTACGTCAGCAACGCAGGGGGCGAGGGACACTTCACGGCCATCCGCCAGCCGATCACGACGAAGGCCGTCTACGCCTTTCTCGAGGACGGCGTTCCGACGCGCTCCACCGGCTTCTTCAATCACAACGGTCTCTACGAGATCAACCTGCCCCAGGCGGGACGGATCGAGGTCATCAAGGGGCCCGGGACCGCGATCTACGGCAGCGATGCCGTGGGCGGCGTCGTGAACTCGTTCACGCGCGACCCGTCGGCGGCGCCCGAAGGCGAGCTCTTCGTCGAGGGGGGCAGCAATACCTATCTCCGCGCTCTCGGTACGGCGAGCACGACGAGCGGCCGCCATGGCTTCCGGCTCGACGGCAACGTGACGTCGTCGGACGGCTATCGCGACGGCGCCTCCTACACCCGGCAGAGCGGGACCGCCCGGTGGGACATGGGGCTCGGCGAGTCGACGCGGCTCAAGACGATCGCCACCGTGTCGCACATCGATCAGCCTGGTGACGGCGGGGGCGAGATCAGCGCCGAGGACTTCGCCGCTGCCCCCTCGCGTGTCTACACGCAGGTCGCCTTCCGCCGGGTGCTCGCCGGGCGGCTCTCGAGCGATCTGCAGGTGACGCGCGGCGCCTCGAGCTTCGGCGCCACCGTGTTCGCGCGCTACAACGAGCTCGACCTGCTTCCATCCTGGCAGCTGAGTTTCGATCCGCAGGTCTGGGAAAGCCGGCACCGGTCGCTCGGGGCGCTCACGCGTTTCCGCCGCGCGCTGCCGGAGCTCGGTGCCAGTGTGAGCACCGGGGTGGACGTGGAGTACAGTCCGGGCAGCCGTCGCGAGACGCGCATTACCGTCGAGCGTGCCGGCAATGAGTTCCTGACGTACGCCGAAGCCGACATGCAGTACGACTACGGCGTGGACTTCTGGCAGGCTTCTCCCTACGCGCAGGCCGACGTGGCCCTCGCCGCCGGGCTGCAGCTCAACGCCGGGATCCGCTTCGACAACCTCGGGTACGACTACGAGAATCGCCTCGGCGAGCTCGGCACGGGCTCCCACCGCCGACCCGCCTCGACGTCGGTGAGCTTCTCGCGACTGAGCCCCAAGCTCGGGGCCGCGTGGGAGGTTCGGCCGAATCTCTCGATCTTCGCCTCGTACCGCGCCGCCTTCCGGGCGCCCTCGGAGAGTCAGCTCTTCCGCCAGGGCGCGGCCGAGAGCACCGTGGACCTCGAGCCCGTGAAGGCCAACAGCTTCGAAGCCGGCCTGCGCACGATCGTGGGCGGAATCATGAGCTTCGAAGCCACCGCCTACTCGATGCGCCTCACCGACGACATCCTCACGTTCTTCGATCCGGGCACCGGGCTCCGGCTCACGCAGAATGCCGGCGCCACCAGTCACCGCGGGCTCGAAGTCGGCTTCGGCATCGCACCGGCGCCCGCCGTGCGGATCGATGCCTCGCTGGCCTATGCGCGGCACCGGTACGACCGGTGGCAGGCCCGCGGCGGCGCGGACCCCATCGACTACAGCGGAAACGAAATGGAGCTCGCGCCCCGGTTCTTCGGGACGGCGCGTGTCACTCTCAAGCCCGGGTTCGCAGGCGACGGCAGCGTCTCGGCCGAGATCGTGCGTCTCGGTTCCTACTTCATGGACCCGGCAAATACTCACGAGTACGACGGTCACACCCTGCTCAACGTCCAGGCGAACGTCCCCGTCTATGCCGGTCTTGATCTGGTGGCGCGCGTCAGCAACGTGACCGGCGAGCGCTACGCCGAGACGTCGTCCTTCAATGCCCAGCAGGGGGAGCGCTTTCGTCCGGGAGCGCCGAGGCAACTCTTTGTCGGCGCCCAGTACCGGTATTCACGATGACGGGATCGCACGGACCTCGAGCGCTCGGCGCGGCGCTGGTCGTCGCGGTCACGCTCTGCGCCTGCGAGCGCGGCGGGATCGGCGTGACGCCGGTCAGCTCGCCGGCTTCAGGAGCCGAGGCGGGCGACGCGGCGCTCGCCATTGCACCCGACTCGGCGGTCGCCTTCCTCGCGTGGGTCGCGGGGGATACGGGCGCCCGGCATCTCTGGTTCGCGCGGTCCTCCGATGCGGGCGGCACCTGGTCCCGGCCCGTTCGCGTCACCGCCACTGCCGACGACATCGGCGCGCCCCATGGCGAATCGGCACCGCGCCTCGTCGCTGGGGGTGCCGGGAGGGTCGGGATCGTGTGGAGTCGGAGCGTATCCGTGGCGGGCCGTCGCTGGCCTGCGAGCGAGATCCGCTTCGCGCGATCGCTCGACGGCGGGGCGACATGGAGCTCCGCCGTGACACTCAATGACGACAGTACGGGCGCGCCGGGCACTCACACATTCCATGGCGCGACCTGGACCGGCGGTGACGGCATCGTCGCCGCCTGGCTCGATGAGCGGGGTGGGGCGTCATTCCCGGGGCACCATCACGCCGTCGGCGATGCCTCCGCGCCGCCGACGATGGAATCCGATGCGCGGATCTTCTTCACCGCGACGGCCGACTTCGGCACGACGTGGGCGCCCAACCGCGCCGTCTGGGGCGCCGTCTGTCCCTGTTGCCGGGTGACGCTCGCGCGCGATCCCGCGGGCGGCGTCATCGCGGCGTGGCGCCAGCATTTCCCCGGCAGCGTGCGGGATGTCGTCACCGCGTCGCTGCTGCCGGCGTCCGCGGAGCCACGCCGGGTACACCAGGACGACTGGGAATACCCGGGCTGTCCGCATACCGGACCCGCGCTGGCGGTCGACGCGGCCGGCGTCCGCCACGTGGCCTGGTACACCGGCAAGCCGGACGGGGCGGGGATGTACTACGGCCGCATCGCGCCGGGCGACAGCGCGGCGCCTCGCGCAGTCCCGCTCGTGACCGGCGCAGGCGTGCAGACCGGCCATGGCACGATCGCGGCGCTTCCTTCCGGCGGCGCGCTCGCCGCGTTCGACGTCGACGAAGCGGGCCAGCGCGGCATCCGGCTTGCGCGCCTCGATGCGGGCGGCGCGCTCGCGGCGTCGCGGACGATCGAGGGGTCCGGCGGAGGGAGTTATCCGCAGGTCGTCGCGCTCGGCGAAGGGAGTGCGCTCATCGCCTGGCGCCAGGCGGCCGGAGACGGGAGGCCGGGCGTGCGACTCGCGCGCGTGGACGGGCTCTGACACTGGGCGCGGAAGGCGCGCGCGCCCCTTCCGCGCCCCCCCGGCCCCGTACTACCTTCACCCCCCGACATGACCGCCCGCACGCAACTCCTCGACGACCGCGCAATAGGGCGCGCCCTCGTGCGCATGGCGTCGGAGATCGTGGAGCGCTGCGGAGGCACGAGCGACGTCGTCCTGGTCGGCATTCAGCGGCGCGGCGTCGAGCTCGCCGAGCGCCTCAAGCGGCTCATCGACTCCGCCGAACAGACCGACCTCCCCACCGGCAAGCTGGACATCACGCTCTATCGCGACGACCTCCAGACGATCGGCCCGCGGCCAATCGTGGGCGAGACCAGCCTTCCCGATCTCGACGGGAAGATCGTCGTGATCGTGGACGACGTGCTGTATACCGGTCGCACCGTGCGCGCCGCGCTCGATGAGGTCACCGATTTCGGCAGGCCCCGGCGCGTGCTGCTCTGCGTGCTCGTCGATCGCGGCGGCAGGGAGCTGCCGATCCAGGCGGACGTGATCGGGACGACGGTGAGCCTGACCGCCACTGATCGCGTGGATGTCCTCCTCGCGGAGCGGGACGGCCGGGACGTCGTCGAGCTCGCCCGGGGCGCAACATGACGCCGGCGCTCGGCAAGGACCTCGTCGGCCTCGAGCCACTGAGCGCGGACCAGCTCCGGCTGATCCTCGACACCGCCGAGCCGTTCAAGGAGATCAGCGAGCGGGCGATCAAGAAGGTCCCGGCACTCCGCGGCAAGACGATCGTCAATCTCTTCTTCGAGGCGAGCACGCGGACGCGGATCTCGTTCGAGTTCGCCGAGAAGCGGCTGAGCGCCGACACGGTCAACGTCGCCTCGTCCGGATCGTCGGTCTCGAAGGGAGAGACGCTCGTCGATACGGCGAAGAACCTCGAGGCGATGCGGATCGACATGGTCGTGATCCGCCACGGCTCGTCGGGCGCCGCGAGCTTCCTCGGCCAGCGGATCGCCTCCAACGTGATCAATGCCGGCGACGGGAAGCACGAGCATCCGACGCAGGGCCTCCTCGACATCCTCACGCTGCGCGACCGGTTCAAGCGGCTGCAGGGCCTCCGCGTCGCCATCTGCGGCGATGTGCTGCACAGCCGCGTGGCCCGCAGCAACATCTGGGGCCTCACCAAGCTCGGCGTGGAAGTCGGCGTCTGCGGTCCGCCGCCGCTGCTCCCGCGCAACATCAGCGAGCTCGGCGTGACGATCCTTCCGCGCATCGAGGACGCGATCGCGTGGGCCGACGCGCTGAACATCCTCCGGCTCCAGCTCGAGCGCATGACGGCGGGCTTCATCCCGTCGTTGCGGGAGTACAACCGCGTCTTCGGCGTCACGACCGAGCGGCTGCGCAAGGCGCCGAAGGATCTCCTCATCCTCCATCCGGGCCCGATGAATCGCGGCGTGGAAATCGACAGCGACGTCGCCGACGGCGAGCACAGCGTGATCCTCCCGCAGGTGACCAACGGCGTCGCGGTGCGCATGGCCGTACTCTACCTGCTCGCGGGCGGGCGGCCCGGACCACAGCAGGCGGCCGGAGGGGAAGAAGGATGAGCCGGCCGATCGTGATACGTGGTGGACGGGTCATCGACCCCTCGCGCGGCGGCGACGACGTCGCCGATGTGCTGCTCGAGGACGGGCGGATCGGTGCCGTCGGCCGCAACATCGGCACACCCGACGGCGCACTCGAACTCGATGCGACGGGCAGGGTGGTGGCACCCGGGTTCATCGATCTCCATACGCACCTGCGCGAGCCGGGCCAGGAAGAGCTCGAGACGGTCGCGACCGGTGCCGCGGCGGCGGTGGCCGGCGGCTTCACCGCCGTCTGCGCGATGCCGAACACCGATCCCGTCGCCGACAATCAGGGCGTGGTCGGATTCATCGTGCGCCAGGCGCAGCGGGCAGCGAAGGCGCGGGTCTATCCGATCGGGGCCATTTCGGTGGGACAGAAGGGCCAGCAGCTCGCCGAGTTCGGCGAGATGGTCGGCGCGGGCGCGGTCGCGGTGAGCGACGACGGAAAACCCGTCATGTCGAGCCACCTCATGCGCACGGCGCTCGAGTACGCGCGGGTCTTCGGGATCCCCGTGGCGGACCACTGCGAGGAAATGACGCTGGCCCAGGGCGGCGCCATGCACGAGGGGATCGTTTCGACGCGGCTCGGGCTCAAGGGGATCCCGGCGGCGGCCGAGGAAATCATGGTGGCGCGCGACATCCTGCTGGCCGAGCTCACCGGCGGCCATGTCCACCTCTGTCACATGTCGACTCGCGGCTCGGTCGAGCTGATCCGCCGTGCCAAGGACAAGGGACTGCGCGTGACCGCGGAAGCGTGCCCGCACCACTTCACGCTGACGCACGAGGCGTGCGAGGGGTACGACACCAACGCGAAGATGAACCCGCCGCTCCGCGAGGCGGCCGACCGCGAGGCCGTGCGCCAGGGCCTCAAGGACGGGACGATCGACGTGATCGCGACGGACCATGCCCCGCACCACTACGACGCCAAGGAACGGGAGTTCGACGATGCGCCGAACGGCATCATCGGGCTCGAGACGGCATTGGGCCTGGCGATCAGCGAGCTCGTGGAGAACGGGATCCTCACCTTGCCCGAGCTGGTGCTGCGCATGAGCACGTTGCCGGCGCGCCTCTTCAACCTGCCGGGCGGGACGCTCGCCACCGGCGCACCGGGGGACGTCGTGGTCTTCGATCCCGTGGCGGACTGGGAGGTGCGCCCGGAGCGGTTCTACTCCCGGAGCCGGAACACGCCGTTCGCCGGGCGAAGGCTCCGCGGCCGTGCCGAGGTCACGATCGTCGGGGGCGAAGTCGTCTTCCAGCGCCCCTGATTCGCTGCGCCGGGTTCTCCAGGCGCGGCCCCGACATTAACTTACGCTCGACAGTCCCCGCCGCTCCCTCGCCCTGACGAGGATATTGCCGATGGCCAGATCCGACCGCTCGAGCGACTCGATCGAGAAGCTGCTCGAAGAGCGCAGCCAGTATGAGCAGTGGCTCGCCCGCCTGAACGACGCGGGTGCGCCCGATTCGGTGCGCGCCCGGGTGCGCACCGACTACGAGTCGCGCCTGGACAACGTGATGGCACAGCTCCGCGCGCATGAAAGCACCATCGCCGATGCGCTGAGCCGCCATCACACCGACCGGGAGCGCCTCGAGACGCGGGAGTCCGAGCTGCTGGAGACGCTCGCCGAGGCCGAAGTGCGCCACGCCGTCGGGGAATACGACGACAAGCAGTGGAACGAGATCAGCGGCGCGCAGAAGAAGTCGTTGAACGAGCTCAACGGCGAGCTGGACAAGGTCCGGTCGGAGATTGCGCGGCTGTCCGAGGTCCAGCGCCTCATCCGTGCTGCGCCGCCGGCCGCTTCCGCCGCGGCCGTCGCCTCCATCGTCGAGCCCGAGCCGGAGCCGGTCGTCCCGGCGCCTGCGGATCCCGTTGCCTTCGAGCCGCCGGCGCCCGTCGCGGCACCCGCCTCTCCCGAGCCCGCGGCACCGCGCTTCGTGCCGCGACCGCCGGCGCAGTCACCGGCACCGCGGCTGGCAGGAGACGAGCTCGATTTCCTCAAGTCGGTCGCGGTCGAGCAGTCGGCGTCGCTCTCGCCCGCGGCGGCCGAGAAGCAGCGGGCCGCAGGCGGGACCTCCGGCGTCACGACCCACACGCCGCCCCCGGAGCCGTCCCCGCAGCCGGCTGGCCCACCGCCGGCGGCAACGCCCGCCGCCCGGCCTCCTGCGGGAGCGGGAGCCGGTGCCGTGAAGACGCTCAAGTGCGGGGACTGCGGTACGCTCAACCGCCCCACGGAGTGGTACTGCGAACGCTGCGGAGCCGAACTCGCTGCGCTGTAGCGCTGCGATATAAGGACTTCGGCGCTTGACCTCATGTACTGGATGAGCGAACTGCCGGGGAAATGCAACGGGGCTCCGAGTAATCGGAGCCCCGTTCGTTGACCTGACGCCGGCCTTACTTCGCCGCGGCGGTCCTGGCGATGAGCTTGGCGAGGCGGCTCTTCTGGCGCGCCGCCGCGTTGCGGTGGATCAGGTTCTTCCGGCCGGCGCGATCGATCAGCGTTACCGCAGATGCGTACGCCTCGGCGGCCTCAGCCTGGGCGGCGGTGCGCACCTTCTTGATGGCGCTGCGGAGCTGGCTGCGCTGGGTGCGGTTCCGTGCCGTGGCGGCGGCGGTCTGACGCATGCGCTTCTTGGCGGACTTGATTCGCGGCACGGCTTCCCTCAGGGTGCTGAAGTTCGACTGGAACAGTTCGACGGCGTGGACACATGCACGACACTCGGACCCGCACCGGAGCGAGCGCTCCGGGGCGAGCCGCGAATACTATATGCCCCGGCGCCTAAGGTCAAGCGGCTGAGAGTTTTGACTTCGTTCCACAGGGGGTGTAAACTCCGGCGCCTCATCCTCCGGCTCACGCTCGATCCCGTCCCGCACCTCGATCCCTGGCTGAGCCTGATTCACGCGATGACCATCCGATGACGTCTCCCACGACCGCCGCCTCCGGGACCCAGGATGCCACCGGGGCTTTCAGTGCCGTTCCGGGCTTCGTGGTGCAGCTGGACCTGTTTTCCGGGCCGCTCGACCTGCTGCTGCATCTGTTGCGTGAAGAACAGATCGAGATCGCGGACATTCCGATCGCGCGCATTGCGGACCAGTTTCTCAAGGCCGTGCACCATCTCGGCCTCAATCAGGCGGCGGACTACCTCGACATGGCGAGCCGCCTCGTGCGGCTCAAGGCCCAGATGCTCCTTCCACGCCACGTCGACGACGATGGCTGGGAGGATCCGCGCGCGGAGCTCGTCCGCCGCCTGCTCGAGTACCAGCAGATCAAGGAGATCGCCGTCTGGATGGGGCGCGCCGCCGAGCGGCGCTCGCACCTCTTCGCCCGGGGCTGGCTGCCGGAGCCGCCGGATCTTCCGCCGCCGCCGCTCACGCTCGACCTCCTCGCGCTGCTCGAGGCGGTGGACCGCGTCATTTCGGGGATCCCGACACCGGTGCTGCACAAGGTGGTCGCGCGGCCGCTCGATGTCGAAGGCGCCACGAAGCGACTCGAAGCGCTGCTCGCCGACCGCGAGGAGATCGGCTGGCTCGAAGCGCTCGGCCCCCGCCCGACGATCGTGGTCGTGCTTTCCACGCTCCTCGCCATTCTCGAGCTCGCCAAGCGCGGCTCGGTGCGT
>DAINRR010000085.1:0-11630 GCA_036741715.1 Gemmatimonadales bacterium
ATCCGGCTGACCGGCACGAACGAGCAGGAGGCGTTCCGGATCCTCGAGAGTGTCGGCATGCCGGCACTGAGCGACATGGACGACGCGGTGGCGAAGGTGGTCGCACTCGCGAAGGAGGCCGCATGAGCATCTTCGTCGGGCGGGAGACGCGGCTCCTCGTCCAGGGGATCACGGGGCGCGACGGCTCGTTCCACACGCGCCAGATGATGGAGTACGGCACCCAGGTCGTCGCCGGCGTGACGCCCGGCAAGGGCGGCCAGCAGTTCGAGGGCCGGGTGCCGGTGTTCAACACCGTCGCCGATGCCGTGCGCGCGACGGGGGCGAACACCTCGGTGATCTACGTGCCCCCGGCCGGCGCCGCCGGCGCCATCTACGAAGCGGCGGATGCCGGCATCGCCTTCATCGTGTGCATCACCGAAGGCGTTCCGGTGATGGACATGACGCGCGTCATGCCCTATGTCCGGGATCGCGGCGCGCGACTGCTCGGCCCGAACTGTCCCGGTCTCATCACGCCCGGCGAGAGCAAGGTCGGTATCATCCCGGGGAACATCTGCGCACCGGGGCGGGTGGGACTCGTGTCGCGGAGCGGCACGCTCACCTATGAAGTCGTGAACCACCTGACGAAGAACGGGATCGGCCAGAGCACGTGCGTCGGGATCGGCGGCGACCCGATCATCGGAACCAACTTCATCGACTGCCTGCGCGCCTTCCAGGACGACCCCGGCACCGACGCCATCGTGATGATGGGCGAGATCGGCGGCACCGACGAGCAGAATGCCGCGGAGTTCGTGCGGCAGTACGTCACCAAGCCGGTCGTCGGGTTCATCGCCGGACAGACGGCGCCGAAGGGTCGCCGCATGGGGCACGCCGGCGCGATCATCTCCGGGTCGAGCGGCACCGCGGAAGAGAAGATGCAGGCGTTCGAGGCGGCAGGGATCGCCGTCATGAAGCGGCCCATCGACGTGGTCGATCTGGTCAAGTCGAAACTCACGTGAGGCAGGAGGCGCCGTGGCTGGAATTCGTACGCTCGCCATCATCAAGCCGGACGCGGTGGCCGGCGGCAAGATCGGGGCGATCATTGCGCATCTCGAGAAGGAAGGCTTCGTCGTTCGCGCCGCGCGCCTCGTGCGCCTGGCGGCGGCGGAGGCGCAGGCCTTCTACGAAGTGCATCGCGGACGCCCGTTCTACGATGAGCTGGTCACGTTCATGACGAGCGGGCCCTGCCTCCCGATGGCGCTCGAGCGTGCCGACGCCGTCGCCCATTACCGCCAGGTGATCGGGGCGACCGACCCGGCAGAGGCCGCGCCGGGGACGATCCGGAAGCTCCATGCGGAATCCAAGGGGCGGAACGCCGTGCACGGGTCCGACAGCGACGAGAACGCGCTGAGGGAAATCGCGTTCTTCTTTCCCGAGGGCGAGCTCGCCGGGCTCTGGGGACGCTAGGACGGCGTCCCGCGAAGCCGCCTCGATGCCTTGACCCCAAGTCGTTGTCAGAGTTACATTAAAGGGCTATGCTGCGGATTGACATCCGGGACCTCCAGCGGGGTCCCGTCGATACGACGGGGGTGCTCGAACCCGGCGCACCGGCCCTCGAAGGACTCGGGCTCGAGCTCGAGGGACCGGTCGAGATCGACGGCCGTCTCCAGAACGCCAACGAGGGCGAGTTTCTCTGGCGCGGCGAGATCCACGCGACGGTGCTCGGGGAATGCCGGCGCTGCCTTGCGGCGGTCCGCCACGCGGTCGATGCCGACGTCGACGTGCTGTTCAGCACCGACGCCGATGCCACCGACGATCCGAGCGTCTATCCGCTCGCCGATTCGGCCACGCACGTCGATGTGACGGACGCGGTGCGCGAGGAGCTGGCGCTCGCTGCCCCCACGCTGGTGCTCTGCCGCGAGGATTGTGCTGGGCTGTGCCCCAAGTGCGGCGCAGATCTGAATGCGGGGCCGTGCAACTGCGCGCGCCCTGCCGAACCTGTCTGAGGAACACATGGCGGTCCCCAAGCGTCGTACGTCGAAGTCCCGGAAGCGGCTCCGCCGCGGTCACCACTCCGCCGCGGGCGTAGCGCCCCAGGCGTGTCCCCGCTGCGGGTCGCCGAAGCTGTCGCATCGCGTCTGCGATTCGTGCGGATACTACCGCGGCAAGAAGCAGGTCGAGGTCGAGGACAACTAGCGGTGATTCGCGTCGCCGTAGACGCGATGGGGGGCGACAACGCCCCCCAAGCCGAAATCGAGGGGAGCCTGCTGGCTCTCGCCGAGTACCCCGACGCGACGATCCAGCTGGTGGGCCGCCCCGAAGTCATCGAGGCCGAGCTCGCCAGGCATCCGGCCGCCGACCGCAGCCGGATCGAGATCCGGCCCGCGTCCGAAGTGATCGGCATGGCGGAAAAGCCGCTCGCCTCGGTCCGCAGCAAGCGCGACTCGAGCATCGTCATCGGGCTCGGCCTCCAGAAGGCCGGGCACTCCGACGCGTTCGTGTCCGCCGGCAACACGGGTGCCGTGCTCGCTGCATCCACCGTGCTCCTCGGCCTCCATGACGGGGTCGAGCGGGCGTCGGTCGCCACGCTCTTTCCCACCGCAGATGACCCGGTCCTCGTGCTCGATGGCGGCGCCAACGTGGACTGCTCCGCGCGCGAGCTGGTCGGGTTCGCCCGCCTGGGCACCGTCTACATGCGCGACATTCTCGGCCGGCCCAATCCCGCCGTCGGCCTGCTCAACGTCGGCGAAGAGGACGAAAAGGGCACGGCCGTCGTGAAGGACGCGCATCAGCAGCTCCGGACGACGGGCGGCCTCAATTACATCGGCAACATCGAGGGGCGCGACATCCTCGCCGGGCACCAGAAGCACGGCGCCGTGGATGTCGTGGTGTGTGACGGATTCGTCGGGAATGTGGTCCTCAAGTTCTACGAATCGGTGGCGCGCCTCATCGTGCGCATGCTGCGCCGGGATGCGCCCGCGCTGCTCGAGCACCCCGACATCCGTACCGTCTTCCGCGCCCTCGACTACTCGGAGTACGGCGGGGCCCCGCTGCTCGGGATCCGCGGGATCGCGATCATCTGCCACGGCTCCTCCGGTCCCAACTCGATTCGCCACGCCGTGCGGATCGCACTGCAATCGGTGCGCGCGGACCTGAGTGCGCACATCGGCGCCGAGATGGCGCCGCGGGAGGACGTCCGCGCATGAGCCAGGGCCTGCTGCGTCGGCCCTTCGCGGCGATCACCGGACTCGGCGTCGCGGTGCCGCCGCGCGTCGTGGACAATGCCTGGTTTGCCGAACGGCTCGACACGTCGGACGAGTGGATCGTCGAGCGCACCGGCATCCGGGAGCGGCGCATCGCGGATCCCTCCCAGACGGTGGCCGACCTCTCGCGCGAGGCCGCCGAGCATGCGATGCGCGAAGCCGGGATCACCGCCGCCGACATCGATGCGATCGTGCTCGGCACCGCGACGCCGGACCGCCTGCTCCCGTCCACCGCGTGCGACCTGCAGGTCCTGCTCGGCGCCGTCAACGCGACGGCATTCGACATCTCGGCGGCGTGTCCCGGGTTCGTCTACGCGATGACCATCGCCGAGGGGCTCATCGCCTCCGGCCAGAGCCGCACGACGCTCGTGATCGGCGCAGAGAAACTCTCCGCCATCACCGACATGCAGGACCGCGGCACCGCGATCCTCTTCGGGGACGGTGCCGGCGCCGCCATCGTGCAGCGCACCGAGCCCACGGGCGACAAGCCGCGCGGCATTCTCTCGACGTTCCTCAAGTCCGATGGCCGGCTCGGCAATCTCCTGTACCGCCCCGGGGGCGGCGCCTCCGATCCGATCAGCGAGAAGGTCGTGGCCGAGCGCTCGCATTTCCTGCGCATGTCGGGCCGCGAGGTCTTCAAGGCAGCGGTCATCGCGATGGCGGAGGCGTCGGACGAGGCGATCCGTCGCGCCGGGATCACCGCCGACGAGATCGACCTGCTGGTGCCGCACCAGGCGAACATCCGCATCATCGAGGCGACCGCGAAGCACGCCGGGATGCCGATGGACCGCGTCATGGTGAACGTGGACCGATACGGCAATACGTCGTCGGCGTCGATCCCGCTCGCCCTCGATCAGGCCGTGAAGGAAGGGCGCATCGGCCCGGGATCGCTCGTGCTCCTCGTCGCGTTCGGCGCCGGCTTCACCTGGGGAAGCGCCGTCGTCCGGTGGTGACCGTCCTCCTCTTTCCGGGCCAGGGCGCGCAGAAGGTCGGCATGGGCAGGGATCTTGCCGAGCGCTTCGCGGCGGCGCGCGACACGTTCGCCGAAATCGACGATGCCCTCGACACCCCGCTCTCACGGATCATGTGGGACGGTCCCGAGAGCGAGCTCACCCGGACACACAACACCCAGCCCGCCATCCTCGCGCATTCGGCCGCGGTCCTCGCCGTCGTGCGCGCGTCGCTCGGGAACGTCGCGCTCGCCGCGGGGCACAGCCTCGGCGAGTACTGCGCCTACATCGCGGCCGGCTCGCTGTCGGTGGCCGACGCCGCGCGCCTCGTCCGTCGCCGCGGCGAGCTGATGCTCGAAGCGGGCCAGGCGCGACCGGGGGCGATGTCGGCGGTGCTCGGGCTCGATACGCAGGCGGTGGCGCTCTGCTGTGCCGAAGCGTCGGGCGCGGACGGCATCGCCGTCGCGGCGAACCTCAACGCGCCCGACCAGACCGTGATCTCCGGCGACCCCGAGGCGGTGGCGGCTGCAGGCGACCGGTGCAAGGCTGCCGGCGCGAAGCGGGTGCTGCCGCTCAAGGTGAGCGGGGCGTTTCATTCGCCGCTGATGGCGCCGGCGGTGCCCGGACTTCGTGCCGCGCTGGACGCCGTCGAGTTCGCCCAGCCCGCGTTTCCGATCGTCGCGAATGCCACCGCATCGCCGATCGGGACCGCGGACGAGGCGAGGGCGCTCCTGGTGGATCAGCTGACGGCGCCGGTACGCTGGGTGGATTGCATGCAGACCGCCGCCCGGCTGCATCCCGACGCCCGCTTCATCGAAGCCGGCCCGGGCAACGTGCTCACGGGCCTCCTCAAGCGGATCGTCCCCGGCGCCGCAGGCTCGACGCTCGGGACCGCGGACGAAGTGGAGCGATTCCTCGCATGACCACGATCGACCTGACGGGTCGCGTCGCATTCGTGACCGGGGGAACGAGAGGCATCGGCCTCTCGATCGCGCGCGCGCTGCACGGGGCGGGGGCCGCCGTCACCGTCGCGGGCCGGGACCTGTCTCGCGCGGAGGCCGTTGCCGCGGAGCTCGGCGCCCGGGCCGCGGCCGTGGCGTGCGATGTCGCGAAGTCGGCCGAAGTCGACGCCGCGATCACGGCCGCCGAGAAGGCGCTCGGGCCCATCGACATTCTCGTGAACAACGCCGGGCTCACGCGCGACAACATCCTCGTCCGGCTGGACGAAGAGGCGTGGGACGCGGTGCTCGACGCGAATCTCAAGGGTGCGTTCAATACCACCCGGACGGTGGTCCGCGGCATGATGAAGCGGCGGAGCGGCCGCATCATCAACATCTCCAGCATCGTCGGGCTGATCGGCAACAAGGGGCAGGCGAACTACGCCGCGAGCAAGGCCGGCCTCATCGGGTTCACGAAGTCCGTCGCGCGGGAGTACGCCGGCCGGGGCATCCTGGCCAACTGCATCGCGCCGGGCTTCATCGAGACGGACATGACGAACGCCTTGCCCGCCGAGGCGAGGGCCGCATTATTAGAGCAGATTGCCCTCGGACGGCTGGGCCGCCCCGAGGACGTCGCCGGCGCCGTGCTCTTCCTGGCGTCCGACCTCGCCTCGTACGTCACGGGGCAGGTGCTGGTGGTCGACGGCGGTATGGTCATCTGAATCAGGCCTTCATCACTCCCCAGAGGACGACATGGAAAACGTCGAAGAAAAGGTCAAGGACATCATCGTCGAGGAACTCGGCGTCGAGCGGGAAAAGCTGACGAACGAGGCGAGTTTCATGGAGGACCTGGGAGCGGACAGCCTCGACACGGTCGAGCTCGTCATGGCCTTCGAGAAGGAATTCGACATCGACATCCCGGACGAGGACGCGGAGAAGCTGCGCACCGTCGGGGATGCGCTCGGCTACCTCCACACCAAGATCGGGAAGTAGGTTGGGGCAGCGCGTCGTCGTCACTGGCCTCGGGCTGGTGACGCCGGTCGGCAACGACGTCGAGTCCACCTGGAGCGCGCTCCTCGCGGGCCGCTCCGGGGCCGCACCGATCGCGAAGTTCGACGCCAGCGCGCTGCAGGTGCGGTTCGCGTGCGAGGTGAAGGGCTTCGATCCCCTGCAGTACATCGACCGGAAGGAGTCGCGCCGGCTCGATCTTTTCGCCCAGTTCGCGATCGCCGCGTCGCACCAGGCCGTCGTGCAGGCCGGGATCGACCAGGCCGTCCCGGTGCCGGACCGGACCGGGGTGGTCATCGGCAGCGGCATCGGCGGCATGCAGACGTTCGAGGAACAGTGCTCCCTCTACATCACGAAGGGGCCCGACCGCGTCTCGCCCTTCTTCGTGCCGATGTTCATCCCCGACATCGCCGCCGGCCTCGTGTCGATCCGCTACGGGCTGCGCGGGCCCAATTTCGCGACGGTCTCCGCCTGCGCCTCGAGCGCGCATGCGATCGGGGAGTCGTATCGCATGATCCGCGATGGCGAGGCGGATGCGATGGTGACGGGCGGCGCCGAGGCGGCCATCACGGGGCTTACGATCGCCGGGTTCCAGAACATGCGCGCGCTCTCGTCGCGCAACGACGATCCCCCGGGGGCGAGCCGCCCGTTCGACAAGGATCGCGACGGCTTCGTCCTCGGTGACGGCGGGGCGATCGTGGTGCTCGAGAGCCTGGAGCACGCCACGCGGCGTGGCGTGGAGATCCTCGGCGAGGTCATCGGCTACGGCGCGAGCGGGGACGCGCATCACATGACCTCGCCGGCGCCGAAGGGGGAGGGCGCCCAGCGTGCGATGCGCGCGTGCCTCGACGATGCGGGCGTGCCGTACGAATCGGTCGGCTACATCAACGCCCACGGCACCTCCACCGAGCAAGGGGACATCGCGGAGACCGAAGCGGTCAAGGCGGTCTTCGGTGCTCACGCCCGTCAGCTCGTCTTCGGCTCGACCAAGTCGATGACCGGGCACCTGCTGGGCGCCGCCGGCGCGCTCGAATTCGCGGCCTGCCTCCTCGCGGTCCGCACCGGAAAGATTCCTCCGACGATCAACCAGTTCACGCCCGATCCCGAGTGCGACCTCGACTCCGCACCCAACCGGATGGTCGAGCGGGACGTGGCCGTCGCGATCAGCAATTCCTTCGGGTTCGGCGGGCACAACGCGACGCTCGCCGTGCGACGCTTCACGCCGTAGGTGACTACGCCCGATGCGTCCACGACCCTCCTCGGGCAGCGTCCGGGGAGGGTTCGTCGTCTCAGCCCCCTCGTGGCGGCGCTCCTCGTCTTCTCGGCGGCGCTCGGCGCCGTCTGGGTGCTCGACGGATGGTACCGGCGCGTGCGGGGCTCGGAGGAGCGCCGCCTGGTGGAGCAGCAGCTCATTCCCTATGCGAACGGGATCTCGCTGGCGGTGAACCGCCGGGTGGCGCTCGTCGGCGGGTTGCGCGCCTTCACCGCGCTGGCGCGGAACTCGCCGAACTTCGGGCGGGAGTTCGACGCATACGCTTCGGCGCTGTCAGAGACCGTTCGCGGCATCCGCGCGGTGCAGCTCACCGAAGGCGGCATCGTGCGCCGGACTTATCCGATGGCAGGAAACGAGGCGGCGCTCGGCCTGGATGTGCGGCGCCATCCCGAACTGGACGTGCGCGAAGATTTCGCGCGGGCGCTTCGGAGCGGCGATGTGACGGTGTCGGGTCCGGCGGCCCTCGTGCAGGGTGGCTCCGCGCTCATCGCCCGCCAGACGCTCCCGACCGCACCGGGAACGGAGTCCCGCGTCGTCTCGCTCATCATCCATGTCGATCCGCTCCTGGCCGAAGCGGGGCTGGCCGAGGCATCGGGCCTCCGGCTCGCGCTCCGCGACGCGCGCGGGCGGGTGTTCTTCGGCGCGGACTCCGTCCTCGCGCACGATCCAGTCGAGACTGCCGTCCAGCTTCCCGGCGCCACCTGGCGGCTCGCAGCGATTCCCGCGCCGGGATGGCGCAGCGCCGCGCGCGCCGAGCTCGCGGGGTTCCGCATCGGCGCGGTGCTCGCCGCGATCCTCCTCGCCCTCGTCGCCCACCTGCTGCTGAGCCGGCAAGCCGAGCTGACCCGCGCCGTCGCGGAACGAACCGAGTCGCTCGTCGGCATCAACCGGCGGCTCGAGGAGCAGATCGCGCAGCGCGAGCTCGCCGAGGCCGAGGTGATGCACATGCAGAAGATGGAAGGGCTGGGCCGGCTGGCGGGAGGCATCGCGCACGACTTCAACAATATCCTGACGGGCATCCTCGGCTACGTCGGACTGCTGCAGGACTCGCTGCCTGCGGACTCCGAGCCGCGAGCGGACGTAGACGAAATCGACCGCGCCGCGCGGCGCGCGGCGGACCTGACGCGCCAGCTGCTGACGTTCGCCCGGCGCCAGGCGACCGCGCCGACCACGGTGGACGTCAATGCGGTCATCGACGAGCTCGACCGTATTCTCCGGCGCCTCATCGGCGAAGATGTCGAGATGACCACCGCCCTCGAACCCGATCTCTGGCCGGTGCTCATCGACCGCACCCAGCTGGAGCAGGTGCTGACGAACCTGGTCGTCAATTCGCGCGACGCGATGCCGGGGGGCGGGCGGATCACGGTCGGTACGAGCAACGTCCAGATCTCGCCGAATCGACCGGAGCTCGGCCACAGCCTCAGGGTCCGCGACTTCGTGCGCCTCGACGTCACCGATACGGGCATCGGCATGGACAGCGAGACGGTGGCTCGCATCTTCGAGCCCTTTTTCACTACCAAGGAGCTCGGCAAGGGGACCGGTCTCGGCCTGGCGATCTGTTACGGGATCGTGCAGCAGGCGGGGGGCGAGATCGAGGTGCGCAGCGCGCGGGGCGAGGGCACGACGATCAGCGTGTTCCTGCCCCGCGCCGACCGGCCGATGCCGGCCGAGTTTCCCGCCGCACTCCCCGCGCCGGCGCACGGACACGAGACCATCCTCGTCGTCGAAGACGAGGAGCTCGTGCGCAAGTTCGCAGCGCGTGCACTCGGTGAGCTGGGGCATACGGTCCTCACCGCGGCGAACGGCGAAGAGGCCATCGGCATCGCCGCCCGGCACCCGGGCCAGATCGCGCTCATCGTGACCGACGTCGTGATGCCGCGCATGGGGGGACGCGCGGTCGCAGAACAGGTGAGCGCCATGCGACCGGGAATCCGGACACTCTTCATTTCCGGGCATGTGGACGATTCGCGCGTCCGGGAGGCCATCGCGCACGACGCGACGGCATTTCTCCCCAAGCCCTTCACCGCGCGCGACCTCACCGACGCGGTGCGCCGGCTGCTCGACCAGAGCTGAACGACCCGTATAGATTTCGCGGATCTGCCAAGGAGATCACATGTCAGGGAAGCTCGAGCCGGGACGCCTGCGGGACCTCGCGCTCCGACCGATCGCGGAAAAGGTGCTGGAGGGCCACCGGCTGGACGGGGGAGACGCCGCCGCGCTCTATCGCACCGACGACCTTCTCGGGCTCGGGCTCATGGCCGATTTTGCCAACCGGCGCCGCAACGGCGACCGGGTCTATTTCTCGGCGAATCAGCACATCAACCCCACCAACGTCTGCATCCTGAGGAATACCTGCACCTTCTGCTCCTTCGCCCGCATGCCGAAGGAAGAAGGAGCGTATACCCGGTCCCTCGAGGAGGTCTTCGCCGAGGCGGCGCAGGCCACGGGTGCCCCGACGCGGGAGTTCCACATCGTCGGCGGCCTGCATCCGAAGCTCCGCCTGCACTACTACACCGACATGCTGCGCGGGCTCCGGGAGCGCCATCCCGAAGTGCATATCAAGGCGCTGACGGCGGTCGAGATTGCGCACCTGGCCCGGATCGAGAAGATCTCCGAGCGCGAGGTGCTCGCCACGCTGCGCGAGGCGGGACTCACCAGCCTCCCCGGCGGCGGCGCGGAGGTGTTCAGCACCGCCGTGCGGGCCACGATCGCCGAGCGCAAGCTCACCGGCGCCGAATGGCTGCGGGTCCATCGCGTGGCGCACGAGCTGGGCATTCCGACGAACTGCACCATGCTCTACGGGCACGTCGAGACCGTCGCGGACCGGGTCGAGCACCTGACCATGCTGCGGGACCTGCAGGACGAGACCGGCGGATTCCTCACCTACATTCCGCTCGCGTACCATCCGGAGCACAACGAGCTCGGGGAAGAGCTCGGTCGGGTGGGCACGGCCACCACGGGCTTCGAGGACCTCAAGGCGATCGCCGTCGGGCGCCTCTTCCTCGACAACATCCCACACATCAAGACCCACTGGCCGATGGTGACCCCGTTCATGTCGCAGATCGCGCTGTCGTTCGGCTGCGACGACGTCGAGGGTACGGTCGTGTACGAGCGGATCTATCATGACGCGGGCGCGCAAACGGAGCGACAGATGCCGTATCTCGGACTCGTCGAGCTGATCCGTGGTGCAGCCAGGCGGCCCGTGGAGCGGAACAGCCTGTATGAGACGGTCCGCGAATCGTTCGACGACCTGACGCCACCGCGTGAGCCCGGTCGGCGGTCGCTGCCGGTCGTGCACGCGGCATGAGCGCGCGCCGGTTGCGGCTCGGCCGCATTCCCTGGATCAACTGCTACCCCGTGTACGCAGCCGCCGATCGCGGCATCGTCACGCTGCCGGCGGATACGGTCAGTGGCACGGCGGCGGAACTCAACGACCTGCTGGCGGCCGGCGCGCTCGACCTGAGCGTGGTGTCCGCGGTCGAGTATGCGCGGAATGCCGCCGCGTATCATCTTCTCCCCGACCTGGCCATCAGCTGCGACGGGCCGGTGCACAGCGTGGCCCTCTTTTCGCGGCGGCCTCCCGAGGAACTCGACGGCGCGACCGTGCTCCGGACGGCGTCGAGCCGCACGTCGATCCTTCTCCTCGAGCTGCTGTGCCGCCATCGCTGGAAGACGAGCCCGCGCTACGCGACGGCCCGCGCGGAGGCGACCGATCTCGACGCCCTGGCGGCGCTGCCGCACGATGCGGTCCTCGTGATCGGCGATGCGGCGCTCCTTCTGAGTGCGCGGCGGACCTATCCGCACATGGTGGACCTCGGGGCGGCGTGGAAGGAGTGGACGGGGCTGCCCTTCGTGTTCGCGGTATGGGCCGCACGTCGCGAGGTCCCGGCTGCCGGGGCGGGTGCGGTGCACCAGGCGCTGCTCCAATCCCGTGCCTGGGGGCGGCAGCACCTCGACCAGCTTTCGACGGAGGCGGCGCGGAACACGGGGCTTCCTGAAGCACTCTGCCGTGCCTATCTGGGAGACCTCGATTACGCCCTCTCCTATCGCCACCTCGCCGGCTTGACCGATTTCTTTCGCCGGCTGGCGCAGGACGGCCTCGTGCCCGACGGTTCGCTGTCCTTCATCTCCGCAGCGTAAGGGTATGCCACGATGAGCGTTATCGACCGTACCTCAGGTGAATTCGCTGATCTCGTCGCGCGGTACGAGCGGGTGCCGCTGC
>DAINRR010000086.1:0-11435 GCA_036741715.1 Gemmatimonadales bacterium
CCGACCTCCGCGCCGAGCGCGACGACGTGGGCGAGGACCTGGAGCGGGTGCTGCGCCGAGCGCTCAGCGCAGAGGTGAAGGACCGCTATCCCTCCGCGGGAGAATTCCTGCAGGCGTTGAACCGTGCGACCGGCGCCGATGCACGTGCCCGCACGCCCGACTGGGCGCGCGCCGCGGCACGCTGGTTGCGGATTCCCCCGGGGGAGTGAGGCGCCCACCCCTTGACGGAATGGGCTGGAGATGCAGATTTAGCCGCTGAAATTCGACCCATCCCCAGCCAGCAGCGCCCTAACGCATTTACAGACCTGGCATGAGCGGGTCTTCAGGCTTCCATGCCACGGGACAGGCCCGTGTCCATGGATGTACCGGCTCCCGGAGCGATTCCGGACCGGTGTAGGCAAACCAACATGGAGTACAGAATGGCTCGCACGACTGGCACGGTGAAGTGGTTCAACGACGCCAAAGGCTTCGGCTTCATCACCCCCGAAAACGGGGACAAGGACTGCTTCGTCCACCACACCGCCATCAAGGCGGATGGCTTCCGCAGCCTCTCCGAGGGTGAGCGGGTCGAGTTCGACATCGTGCAGGGCCAGAAGGGCCCGGCGGCGGAGAACGTGACCAAGGTCAAGTAAGGTCACGCCGCGGTCGAAATTCGGGAAAAAGGCAGCGGGCCGCTCGTTCTGAGCGGCCCGTTGTTCTGTCCGAGAGATCCCTCGCTGCGCTCGGGATGACGCGACGCGCAGCCTCGCGTCACTTATGACGGTAGATGACCCGGCCGCGGGTGAGATCGTAAGGGGAGAGCACGACGCTGACCCGGTCGCCCTCGAGGACGCGGATCTTGAACTTGCTCATCTTTCCAGCCGCGTAGGCCAGGATCGTGTGACCATTCTCCAGCTCGACGCGGTAATTCCGGTCGGGCAGGACCTCGGTCACCACCCCTTCCATCTCGATTCCTTCTTCCTTGGCCATCCAGTCGATCTCCTCAGGGTCATGTTGCCGTCGCGGATACGGCGGCGTGCGAAGCAACTAAGGTGCCACCCCTGACCACTGCTGGCAACTGCGGGCAGCCTCCGGCCGGCTCATGCCGCTGCCGGAAGCCCCGCCCGGAGCACGGCCATCCGCTCCTCGACGAGCGCGACGAGAGCACCGATCTCCCCGGCATCGAAGGTGAACCGGACGCCGGCGGCGGCGAACAGCTCCGGGAGCGGGCGGGTCGCACCCAGGGCGAGCGCCTCGCGGTAGCGCCGGACGGCTTCTGCCCTGTCGCGCTGGGCGTTGCGCCAGACCTGCAGGGCCCCGATCTGCGCGATCCCGTACTCGATGTAGTAGAAGGGATACAGGAAGATGTGCAGCTGCCGGTACCACCGCGCGATGCGCTCCGCCTCGAGGCCCGACCAGTCGACGCCACGTTCGAACCGGCCGCGGATGCGCAGCCACGCGGCGTCGCGCGCTGCGGCATCGCCGCCGTCCCCGCTCGTGTAGATCCAGGTCTGGAACGCGTCCACCGAGGCGATGTGCGCCAGCGTGATGAGCACGTCCTCCAGGTGCTCGAGCTCCGCGCTCTCCGCCTCGACCCGCGAATAGAACCCGGCGTCCGAAAGATACGGCGATGCGAGCAGCTCCATCGACATCGACGCGAGCTCAGCCACCTCCGACCCGGGATGCCGCTGCCAGACGAGCGGCTGGCGATCGGCTTCGAAGGCGTGAAACGCGTGCCCCGCCTCATGCAGGAGCGTCATCACGTCCTCGGGAATGCCCGCCGCATTCATGAAGATGAACGGTCGCCCGCTGAACTGGAGCGTATCGCAGTAGCCGCCGGGCGCCTTGTTGCGGCGGCTGTCGAGATCGAGCAGCGATTCATCGATCATGGTGCGGAAGCGGCCGCCGAGCGCGGGATCCACCCGCTCGAACGCGGTGAGCGCTCGCTCTGCGAGCTCGGCGCCGGTCGCGAACGGGCGGGACGGTTCCGCGTAGGGGTCCACCTGCAGGTCCCAGGGCCGCAGCGACGGAAGGTCGAGGCGCTCGCGCCGCCGATCGAGCGCGCGGCCCACGGCGGGGACGACCGATGCCTCGATCGCGTCGTGAAAGCGCTCGCAGTCCGCAGGAGTGTAGTCGAAGCGGAACTTCGCAGGAAAAATGTAGTCGCGGAAACTGGGGAAGCCGGCGTTGGCGGCGACCGCCTGTCGCCGGCGGTACATCTCGTCGAAGAGCCCGGCCATCGCGGGTCGCTCGGTGACGTAGGGCGCAGCGATCAGCCGGTACGCCCGCTCCCGGGTGGCGCGATCTCGGCTCTTGAGAAACGGCTGGAGCCGCGGAAGGGGCAGCTCCTCGCCTTCCCAGCTCGCCGTCATGCCCCCCGTGATGCGCTGGTAACGGGACCCGAGCTCCTCGAGCTCGGCGAAGAGGGGGACATTCTCCTCCCGGAAGATCTCGCTGGCCGTGCGGAACCGCTGAAGCGTCGTCTCCAGACCATCCCGCGTGAGCCCCGATTCGAGAAGCCGGCGCGCGAGGCGCACGCTCTGCTCGTCGGCCTTCGGCATGATCTCGGTGGAAAAGCGGAGGTGCGCCGCCTCCTTGTCCTTGTCCGACGTATCGATGGTATACGCGATCATGGCGCGCGAGGCAGCCTCGGTGAGAAGCTCCTCCAGCCGGGACCACGCGGCCAGCCATTCGTCCTTCGTCCGTTCGTCGAGCGGCGCCGCGGCCAGCTGGCGGTACCAGCCCTCGACTTCGTTCCATTCGACTCCGGCGAGCTCGGCCGGAGTGGACGGCATCGTCAGCACATTCGCTCCTTCATCACGAAAACCCGCCGGCGCGCGCTCGGCGGTGATAGAGATACGCAATCCCGAGCGACACGCACCCGAGAATCAGCACCGAGCCGACCCGATACAACGCATCGAGTGCGGCAAGGTCGGCGAGGACCACCTTGAGCAGCGCCAGCGCCGCGACGGCGAGGCCCGCCTGCCGCACCGGCGCGAGCCCACGCGAAAAGCCGAGCGCCACCAGCGCCCCCGCAAAGAGCAGCCACCATGCGCTGATCGCAAGGCCGCCGGCCAGTCGTGCCGTGCTTTCGCGGTCGATCGCCTGCGCGACAAGCCGCCCCAGCTCTCCGGTCACACCGAAGAGCAGAAGTCCGCCGGCGACGATCCAGAGACCGGCGCGGAGCGCCTCGGTCGGGACTCCGTCGCTCGTGCGCTTCGTCCGGCTCGCGAGGCCCGCCACGCCGGCCGTGACTGCCCACATCGCGAGCGCCCACGTATCGATGAACGCCGGCGCATCCTCGGGGCGCGCGCCGACGGCATCGGCGAGGCGCGCGAGCGCGGTCCCGGCCGCACCCAGCGCATACCACTGGCCGTCGCTCCTCCCAAGCGGGTCATCGAGCGCGGCCAGCCCCAGCGCGAGGAGCATGAAGAGCACCACCGACACCGGCGCCGCGAGCCCGACCCACATGGCGATTCCGAGCGCGACCAGACCCACGACAGCGAAGGCCGGCCGGGCCCGGGTATAGCCCGCCAGAAGGTACGGGACGGCGATCAGCAGGCTGAGGAGCCCCGGCTCCGCCTCGAAGAGCGCCGGCGCCTGCCGCTCGAGCGCCCATGCCACAAGGAGCGGCGTCATCAGAAAGTAGAACGCCTCTCCCAACGACCATTGAAACTGGCGCAGGTGCGGAATCGAGCCGTCGGGGAACAACCGGGGCGCCTTCACGGCATGCCACCAGACCGGCGCCGCGAGCACGAGCGCCGCCCCGAGCAGCGGCACGCTCCCCTCGAGGCCATCCCCCGCGCGATGGACGATCGTCCAGCCACCCGCGAATGCGAGCGCGCGGCTCTCCCACCACCGTTCGCGGAGTCCGAGGAATAGCCCGGCCGTTCCGCCGATCACGCCGAAGGCGAGGGCCAGTGCCGGCACCGCACCATCGGCCGCCAGGACACCGAGGCCGAAGTAACTCGACGATATGACGAAGGCCGCGAGGCGCCATCGCCGACGGGCGGCGACGACACCGAGCCCGACCGCGAGGCAGAAGAGATAGACCAGCAGCAGGTCGGGATCGCGCGCGGCGGTCTCGATGGCGACCGGAGCGAAGAATGCCCCCATCGCGGCCGCGGCGCCGAGGGCTTCCACATCCAGCCGGGCGGCGATCGCCGCGAGGGCCAGGGACACCACGACGAGACCGCCGATCGCCGCCCATGGCGAGACGAGCGCATAGCGATTGCTCGCGGCCCACACGGAGAGATAGATGATGGCCGCGCCGCAGCCGACGAGCGCGGCGCCGTACTGGCGGTAGCGCGCGTGCAGGCGCGCGCCGACGACGGCCACCCCAATGCCTCCGGCCATGCCCATCAGGCAGCGCGCCAGGGGAGAGACCCACCCCCGCTCGAAGGAAAGCTTGAGCAGGTACGCTGCCGCGAGGATGAGGGCCGTGACACCGACCGCGAGCAATCCGCGCTGGCCGATCCACTCCTCGGTGAGGAGCGACCCGCGCCCGGTCCCGCGCGGCGGCACCCGCTCGGTGGCGACCGGCGGCATCTGCTCGGTGGCGCCCGGCAATCCGGAAGCGGCGTGAGTCTCGGCGCGCGCCGCGGGCGAGCGGGTGCGACGCTCCGCGGATCCCTGCTCCGCCAGGAGCTGCCGCACGAGTGTTTCGAGTGACGCGACCCGCTGCTCCAGCCGCCCGATCCGGTCGCCCTCACCCATGGCGGTTCCTCAGCTCGCCGCGGTGCCGGCCGGCGCCGGGTCCGGCGCCGTTTCGTCGGGCGACGGTTGCACGCGCACCGCGAGCAGCCCGACCAGCAGCACGAGGGCGGCGGAGGTGATGAACGGCCAGCCGTGCCCGAAATCCTGGAAGACCTTGGTCGCGAAGAGCGGGGCGATGACCCGCGCCAGGCCGGCGAACGTCTGCGCGACGCCCATCGTCACGCCGAGCTCGTGCTTCGGCGTGCTCGCCGAAATGAGTGATGTCGTGGACGGGAAGAGCAGCGCCGTCCCGATCGGCACGAGCGGCATCACCGCGATCGCCAGCACCCAGATGTTGGTGGCCGCGGGGTAGAGCAGAAAGCCCGCGATCAGGGTGAGGCAGCCCGCCCGCATCGTCCATCGTTCCCCGATGCGGTCGACGATGGGGCCGAGCAGTACGACCCGCATGACGATCGAGAGCACGCCGAAATACGTGAGGAAGAGGCCGAACGTCCGCTCGTCCACCTGGAACTCGGCGGCGAGATAGAGCGGGAGGATCGAGGTCAGCGCCGAGAACGCCAGCATGCCGACCCCGTAGATCCAGATCAGCCGGGAAACGGGGGCGCGCGGCGTGAGGATCGCCTGCAGCGTGGGCGCCCAGATCGGCCGGGGGGCCGGTGCCTGCCCGGTTGCATGGACGCGCGACTCCGGGAGCCACCGCCAGGCAAAGAGGGCGTTGACGATGCAGAACGCCGCGGCGATGAGGCCCGGGGCCTCGGTGCCGAGTCGCGCCGCGAACGTCCCGATGATGGGTCCGACGATGACGCCCGCCGAGCTCGCCGAGGAGAGCCAGCCGAGGGCGCGGGCGCGGTCCGCGGGCCGCACCGTGTCCGCGACGTACGCCTGGGCGACTCCCGTCGTCCCTCCACCGGCTCCCTGTACGAACCGGGACAGGAACAGGAGCCAGAGCGTATCGGCGAAGCCGAAGACGATGTAGGCGATCGCCGACGCGCCGAGGCCGATGAGCAGCGCGGGGCGTCTCCCGTACCGGTCGGACACGCGGCCCCAGACCGGCGCGGACACGAGCTGGGCGATGGAGAACGCGGCGAAGATCCAGCCGACCTGCACCGGCGTCGCATCCATGCGGAGCGCATAGAATGGGAGCACGGGCAGCACCAGCATGAACCCGATCATGTCGATGAACGCGACCGCGATCAGGATCATCAGTTGCCGGAACTGCGCGCGCTGCATTTCCCGCGCGGGCCCGCTCATCCCCCGCTCCCCCGCTCGGCACCGAGCGCAAAGACGATGGCGCTCACCAGCATCAGCACCACGCCGTACGCCGCCGCGACGCCGACGTCGGACTGGCGCAGGCTGGAGAGGATCTCGAGCGATACCGGCCGCGTGTCGTAGGTGTAGAGCATGATCGACGTCACGAAATCGCCGAACGCCGTCACGAACGCGAGCGTCCCGCCGGCGAGGAGCGCCGGTCGGAGGAGGGGCAGCGTCACCCGGCGCAGCGTTCGTCCCCGCCCCGCGCCGAGGGACGCGGCCGCCTCGTCGAGGGAAGGATCGAGGCGGCGAAACCCTGCGAGCACCGCCCGTCCGGTGATCGGCAGGTTCCGGATCAGGTACGCGAGCGGCAGGATCCAGATCGTGCCCACGAGGATCAGCCGGAAGGTCGCCGGCGAATTCACGCTGAAGGCGGCCGCCAGCGCGATCGCGAACACCGTCCCCGGCACTGCCCATGGCAGCGCGATGAGCGTCTCGATCGCGCGCGCGCCGCGCACGCGCCGCCGTACCGTGAGCGCGCCGGCGGCGAGCGCGATCGCGAGCGCGGCGGCCGTCGCGGCCGTCGCCATCCAGAGACTGTTGGCCAGCGGCCGGGCGCGGACCGGGTCGCGGAGCAGGGTGAGGTAGTTGACCGTCGAATACTCCGGCGGCACGGCTTCGGTGGTCCACGTCCCGAGCGGCACGAACGATACGAGGAGCAGCGTGAGGTGCGGGAGCAGGAGCACCAGCGCCAGGCCGGTCGACACCACCGTCAGCAGGGTGCGGAGCGCCACGCTCGAGACCGCCACCGGCCGCGGGGCGGCGCCCTTCGATCCCCCGACCACATCTTCGGCGTCGGTGCGCCGCAGGAGCCAGAGGCCGATCAGCGCGACGACCGTGAGCGAGACCGTCTCGACCATGGCGAGCCCGTCGTCCCCGTTGAGGCGCGTGGCGACGATCTGCGTCGTCATGACCCGGAACCCGCCGCCGAAGATGTACGGTGCGCTGAACGAGGCGAGCGAGGTCATGAAGGTGAGCATCGCGGCGCCGGCGAGATGGGGCCGCAGCAGCGGCACGACCACGCGAGTGAACGTGCGCCACCGCCCGGCGCCGAGGCTCGCGGCGGCCTCATACACCGAGGCGTCGAGTGCGGCGAGCCCGGCGCGCGTGAACAGGTAGAAGTACACGTACATCGAGTACGCATGCACGAGGAGGATGGCGCCCGCTCCCTGGAAGCGCCACGGCGTCTCCTCGAGTGCGAAGAGGTGCCTGATGAGGTGCGCGAGGAACCCGGATTCGCCGTAGAGGAACAGGAACGCGATGACGCCGACGAGCGGCGGCAGTACGGCGGGGAGCGCCACGACGGTGCCGAAGAATCGGCTGCCGGGAAAGTCGAACCGGGAAAACAGGAGGGCGAGCGGCACGCCGATCAGCGCCGCCACGATCACGCTCGCCACGGAGATCCACAGGCTGCCCCAGAGCGCGCGGAGCTCCGTCGGCCGGGCCGCGAAGGCGCGGACGTGCTCGAGCGTCCAGTTGCCGTCGGCACGAAGGCCTTCGATCAACGTCAGGATCAGGGGATAGGCCACGAGCCAGACGAGCAGGGCGATGAGTGCGATGGCCCCTGCCGCCGCCGGCCGGAGCTTCACGAGCGGTCTGCGGGAAAGAGGTGAAGTCCCCCCGAGGCACGGCGGCTGGGCGCGACCCCGACGCGGTCACCCGGCCGGGCGGCACCGGGGGGTGCGGCGACTTCGAGAACGTGACCTCCATCGAGCTCGACCTGATACGCCGCCCCGGCACCGGTGAAGCGGCGGCCCCGCACGACACCGGAAACGACGCCGGGCGCCGGGTCCAGCAGCCAGAGCGCCTCCGGCCGAGCGTGCAGCATGGCGGCCCCCGCAGGCAGGCCGCCATCGCGGCGCACCGGGATCTCCCACTCCGCGCCGAAAAGCGCGATGCGGCTGCCGCGTTCCGTCGTGGCCGTCACCGTGACGGGCACCGCGGCCGAGCGTCCCACGAAACCCGCCACGAAGGCGTTCGCCGGCTCGCCGTAGAGCTCCTCCGGCGTCCCGACCTGCTCCAGCCGGCCATTGCGGAGGACCGCGATCCGGTCGCCAAGGTCGAACGCTTCGTCCTGCTCGTGGGTGACGAACACGGTCGTCGTGCCGACGCGGTGGATGAGCTCGCGGATCTCCCGGCGCGTTCGCTCCCGGAGCGCCGGGTCGAGGTTCGACAGCGGCTCGTCGAGGAGCAGTACGCGCGGCTCGGGGGCGAGCGCGCGCGCCAGCGCCACGCGCTGCTGCTGGCCACCGGAGAGCTGGCCGATGCGGCGGGCGCCGTAGCCGGCGAGGTCCACGAGGGCGAGCGACTCGTCGACGCGCGCGCGCTTCTGCGGATCCGTCATCCCGCGCCCCTCGAGGCCGAACCCGACATTCCCCGCGACGTCGAGATGGGGGAACAGGGCGTAGTGCTGGAACACCATTCCGAACCGGCGTGCCACGGGCGCGATCCGCGTGACGTCCTCACCCCCGACGACGACACGACCTGCTTCCGGCGTCTCGAACCCCGCGAGCAGCCGGAGGATCGTGGTCTTCCCGCTGCCGCTCGGCCCCAGCAGCGCGAGGATCTCTCCCGCCGAAAGCGAGAGCGACACGTCGTCCACGGCGGTGACGGCGCCGAAACGCTTCGTCAGGCGATCGAGGACGAGGAACGCGTCAGTCGCCACGCGCCATTCCCTTTCCCGAATTGCGGACGTGGGTATCCCAGTACGCCATCCACGCTGCACCTTTCTCCGCCAGCAGCTGCCAGTCCATCTCGGCCACCTTCATTTCGCGTTCGACGTCGGTGACCCACGCGGGCACCCGGTCCGCCGGAAGGCCGCGTCGCGCGGGCAGCCGGAACACGCGCTCGGCGGCGAGCGCCTGCGCATCCTCGCTCCCTACGAAATCGATGAAGGCGGCGGCGGCCTCGGGATGGCGCGCCCCGCGCACGAGCGCGATCGCATCGTCGATCACCACGGTGCCGCTTCGAGGAAACGTGTAGCCGAACGGGAGCCCCTTCCCCCGGCTGATCAGGATATCGGGCAGGTCCCAGAGCGTGACGAGGCCTTCCTGGCGGGCGAGCTTTTCGTTGAGGATCGCGGGATTGAGCGTGTAGGCAACCGTCTGCGCATCGAGCCGCCGAAGCCACTGCATGCCCTGTGCGGTGTCGCCGGTCTCCCGGAGACTCCGCACGAGAATGAGTCCCCAGATCGCGCGCATCGTGCCACTCGCCATCGGGTCGCGGATGAGGACCTTGTCGCGCCATCTGGGCTCGAGCACCGCGTCCCAGTCGCGCGGGGCTTCGGACTCCGGAACTGCCTTCGTGTTGTAGGCGATGACCGCGGGAGTGCGGTACGCCGGATAGTAGAACCCGCCTGGATGAACACCCCCCGGGCCGACCCACTCGGCCCAGTCCGGACGGTACGGTACCAGCAGTGAATCGGCGACGCCGCGATCGAAGATCGGGGTCGGGCCGCCGAACCACACGTCGGCCTGCGGGTTCACGCGCTCGAAACGGAGGCGATCGAGGATTTCCTGGCTGCCCATGTCGAGCCAGCGCACGTCCACATCGGGCCGGCGGCGCTCGAATTCCTGCTCGAGCAGCGTCAGCTGATCCCGTCCGTGGGGAGAATAGACGACGACCGGCGTTCGTCCGTCATTCGTGCATGCCCCGGCGGCGATTCCGGCGGCGAGCGCCCGGGCCCAGCGCAGCCTCACGGGGTCGGAGCGCCTGAGAGCGCGAGCAGATTCGCGAAGAGGCGGAAGGCACCGGGCACGCCGGCCGGGAGCTGCCGGAAGAAAGCGAGCCCGGTGTAGGCCCATGTTCCCTTTCCGACCGCCGCGACGAGAAGCCCGCCCTCACGCGCGGGCTCGCCTGGATCATGGCTCTCGACGAGGGCGCGGTACTCGGGTGCCCACTCGCTCGCGAAGTAGAGTCCGCGCTCCTGGACCCATCCCTCCCAGTCGCGTGAGTCGATGCGATTGGGGGTCGCGAGCGCCGGGTGGTCCGGACGGAGCAGCCGGACAGGGGCGGCCTCGTCCGTCACCCGGTGGTGCGGCTGCGCGATGGAGAGTGGATACGGCGCGTAGCGCCCGGAGATGAACTGGTACTGCTGATACTGGACGAGGACGAGCCCGCCGCGCCGCGCGTAGTCGAGGAGGCGCGCGTTGTGCTCCGCGAGTGCGGGCTCCGTTTCGTACGCGCGCGGTCCGACCACGATCGCATCGAAGCGCGTGAGGTCGCCGCGCTCGAGGCTGGTCGAGTCGAGCAGCTCGATCGGAAAGCCGGCGGCCCGCAGGGCTTCCGGGACCCGGTCGGCCGCACCACGCACATACCCCACCCGGGTGAGCTTCGGAAGCTCGAGCGGGGCCGCCATGAGGGTGGTCAGTGCCGGCCGGAGATATTGCCTCGGGCGGATGTGCGGATAGTCCACCGCATGCACGCCGAGATCGTAGCGGTTTCCGTTCGCATCGGAGGCCACTGCATGCACCGCGTACTGCCCCGGCGCGAGAGCGGCGGGCGTCCGCACCGTGAACTCGAACGTTTCGCGCTGGTCCTGCCGATCGAACGCGAACGATCGCGGCTCCATGGCCGGCCACCCGGCCGGAAGCTCGAGCACCACCTTGCCCGCGGTCGGGTCGGCTGCTCCGTGCACGAGCGTGACCGTGAAGTGAATCGTGTGCGCGGCGCCCGTGGGCACGAGCACGGTGTCGCGGTCGACCCGGACATCGATGCGCGGCACGACGGCGATCGGTCGGCGGATTTCGCCGACCGCCTGATCGTTGAACCGGAAGCTCGCCTCGCGCTCGATCGGGTCGTGCGTCGCAGTCGCGCGATAGCGGACACGAACCGGCGGCGCTTCGAAGGGTTGGCCCCACGACGCCATCGCGGTAGCCGGCCATTGATACAGGTCACCTCGGCGCGGCAACGTGAGATAGTACGGGGTGGTCGGCGCGGCCCCGTTCCCCACCGTCAGGGACGTCCGCGCGGAATCGAGTTCCCCCGGTGGCACCTGTCGCGAGTTGCCCGTGAACTCGCCGGTGCGCCGCGTGCGCTCCCATTCCGGCGGGGCTTCGATCTCCGCGGTCGCAGCAGAGGGAAGCGGGGCGTCGCCGCCATTCGCAACGAGCGTGAGGACCTGCAACGACTGGCCGGGAACCACACGGTCGTCGGTCGCGACCGCGTCCAGCAGGACGCCGCGCTGCACGGCGTCGAGCCGCGCGGCGTGACGACGCTGATCGGCGGCGACCGGTGTACCGGGTGCGGCCACGACGCCCTGCAGGAGCGTGTCGATCCCCGCGAAAAGCTCATTGCCTCCCCCGGTCCGGTCGTCGAGCAGCGCGAGCCGCACGCGCGCGGGGCCGATGGCCTGCAGCCGTCCCATGTCCTGTGAGCGGTGCAGGCTCCGGCCCTGCATCGCGATCTGGTGCAGTGAGCGACCCACTGCG
>DAINRR010000087.1:0-1704 GCA_036741715.1 Gemmatimonadales bacterium
GTCCGCCTCGTCCGCCTCGTCCGCCTCGTCCGCCTCGTCCGCCTCGTCCGCCTCGCCCTACTTGCCGAGCCCGATCTGCTGGAGAAAGCCCATCAGATCGTACATGAGATTCTCCTCCACGATCTGCCCGTCGTGCCACTTCGCGATCGTGTAGAACTCCACGTCGAACGCCTTGCCCGTCGGCGGAATTTCCTTGTCGCCCATCATCATCGGCCCCTTCATCGTGCCGCGGAACCGGGCGATCGAGCAGGTCCAGTCGCCCGACGCGAGGAAGACGCGATACGGCCGGTTGTCGAGCTTCTGGTCCGGAAACGTCTTCCAGAACGCGATCGACTCGGCCGAGTGGTCCTCGATGCCGACCGTTGGATCCGGCTGTCCCGGCCACCGTACGACGACATCGGGCTTGTGGCGAGCGCGAAAGACTTCCAGGTCCTGCGCATTCCACGCGTCATCCAGGGTCTGCATGAGCTCCATGTTGCGAGCTTCGGTTGCTGTCGGCATACGTTCCTCTCGAGTGGGTTGATGCATGTATCGGACAATGTCGCTCGTGCAGAAGCCGCTCGTAAGGTCCCGAGGGATACGAGCGCCTCATCGTCTCCGCATGCAGGTGCGTGCAGATGATGCCGATCATGTCTCTGGCGCAGTGGGCCGGGTATTGTACTTTCCGATCCACACGGCCAACCTGCGAGGCCCATCATCAGCGATCATCGGCGGGTCTACAGCGAGGCGGAGTTCGCCCTCATCCTCCGCAAGGCCGCGGAGCTCGAGAACCGCGATCAGGCGCCCGCACATGCATCCGACGGCCTGACGCTCGACGAGATGAAGGCGGCCGCCGCCGAAGTCGGCATCGATCCCGCCCTCGTGGAACGGGCGGCCCGGCTCCTGCCCGCGAGTTCCTCCGCCTCGCCCTTCGAACGGCTGATGGGCGGACCGGTGCATCACGACGGCGAAATCCACGTGCCCGCGACCCTGGACGAGGCGGGTGCAGCTCGGCTGCTGTCCGCCGTGCAGCTGAGCGCCGGCCAACCCGGCACCGGACACTCGAGCGCCATCGGCATGGTCTGGCACGCGAGCGATGAAGGTGAACCGTTCAGTGTCACGGCACAGCCGGAGGAAGGCGGCACGTCGGTCGTCGTCCGCCTCGACCGTCGCGACACGATGGCTTCCATTCAGGCAGTGGCCGGGATCGGGCTGGTCGGCGCGGCGACCGCAGGATTCGTGGTCGCGAGCCAGGTCGGCCTGGAGCTCGGCGCCGCCGCCGCCGTGTCCGGCGTGGGCGGCATCCTCGCGCTCGGCCGCCTCTATTGGGCGTCCTCGACGAGACGCGCTCGCGAGCGGATCGCCGGGATGATGGACGCGGTCGGGCGAGCCGTGAGCCAGTCAGGGAGCCCGCCTTCCGAGCCTTCGGAGACGCAGACAGCGAAGCGGATCACCGCCGAGGAACCGTGACGTCGAATCGCTCGCTGCGCTTCGCGAACAGTTCGTGGCGGGCTCACGACACGCGTCACTCCACCCGCCGCCGCCTGCTCGCATACGGCAGCACGAAGAGATAGAGCCCGCTGAACAGCAGCAGCGCGAGCGGCAGCAGCGGCGAGTAGGTGAGCCATGCCGGCGGCTCGCCGCCTCCCGCTGCCCGCGCCGCGATGTTCGCGAGCACCGTGAGCGTGAAGACGATCGACACCCAGCGGTGCGCCTGCCGGATCC
>DAINRR010000087.1:1804-2941 GCA_036741715.1 Gemmatimonadales bacterium
GGGGCGGCCGGGTGCCGGTCTCTCCGGCGCTGCAGTTCGCTCTTATGATTGAGTTCGCAAGTCCGTGCAGGGCTCACTGACGCGCCTGCGAGACCGGCACCCGGCCGCCCACCCGAAGCCCGGTAGTTCACTTCGATCCTTCATCCTCGAGCATGTGTGGCGCTGGGGGTGGCGATGACTCGCCGCGCAGGCGCGTCAGTGAGCCCTGCACGGACTTGCATCGCTCGCGCACGAGAGCGAACTGCAGCGCCGGAGCGGCGAGTCATCGCCACCCCCAACCGGTCGCTTTGCGCTCGGCAAATGTCAGTCGCCCCGGTTTCCCCGGCAAGGTTGTAGCCGCAAGCGTCCCCCTGCTAGACTCCGCCCATGACCATCAAGCGCCTCGACCACATCAGCGTCGTCGTCGACGACCTCGACTCCGCCATCGACTTCTTCACCACCCTCGGCCTGTCCGTCGCCGGCCGGGCCCGCGTCGGCGGCCCGTGGGTGGACCGCATCAATGCCCTCGAAGGAATCCAGATCGACATCGTCATGATGCGGACCCCGGATGGGCACGGACAGCTCGAGCTCACGAAGTTCCTGAGCCCGGAGCTGGTCCCGCTCGAGCCGGCCGTCGCGCCGCCGAACGCGCTCGGCCTCCGGAGCGTCATGTTCACCGTCGAAAGCGTCGACGACACGGTCGCCCGGCTGCAGTCGACGGGAGGGGAGCTCATCGGGGAGGTCGTGCAGTACGAGGACCTCTACCGGCTCTGCTACGTGCGGGGCCCCGCGGGGATCATCGTCTCGCTCGCCGAGGAGCTCTCCTGACATGTCGGACCAGCTGTGGGTCGAGCCGCTGCCGGATCTCATCCTCGCGCGCCTGCGCGGTGAGCCGACCGAGGCCCTGCTCCGCGAGTGCCAGGAGCGCGTGCTCCTGCTCGTGAAGGAAACGGGTCGCGACCGGGTGCTGTACGATGCGCTGGAAATGACGCCGCCGCCCGTCGACGTCCCGCTGCTGCAGCAGCGGCTCGATGCGGAGCTCGGCAGCGTGCGGCTTCGCCGGGCCATCGTCGTTCCGAACACGCGCCTCGCCTACCTCGCGCGCCTGGCCTTCGGCGAAGGCGACTATCGCGTGTTCTACAGCGACATCACGGCCGC
>DAINRR010000087.1:3041-11363 GCA_036741715.1 Gemmatimonadales bacterium
AAGCTCGGCCCGAACCCACGCGATGACCGCTGCCCCCTACCTCCTCGACCGCGAGCTCGGCCGCGGCGGCATGGCCACGGTCTTCCTCGCGCGCGACAGGAAGCACGACCGGCAGGTCGCCATCAAGGTGCTCCACCCGGAGCTCGCCGTCCTGCTCGGCACCGAGCGGTTCCTCCGCGAGATCCGCGTCATCGCCACGCTCCAGCATCCGCACATCGTCGGGCTCATCGACTCCGGGGTCTTCGGCGCGGACGACGGGGAGCTCGCCGGGCGTCCCTACTACGTCATGCCCTACGTCGCCGGCGAATCGCTCCGGGAGCGCCTCGAGCGTGAAGGGCAGCTGCCCGTGGGCGATGCGCTCCGCATTGCCGGCGAAGTCGCGTCCGCCCTCGACTACGCGCACCGTCACGGCGTCGTTCACCGGGACATCAAGCCCGAGAACATCCTTCTCGCGGAAGGGAACGCGCTCGTCACCGACTTCGGCATCGCGCTCGCCGTCGAGCAGGCCGGCGGCGCGCGCATGACGCAGACGGGTCTCTCGCTCGGCACGCCGAGCTACATGAGCCCCGAGCAGGCGATGGGCGAGCGCACGATCACCGCCCGGAGCGACATCTACGCCCTCGGTGCCGTCGCGTACGAGATGCTCACCGGCGAGCCGCCCTTCACCGGGCCGACGGTGCAGGCGGTCGTCGCGCGCGTGCTCTCCGAGGCGCCGAGGCCGATCCGGACGACGCGTCCCGCCGTCCGCGCCGAGGTCGAGGCCGCGATCATGCGCGCGCTCGAGCGCCTTCCCGCCGACCGCTTCGGGAGCGCCGCCGAGTTCAGCGCCGCGCTCACCGCGCCTGCGGGGGCCGCGGTCACCGCGACGGCTCCCGCCCGTCGCTCGCGTATCCTCGCGCTTCTGCCGTGGGTGGCGCTGCTCGTCGGCGCGCTCGTCGTCGGATTCGCCGTGAGCCGCCCGCGCTCCGCCGCCGTCCCTCCCGTGTACCGGTTCCTCGTGAGTCTCCCGCCGAATGCGGCGCTCACCAGCAGCATCCTCTCGGTCATGGCGCTCTCGCCGGACGGCACGCAGCTCGCCTACAACGGCCGGGACACGACCGGGCTCCTCCGCCTCTACCTCCGCCGCATGGACGAGCTCGAGCCGGTGCCCGTACCCGGGAGCGAGAACGCCGCGGCGCCCGTGTTCTCGCCCGACGGACAGTGGCTTGCCTTCCGGACCGGGACGCGCATGGTCCGAGTGCCGCTCGCCGGCGGCCCCGTCGAGCCGATCTGCGAGGTCGGCGGCCTGGTGCGGCCCACCTGGCTCGGCCGGGACGTGCTCGTGTTCGCCGACGAGCGCGGGCTCAACCGCTGCACGCCCGGCGGCGAGGTGACGACGGTCCTCGCGGCCGATTCGGGCGCATCGTTCCAGCTTCCGCATGCGCTTCCCGGGAACCGCACGGTCCTCTTCGGCGTAACGCGCGCCGAGGGGAGCCGGATCGTCGCCTACGACCTCGAAAAAAGGGCGGTGAAGGACCTCGAGCTTCCCGGCACCGATCCGCATTACGTCGATACCGGGCACCTCGTCTATCTCGCGCCCGACGGCCTCGTGCGCGCCGTCGAGTTCGATCTCGAAGGGCTCGAGGTCCGCGGCGAAGGCGTGGTCGTGGACGAGACGCTGCCCGTGACCTACGCGCAGGCGCTCGTCGCCGTCGCGCGCAACGGCACGATGGTGAGCGCGCGGAGCCGGATCGAGCATGCGCTCGAGCTCGTGGACCGGAGCGGCCGGGGCGAGCGGCTCCTCGCGCGGACCGGCGAGTTCGCGGAGCCGAGCGTCTCCCCCGATGGCCGCCACATCGCCACCCGACTCGGCGACGACATCTGGCTGCTCGATCGCAATGGGGGAGCGCTCACGCGGCTCTCCTTCGAGCCGGCGGCGAGCCGTCCGGTCTGGTCGCCGGACGGACGCGACGTCGCGTATGTCCGGCAGCAGCGCGCCGACATGGCTCTCCGGATCATCGCGGCCGACGGGGGCGGGCCGGCGCGCGCCCTTCCCGAGACGGAGCTGCAGCCCTGGGAGGTGGACTTCACCGCCGACGGCCGCGCACTGCTCGTGCGCACGGCGGGAGGGCCGGGGAGCCGGGATATCTGGCTCGTGCCGCGCGATGGCTCCTCCGCGCCGGCGGGACTGCTGACGACTGCCGCCGACGAGCTCGCGCCGACGGTTTCACGCGATGGACGCTGGATGGCCTATGTCTCGAATGAATCGGGGCGCGGCGAGGTGTACGTGCGCGCGTTTCCAGGGATGGGCGGGCGCTATCAGGTCTCGCTCGACGGGGGAACGGAGCCGGTCTGGTCGCGCGACGGGCGCGAGCTCTTCTATCGTAGCGGCAGCGCGCTCTACGCGGCCGAGATCCGGGCGGGAAGCGCGTTCGACGTCGTCCGCCGGACGCGCCTCTTCGTCGAGCCGGAATACGCGACCGACCTCACCCACCGGTTCTACGACGTGACGCCCGACGGACGCTTCGTGATGGTGCGCGACCTCGAAGGCGGCAGCCTGCTCAACGTCACGCTCAACTGGTTCCAGAACCTGCCTGAGGGAGGAACAGGTCAGGCACGATGACTCGACCGAACCCGGTCAGCTTCCGGATCCAGGACGCCGAGCTCGCAGTACGTGTGGCCGGCGACCGCGCGAACCCCGCGCTGCTCCTGATTCACGGCTTCCCCGGCTCCTCGGCGTATTTCCGGGACGTGATCGGCACCCTCGCCCGCCACTGCTTCGTGATCGCCCCGGACCTTCCCGGGTTCGGCGACTCGGAGCCGATCGAGCAGCCGACGTTCGCGCGCTTCGCCGATCTGCTCGACGGCCTGCTCGCCGAGCTAGGCGTCGACTCGTTTCACCTCTATCTCCACGACTACGGCGCGGCCGCCGCGCTGCATCTCGCCACGCGCGCGCCGCACCGGATCCGCGGACTCATCATCCAGAACGCCAACGCGCATGAGAGTGGGATGGGACCGGATGGTCGGCGACGAGGGAGTACTGGAATGATCCGGCACCGGAGCGCCGGGCGGAGGCGACCGCGCACCTGACGCTCGAGGGGACGCGCGACCAGTACACTGCCGGCGTGCCTCGCGACATCGCCGAACGCATCGATCCCGGGCGGTGGGAGGAGGACTGGCGGATCATGTCGCTTCCGGGCCGGCTCGAGACGCAGCGCGCGCTGGTGCTCGACTATCGGAGCCATGTCGCGCGATTCGGGGAGATCGGCGACTATCTCGAGCGCCGGCAGCCGCCGGCGCTGATGCTCTGGGGCCGGCACGACGGCTTCTTCGACATCGACGAGACGCTTGCCTGGATGAAGGCGCTTCCGCGCATGGAGGCGCACATTCTCGACGGGCCGCACCTGCTGCTCGAGACGCATTCGGCGGAATGCGCCGAGCTGATCATCCGCTTTGTCGGGGCCGATCGCCCGGGAAGCTCGCCGCTTACTGCGGGTCGGCAGGCGCCGGTTTGAGGAGCCCGGTCACGGCCGCGAGGAGCACCTCGCTCCCGAACGGCTTGTCGAGCGTCATGATGTCGGGCGGGACCTGGTCGCGGGAGCCGGACGATCCGTAACTGCCGGACATCCGGAGAACGCGGATGGCTGGATAGCGGGACCGCGCCTCGAGGATGAGCCCGACGCCGTCGAGCTCGGGCATGGAGCTGTCGGTGATCAGGAGATCCGGGCAGCCTTCGCCGAGCCGTTCGAGCGCCTCATGGCCGTTGGGCGCTTCCGCAACGCGATAGCCCGCCTCCGTGAGGTAGCGGACACAGAGGCGCCGGACCAGGTCTTCGTCATCGACAATGAGGATAGTGGCGGCGCGCTCATGCAATCAGGGCCTCGACCGACGCGAGGAGGGAGTCGGAGTCGAAGTTCTCCGCCAGCGACGGAACATCAGCTGGGAGGCCATTGGGCCTCGCGGTGCCGATGTGCAGCACCGGCATGCCGGGATGGCGCAGGCGAATCTTGTGGATCAGCTTCGCGATGTCGATCCCGGTACCGAGGGTGTTGAGGACCAGGAGGTCGATGCGATCGAGCTGCGCGCAGAGCTCTTCCGCCGCGAGGCCATCATAGGCCTGGAAGACGTTGAAGCCGCTCATGCGGAGCAGGCCCGTAACCGACTGCAGCAGCTGGTTATAGTCGCAGATGACGATGCGTCCCCCCTCCCGGCGAGGAGGCAGGATGCGTTGCTCGGTCATTGTAGGGTCCTGAACCCGGCGAAGACGGCCGGCCTTGGCAGGATGCTGCAACTTTCACCTGCCCGGAATATACCTCAGCGAGACCCCCCGTGCGGGTAACGGGCCCTACGCGGGGGTCCCGCAGCGGCTACGCGGGCGGGCCTGCGAGCCGGCTCACGGCCTCGAGCAGCTCATCGTGATCGAACGGCTTGTCGAGCGTCCCGATGTCCGAGGGCAGCCGGTCACGCGCGGGCGAGGCGCCGAAGCTGCCGGAGATGCGGAGGATCGGGAGCTCGGGGAATCGGGAGCGCGCTTCCTGGATGAGGGCCGAGCCGTCGAGCTCGGGCATGGAGCTGTCGGTGATCAGGAGGTCGGGGCACGACTGGTAGAGTTGCTCGAGTGCCTCGAGGCCGTTCCTGGCCGCGGACACGCGATAGCCCGCTTCCTTGAGGATCCGGATCGAGATGTTCCGGACGAAATCGTCGTCGTCCACCACGAGGATGACCGGGGAGGGAGGTTGCACGGGTGGCTCCTGCAGGCTGTGGCGAGTGCGGTGCGACTGAAATCGGCAAGGCACTGCTTCGAATCGACAGGCTCTACATCGATAGGGCGTTCGCGCGGGATCTGCAAGACCAGGTGAAGTGCGCGCGATGTTCACGGGGCTCCCGACATCGATTCTGTCGACTGGAGGCAACACGCTGCGCTTCACGGATTCGACAATCCGGCTACGCGAGCCCTGCAACACCCCCGCTGACGCTGAGACGAGCGACGCACCTGGACGCCTGACCCGGCCCGGTCGGTCCGACTCGATCGCAGCCTCCGGACCGTCGTGCCCGATGGAAGAACCGTGCGCTCTGCAAGAGCGGTAGATCCCGGGAACCCGTAACGTTACGGAGCCCGAACGCCGTTGACTCGCCAGAGCGCCACTCGAGCGCCTCGGCGCACTCCTTGCTGGTCTTTTCATTCCCCCACCTGAAAAACTGCAGGCGCCACGATGACTTCGTCGTCGCGCATGGGACTGGAAACCAGCAATCATGAACCGTGAATTCTGCCTCGACGCCTACGGCCAGGAATGGCGCATCCGCTTCCTCCCCGCGGGTGCAGTCATTCCTCGCCGGAACGCGGCCGATGCCTGGCGCGCCGCGGTCGGCGACGTCTTCGTGGAAATCCCGTACGTCGAGGGCGAGGCACAGGCCGACCTCGAGAGGCGGCTCCTCGCGGCGATCAGCGGAAAGGCGTACCGTGGCGTGGCGTGACGATCGGAAGCGCGACCGGGCGTCGATGAGGCCGGACCGGCCTGGAGCTCACCCGCGACCGGCGGCGCAGCGGCATCATGCTGACGGTGCGCGACGCCTGCTGCCGATCCTCTGAGGGTGGCGCAGGCGCGGGCGTGATGATGCGGATCGCGGCGCCGATGGTCGGTGGGACGGTGGAAGGAACGGGATCTCAGGAATTCTTGAAATGTGCCCCACCTCACTGTCCTTCGGGCGGGATCGGCCCACCATCCCACGTGTGAACCGCCGGGCAGGCACACCGGGCCCGGCTCGACCCGAACCCTCCGAGCGGAAGTGAGAATCATGCATACTGCCAGCACCAGGCATTCCACCGAGATGGAGCAGTGCATCGACAACTGTACCCAGTGCCATGCCATCTGCCTCGAGACGATCACCCACTGTCTCTCGAAGGGTGGCAAGCATGCCGCTCCCGATCATATCCGGTTGCTCCAGGACTGCGCGCAGATCTGCGCGACGAGCGCCGACTTCATGCTCCGCGGTTCCGACCTTCACGGCCGGACCTGCGCGGTGTGTGCGGATGTCTGCACGCGGTGCGCGGAGTCCTGCGAGCGCATGGGCGATGACGAGGTGATGCTCGGGTGCGCCGAGATGTGCCGTCGGTGCGCCGAGAGCTGCCGGATGATGGCGCGGGCAGCGTAGCGGGCGGCTGGCTGGACGTCGCCGGGAGGCGCATCAGCAGGATCCGGTACGACAGGCTATGATCCGGCAGGCTCCTCACCTGCGACTCCCGGGGGTTCCCCGGGCCCAAGGACCACAATGCGATCCGACCGCACGTCAGGCCGGCACGATGGCCTGAACGTCGTCATCGCCGACGATGATCCCATCGTCGTCGGCCAGGTCCTGGCTACGCTTCGCGCCGATGGCTTACGCGTATTCCACGCCTATGATGGCCGGGCAGCCGTAGAGCTCGCCCTCGCGCTCCGGTGCCTCCACCTGCTCATCAGCAATACCCGCATCGCCGACGTGCCGGGCATCGAGCTGATTCACCAGCTGCGCGCGGAGCGGCCGGACCTCCCGGTCATCTACCTCGCCAACATCGGGCGTTCCACGCCGGCGATCGAGGCCCAGCTCCCTCCGGGCGTTCCGATCCTGCGCGAGCCGTTCACCGCGGCCGAGCTCCTCGGCCTGGTGCGCCGCCTGCTGCCCGCCCACGTGGAGCGGCGCCGTAACGAGGAGGACCCGACCGGATACTGATCGGCGCCCGCGTCCGCGTTTCTGTCTACGGAAGTGGACATTCACTGACCAATAGCGGAAACATCGCGCGCGAAATATTCCGTCGGTGCGCTGCTTCTTCCGTCGGCGTCTCGATCCTCCCGTAAACGTTTACAGTCGATCGATCAGCGTCCACGTCGGGCGTTTCGGCTTCCACGCTTTCCGGTCGACTTCCTCGTGCTGCCGGCAGCGTGCAGCGAAGGTCGTTCGACGCAGTCGCTCCTTCATTCCGCTCCTTCTTTTCCGCGTGCCCCTCCACGCATCCTGGCCGTCCGTCCAGCTCACGTCTTTCCGATCACCGATGCACGCGTCCGTGCACGAATTCCTTCGTCGGCGTTCGCATGCACCGGCCATCCGTCCACGGTTTCGCATCAGGCCTAACGCAAAGCCGAACCGATTCTTGACTCGGCCCGCGGGAGCACGCGCGCGAGCGCGGAGACCCGCGAATTTCCTGTCGGCCGCACCCGACGTTCGCACAGCGCGTCGATGCACCGATTGCGTGTCATGATGCGGCCGTGCGCCTCGATCGGTTTTGATCCGGGCGCACCTCCGTTCAGGCGGCCCGTCGCGCCGTTCCCCCAATCCACCACCGCACCCGCACCGCCACCGAATTCCCGGCTGCGGACGCCCCGAAATCCATCGGCGTACGCCGTCACGGCGCACGTATCTGCATCGGTCGCAGTTTTCCGACTGTCCGACCGTCCGACCGGATTGGCACGTCTCTTGTGCTTCCCCCATCCGGACCGGAGCCACAGCCGGGATCTCCGGTCCCTGTTGCGACGCGCAGCTCACTGCCGGCGCGACGACCCGGCCGCCGCTCCGGCAAGACGTCGGAGGGTCATATGAACGCCAGGGTTCGCAGGATCGTGGAGATGGGGCGGCGCGCGCTGGGATTCAGCCGCGCCAATCCGGACGAGAGTGCCGGCTACGCGGCCGCACTCACGCGGCTCGAGGAGCTCGTCACGGGGGCCGACCTGCTGGCCGACCAGCAGCTCAACGGCATCCGCGCCGTGCGCAACGCGACCGCGAAGAAGGCGGAGCTCCGCCGGCAGATCAAGTCGGCGCACATGGGGCACCTCAGCAACATCGCGCGCATCGCCGCGCGCGACGTGCCCGAGCTCCCGCAGAAGTTCGCCCTCCCCGGGCGCGGCAGCACGTACCTCGCCTTCCGCACCGTCGCCCGCACCATGGCAGCGGAAGCGCTGAGCCGGAAGGAGCTGCTGATCACGCACGGCCTCGTCGAGAAGGTCCTCGACGACCTCGAGCAGGCCATCGCGAAGTTCGACGCCGCGGTGGAGCAGGGGACGGAGGGGCGCCGCGCGCACGTCGGCGCGAGCGCCGAGCTCGAGACGGTGGCGACGGAGATCGTCGAGCTGGTGAACGCGATGGACGGCCTCAACCGCTACCGCTTCGCCGGCGACGCCGAGCGCCTCGCCGCCTGGGAGAGCGCGAGCACGGTCCTGGTGCGCACGCGCTCCACCCCGGAAGCCCCGACCGCGCCGGGCGCGGAAGGTCCCACGCCGGGTGAAGTGAAGCCGGCGGCATGACGGGCTCGTCATCATGCAGGGACGGGGACTGAACCGCCGCTGTCAGCTACGGACTGGCAGCGGCGGTCTT
>DAINRR010000088.1:0-10927 GCA_036741715.1 Gemmatimonadales bacterium
AAGACGCGAAAGGTTCCGTTCGCGGGCGGGCTCCGAATCCGTGGTGGGTTCGGAGTTTTTGTTTTTGTGGGCTTCCCCGTGGGCTCCGTGCGCCGGCGCGCAGGGAGCCCACCAACAATTTGTTTGGACTCTGCCGGACGAGCGGGGCCGTGACTCGAGGGGAATCTTCCGTAGTTTCGCAGTTCCTTTCGCGCTTTCGCGTTTTCGCGATCCCAGGAACGCCGATCCGACCTCGATACCCGTGCATCGATCGGGAGCCCGCCCACGAACCGCCCCCATTCGTCCTTTCGTGTTTTCGTGCGCGCAGTTACCGCCGAACCGTCGCCGCGAGAGCCGCACCCCGCCCGACCCAACGTATCTTCTCTGGATGCCCATACTGGCCCTGGACCAGGGAACTACCGGCTCCACCGCGCTCGTCGTGGCGGACGACGGGTCGCTCGCGGGGAGCGGCTATCGGGAGTTCACGCAGCACTTCCCCCAGCCCGGCTGGGTCGAGCACGACGCGGAGGAGATCTTCCGCGTGACGGTCGAGGCGGCCCGCGAGGCGCTGGCAACTTCCCGCGCGCGGCCCGCGGCGATCGGCATCACCAACCAGCGCGAGACGGTCGTACTCTGGGATCGCCGGACACTCAAGCCCGTCGCGCCGGCAATCGTCTGGCAGGATCGCCGCACCGCCGATCGCGTCCGGAAGCTCGTGAGCGAAGGCGCGGAACCGTTCCTGCGCGGCCGCACCGGCCTCGTTGCCGACGCCTACTTCTCTGCGACCAAGCTCGAGTGGCTGCTCCGTGATCCGGAGCTCCGCCGCCGCGCCGAGCGGGGCGAGCTCGCGGCGGGGACGATCGACGCCTGGCTCATCGCGCGGCTGACCGACGGCGCCGTGCACGCGACCGACCATACGAATGCTTCGCGCACGCAGCTGTACGCGCTCGCGACTCGTGCCTGGGATCCGGAGCTGCTCGCACTCTTCGGCATTCCCGAGATCATCCTCCCCGTGATCCATCCCTCGAGCGGCGTCATCGGCGAGGCATCGGCGAAGCATTTCGGAATCGCCCTGCCGATCGCGGGCATCGCCGGGGACCAGCAGGCATCGCTCTTTGGTCTCGGCTGCACGCGCGAGGGGCTCGCCAAGAACACCTACGGTACGGGCGCGTTCATGCTGATGCACGCCGGGAGCGCGGTTCCGGAGCCGCCCGACGGCGTCCTCGCCACCGCCGCGTGCGGTCCGCGCGGCGAGCCCGCGTATGCGCTCGAAGGCAGCGTATTCATCGCCGGCGCCGCGATCCAGTGGCTCCGAGACGGGCTCGGCCTGCTCGCCGTCGCCGCCGAATCCGACGCCATGGCGCGCACCGTCGAGACCACCGGCGGCGTGCATTTCGTTCCCGCCTTCGTCGGACTGGGCACGCCGCACTGGGAGCCGGACGCGCGTGGCACGATCACTGGACTCACGCGCGGCACGAAGCGGGCGCATCTCGTGCGCGCCGCGCTCGAGGCGATGGCCTTCGGCTCCCTCGAGCTGCTCGAATCGATGGCGGAGTCGCGCACCATCCCGCAGCTCCGGGTGGACGGCGGTGCCGCGGCGAACGACTGGCTGATGCAGTTCCAGGCCGACATCCTTGGCATTCCCGTCGAGCGGCCGGATGTCGTCGAGACCACCGCCCTCGGCGCTGCCGCCCTTGCCGGCATCGCCACCGGCGTCTGGCGCGACGCGGACGACTTCGCCGCCGCCCGCCACTTCACCCGCTTCGAGCCCCGCATGGCCGCCGCGGACCGGGCAGCCCACCTGGCTGGATGGCAGCGTTCGGTGCGAGCCGCCGTCTCCTGGGCGCGGGACGGGGGCCAGTAACCACAGAGACACAGAGGGACGCAGAGGGCGCAGAGAAACGATTTGGTGCCGGCCTGCCGCCGGGTTCTGTCATAGTCAGGCACGCTGTTGCCAGAATGCCGCGCCACATATGCCTTATACGAGAACACCGCAAAAAGGCAGCTGTGGGCCTGCGGACCTGCCGACCTGCCTTGCCACGGAGCCCTTTGTGTCCTCCGTGCCCCTCAGTGCCTCTGTGGTTGCTGATGTTTCAGCCCGACCCGGTCGGTCGCCATGAAGTACCCGGAATCCCGTCGGCGCGCTATTCTTAGGGAGTCGTCTCGGAATCAACCGGAGCCATCCATGAAGCCAGGCACCAAGTTCCTCGTCGTCGCCGCCGTCATCGTCGCGGCCGTCGGCTACCTGATCACTGCGGGCGTGAAGCAGACGGGGGTCTATTACTTCACCCCCACCGAGCTCGCCCAGCGCGCGTCGCAGGATTCGAGCTTTTACGACCTCGGGGTGAAGGTTGGCGGCGCCAACGTCGTTCCCGGCTCGGTCCGGCGCGACGTCGCCACCCAGCAGATCGACTTCCGCATCAGCGACGGCCGGCAGGAATACCCGGTGAGCTACCGCGGCATCGTGCCCGACACCTTCACGGACGCCGACGATATCGAAGTGATCGTCGAGGGCCGCCTCGGCCGGGACGGGACCTTCCACGCCACCGAGGTGCTCGCCAAGTGCGGCTCGCGCTACGAGGCCGCGGAAGAGGACGCGCGGAAGCAGGTCTGACCCGATGACTCTGCTCGGCAACTTCGCGCTCTGGACGGCGTTTCTCATCGGGCTCTGGGGCGCCGTCATCGGCTTTTCCGGCCGGTGGCGCGGGCGCCCGGAGCTCGAGGCGACCGTCACCCGGTCCACCTACGCCGTCTTCCTCGCCCTCGCCGTCGCGTCGCTCGCCCTCTGGAAGGGCCTGCTGACGCACGACTTCAACATCCAGTACGTCTGGGCCTACACCTCCCGGAACCTGCCGACCTACTTCACCGTCGCGGCGTTCTGGGCGGGGCAGAAGGGGTCGCTGCTCTTCTGGGCCGTCGTGCTCTCGCTCTTCGCGGCGCTCGCGCAGCTGCTGACGTCCAACCGCCATCGCCCGCTCCTGCCGTACGTCGCGGCCGTGACGCAGGCGGTCGTGGTCTTCTTCATCGCCGTCATGCTCTTCGCCGAGAATCCGTTCGAGCGGATGGCGTTCACGCCGCTGGACGGACGCGGGCTCAATCCGCAGCTGCAGAACGTCGGCATGGTGATCCATCCGCCGATGCTCTACCTCGGCTATATCAGCATCACGATCCCGTTCGCTTTCGCCGTCGCGGCGCTCATGTCGCGCCGGCTCGATACCGGCTGGATCCAGGCGATCCGGAAATGGACGATCGTCTCCTGGCTCTTCCTCTCGATCGGCATCACCCTCGGCATGTGGTGGGCCTATGTCGAGCTCGGCTGGGGCGGGTACTGGGCGTGGGACCCGGTCGAGAACGCGAGCTTCCTGCCGTGGCTCACGATGACGGCGTTCCTTCACTCCGTGATGATCCAGGAGAAGCGGGGAATGCTCAAGCGCTGGAACGTGGCCCTCATCATCGGCACGTTCATGCTCAGCATCTTCGGCACCTTCATCACGCGGTCCGGCGTGATCGCGAGCGTGCACAGCTTTGCGCAGTCGGAAGTCGGCTACTTCTTCCTCATCTTCCTCGTCGGGGCAGGCGTCGCTGCGTTCACGCTGCTCTACACGCGCTGGCCCGAGCTCGAGGCGGACGTGGAGCTCGAGTCGATGGTGAGCCGCGAGTCCGCGTTCCTCTTCAACAACCTTGCGCTCGTCGGCATCGCCTTCTCGGTGCTCTGGGGGACGCTCTTCCCGATCCTCTCCGAGCTCGTGCGCGGCACGAAGATCACGGTCGGCCCCCCGTTCTTCAATCGCGTCAACATCCCGCTCGGGCTCTTCCTCCTCGCGCTCACGGGCGTCGGGCCGCTCATCGCCTGGCGGAAGGCGTCGCCGGCGAACCTGCGCCGGCAATTCGTGGTGCCGGTCGCCGTCGGCCTGCTCACGCTCGCGGTGCTCTGGGGCACGGGCGCGCGGAATTTCTACGCCCTCGTGGCGATCGGCCTCGGCGGCTTCGTGACGGCGGCGATCGTCCAGGAGTTCTGGCGCGGCGTCCGGGCGCGCGGGCGCATGCATTCGGAATCGCCGCCGGTGGCGCTCCTCCACCTCGTCGCGCGCAACCGGCGGCGGTACGGGGGCTACATCGTCCATATCGCGATCGTCGTCTACTTCGTCGCGTTCGCGGGGATGGCGTTCAAGAAGGACACCGAGGCGACCCTCGCACCTGGCGAGAGCGTGACCCTGGCGAGCCCGTTCGGCCATAGCTACACGCTGACGCACACCGGGGTGTCACAGTACAAGGCGCTCAACCGCTATGTGACCGCGGCGGCCGTCCGCGTCGAGCGCGACGGCAAGGACCTCGGCATCATGACCTCGGAGAAGCGGCAGCACTTCACGATCGAGGCGGGGCAGGAGGTCCAGTCGTTCGAGCCGAGCACCGAGGTCGCGATCCGGAGCGACCTGCAGGAGGACCTGTACATCGTCTTTGCCGGCGCCGTGGCCGGCACCGAGGAGGCGGTGTACCGCTTCACGATCAACCCGCTCGTCTGGTGGGTATGGGCCGGCGGATTCATCCTCGTCTTCGGCGGCATCGTGACGATGTGGCCGGGCGGCGCACCGGTCGGCGCCACGCGGCGGGTGCCGCAGGCCAACTATGGCGTGTCGCTCGCTGGAGCGGGCGCGGGGGCGAGTCCGGATGCGAAGTGAGGCACGGGTGGGCGGGGTGACGAGACGCGGAGTGCTGCAGGCCCTCGGAGCGCTCGCCGGAATCGCGGCGAGCTCGGCGGCACTCCCGGGCCTCGCCGCCCAGACTGCCGCGCAGGCGGCAGACAGCGCGGCTCGTCGCCGGGCCGCTTCTGGACGGCTCGCAGACCCGACGGTGGCGGGCCGTCCGCGCCAGCCCACCGCGTCGGCCGACAACGACGTCGCCATCCAGGCGCTCGAGAAGCGCCTCCGCTGCGGCTGCGGCTGCACGCTCGATGTCTACACCTGCCGCACCACCGACTTCACCTGCACGACCTCTCCTGCGCTGCACCGCGAAGTCGTCGCGATGTGGGACGATGGGCGCTCGGCCGACGAGATCGTCGAAGCCTTCGTCGCAAAATACGGCGAAGAGGCGCTCATGGCGCCCGAGCCCGAGGGCTTCAACCTCGCCGGCTACCTCGTCCCCGGCGTCGTCGTCACCGGCCTCGGCGCGACCCTCCTCTGGGTCCTCTCACGCCGTGCGCGCCTCGCCCCGGCCGGAGCGCCGGTGCTCGACGCGACACCTTCCGCGTCCGCCGCGTCCGCCGCGTCCGCCGCGTCCGCCTCGTCCGCCGCGCCCGCCCACAGCGCCCTCACCGCCGAGGACCTCGCACTTCTCGAGCAGGCCCTGGCGGAGGAAGAGCGGTGATCGTCGAGGTCATCGCCGCGGCCCTTCTCGCGGCGGCGGCGATCTGGCTGGTGCTCGGCCCGCTCATGTGGCCGGAGGCGGAGCGCATTCGGGCATGGGAACCGCCCGATCCGGAGGAGACCGCGCGCGGTGTTGCCCTGAGTGCGCTGCGCGAGATCGAGTTCGACAAGGAGACCGGCAAGCTCTCCGACGCGGACTACGCCGAACTGAAGGCGGAATACACCGTCGCGGCCGTAGCTGCGATCCGCCAGGAAGCCGCGCGCCCGTCCGGTGTGGCCACCGGCACCGGTGGCGCTTCGTCCGTTTCCGACTCGGATGTCGAGGCGATGATTGCCGCGCGCGCGCGCGCGATCGCTGGCGGATCGGCTCCCGCGTGCCGCAGCTGCGGCCCCCGTCCCGAGTCCGATGCGGTCTTCTGCTCCGCCTGTGGCCGCCGACTGGACACGGTGGCTTCGTGTGGGCATTGCAGCGCGCCGGTCGTCCCCGGCAGCAATTTCTGTGAGTCGTGCGGCGCGCGGGTTGCCGCATAGACCACGTGCGTCCCTGCCTGAGCCAGCGCAGTGACCGCCCCTGACCACGACGCGCTCGATCGCGACGCGCAGGCTCACGACGGGCTCGCGCGGCTGGCCGAGCGCCGAGTTCTTCATGGCATCCCCACGACGGTCGTGAACACCCGGCCCGACATCGCCACAGCAGATGTCTTCGAGCGACTTGACGCAGCGCTCGACCTGATCGAGACGCACACCCCGCACTACTTCCGTCACATCCGCCGCGATTTTGCCGGGCTCCATGTGGAGCGCTATGCCTGTCGCGGCGCGTTCTTCCCGGCGCAGCGGATCTGCCTCGTCGAGCTCACCTTCATCGTCAACCGCGGCTTCACCCTCGCGCAGGTCGCCTCGACCATCGTGCACGAGGGGATGCACGCGCGGCTGCATGCGCTGGGGGTCGAGGCGGAGAGCCGGGCGCGGGAGGAGCGCTTCTGCCGGCGCGCGGAAATCGAGTTCGGGTCGCTGGCGCCGGGCGGGGAGCCGGTAGTGGAGCGCGCGCTCGCGGCGATGGCAGGGAGCGACGACGAAGTGGCGCCGCTGATCGACCCGGTGCTCGCGCAGCGCCGCATCGCCGAGGTGGACCGCGCGGCGGCGGGGCCCCACTGGCTCCGCGCAGCGCTCGGGCGGCGCGGCAACGGGTAGTTCGGGGCGATCGTGCAGATCCTGCCCATCCTGGTTCGCCCGCTCACCTCCATCCATCTCTCTCGCGCCGCCTCGCACCGTTTGCTCCCCGACACCCGTTGCCCGCGCGGCGCCATGCGGTGCTCGCTCACCTTCGTCCGCTGTCCGTCCAACCTGACTCACACCCGCATCTGCGGCTCCCGCACCTCCACCGATCGCCCGCTTGCGTCCAACCATCGCCCGCTCGCATGCGCCCGGCGCCCGCTCGCATGCGCCCGGCGCCCGCTCGCATCCACCCATCGTCCGCTCGCATCCACCCATCGCCCGCTCGCATCCACCCACCGCCGGCTCGCATCGACCCATCGGCCGCTCACCTTCACCTCCCCCTCGCGCCTCGCTATCGACCCCTCGCACTTCGTGGAGGCGAGAACACCGCACTCGCATCGCCATATTCCGCCTACAGGCCGAATTTCGCTGCGATCGTGATGGTGATCGTTCGCATCGTGCTGCGGTCATACCCTTCCGGGAGATCCTCCTCGTCGAGCGGTCCCTTCGACAGTCCGAACCCCAGGGCGTTCTCGACCGTGACCGGCCCGGCGTGAGTTTCGACAGCGAGGCGCGCGGTGGCGCCGGCGGAGGAACGGCTCGCGGATCCGTCGGGGCTCCAGATATCGAGCGTGGGGCCGGCGTCGAGGATCACGCGGGCGCCACTGGCGCGCGCGAGGGTTGTTCTGAGCGAGAGTCCGAGTCGCGTCCGATCGACAGCCGGCGCCTGCGGCTCGATCGTGACGAAGTCGTCCCGCACCTGAATGCGGGTCGTGAGCTGCTCGATGGCGAGGAGGAGCGCGAGCGGGCCGATCGACCGTTCCACCGCGATGCCGGCGCCCACCGCCGGTGCGAAACCCGCTTCGGCGCCCTCACCACTGGACCCTGCCGCCGAAAAATGCACGAAGGCCACCGACGGCCCGAGCGCCCACGCGGAGACGTCGGCCGGCTGCTGTGCGAAGCTCGGCACGGCCGCGGCGAGGAGGGCTGGCGTGAGGAGGGCACTGATATGGACGGGACCGGGACGCGGCGGAAACGGCGAGCTCACGGGAACCTCGGGAGAAGGGTGAGCGGTGAATCTGCGGTCGGACATTCAACCTATGCTCAAATGCGTCGCGGGCCACAGGCTCGCGCTATCCACTGTCCTTCGCGCGCCGCCTCGAACGTCACCCGGACGCATGTCATCGCTCGAAGCCAGCGGCGTTTTTTCGATACCGCGTTTTCCATTCTCCCAGTGCATCCTTGATCATGACCACGATCTCTCCCTCTCCGCACGCGCCGATGCAGGGTCCCAGGCTCCTCGACCGGATGCGCCAGGCCATCCGCACCCGGCACTACAGCCGCCGCACCGAGGAGGCCTATCTCCTCTGGGTGCGCCGCTACGTCAGGTTTCACGCCCTGCGCCATCCGGCCGAGCTCCCGCCGAGCGCCGTCGCCCAGTTCCTTTCGCACCTGGCGAATGAATCGAACGTGAGCGCCTCCACGCAGAGCCAGGCGCTGAGCGCATTGCTCTTCCTCTATCGTGATGTTCTCCAGAAGGACATCGGCTGGCTCGAGGGCGTCGTGCGGGCCAAGCGGCCGAAACGCCTTCCGGTCGTATTGAGCGTACCGGAAATCCGTGCCCTGCTGGCCGAGCTTCACGGCGCGCAGTGGCTCATGGCCAGCCTTCTCTACGGCTCGGGCCTTCGCCTTCTCGAAGCCTGCACGCTGCGCGTGAAGGACGTGGACCTCGGCCAGCGCCAGCTCACTGTGCGCGGAGGGAAGGGCGCACGCGATCGCGTGACCCTGCTTCCGGAGGTCGTCGTCGAGCCGCTCACCGCGCACCTCGCAAAGGTCGCCGCGGCGCATCGACGCGACCTGGACAACGCGTGTGGGCGCGTGGTGCTGCCGCACCAGCTCGCCGCGAAGTACCCGAACGCGGACCAGGAGTGGATCTGGCAGTGGGTCTTCCCGGCGAGCCGTCTCTACTGGGACGCGGCGTCCGAGGTCTGGCGGCGGCACCATACGCACGAATCGGTGCTGCAGCGCGCCGTCCGCGGCGCCGCGGCGCGGGCGGGCATCCCCAAGCGCGTCAGCTGTCACACGCTCCGTCACTCGTTCGCGACCCATCTCCTCGAGGACGGCTACGACATCCGCACGGTCCAGGAGCTGCTCGGTCACAAGGACGTGAGTACCACGATGATCTACACGCATGTGCTGAATCGAGGCGGGCGGGGCGTGCGGAGCCCGGCGGACAGGCTGGGGTGATAAAGGCTGGCGCGATGCGATCGCCTGCCCTGGGAGGCTCGACTGGCGGAAGGCCTGGTGGACACGACAGATTCGTCGAGGCACCATCCTCGGGGGCGCCACAGGTTTGAATGGCGCTATGGGCTCGATCGACGTGGCCTGCTGGCAGTGCCAGCGATCGCACGGTCCTTCTCGACGCATCCGTCGGTCTCGCCGGGCACCGCGTCAGCCCCGACGTACCCGCGTCAGTCTCGACCCACACGTGTCGGCGGGTAACGATTCGGCGGCACCATCCGCAAATGCTGCGGGGTACCGGAGAGCGGAGGCTCGGCTGTCGGTCGGTTTGGATTCCGGCGTACTGGACCTGACCCGAGAGGCGGGCCACCGAGTCTACTGACGCGGAGATGCGGACTGCAGGTGCAACGCAGGATTCGAGGGTATCATCAGGATGACGAATCGCACTGGGTCGCCGAGCTCGAGTGCGGCCACGATCAGCACGTGCGACACGATCCGCCGTGGCAGGTGCGCGGGTGGGTGACCACGCCGGAGGGGCGCGCCGGGCAGATCGGCACTCAGCTCTCCTGCCGTCTGTGTGACGAAGGCCGACCACCTGCCCGGGCGCCGGACCCGGAAAAGCGAAAGGGCGAATGATGCGTAGCGGTGGTTCCCTCATGTCGATCGTACTCGCCACCGCGGTCGCCTTCGGTGGCACTGCGTGCGCCACTCGGAGCTCGAATCCGGCCTCCACCTCGAACGCATCCGTCGCCGGGACGGGCCGAACCGCCGCGGCCACTGGCGCGACCGCGTCGACCAGCGCCGACAGCCTCGCCATCGTCGCCGCGGCGAACGCCTTTTCCGCCGCCTACATGCGGGGCGATGCCGACTCGATGGCGGCCCTGTACACGGAGGATGCCGCCATCTTCCCCGACGGTCCGCCGGCGATCGTCGGAAGGGAGCCGATTCGCCGCTATTGGACCCGTGCGCCGAATCGCCGCATCACCCTGCACGTCCTGATGCCTGACCGCATCGAGATCGTGGGCGACATCGCGCACGATTACGGCCGCTTCCAGATCGCCGGCGAGACCGATGGCACCGCGTGGGGCCCGTCTTTCGGCAAATACCTCGTGGTCTGGCACCGGGGTGCGGACGGCCAATGGCGCATGCACCTCGACATGTGGAACCGGGCGACCCAGCCAGGCGGGTGAGCTTCGAAGTCAGCCCGCGGCAGGCCGATCCCCCGCAACATCCGCCCCTTTTCCCAAAGACGGGTTCTCGCTGCCCGCCCCTAGGGTTTTCCCTAGTAGCGCTGCCCGCGGAAAATTCCCACATTATTCAGAAGCCTTCCCCCGGCACCACTGCAAAAGGTTGCACGCGCAATCCGGATCCGTGCCGGGCCCCGTCCCGTTTCCGGCCCGGCCGGCACGCATCCCTCGCCCGACCTGACCGGAGCCGCGCCCCGCGCCCTCGCTCCGAATGATTACTCAGCGAGCCCAGGCGTGTAACGCGGACAGGGTGTGTGGCGGGACGGAGGGAGTGGACGAGTGAGAGAGGTTTGGGGGGCTTTTCTAGTAGTCCAGCTATTTCGCATTAGGCCGCCACAACGATCGAGGGCTATGACGCTTGCTCAGGTTTGCGTTGCGGCTACCTGGCTCACGGTCGTCGCCGCCTGCGCCGGCGCTCCGAAGCTGCATGATGAGGAGCGAGCGGCTGCGGGCGATCCTGACGCCGCACATCGGCTGTGCTTCGACTACACCTACGGCGAGCGTGGGCTCGCACGCGATGGCTTCGCGGCCCGACGTTGGTGCGGCATCGGCGCGCGTCTCGGTAACGCATCGGCTCAAACGCTCTATGCGCAGGCCTTGGAGACCGACTTCGGCGGACCGCGCAGCATGGATTCCGCGGTATTCTGGTATCGGGCGGCTGCCAATCAGCAGCATCCCCATGCCCAGTATGTGTTGGGCTATTTGTACCTGAGAGGCGCGGTGCCGATCCCATCGGTGTCTGCGGCGGAGAGCCTACTCCGCGCCTCCAGCGCACAAGGCTACGACGCGCCAGAGTTGTTGCTGCGTCAGATCGATTCGGCGCGTGGTGCGGCCGGCGCTCCATAGGCTCGGCCGGCCTAATCACTGCTTGCAGCCGACAGG
>DAINRR010000089.1:0-6624 GCA_036741715.1 Gemmatimonadales bacterium
GGCTGCGCTCCGTGAGCCCCTGCGTCGCGGGCTCCAGCTGGATCCGCGCCTGCGCTGGAGCGATGCGGGTGCCTTCCGACGGGCGGTCGATGCGGGCCCGCAGGGTGGTCCCGTGTCACGCTCTGGCCGCATCGCCCTCGGTGCGGCGCTCGCGGCTGGAGCGTATCTCATTTACAGTGCCGTGCCGGAAGGCCGTGGGGTGGCGGCCGAGCGGAGTGTGGAGGCCACGGTCAAGCTTGCCGTGCTTCCTTTCGGAAGCGGCGATTCACTCGGGCGCGCGCTCGGGAGCTTCGTCGCGTCCTCCCTCGAATGGTCGCCGCGCTGGACGTTCCGGCCGTACCGCGACGTCCTCGGATGGTGGGATTCCGCGGGCACGCGCGCGGAGGCAGTCGCCCATTCGCGGCTCAGGGCCGTCCACTGGGCCGACGGTTACATCCATCGTTCGGCGGGAGAGGACACCCTGGTCCTGCGGATCAACGGCGTCCGCGGCGCGGTCGGCACGTTCAAGGTGCCCAGGGACTCGGCGGATCTCGTGCGCTGGGCCAATGCCGCCGCCGACACGATCGTCACGAACGTCTTTCCCGCGCTCGCTGCGGAGTTCCGCGAGCTCATGGCGGAATCGAGTGGCGATTACCAGGCGACCCAGCTCCTCATCGCCGGCATGGATGCCTTCGAGCTCGACCGGTGGGAGGAGTCCGAGACGCTTCTCAAGGCCGCGCTCACCCGCGACCCGCGACTCGACCGCGCGGCGTTCGAGATCGACCTGCTGCACCGGTGGGGGAGGAAGCCGCTCCCCGAGGAGCTGCGGCCCGTCATCGCTGCGGCCAGCGAGCGGATTCCCGAGCCCTACGGGTCCCTCATGCGAAGCGAGCGCGAGCTCGATCTCGCCCGGCGCCATGCATCGCTGCGCGCCATCGTGCGCGAGTACCCGGGCAACGAGCGCGCCCGCTTCTTCCTCCTCAACGAGTCCTTTCACCGCGCCCCGCTCCTCGGCACGCCGCTCCGCGAGGTCCTGCAGCAGATGGAGGCCGGCATCCGGGCGAGTCCGTATCTCGACCATGTCGCGATGTACGATCACCTCGTCTGGGGCTATATCCACCTCGGCATGGCGGATTCCGCCCGAAGCGCGCTCCGGCGAAGGAAGGCGGCGCTCGGCGGGGGAGCGGCAGCCGACCAGTTCGGGCCCCTCCTGCAGCTGGCGTACGAGGCGCGGTTTTCCCCGCTCGTCGCGAAGGTTCGCGCGTGGGGCGCGCTCCGCGTGTACGCCAAGGAGCCGGCCGTACTTGCCAGGATGCTGCGCTTCGCGCTCGTCTTCGATGTGCCCGAGCTCCAGCGGCAGCTCGGTGCCGGGCTCGGCGGCTCCGACGATCCGCGGGTGCGCACGACGGCGCAGATGGCCGAGGGACTCGCCTTGATGGCGCTTGGCCGGGTTCGTGAAGGCACGGCGCGCCTCGATTCCTCCGCGCGGGCGCTCGGACCGGAGGGAGCGGTCCAGGCCTTCGCCTGGCGCCTCGTGCCAGGCACGCTCGGCTTCGATCTCGCGGATTCCGCGGATCGGGCCGCGGCTCGCACCGGACTCGAACCGCTCGCGTCGGCAGGCGGCATCGGGGCGCTCGAAGCCCGATGGGTGCTCGCGCTCGACGACGCAGCGCGAACGGGCCCGGATCTCTCGATCCCGATCATTCCCGCGATCTTCGACGATTCGACCCTGTCCGCACGCTATCTCGGAACCATTCTGCGCGGCATCGCGCTCGCCCGGCGCGGCGAGCCCGATTCGGCGCTCACGCTGACGGCTTCCGCCATCATCGATGACTCGAGCGGCGTGATCGGGAGCGCGTTTGCCCGCTCCGTCCTGCATATCCATCGCGGCGACTGGCAAGGCGCCCTGGGCCGCCCCGCAGAGGCCGACCGGAGCTGGCTCTATTACGAGAACTCCCACCTGCGCGGCTACCCTGATGGCGTCGCACAGGCCGGAGAGGTGGACGCAGTGCTGAGCGCCTTCGTGCGACTGCGGCGGGCGGAGCTTGCGCTGGCGGAGGGCGACCGCGTCGGAGCCTGCCGCCAGGCAACGCGGGTGCGCGAGCTCTGGAAGCGGGCCGATGCCCGGCTGTCGCCGTTCATGGCGCGCGCGGAGCGAGTCGCCCGGCAATGCCGCTGATCTCCGTCCGGACATCCGGTCCGGTCGAGCTGCTCGTCGACGGCGGGGAGGCACCGCCGGGCCTGCGCTGGCGGAAGCACGCTGCACTCCTCGTCTACCTGCTCCTCTCGCCCCGGCATACGCGGACGCGCTCGCATCTGCTCGGTCTCCTCTGGAGCGAGAAGGACGAAACGGCCGCGCGCCACTCGCTCAACGAAGCGCTGCGCATGCTCCGCAAGGGGGGTGGCGAGGACACGATTCGAGCAGAGGGAGAGACGATCACCCTGGATATCCGCCGGATCGAGTGCGACGCCCTCGCCTTCGATTCGGCATTCGCCGCGGGCCGCTGGCAGGACGCGGCACGGTTCGTCCGTGGCGATTTCCTCGAGGGGTTCGACCTGCCGGACGCCCCGGCGTTCGAGGACTGGGTCGCCGCCGAGCGGGAGCGACGTCGGTCCCGCGGCACCGAAGCGCTGGCCGCGGCATCGGCCGACTCGCTGAACGAGGGAAGGGTGCACGCGGCGCTCCGAACCGCGGAGCGTGCCACCGAGCTCGATCCCCTGTCGGAACGCGCGGCGTGCGCCGTGATGCGCGCTCGCGCGCTCGCCGGGGATCCGGGCGCTGCGCTGGAGGCCTTCGCCCGGCTCGAGCGGAGCCTCGAGTCCTCGCTCGGCGCGGCACCCGGCGTCGAGACGCGGGCGCTCGCGGACAGGATCAGGCGCGCGCCGATGGTGCCCGCCATGGCGGCCGCGACGGCCGAGTCGCGTCGAACCCCGCTCGTCGGCGTGGGGCGCGAGCTCGGCACGCTCCTCGACGCGCTCGAGCGGTGCCGAGCGGCTCGCCAGGGCGCTCTCCTCGTCATCGAGGGAGACGCTGGTACCGGCAAGTCGCGCCTCGCGGATGAGCTCGTCGCGCGGGCGCGCCTGACGGGGGCCGTCGCGAGCGTGGTCCGCGCCGTCGAGTCCGATCTCGAGGACGATGCTGCCGGGGTCACGGCACTTGCCGCTGGCGGGCTGCTCGACGCGCGCGCACTCTCTGCCGCCGATCCCCGTGCGCTCGCCGCGCTCGCGTCCCGCATCCCCGCCTGGGGCGACCGGTTTCCCGGCCTGCGCACCGCCGAGCGCCATCCGAGCCTCCCCCACGCGTTCTCGGAAGTGGTCCACGCGGTCGCCGACGAGCAGATGATCATGCTGGCGGTGGACGATGCGGAATGGCTCGACCCGGCGTCGCTGCGCGCGCTGATCGGTTGCCTTCGAGGGGTTGGACGCTCCATTGCGCTCGTGCTGACCGTCGATTCGAGCCGCCTGCGCCGCGAGATCGACGAGGCTCGCGCACAGATCGGGCGCGACCTCGGCGGCGCGGCCATCCGTCTGCGGCCGCTCGAGCCGGAAGCCGTCGAAGAGCTCGCGACCTGGGCGTTCCCCGATGCCGAGCGCGAGCAGCGTGCGCGACTCGCGCGCCGGGTGCACGCCGACAGTGGCGGCCTCCCGCTGCTCGCGGTCGAGCTCCTCCACGCCGTCCGCCTGGGACTCGAGCTTCCCGAAGCGGACGCGTGGCCGCCACCCGCGCGCACCTTCGATGCGACTCGCCCGGGAGAGCTGCCCGATCCTGTCGTCGCCGCGATCCGCATCGGGTTCCGCCGGCTTGGCGAGGACGCCCGGTCGGCGCTGTGCGCCCTCGCCGTCCTTCAGGGTCGCGCCAGCCGGGAGCTGATCGCGGCCGCCGCCGCGCTCGATCCGGAGCGGGCCGATCGCGCGCTCGACGAGCTCGAGTGGGCGCGGTGGCTCGTGGCGGAGCCCAGAGGCTACGGCTTCGTCGCCTCCGTGGCGCGCGAGGTCATTGCGCGCGACATGGTCACCCGCGGCCAGCGTCAGCGGATTCTCGTTCGGGCCGGTCGCTTGACTCCGGCTTGAGGGGTCGTGCCGAGCGTTCTCGCGTCCCGGCAATACCCACTTCCGGAGCGAGGAGACGACCCATGCCGAGCCGCACCCTGCTGATGCCCGCCGCCGCTCTCGTCGTTGCAGCCTGTTCCGCCACTGACGGGGTGGCCCCGATCGACCATCCCAGCCTGGCCCAGACCGCAGTGGCGCCTGCGGGCGTCGTGGCGGCCACGCCGTCGCTTTCGCTCTATCCGTATACGCTCGTGAATTTCAGCGGCGTCCCCGCGGACCGATTCGATCCGGTCAACCTCGTCTTTACCGGCCGCGCCGATCCACGTGAGATCCGCGCCGACCTCATGGCACTCGATGGAAATCGACCCGGGCTTCCGCCGGCCCCGTTCTTCGGCTGCGTCTGGCGCGACGCCATCGGCGACATGCAGACCGCGTATTCGTCGAGTGGAGGCTGGAGCGGCAGCGCGATCCAGCTTCGCTGCGGCGACTTCGGGCCGGTCCGCTTCCACCTGCGGCTCTTCCGGGCGGGCAACGTCACGATCGCCAACGCCCATTTCGAGGTGCTGATCGAGAACACCGCGGACCACCAGGTGCTCAGCTGGGACCTGGCCGAGCAGCTCGTGCTCTACGATATGGTACGCACCGGGCTTCTCGACGCGGCTCCGTCCGCCACCGACGTCATCAACACCGCGACCCACCGCACGATTCCCGCGGTAATCTTCAATCTGCTGCCACCTGAGCTGCGGGCACTCGTTTCAGGGTCGCCCGACGAAGCCGCCGCGGACGTGCCGATCGCGAACGGAGACGGACGGGCCACCATCGTTTCGCTCGGCGACGCGCGAGCCCCCACGCCGGGAACCTTCACGGAATCGCTGCCGCTCACCTACGGACAGGTGATCCCGCGGCCCTTCTGCTCCGCCGGTCCGCTCGACTACGTCTTCGTGGCGGGACCGGTGTCGCTCACCAAGACCGTCACGATTTCGGCTGATGGTGCCTATTCGAGCACCTTCAGCGCTGCGGGGCGCCTGCAGGTCACGCCGTTCGACCCGATGACGGGGCAGCCGAGCGGAGAGCCCTATGAGGCGGAGGTGGGAGAACACCAGGTGAGCCGGCTCGACGATGACGACGAAATGATCATGGCGACAGTGCGGCGGCACGAGCTTCCGCAGGGAGAGCCGGGCCGCGGCCGGTTGCAGACCCGGCTCAAGATCGAAGGGGCGGTAACGCAGTACACGCGGACGGAGGCGTGCGAATAAGCTGCCGGCAGGGGTGCTGAAGGCAGAGCGCCGGGCGTCGTTTCGCGACGTCCGGCGCTCTGATGTGTGGGGCTCAGGGCTGGTGCACTATTTCTTCCGCGTCGTGTCCTTGCGATCAGCGATCTTGAGGTCGGACTCTCTCCGATCCGTCGGCCCATCCTTCCGATCCACGGTACCGGCCTTCGTCCGATCGGCGTCCTTGCGATCGCTGTCCTTCCGGTCGTACCGGGCGTCCCGATCGTACCTGCCATCGTCGTAGCGGCCATCGTCGTACCGCCCGCCCGCCTCCCGGCGCGCCCGCTCGATCCGGCGATCGTCGTCACGATACGCGGCGGTCCGTTCGCCGTAGATCACGCGTGCATTGCGGGGCACGTGACGGCGAGCCGTCGCGCAGTCCGTCGGCTCGGGCTGCCGGCCCGGCGGCACACCATCGATCCAGATGCGGCACATTCCCGGCGCGGGAAGATGGCCTGGCGGGACCTTGTCCCCTGGTCCGCGGTTCTGCGCGGCGAGCGGGGCAGCGGCCACCACGAGTGCGGCGAACGACAGCGATGCGCGAATCGACATACCGGGCTCCTTTGAGGTACTCCCGGTTACGAATGCACAGCTGATGCCACGTCGCACCGACTCCGGCACGCCTGGGATAGCGGGAATCCCGAAAAGAAAGTCCCCGCCGTGGGACAGTGCGGCGGGGAAAAGGTCAGTGTGTGATCCAGGTCACACGAGCGCCGTTCACTCGTCTAGCGCACACGCCGCGCCAGCGCGCGAGCGGCATCGGAAGTCAGATCGCCCGAGAGCGAGAGGCGGACGTCCCCCTTCACCCACTCGGGTGGTATCGTGTCGCGCTGCATCCCCATCTGGCGACCTGTGAGATCGAGCCGCTGCTGATCGAGGTAGATCTTCCGGCGCTGGTCGTCGAGGTAGACGACGCGGACCACGTAATCGTTGGGATTGGCGCCGCGCACGAGCCTGCCGGGAACGAGCCCGACGAATTCGGGCTGCAACCCGTCGATGACGTGCATGGGTCCGCCGAGCAGGCGCTGGGCCTCGTCGAGTCCGATGCGCATCGAGATCTGTGACTGCTGTTCCAGTGAGAGGGGCGCGCGCCGGGCCGCGGGGGCGGGGGCCGTCGGTGCCGGTGGCACGCGGAGCGAATCGCGCCGGCGCGTCTCGGGTGTCGGAGCGGCTGCGCCCGCGGTCACGCCCGGCCGCATCTGCATGACCGCTTCGACGTTTTCATCGCGGGCCCGGGCAGCGTCGGTCCGGGCGCGCGCTTCCGCGGTGCGTTCAGGAGCCGGAGCGCTGCGCGCCAGCTCGGTCGAAGGCGGCCGGGAGTCCG
>DAINRR010000089.1:6724-10776 GCA_036741715.1 Gemmatimonadales bacterium
CACGACCGCGTCCGTGCCGAACGCCTCGTCATCAGGCCCGCTCTGGAGCGCGACCAGTCCGGCGCCCGCGGCGATGACGAGCGTGGCCGCGATGCCGATCCACCGCGTCGGGGGTCTGCGTCGCTGCCACCGGTTCGGCTCTTCGCCTGCCTCGGGAATGAGAACGACCGGCGGTCCCTTCACGCTCGGGGAATCGGGGAGCGGTACCGCGCCATCGGCTGCCGGGGCCGGCCGGTCGTCCAGCTCGGCGATGAGCCGCTCCGCCTCACCCGCGAGAAGCCGCTCCTCTGCCACGCGCGCCGAGCAGCCGTCGCAGGACAGGACGTGCGCCCGGGCGGCGGCCAGCTCGTCCCCGCTCAGCTCGCCATCGAGCAGCGCGTGGATGATTCCGTCGTCGAGATGCTCGTCAAGATGCTGCATGCCGCCTCGTTTCTCCGGTTCGATACGCTTCGACCAGTCGCTTCCGGGCCCTGGCCAGTGTCGTGCCGATCGCGCCTGGCGCGAGTCCGAGCGTCGCCGCGATTTCCTCGTAACTGAACCCCTCCGCCTTGAGCAGGAGGGCTTCGCGGTCCCGCTCGTTCAGCTCGGCGAGGGCCGCCCGCACGGCCGATTTCCGATCGTTCAGCTCCAGTTCTTCGTCGGGGGACGGGGCCGATTGCTCGGTCTCCGCCTTGAGGAGCTGGAGCCGCCTGCCCTGCCGCACCGATCGCCGCCCGTCTTCCCGCACCAGGTTGAGCGCGACCGCGAAGAGCCAGGGCCGCGGGTTGTTGGGGGGTGCGGCCACGGCGCGCGCAAACGTTTCCTGGGCAAGATCTTCCGCGCGGTCGCGGTCCCCGGTCCGGCGGTGCAGCATCCGGACCAGCGATTCATGATACATCTCGAACAGCCGGCCGACGTCCATGTCCATCACAGAATCCTGGTGCAGGGGTCCCGCGACCGCCATGGCATGTCCGGTGCCAGTCCTTGAAATGGGCGTCCGGCGGCCCCATCTCCCTCGATTGGATGGCACAAGGCGGGTTCAGGCCGCAGGTCACGTCCGGAGATGCGCCTGGCCTGCGCATTTGCACAGGAAGGGATTTCGGCTGGCGACCCCGGTCGACCTGTCCGATTTTGCGACCCCCGTCACCGCGAGTCGGGTCGGAAAAGTGTCCATTGCATCCATGAAACAGTCATCTCACAGCGGTGGGTACGGGGAGACCCAGTGGGCCGTCCCCGTACCCTCGTAGCCGGGTCGATGAAAACGGTGGATCACAGCACATCGCCAGCCATCCGCGACGCGCTGCAGCAGATCGCGCGCGCGTCGAGTGGCGGGGCCCGCGGGACTGAAGGTTATGCCGCGGTCATCGAGGCCGCGACGCGAGCGCTGGTGCCCCGACTCGCCGATCTCGTCGTGCTCGTCGTTCGGTCCGACGACGGGGCCCACCATGTCGAAGTCGCGCACCGGGAGCCGACGTGCGAGGCCGAGCTTCGCGATCGGGTGGCGGCGCACCTCGACGCCCTCCGCCAGGCAGCGGGGCGGGTTTCGTCCCGGCACCCGTCATTGCGCTCGCACTGGATTCCGGAGGCCAATCCGGCCGCGATCCGGTCGCTCGTCGGCGACGACCCGGCGATCAACGAGTTCATCGCCGCGCAGGGCATCAGGTCGGTCATCGTGCACCCCCTTTCCGCCCGGGGCGATTCCCGCGGGGCCCTCGCCCTCGCGCGGCTGGGAGATTCGCCGGCGTACACCGGCGCAGACTTCGCGGCGGGCATCCTGCTCGCGCGCCGGACGGCGTTGGCGATCGATCAGGCGCAGATGCGAGCCGCCGTCGAGCGGGCCGACGAGGGCATCCGCCTCGACGAGGCCATGGAGAAGTGGGCCCACACCTTCGAGACCGCGAGCTGGGGCGCGGCGATCCTCGATCCGATCGACTGGCGCATCGAATCCGCGAATGCAGCCTTCGCGAAGATGCACGGGATCGATTCGACGGACGAGCTTGTGGGACGCCTCGTGTCCGACTTCCTCGCACCGGAGTCCGCGGAAGAGGTGATGCGCACGCTCATCTCGGCGCCCGATGATCCGCACACGCTCGAGGCCATGCACGTGCGGCAGGACGGCTCCCGCTTCCCGGTCCTGCAGAACCTGACGGTGGTGCGCTCGGACAGGGGAGAGGTGACCTACCGCGCGATCCACCTTCAGGACCTGTCCGACATCAAGCGGGCCGAATCCCGGCTGCAGGGCGCGCAGCGGCTCGAGGCCGTCGGCCGGCTGGCCGGCGGTGTGGCGCACGAGGTCAACAACATGATGACCATCGTGCTCGGCTTCAGCGAATTCCTCCTCGAGGCGCCGGACCTCGCCGGCGAACATCGTTCCGACGTCGAGGAGATCCGTCGGGCCGCCGCGCGCGCCGCAGCGATCAGCCAGCAGCTTCTCGTGTTCAGCCGCCGGCAGAGCCCGCAGGCCACGGTGCTCGACATGAACGCCGTGGCGGGCGATACGGTACAACTCCTCCGCACCCTCCTCCCGGCCGACATCGCGGTGGACATGCGCCTCTCGGTTGAAACGCCCTGGGTGCGCGTCGACCGGACGCAGCTCGAGCAGGTGCTGATCAACCTCGCCTTCAACGCCCGCGATGCGATGGCGGGCGGAGGGCGCCTCGAGATCCGCACGACGATCGAGGACCTCGAGTCGGACGACCTGCAGGACCGGATCGGGATCTCGATTCCGGCCGGGACGTACGCGGTGCTGTCCGTGAGCGACAACGGGCGGGGCATGAGCCAGGAGACGGTGAACCGGGTCTTCGAGCCCTTCTTCACGACGAAGGAAGTCGGGCAGGGCACGGGCCTCGGACTCTCGACCGTCTACGGCATCGTGAAGCAGAGCGAAGGGTACGTGACGGTCCGGAGCGCCGAAGGCTCGGGAACCACGTTCTCGATCTTCTTCCCGCGCACGCTGCCGGCCGACGCACTCGACGAGCGGAGCGCCGTGACCGCGCGGCGTGGCAACGAGACGATCCTCGTGGTCGAGGACGAGGAAGCCGTCCGGCTCCTCGCGTCCCGCGCCCTCAGGGAATCCGGCTATCGCACGGTCGAAGCGAATCAGGGAGGCGAAGCCCTGCGCATCCTCGCCGATCGGGGCGCGAGTATCGATCTGGTGCTGACGGACGTCGTCATGCCCGGCATGGGAGGGAAGGAGCTGCAGGAGCGCATGGCGGCGTTGCAGCTCCGGAAGCCCATCCTCTTCATGTCGGCGTACACCGGCGAGGAGGTACGCGAGAAGGGGCTGCTCCGGGGCGGTGAACCCTACCTCCAGAAGCCCTATACGCCTGCGGAGCTCACGGCGCAGGTGCGCCGCATCCTCGACGAGCAGGTGGGGGAGCGGCACGTCGAGCCGTCGGTAGTCATCGGATAGGGACGGGTTATCTTTCGGGCAGTGCCGATGCTTCCGGCCGAGCCATGGAGATGCCGATGCAGACCGATACGCTGGCCGCCCCGGCGGCCCCGACCGACACGTTCCCCATCAATGGCACCGACTACGTCGAGTTCTACGTCGGGAACGCCAAGCAGTCCGCCCACTATTATGTCTCCGCCTTCGGCTACGAGCTGGTCGCGTATCGCGGACCGGAAACGGGTGTACGCGATCGCGCGAGCTATCTCCTCGTGCAGAACAAGGTCCGGCTCGTCCTCACCAGCGCGCTCGGTCCCGACAGCGACATCGCGCGGCATGTGACCCTCCACGGAGACGGCGTTCGCGACCTGGCCCTCTGGGTGGACGACGCCCGCGAGGCGTTCGCCGCCGCGGTCGAGCGGGGCGCGAAGCCGGTGCACGAGCCGAAGGTCCTGACCGACGAGGACGGCGAGGTGGTCATCGCCGCGATCCACACCTACGGGGACACGATTCATTCGCTCGTCGAGCGCCGCAACTACGACGGGCTCTTTCTTCCCGGCTTCCGCCCCATGACGAGCCGCTTCCGCACCGAGCCCGTGGGGCTGCTGCACGTCGACCACTGCGTCGGCAACGTGGAGCTCGGCCGGATGAACACCTGGGTCAAGTTCTACGAGGACGTGATGGG
>DAINRR010000090.1:0-10573 GCA_036741715.1 Gemmatimonadales bacterium
CGGAAGAAATATGCGCTCGCACTCGACCTGCAGTACGAGGATCCGACGATCACCATCGCGCCGCCGATCACGGCCGAGGTGGGCGGCGAGGCGCTCGCGGGAGAGTTCGCGTTCGAGACCGGCGTGCTCGACCGGCTCTTCGACGAGCTGACGCCCGCCCGGCCTGCCGCGCCGGAGCCGGCGCCGGTCGAGGACCAGCTGGCGCTCGCGCGCGATTATGTCGCGAAGGGCCTCCTCGAGCACGCGACGGCCGAGATCGGGCGGGCCCGCGCCCGCGGCGCGGATCCGGCCGGCCTCGCCGTGCTCACGGGCCATCTCTTCGCGCGGCGTGGCCTGCACGGGGAGGCGCTCGAGCGATATCGCGAGGCGCGCGCGCTTCGCCCCGACCTGCCGGACGCGCTGCTGGGCGAGGTGCGCGCCCTCATCGCGCTTGGCCGCGCCGAGGAGAGCCTGCCGCTCGCGGATGAGCTGAGCCGCCAGCGGCCCGGCGACGCGGACATCCTCATGGCGCGGGCGCGGGCGCGGCTCGAGGCGGGCGATGCCGGCACGGCACTCTCCGCCGTGCGCGAGGCGCTCGCCGTCGCTCCGGCACGACCGGATCTCTACCAGCTGCAGGCCCTGATCGCCGCCCGGCTCGGGGACACGGGCGCCGCTCTGGAGGCGTGCCAGCTTGCCCTCCGCATCGATGCCGGGCTCGTCCAGGTGTGGCACGAGCTCGGGCGCCTCGAGGAGAAGCGAGACAACTGGACGGGTGCGCGGGCAGCGTACGAGCGTGCCATCGATCTGCTGCCGACGTTCCGGGAAGCGTCACTCGCCCTCGCCGATCTTCTCCGGCGGACGGATTCGCCGTCGTCGGCAATCAGCGTGCTGGTCGGCATGCTCTCGTCGGATCCGTACGACTTCGAGGCGCTCACCCTGCTCGGCCGCTGCCTGCTCGAGAGCGGCCGCACGGCGGACGCGCTCCAGGCGCTCGACCGCGTACTCCGCTTCCACCCGGACGATGCGGACGCGCTCTTCCACCGCGGCGCGGCCCTCGCGCGGGAGCGGCGTTTCCATGACGCGGTGGCCTGCTGGGACCGCGTCGTGCAGCTGCAGCCGGGCGGGCCCCTGGCCATCCAGGCCCGCTCGCGCGCACGGTCGGCGCGAGACCTCTCGCACATCCTCGCCGGATCGGAGCGCTGAGCCGTGCCGATCGAGGGACCACTGCGCGAGCTCAGCATTCACGATGTCTTCCAGCTGCTGGATCTCGCGCGGAAGACCGGCATCCTGCGTGTGGACTCGGAGCTCCGGCAGAACGGCGGGACGGTGTACTTCGATCAGGGCGCCGTGATCGGCGCCGAGATCCGGAGCAATCCGCATCCCCTGGGTGGCCTCCTCCTCCGGACCGGGAAGCTTTCGGAGTCGGACCTTGCCCGCGCGCGCGACATGCAGTCGACCGGAGACCGGCGTCGGCTCGGCGACATCCTGGTGGCGCTCGGCGCGATCACGCGCCGCGAGCTCGAGCGGCAGGTGCGCGCGCAGGTGGAAGAGGTCATCTTTGAGCTGATGGGATGGTCCGAAGGCTACTTCTCGTTCAGTGAAGCACCTCTCGACGACGTACCCACCCAGGCCACGCTCCGCATTCCGACCGGCGCCCTGCTCATGGAGGCGGCGCGCCGGATCGACGAATGGAGCCGCATCGAATCGAAAGTGCCCCACCTGGGCGTGGTTCCGCGTCTGGTGGTGCTCGACGGTGATTCGGGGCCGATGGACCTCCTTCCCGTCGAGTGGGAGCTGCTTGCCGCCGTGGATGGGGGACGTGATGTGCGAAAGCTCGCCGAGATCACCGCCCGTTCGGAGTTCGACGTAGCGCGGTCGCTCTTCGGGCTCGCGACTGCCGGCATCATCGCTCTGGACGACCCGCGCATCGCTCCCGCAGCGACCGGCGGCGAACTCCTCGATCACATAGCGCGTGCCGAGGCGTACCTCATCGCGGGCGAGGCGGAAGCGGCCGTGGCCGCCGCCGAGGAGGGATTGGTCGCAGGGGGCGAGACGAGCGTCCCGGCCCAGCTGACGATGGGCCGTGCGCTCCTCGCGGCCTCCCGTCCGGTCGAGGCGGCAGAAGCGCTCGAGGCCGTGCTGCGGATCGATCCGCTCCACGGACCCGCTCGGCGGCTGCTCGGCACGGCGCTCTCGGCGCAGGGCCGATTCAGCGAAGCCGTGGAAACCTGGGATGCCTGGAGCCGGCTCGACCCGCGCCCGGCGGAGGAAGATGCGTTGGGTGGATGGGTGAGCCGGATGCGGGCCGCGGCCGAATTGCTGGCGCGCGCCACGAGGGCGGTCCATGACTGACGACATCCGGTCCATGTCCGTCGCGCTCGCCGCCGATCCCGGGGACCTCGTCTTCCTCGATCTGGCCGAGGCGCTGCGGCGTCGGGGACAGCTCGCGGCGGCGCTCAAGGTCGCGACGGCGGGGTCTGCGCGGCATCCGGGCCTCGCGGATGCGCGCGACCTCTGTGCGCGCATCCACAGCGATCTCGGCGACGGCGAATCCGCGTTCGACGCGTGGCTGGAAGCGCTGCAACTCGACCCGGCCCACCTTGGCGCGCACAAGGGACTCGGCTTTCTCTACTACCGCGCCGGCGATCTTCCCCGTGCACTGCGGCACCTCGAGCTGGCGGCGGCGAGCGCTCCCGAGGCCGGTCTCGACATCGCGATCGCGCGCGTCCGCGCGGCGATCGATGCCGGCCCGGCCGCGGGTGCCGCTCCAGCGGAGCGCGGTGACGCCGCCGCTCCGGTCGCGCCGGCCGGCCCTCCGGAGCCGGCGGCAGCTCCGGCGTCGCGCTCTGCCGACACCGAAGGCGACTCCGGGATTTTCGCGGGCTTCGAGGGCGCGCGCGACGGGCTGCTGCTCCTCGACGCGAACGGCCTGCGGCTGGGCGGAGGCATCCGGAACCCGTCAGGCGCGGATGTGTCCGATGCCGTGGCGGCGCACCTCGCCGGCGTATCGCGTGAAGCGAGCCGGGCCGCGCGCCTTCTCTCGCTCGGGGCCTGGGTGAGTCTCTCGGTCGAATCGAGCGACGGGACGCTGCACCTCACCGCACCCACCGCTGCGACCGTCCTCCTCACCGTGCGCGGCGCGAGCGTCCCGGCCGCACGGCTCGCCCTCCTCGCCGATCGGGCCGGTGAAGCGGCGCGCCGCTGGCTGGAGCGGCTCGCATGAGCGCGACCTACCGCGCGGCGCTCGAGCGCGTGAGCGCGGTGCGCGGCGTCCAGGGTTCGATGCTCGTCTCATCCACGGACGGGCTCGTCGTTGCCGAGTCGCTCATGGAGGACGTCGACGGCCGCGCCGTCGCCGCGCTCGCAGCGAGCCTGGCCGGACGGCTGCGGCGCACCACGGAGAGCGCCGGGCTTTCGACGCCCTCCGTGATTCACATGCGCGCCGAAACGGGATCGCTCCTCGCGGTTCCCGCCCAGGACGATCTGCTCGTGGTGGTGGTGGCACGCCCGGATGCGAACATCGGGCTCGCGCGACTCGAAATGATCGCCGCGGCGCGGGAGATCGCCTGATGCGGACCCTGGAGCCGTGGGTGGCCGCGCCGCTCGAGACCTTCCTCGCGGAGTCGTCCGCGCGGATCGTGCTGCTCATGACGACGTCGGGGCAGGTCGTTGCGCAGCACGGCTTCACGCGCTCGCTCGACGTGATGGCGGCTGCCGCGCTGGGCGCGGGCATCATCGCCTCGACTTCCGAAGTCGCGCGCATCATGGGCTCGCCGCAGTTCGGCGCCCTGGTCCATCAGGGCGGGCGGCAAGGCGTGTTTCTCGCGGGCTTCGACACGCCTCGCGGGCGATGGATCGGACTCGTCGTGTTCGGGGGTGAAACGAGCGTCGGGCTCGTGCAGCTCTTCTTCGACCGGCTGGCGCGCGATCTCGTGGCGGCGGCCCCGGCGGAGGCGCCACGCGGCCCCGTGCTCGCCGAGAACTTCGAGCACGACCTCAACGCGAGCCTTCACGCGCTCTTCGGCCGCTGACATGTCGCTCGTCAACTTCACCACCCGCGAGATCACCTGCAAGATCGTCTATTACGGCCCGGGACGGTCCGGAAAGACGACGAATCTGCAGTACGTCTTCGGGCGAGTGCCGGAGACGCGCCGCGGCCGCATGGTCTCGCTCGCCACGCACGGAGACCGGACGCTCTTCTTCGATTTCCTGCCGATCGATCTCGGCTCGATCTCCGGCTTCACGACCCGGTTCCAGCTCTATACCGTGCCCGGCCAGAGCTATTACAACGCCACGCGCAAGCTCGTGCTGCAGGGTGCCGACGGCGTGGTCTTCGTAGCCGACAGCCAGGCGCGTCGCTTCGACGACAACCTGGAAAGCCTGCAGAATCTGCACGAGAACCTCCTCGAGCAGGGCGTGGATGTCCGCGAGCTGCCGGTCGTCCTGCAGTACAACAAGCAGGACCTGCCGCGGGACCTGGTCCTGTCCCGCGAATCGCTGGACGACGCGCTCAACTTCCGGTCGGTCCAGAGCTTCGCGGCCGATGCCCTGCACGGGACCGGTGTGTTCGAGACGCTCAAGGGCATCTCGGAAGTGGTACTCCGCCGGCTGGCCACCGGAGCGGTCGCCGGATGACGGCCGAGCTGAATCCGCACTTCCGGCTCGAAGGACTGGTCGTGGGCGCCGCCAACCGGCTCGCGGTCACCGCGGCGCGCGCGGTCGCGGAATCGCCGGGCGCGGTCTACAACCCGCTCTTCATCTACGCCCGGCCGGGGCTCGGCAAGACGCATCTCCTCGTCGCCATCGGTCACGCGGCCCGCGCCATCGATCCGCGCATCGCGGTCGAGTACCTGACGCTCGACGAGTTCGTGGAAGCCTTCCACGCCGCCATCGCCGCAGGGCAGGGCGACAGCTACCGCCGGCGCTTTCTCGACGTCGGCGTGCTGCTCGTGGACGATGTGCAGTTCCTCACGCACCGCCGGGAGATGCAGTCGGAGCTGCTGCGCGTCGTCGATGCGATGCAGGCCGTGGGGCGGCAGATCGTGCTCACCAGCGATCGCCCGCCGGCGGAGATCGAGGCGCTCGACGAGCGGCTCATCCGGCGCTTCGGTGGCGGGCTCGTCATCGACATCGCGGCGCCCGATTACGAGACCCGCGTGGCGATCCTCCGGCGCCGCGCCGAGGACCGCAAGGCAGCGTTCGAGCCGGGCGTCATCGAGGCGGTGGCCGAGCTCGACATCGACAACGTGCGCGAGCTGATCGGCGCACTCAATCGTCTCGTCGCAGGCCAGGCCGTGAGCGACGCCCCGCTCTCGGCGGCCGAGGCGCGTGCGCTCATCGCCGGGACGCTCGCGCGCCGGGCTGATCCGGCGCCGGCCCGCACGCCGGCGCTCGTGCCGGCGTCCGGCCCCGTCGACGAGTTCGCCGACTTCCTGCAGGAGGTGTCGGCGACGGTCTCCCAGCAGGTCGAATCGTGGCGAGCCCGCGTCGCGGAGGCGATGCTCCGCTGGGAGGGGGAGGGGTACCGCGTCGCGCGCCTGCAGCTGCTGCTCGAATCGGACGTCGTGACGGATCCGGAAGCGGAGCTCCGCGCGTTCGAGAGCGACATCGAAGCGCTGCGCGCCATGCAGGCGGAGGTCGAAGTCCTCGCACCCGATCTGGCGGGCGTTGCGGCGCTGAGGGACCCCGGCGATCTCCCGGCCGCCGCGGCGCTGCTCGAGAAGGCGCGGCAGGGGGCGGCACCACCCCCGGCACCCTCGCCACACTGGCTGCTCGACGAGTTCATGGAGTCGGGATCCAATCGCATGGCCGTGCGCGCGGCGCGGTCGGTCGCCGCGGCACCCGGCACGAAATACAACCCGCTCGTGATCACCGGTGGCGCCGGCAACGGGAAGACGCACCTGCTGCACGGACTCGGCAACGCCCTCGTCGCCGGCGGCCTCACGGTGGCGTGCGTGAGCGGAACCGAGTTCGTCGACGAGCTCATCTCGGCCATCGAGCGAGACAGCGTCGGCCTGTGGCGTGCCCGGTTCCGCCAGGCGGAAGCACTGCTGATCGACGACGTGCAGGTCATCGCCGGCAAGGATCGCTCGCAGGAAGAGCTCTTCGTGCTCTTCAACCATCTGATGGAGCGTGGCGGTCAGATGGTGTTCACGAGCGGCGTCCCGCTCGGCGATCTCACGACCCTCGAGCCCCGGCTCCGGACGCGGCTCGAGGGCGGCCTCGTGGTCGACCTGCCTGCGCCGGATCGGGAGCTCCGCGAGCGCGCCATCGAGCGGATGCTCTCGGCACGACTCGACTCGGTCGATCCCGAATTCGTGTCGTACGTGGCAGGCCGGCCAGCCGATTCGATGCGGGCCGCGCTCGCGCTCGTACAGCGCGTGCTCAACGCGGCGGAGGCGAAGCAGTCTGCCCCCAGCGCCGGGCTTGCGCGCGACGTGCTCGAAGGGACGGCGGTGCGTGCACGGCGCTCGCCGCCCCCCCGGCCGAGCGGCGTGACGGGACCGTCCGGCGCAGGGGTGCGGAGTCGCGAGAAGATGGTCTGGGAGTGGCCCGACGTGGCTGCCCGCATCATCGAGGAACTGCGCTGATGGCGATCAAGGGAAGCCTCAAGGAGGCGAGCCTCCCCGACGTCATCCAGCTCCTGACGCTCGGGCGGCGCACGGGATGCCTCGCGGTCGCCGACCGGCAGAACTTCGGGTACATCTACTTCGACGAGGGCCGGCTCACCTATGCCTCCATCGTCAATCGGCGCGACCGGCTCGGCGACATCCTCGTCCGCAGCGGACGCATCAGTGCCGCGCAGCTTCAGACGGCGGTAGACGCGCAGGACGGCGAGCGGCAGGTCAAGATCGGCCAGCTCCTCGTGGATCAGGGCGCCATCACCCGGAGCGAGCTCGAGAGCTATATCCGGCTGCAGATCGAGGAGGCGGTCTACTACCTGTTCACCTGGTCGAGCGGCACGTTCAACTTCGAGGCGGGAGTGCGGCCGGAGCACGAGGACTTCCTCGTTTCGATCAATCCCGAGAGCCTTCTCCTCGAGGGTGCCCGGCGCGTCGACGAGTGGAGCCTGATCGAGAAGAAGATCCCTTCGTTCGATCTCATCTTCGCCGTGGATGCCTCGTACGTCGCGGATTCGGGCGTCACCCTGTCGGCCGAGCAGGCTGCCATCCTTCCACTCCTCGACGGCACACGCGACGTCAAGCAGGTGCTCGAGGAATCGGGCTTCGTCGAGTTCGTCGTCGGCCAGGCACTCTACGGCCTCATCACCGCAGGCTTTGCGCGGCGAGTCGGCTCGTCCACCACTGCCGCCGTCCCGAAGGTGAACGAGGCCCGCGTGGAGGAGCACCGGAACCTCGGCGTGGCCTTCTACAAGACGGGCATGCTCGACGAGGCGTATCGCGAATTCCGCCGCGTGGCGGACCTGCGGCCGTCGGAGAGCGCGGCCGTCTTCCATCTGGGGCTCATCGCGCTCAAGCAGGCACGCTGGGACGAGGCAGTCGACGCCCTGAAGGAAGCAGTGGACAAGGGTGGCCCGCGGCCCGCGGCGCTGCACAATCTCGGCGTGGCGCTCGAGCGGCTCGGGCGGCTGGAGGAAGCGGAAGCCGCCTATGGCGAGGCCGCCGGCCGCGCCAAGGACGACCCGCGCGTCTTCATCGCGTGGGGCATTGCCGCGCTGAAACGAGGGGACGCCCCCGCGGCCGAGGGCCGGCTTGCGAGGGCGCGTGACCTGCTCGGGACCCGCGTGGTGCCGGCCCTGTGGTACTGGGCGGCAGCCCTGACGCAGGCGCTCGTGCCGAAGCTCGACGCGGCGATCGGCATCGCGCGCGAGGGCGTCGACGCGCACCCGTCGAGCGCGGTGCTTCGCAACAACCTGGCCGTGCTCCTCGAGGCCGCCGGCGACGCCGCCGGCGCGGATGAACTCCTGCGCGCCGCATTCGCGGAGGACCCGTCGCTGCCGCAGGTGTCGAAGAATCTCGCCGACCTGTACTACCGCGCCGGCCGCTACGACGAGGCGTTCGAGGCGTACGAGCGCGCCGCCAAGCTCGATCCGTCGCTCGGGGACGACCTCTTCTTCAAACTCGGGAATATCGCGTTCAAGCGGCGCGACCATGCGCGCGCGCGGGAAAGCTGGACGCGGGCGACGGAGCTCAATCCGGCACACCAGCTGGCGCGGGCCAATCTCGACCTGCTGGAGGCCGCTACGTGATGGCGGCGGACGATGCCGGCTTCGAGACCCTGACCCGCGAGATCTCGCGGGTCGTGGGCCTGCCGCTCGACATCTACAAGTCGAAGTGCCTTCGCCGGCGGATCGCGGTGCGGATGCGGGCGTGCGGCGTTCACACCTTCGACGAGTACCGGGGCGTGCTGGGTCGCACGCCGGCGGAGTACGAGCGGCTCAAGGACGCGCTCACCATCAACGTCACGCGATTCTACCGGAATCCCGAGACGTGGGAGAGCCTGCGCACCCGGTTCCTTCCCGATCTCCTGCGCGCCCGCGACGGCTGGCTCGATGCCTGGAGCGCAGGCTGCTCCTCCGGTGAGGAGCCGTACACGATCGCGATGCTCGTCGCCGACCTGGCGGCCGCGGCCGGGCGCGGCAGCTGGCTCGACCGGCTCCGGATCGAGGCTACCGACATCGACCGCGAGAGCCTCGCACACGCCACGGCGGCCGTGTACCGGCGTGAGGCGTTCCAGGAGACGCCGCCCGGCCTGGCGGAGCGGCACACCCGCGAGACCCCTGCCGGGCTCGCGATCCTTCCGTCGCTGCGGCGGCGGGTGAGTGTGCGCCGCTTCGACCTGAGTCAGGATAGGATGCCGACTGGCAGCTTCGACCTGATCGTCTGCCGGAACGTGGTGATCTACTTCGATCGCCCGATGCAGGAGCGGCTCTTCGCGCATTTTGTCGAGGCCCTTCGGCCGGGGGGCCTCCTGGTGCTCGGGAAGGTCGAGTCGCTGCTCGGCCCCGCGCGCGAACGCCTGTCGCTCGTGGACACCCGCGAGCGGATCTACCGGATGGACGCGTGAGCGAGATCATCGTGCGCGTGGCGGATCTGCGCATCGGCCGGACCGAGGATATCCTCGTCACGATCGGACTTGGCAGCTGCGTCGCCATCGTCCTGTACGATGCCGCTGTCCAGGTCGGGGGGCTCGCGCACGTCCTGCTCCCGTCACCGGCACTGTCGCGCGGGTCGCCGAACCCGGCGCGCGTGCCGCAGACGGCGGTTCCGGCGCTGCTGTCGGAGATGGCTTCGGCCGGCGCCTCGCCGCGGCGGATCAAGGCGCGCCTCGTCGGCGGCGCGAGCATGTTCGCGGCCCTGGCCACGCCCGGCACGATCCAGATGGGGGAGCGCAATGTCGTCGCAGCGCGCCAGACGCTCGCTTCCGCGGGCATCCCCATCGTCGGCGAGGCCGTCGGGGGCGACTACGGACGGACGGTGCGTCTGCATGTGCGGAACGGGCGGCTCGACGTATCGTCGGTGATGCATGGCAGCGTCGCCCTCTAGCATTCCCTCGGTCCTCGTGGCCGACGACAGCGCCTTCTTCCGGCGCATGCTCGGCGATGCGATCGAGGAGTCGCGCGAGTTCCGCCTCGCCGGCGTGGCGCGGAACGGCCTCGACGCGCTCGAGAAAGTGCATTCGCTCACGCCCGACCTCGTCGTGATGGACCTCGAGATGCCGAAGCTCGACGGGCTCGGCGCGATCGGGTACATCATGTCGGAGTCGCCGCGGCCGGTGGTGGTGGTGAGCGCCTATGCGGGTCCCGGGACAGCCGCTGCGATCCGCGCGCTCGAGCTCGGTGCCGTGGATCTCGTCGCGAAAGACGAAGACCGCGGCGCGGAGTCGGTTCGGCGTCTCGGCGAACGGGTGCTCGCCGCATTGCGCGCTGCCCGCGAGGCGGATATCCACCGGATGCCGGTCCTCGCGCGGCCCCGCGCGCGCCCCGTGCACGACGACCCCGTCTATGGCCTCCCCGGCCGGGCCCGCTGCTGTGTCGCGATCGCGGCATCCACCGGCGGGCCGCGAGCGCTCGCGGAGCTCGTGCCCCGGCTCGCCCCGGGCCACCATGCGGCCGTGTGCATCGCGCAGCACATGCCGCCACGCTTCACGCGAAGCCTGGCCGAGCGCCTCGCGTCGCTGAGCCGCCTGGCGGTGGTCGAGGCGGAAGATGCGGCGCCGTTGCTCGAGGACACGGTCTACGTCGCCCCGGGCGACTATCACATGCTGGTCGCCATGCGCGACGGGGGCCCGATCGTCGAGCTCACCCGGACGCCGCCGGTCTGGGGCGTCCGGCCGGCAGCCGATCCGCTCTTCGATTCCGTGGCGCGCACCTTCGGGCCCCGTGCCGTCGGGGTGGTCCTGACCGGCCTGGGACGCGACGGGGCGCAGGGCCTGCGCGCGATCCACGACGCCGGGGGGACCGGGTTCGCGCAGGACCGGAGCAGCTCCACCGTCTACGGAATGCCGAACGCCGCGCGGCTCGCCGGCGGAGCCGACCGGATCCTCGCGGTCAGCGATATTCCCGCCGCGGTGGACGGCGTGCTGGCCCGGCTCGGCGGGCGTGCGGCGTGAGCGAGACATTTCTCATCGTCAC
>DAINRR010000091.1:0-10422 GCA_036741715.1 Gemmatimonadales bacterium
TGCCGTTCGGCATCGCGCAGATCGGCAAGGCGTTCCGGAACGAGATCACGCCCGGCAACTTCATCTTCCGGACGCGCGAGTTCGAGCAGATGGAGATGCAGTTCTTCGTGAAGCCGGGGACCGATGCCGAGTGGTTCGAGCAGTGGCGCGAGCTGCGCATGCAATGGCATCACGCGCTCGGACTCGCGCCGGCCAGGCTGCGCTGGCACGAGCACGGCCCGACCGAGCTCGCGCATTACGCGCGCGCGGCCTTCGACATCGAGTACGAGTTCCCCTTCGGCTGGAACGAGATCGAGGGCATCCACAACCGCGGCGACTTCGATCTCGGGCGCCATCAGGAGCACTCGGGGAAGAAGCTCGAGTATTTCGACCAGGCGGCCGGCGAGCGGTACCTCCCACTGATCGTCGAGACGTCGGCCGGGGCCGACCGCGTGACGCTGACGGTGCTGGTGGACGCCTATCGCGAGGAGCAGGTCGAAGGGGAGACGCGCGTCGTGCTCGGGTTTCACCCCGCCATCGCGCCGATCAAGGCGGCCGTACTCCCGCTCGTGAAGAAGGACGGGATGCCCGAGATCGCCACCGCCGCGTACGACGAGCTGCGAAAGCACGTCCCCTGCTTCTACGACGACAGCGGCGCGATCGGCCGCCGCTACCGGCGGATGGACGAGGCGGGCACCCCGTTCTGCGTCACCGTGGATGGCGACACGCTGACGGAGCGCACCGTCACCGTCCGGCATCGGGATTCGATGCAGCAGGATCGCGTGTCCCTCGACCGGCTGCGCGGATTCATCGAGGACGCGCTCCGCGGCTGAGCCGCGCCGCCGGTCATGCGCCTCGCCGATTTCGAAGCCATGGTGCGCCGGCTCTCCGCGGAGGTGCCGGCGCATTTCTTCGAGGGCATCGCGGAGGTGGTCGTTTCTCCGCGCGCCGTCCCGCATCCCGTCCGCGCCGACATCTACACACTGGGCGAGTGCATCCCGCTGGACGTCGGCGAGAGCGGCGGCGATATCCAGAGCCGGATCGTCCTCTATCACGGCTCGTTCGCCGCGCTCGCGCGCCTGGAGCCCGGCTACGACTGGCGGGGCGAGGCATGGGAGACGCTGACGCACGAGCTGCGCCATCACCTCGAGTGGCGCGCTCGTGCCCCGGATCTCGAAGCGTTCGACGAGGCGGCCGAACAGAATTTCGCGCGACACGACGGGGAGGCGTTCGATCCGGCGTTCTATCTGGACGGAGAGCGTGCCGCGCCCGGGGTGTACGCGGTCGACGACGACTATTTCCTCGACCGGCTCGTCCGGGAACTGCCGGATGAGGTCATCTTCCGGTGGCATGGGACGGAATACCGTATCGGCGTCCCCGCGGGCACGACCCTTCCGGCCTTCCTGACCGTCGAAGGCCTCGGCGAGCCGCCGCCGGGCGAGCTGGTGCTCGTGCTGCGACGCCGGCCCCGGATCCTCGACCTGTTCCGGCGCGGGGCGGTTTCCCGGGCCACCGTGACCGCGCACCCGGTATAGATTCCCGTGCCAACGCGATAAGGAAACTCGAATGCGGATGTATCTCACCGGCGTCCTGCTGGGCGCGGCATGCGGCTCGGGAGGAACCGCCACGCTCCCCGCGCCGACGCCGGCTCCGGCACCGGCCGGGTTCGATTACCGGATCGGTGTCTCCAGCGAGTCGGGAGACATCATTTCGTGGATCCGTCCCGGCGCGGGCTCACTTGCGGTCGAGCGCGTCGTGCCCGTCGGGATCATGCCTGCGGACATCGACGGACCACACAATGTGGCGATGGCGCCGGACCAGCGGAGCTACTACGTGAGCATCGCGCACGGAGCGCCGTACGGCACGCTCTGGCGGATCGACGCTGCCGCCGACACGCTCCTGGGCCGTGCCACGCTCGAGTTCTACCCGACCACCATCGCGCTCACGCCGGACGGGGAGCTCGCGTTCGTCGCGAACTCGGATTTCTTCGGGGACCGGCCACGGAAGAATCCCGTCTCGGTGGTGCATACGGCGTCTATGGAGAAGATCGCGGACGTGACCGCGTGCGACATGCCGCATGGCGTGCGCGTCAACCGCGCCGGAACGCGGGTGTACGTGACGTGCATGGATTCCGACGAGCTGCTTGAGCTCGACGTGTCGACGTTCGAGGTCACCCGGCGCGCGCGGACGGGCACCGCGACGGCGGGAGGCGGTCACGCGTCGCACGGCGCAGGCGCGTGCGCACCGACGTTCGTCAGTGTCTCCCCGGATGACCGTACGCTGTTCGTGGCGTGCAACACCGGGAATACGCTGCAGGTCTGGGACGCCGCGACGCTCGAGCAGCGACGGCAGGTGCCGGTGGGGAAGGGGGCCTACAACGTCGAGGTGTCGCCCGACGGCGCCCTGGTGCTGGTGACGAACAAGAAGGAGAAGAGCGTCAGCCTCCTCGACGCGCATTCGTTGCAGGAGCTCGCCCGCATTCCGACGACGAAGCCGGTGGTGCACGGAATCGCGTGGTCGCCTGATGGCCGCTACGCGTATATTTCGCAGGAATCGGTCGGCGCGGACCCGGGGGCGGTGGACATGATCGATGTCGCCGCACGCCGGGTGATCGCCACCGTCCCGCTGCCGGCACAGCCGACCGGCATCACCATCCACCGGCGCTGAGCCGACCAGGACCGACGATGGTCTACGAGACGACGACATCCCTGAGCGCCGCCGAAGTCATTGCCCGCGCCAAGCGGTTCTTCTCGGAGCGGGTGCCGCAGCAGGCCGCGTTTCCGGAAAAGGAGGGGCCGACGTACCTCCTGCTCCGCGGCCAGGGCACGGAGGAGATCGCCATCGCGATCCTTCCCGCCGAGCGCGGGGTGCGCGTTCGCGGCTCGACGCTCCTCTTCGACCAGCCGCTCGATCGCTTCCTCTCGACGCTGCCCCGGGTGGAGGAGGCCGCGTGACCGGCGACCTTCCGCTCCGCGTCATGGTGCACGACGTCTGGGACGAGGTGCGGATGTCGCTTCCCGCCTCCGCGTCCCTGGGCGAGCTCAAGCGCCAGGCCCTCGCCCTCACGCGCGTGATGCGGGACCCCGACGGGTACGTGGTGAAGTTCCGCGGCGCCGAAGTGGCCGATGCGTCCACGCTCGCCGAGGCGGGCATCGTCCCCGATGCCAACCTGATTGTCCTGCCGCGCCGGCGCCGGCCGGTTCGCTGACATGACGCGGGGCGGTCGCGCGGGAGCCGCGAATCGAACGCTCTCGCTCGTCGCGGCCGCCTTCCTCGCCTTCGACGGTGCCGCGCTCGCTGCTGGCGGCCTCTGGCTCCGGCGTCCCATGCTCGCCGTCATCGGCGGCGCGCTGTTCGTGTCGAGCGGCCTGGTGCTGTTGTACTGGCGCTGGCACCAGCGCCAGCTCGCCGCCATCGTCGACGCCCGGCGTGCGGTGGCGGCAGAAGCTCGCGCGCTGCAGGACCTGATCCGGCGCAACTGAGCGGCTCGCGTGCCCGTTCCCGTCTTCACGCATCACGACTGCCTGCTGCACGACCCCGGTCCGGGACACCCGGAGCACGGCGATCGGCTTCGCGCCATCCTCGATGCCCTCGCGTCCGAGCCCCACGCCCGCGTGCTCGAATCACCCATTGCGCCGGCGGCGTTGCTCGAATCCGTGCACGACGCTGCCTACCTCGCCCGGCTGCAGGACACCGCGGCGCGGGGCGGCGGCGTGCTCGACGCCGACACGACGATGAGTGCGGCGAGCTGGCAGGCCGCGCTCCGCTCGGCCGGTGGTGCCGTCGCGGCGGTGGAGCATGCCATGGAGGGGCGGGGCGCCGCCTTCTCTGCGGGCCGGCCGCCGGGCCATCATGCGCTCCGGGATGCCGCGATGGGTTTCTGCCTCCTCGCGAATGCGGTCATCGCCGCGCGTGCCGGACAGCAGCGAGGCGCCGCTCGCGTGCTCATCGTGGACTGGGACGTGCACCACGGGAACGGGACGCAGGCCCTCGTCGAGCACGACGCATCCATCCGCTTCGTATCGCTGCACCAGTTCCCCTGGTGGCCGGGCACGGGTGCCGCGACCGAGCGCGGCGTCGGCAACATCTTCAATGTGCCCCGGCCCCCCGGCCTCGCACCCGAGCGCTACGTCGAGGACCTGTGGGACGCCGTCGTAGAAGCGACGGCCGCATGGCCACCCGACCTGATCGTGCTTTCGGCCGGGTTCGATGCCATGCGCGGCGACCCGCTCGGTGGCTTCACGCTCGAGCCCGGACATTACGCGGAGCTCACCGCGCGGCTGCGCTTGCGCGCACCCGCTGCCGCGCTCGTCGGCGTGCTGGAAGGGGGCTACATTCCAGACCGGCTCGCCGCCGGCGTCGCCGCTCTCGTTCGCGCCATGGCCTGATCCGTTCCCCACCACAGAGGCTCCTGTGCCGCTCCGGCTCCATACCGAGTTCCAGACGCTCACCACCCGGCACCCGTTCATCATCGCGCGCGGCGGGCAGTCGGAGTACCGGACGGTGCTCGTGCGGCTCACGGACGACGACGGTGTCGAGGGATGGGGCGAGGCGGCGGCGACGAAGTTCTACGGCGAGACGCCGGACTCGGTCATGGCCGCGCTTGGGGTGTACGGTCACGCCCTTCCGCAGAGCCCGTTCGACTTCGAGGAGGCGGAGCGCATCTGGCTCCAGATGCTCGGCGGCAACGCCTCGGCCCGGGCCGCGCTCTCCGCGGCGATGCACGACCTGGCCGGCAAGCGCCTCGGCATTCCGGTCTACCAGCTCTGGGGCCTCGACCCGAAGCGCGCGCCGCAATCGACATTCACCATCGGCATCGACACGGCCGAGCGGATCCGCATGAAGGTGCGCGAGGCGGCGGAGTACCCGATCCTCAAGATCAAGCTCGGCAGCGACCGCGATCTCGAGATCATGCAGGCGATCCGGTCCGAGACGGACCGCGAGCTTCGGGTGGACGCCAACTGCGGATGGACGCTGAAGCACACGATCCGCATGCTTCCCGTCCTGGAGGAGTTCGGCGTGACCGTGCTCGAGCAGCCGCTCGCGCCCGGCGACCTCGAGGGCCTGGGCGAGGTCCGGCGCCGCGCATCCATCCCGGTCATCGCCGACGAGAGCTGCCGGACGCTCGCCGACATTCCCGCGCTCGTGGGGCGCGTCGACGGGATCAACATCAAGCTCGCCAAGTGCGGAAGCCTGCGGGAAGCGCTGCGCATGATCGCGGCCGCGCGCGCGCACTCGATGAGCGTCATGGTCGGATGCATGATCGAGAGCTCGCTCGGCATCACGTCGGCGGCGCATTTCACGCCGCTCGTGGATATCGTGGACCTCGATGGCGCCGCCCTCCTCGCCGCCGACCCGTTCGTCGGCGCGTCGATCGCCGGAGGCCAGGTGACGCTTCCTTCCGGACCGGGGCTTGGCGTCACGCGACGATGAGCCCCCGCTTCGCCGAAGTCGTCCTGCCGCTCCCTCTCGCCACTTCCTACACGTACCGGATTCCCGACGGGCTCGCGCCTCGCGTGCTGCCGGGAGCACGCGTGGTGGTGCCGATGCGCCGGCGATCGCTGACGGGCATCGTCACCGCGATCGACGTGGAGGCACCGGGGGTCGAGGCTCGGAATGTCGCGGCCGCGCCGGATGCGGAACCCTCGGTGCCCGGCCCGCTGCTCGAGCTCGCGCGCTGGATCAGCGGCTACTACGGCGCCCCGATCGGGCTCGCCGTCAAGCTCCTCCTTCCGACGGCGCTCTGGGGCACCGCGACCGGCGCGGGCGAGCGGACCGAGCGGGTGCTTACGCTCGCGCCGGAGCGCCTGACGCTGGTGGAGCGGGACGAAATCTTCCGGCGCCGGCCGAAACAGCGGGCGCTCTACGAGACGGCCGAAGCCCTGGGCGGGAGCGCCCCCGTGCGGCACCTGATGGACCAGCTCGGCTTCGGCGACGGCGTCGTGCGGGCCCTCGCGCGCAGCGGTGTGGCGGCGATCGAGCAGAACGAGCGCCTGCGCGACCCGTTCGCCGGCGTGGCCGGCACGCCGCCACCCTCCCGGCTCACCGCAGCGCAGGAATCTGCGCTCGCGGGCATCGCGTCGCTCGGCACGGGCGAAGGCGCGCTGCTCCTCGGCGTGACGGGAAGCGGAAAGACGCTCGTGTATCTCGAGGCCGTGCGCCGCGAGCTCGCGGCCGGCCGCGGTGCGATCGTGCTCGTTCCGGAGATCGGGCTCACGCCGCAGACGGTGAGCCGCTTCCGCGGCGCCTTCGGGGATCAGGTCGCGGTGCTGCACAGCGCGCTCTCCGACGGGGAGCGCGCCGATGCCTGGCGGACGCTGCGGCGCGGAGAGCGCCGCGTCGCCGTGGGCGCGCGATCGGCCGTGCTCGCCCCCGTGGCGAACCTCGGTCTCATCGTGATCGACGAAGAGCACGAGGCCACCTACAAGAACGGCGAAGCGCCGAGGTATCATGCGCGTGACGTCGCGGGCGTCCGCGCGCGCATCGAAGGGGCGCGCCTTCTCCTCGGGAGTGCGACGCCGTCGCTCGAGACGGTCGCGCGGACGCTGCTTCCTGCCGGCGACCCCGCGGCCCTCCTGCGGCTCGACCTGCCCGACCGCATCGAGTCCCGGCCCCTCCCGCCGGTGGAGCTCGTCGACCTGCGCAAGGCGCCGCTGGTCGCCGGCACCGGCTCGGTGGCGTGGTCCGCCGCACTCGACGAGGCCATCGGTGCGGCGCTCGCGCGTGGCGAGCAGGTCATCCTCCTGCTCAATCGCCGCGGATTCGCCGCCTACCTGCAGTGCCCCGACTGCGGGTCGGTGCGGCACTGTCCCGACTGCACGATCTCGCTCACCGTGCACCAGACGCCTGCGGCGCTGCGCTGTCACTACTGCGGCCATGAGGAAGCGGTGCCGACGGCGTGCCCCGAATGCGGCGGCGCGGTCCAGCGGATGCGCGGTGTGGGGACGCAACAGCTGGAGCGGCTGGTCGCGGAGCGCTTTCCCGAGGCGCGCATCGGCCGCATGGATCTCGACACGACGAGCACGAAATGGTCGCACCAGCGCATTCTCGAGGCGGTCGAGCGGCGGGACATCGACATCCTCATCGGAACACAGATGATCGCGAAGGGACTCGACTTCCCGAACGTCACGCTCGTGGGGGTCGTCGATGCGGACACGGGCCTCAATCTCCCCGATTTCCGCGCGGCGGAGCGATCGTTCCAGCTGCTCGCCCAGGTCGGTGGGCGGGCCGGCCGGGGCCCGCGCGGCGGGAAGGTTCTCGTGCAGACGCGGTGTCCCGACCACCACGCGCTGGTGCACGCCGCCACGCACGATACCGAGGGCTTCCTCGCGGCCGAGCTCGCGCTGCGCGAGAGTCCGCCGGCACCGCCGGTGCTCGCGCTCGTCAACCTCGTCGTGAGCGGGCTCGACGAGATCGAGGTCGGCGCCACGGCGGCGCGCGTGGCCGACTGGTGCCAGCGCATCATCGACCGGCACGGCCTGCCGGTCAGCGTGCTCGGGCCGGCGCCCTGTCCGGTGGCCCGCATCAAGGAGCGCTGGCGCTGGCACGCCGTGCTCCGGGGACCTTCGCGGGAGCTCGGTCGGATCGTCCGGACGGCCGCCCGCAGCCTGGCCCGGCGCGGCCGGGAGCCCGCCATCGTGATCGACCGCGACCCGGTTTCGATGCTCTGACCCGCCCGGCTCACGCGCCCTCGCGACCTTCATCGGAGCCCCCGGACCGGTTACGTTCCACCCCTCTATGACAGCCATGCCGAACACCCTTCCCGACTTCACGCGGGCGCCGTTCGCGGGTGCCCCCGAGGCGCGGTTCGAACCGCTGCCCGCCGACGGAGTCCTCCCGGAGGGCTTCTTTTCGACGTCCAACCTCCCGACCTACGTGCACGTGGGCGGGCGGTGGATTGCGCCGACGCGGCCCCGCATGGACTGCGTCATCGTCCGGCGGGGCGAGGCGCTCGAATCGATCGAGCCGCGCCGTCTCCGCGCGGGCGAGATGATCGCCATGGGCGAGGCCGAGGACGGCACCGAGGGCATCGTCGTCCATTCGGCGGGATTCCTGGGCGGGACGCACGGAGCGAACGAGTTCCGCTTCATGTCGACCGAGGTGAGCCGCGAGCGGCCGGTCAATTACGAGGAGCTCGCGGCCCGGCTCATCGATCAGAAGGCGCGCGGCGGCTATCTCGTCTGGGTGGCGGGGCCCGCGCTCGTCCATTCCCGGGCGCGCACCGACTTCGAATGGTTCATCGCCAACGGCTTCGTGCAGGCGGTGCTCATCGGCAATGCGGTCGCGGTGCACGACATGGAAGCCGCGATCTTCGGCACCACCCTCGGCATGACGAACACGGGACAGCCGACCGAAGGCGGCCATGGCCTGCACATGCGCGCGATCAACCGCGTGCGCGCCGCCGGGTCCATCGAGGAGGCCGTCGCGACGGGTGTCGTGCGCAGCGGCATCATGCACGCGCTCGTCACGCATCGCATTCCCTACGTCCTCTCGGGGTCCATTCGCGACGACGGACCGCTGCCCGGCGTCCTCACCGACACGCTCGAGGCGCAGGACGCGATGCGCGAGCACACGGTCCGCGCTACGGGCGCGATCTTCATCGCGACGGCGCTCCACGCGATCGCCGTCGGGAACATGCTGCCGGCATTCCACACGCAGCGCGGCGCGCCCGAGCCGCTCATGACGATCTGCGTCGACCAGACCGAATTCGTGGTGAACAAGCTCAAGGATCGCGGGACGCACCAGGCCTACGGCGTCGTCACCAACGCGCAGGACTTCATGCACGTGCTCCGGTTCTACGTGGAGCGGGGCGCCGGGGTCCAGACGTGAGCGAGCCGGGAAAGGGCCCGGGCTGGGAGCGGCTCGCGCAGAAGGTGGCGGAAACGCTCGCCCCCGATTCCATCGACGGGCTGTGGGTCTTTCCGGCGCTGCGCCAGGACCAGCGGGAGTGGGGCACCGCCGTCCTGACCTGCGTCGAGGGGCCCGAAGGCGAGCGGCGCCGCATCTACACCGCGCGCTACATGCTGCAGGTCAAGGGCAAGGAACGCGGCAAGTTCGAGGCGTCGGTGGAGGAGGTCGGGAGCGGGCCGGTGGAGCAGCTGCCGGCGCTCCTCCACGACGTGCACCAGCGCACCGACGACGAGGTGCCGCCCGTCGAACTGGACGCCGCGGGCTGGTTCTCGGCGGCCGCCGATGCCTCCGTCCGATAGGGGTGAGCCCGGCGAGCTGCTCGAGCGCTTTCGCCGCTGGCTCCGGGAGCAGCGGCTCCCGGTCACCCGGCCTCGCGACGTGATCGCGGAGCTGGTGATCGGCTCGGATGGCCACGAGTCGGCGGGCACGATCGCGGCCCAGCTCAAGGCGCGCGGAGAGCGCGTCGGCACGGCGACGATCTACCGGACCCTCGACCTCCTCGTGCAGTCCGGCATCGTGCGGGCAAACGAGTTCGGCGAGGGGTTCCGCCGCTTCGAGCGGGCGGCAGGGAAGGAGCACCACGAGCACCTGGTCTGTTCCCGGTGCGGGCGCGTGGTCGAGTTCGCGAACGAGCGGCTGGAGCGGATGCTGCCGGTCATTGCGGACGAGCACGGCTTCCGCCACGAGCGCCATCGGGTCGAAATCTTCGGCACCTGCCGGGAGTGCCTGCAGCGCGAACTGGGAGGATTGCGGTCGTGAGTGACAGCGTATCCCTCGGCATCTTCGTGGCGTTCAGTGCGGGACTCCTGAGCTTTCTCTCTCCGTGCGTTCTCCCGCTCGTTCCCTCCTATATCGGGTTTCTCACCGGGATGATGGCCCCCGACGCGGTCCAGCGGCGCCGCGTCACCGTCACGCACGCGCTCTTCTTCGTGCTCGGCTTCACCCTCGTCTTCCTGGCCCTGGGGGCCGGTGCATCCGCGTTCGGAGCGGCGCTCAAGTCACAGAAGATCCTGATCACGCGGATCGGTGGAGCGTTCATCATCCTGTTCGGGCTCTGGACGCTCGGCGTCATCAAGCTCGACTTCCTGCAGCGCGAGAAGCGGGTGCAGATCGAGGACAAGCCGGTGGGGTACCTCGGCTCGTCGCTCGTCGGCATGGCGTTCGCGGCGGGCTGGGTACCATGTCTCGGCCCGATTCTCGGCGCCATCCTCGGACTCGCCGCCACGGAAGCCGATTTCTCCCGTGGCATGGCCCTGCTCGGTGCCTATTCGGCCGGGCTGGCGATTCCGTTCATTGCGGCGGCCTTCGCCCTCGACCGGTTCCTCGAGTGGTTCAAGAGCTTCCGGCGCCACCTCGGAACGGTGAAGGTGGTGAGTGGACTGCTCCTCCTCTTCGTCGGGATCCTGATGGTCACCGGCAAGTTCACGCAGCTCGCCGGCTGGCTCGCCGATCTCACGCCCGGGTTCCTCCGGGACCGGATCTAGCCGGCGGGTCCGGCCGGCAGCGCCTGCTCGATCTCCGCCTCGATCTGCT
>DAINRR010000092.1:0-10394 GCA_036741715.1 Gemmatimonadales bacterium
TGGAGCAGAAGAACCGCGAGGTCGAGCAGGCCAAGGTGGCGCTCGAGGAGAAGGCCGAGCAGCTCGCCCTCATCTCGAAGTACAAGTCGGAGTTCCTCGCGAACATGTCGCACGAGCTCCGGACGCCGCTCAACAGCCTCCTCATCCTCTCGCAGATCCTGACGGAGAACAACGACGGGAACCTGACGCCGAAGCAGGTCGGCTTCGCCCAGACGATCCATTCGTCCGGCTCCGACCTCCTCGACCTCATCAACGACATCCTCGACCTGTCGAAGATCGAATCGGGCACGATGGCGGTCGACGTCACGGCCGTGCCGTTCACCGACCTGCGGAAGTTCGTCGAGAGCACGTTCCGCCAGGTGGCGGACCTCAAGGGGCTGCAGTTCGCCGTGCAGCTCGATGGCGACCTCCCCGCCGCCATCCAGACGGACGCGAAGCGCCTGCAGCAGGTGCTCAAGAACCTGCTGTCCAACGCCTTCAAGTTCACCGAGCGCGGCAGCGTGTCGCTGCAGGCGCGGGTGGCGCGCGACGGCTGGGGCCCCGACAAGGAGCTCCTGAACGCGGCCGGCACGGTCATCGCCTTCACGGTGCGCGACACCGGCATCGGCATCCCGCGCGACAAGCACGGCGTCATCTTCGAGGCCTTCCAGCAGGGCGACGGCACCACCAGCCGCAAGTACGGCGGCACCGGCCTCGGCCTGTCCATCAGCCGCCAGATCACCCGCCTCCTCGGCGGCGAGATCCGGCTGGAGAGCGCGCCGGGCGAGGGCAGCACCTTCACGCTTTACCTGCCGATGGTGTTCCCCTCGGCCCCCTCCGAAGCGCCCGGCGCCGCGGAAGGCATCGACGGCAATGGCGCGGAGCCGCACACCGACGCGCCGAAGCCGCTCGCGACGGGCCCGAGCCGCGCGATGCTCGCCCCCGTGGTCGAGCGGGCGATCAGCGACGACCGCGCGACGATCCAGCCGGGGGACCGGATCCTCCTCATCGCCGAGGACGACCCGAACTTCGCCGAAATCCTCCTCGACATCGCGCGCGAGCGCGGGTTCAAGGGGCTCGTCGCGCAGCGGGCCGACCGGGCGCTCGCGCTCGCGCGGGAATACCAGCCGACGGCCGTCACGCTCGACCTCCGCCTCCCCGATGCCGACGGGTGGACCATCCTCGACCGGCTGAAGCACGACCCGACCACGCGCCACATCCCGGTACACATCATCTCCGTGGACGAGAACTGGCAGCGCGGCCTCCGCCTCGGTGCGCTCGACTTCCTCACGAAGCCGGCCACGAAGGAGTCGCTGGGTGAGGCCCTGAAGTCGCTCAACGAGTTCGTGGACCGGCCCGTCAAGCGGCTGCTCGTCGTGGAGGACGACGAGACGCAGCGGCAGAGCATCGTCGAGCTGATCGGGGACGGCGACGTCGAGACGACGTCGGTCTCGACCGGCGAGGATGCGCTCGCCGAACTCCAGCGCCAGCGCTTCGACTGCATGGTGCTCGACCTGGGCCTGCCGGACATGACCGGGTTCCAGCTGATCAGCCGCGTCAAGAGCGAAGTCGGGCTCCGGAAGCTCCCGACCATCGTGTACACCGGGAAGGAGCTCACGAAGAAGGAGGAAATCGAGCTGCGGCGGCTCGCGGAGTCCGTCGTCATCAAGGACGCGCGCTCCCCCGAGCGGCTCCTCGACGAGACGGCGCTCTTCCTCCATCGCGTGACGGCGCGCCTGCCGGAGTCGCGCCGGAGGATGCTCGACCAGCTCCATCGCACCGACCCGGTGCTCTCCGGCCGCACGGTGCTGATCGTCGACGACGACGTGCGCAACATCTTCGCGCTCACCACGCTGCTCGAGCGGAGCGAAATGAACGTCGTGTATGCGGAGAGCGGCAGGGAAGGCATCGCGCGCCTGCAGAGCACGCCGGACATCGACGTCGTCCTCATGGACGTCATGATGCCGGAGATGGACGGCTACGAGACGATGCGGGCCATCCGCGAGCAGCCGCGCTTCAAGCACCTGCCGATCGTCGCCGTCACCGCCAAGGCGATGAAGGGCGACCGGGAGAAGTGCATCGAGGCCGGCGCGTCCGACTACATCGCGAAGCCGGTGGACATGGACCAGCTGCTGTCGCTGCTCAGGGTATGGCTGTACCGGTGAGCGGGGGCCAGGGGGTGGGGAGCGGGGAACGGGTCGCGGATGACGCGGTCAGCATCCTGATCGTCGACGACCAGCCGGCCAATCTCCTGGCGCTCGAGGCGATGCTGCAGCCGCTGGGGCAGCGCCTCGTGCAGGCTGCGTCGGGCCGGGAGGCCCTCAAGCACCTGCTGGCCGAGGACTTCGCCGTGATCCTCCTCGACGTGAAGATGCCGTCCATGGACGGATTCGAGACCGCGGCACTCATCCGCGAGCGGGAGCGGTCCCGGCACACGCCCATCATCTTCCTCACGGCGGCCGACCGGACGCAGACGAGCGCCATGCGCGGCTACGCCGTCGGCGCGGTGGACTACCTCATCAAGCCGATCGTGCCGGAATTCGTGCGATCGAAGGTCGCGGTCTTCGTCGAGCTAGCCCGGAAGAACGCGGAGCTGGTCCGTCAGGCGGCTCGACTCCGCGCCAGCGAGCAGGACGCGCGCGAGCTGGCGGACGCGCGGGCCGAGCTGGTGCGGGACCTCGAGCACAAGAACCGCGAGCTCGAGAGCTTCAGCTACGCGGTGTCACACGACCTGCGCGCGCCGCTCCGGCGCATCGACGGGTTCGGGCGGGCGCTCGAGGACCACCTCAGGGACCGGATCGATGCGTCCGGCGCGAAGTACCTCGCCAACATCCGCGAAGCGGCGCAGCACATGTCGCAGCTCATCGACGATGTGCTCCACCTCTCTCGCGTCACGCGCTCGGAGCTGCGGCAGCAGGAAGTGGACCTGAGCGGGCTCGCCGAGTTCTGCCTCGGCCGGCTTCGCGAGGCGTCGCCCGAGCGCGTGGTGACGACACGCGTTCGCCCGGGGGTAACGGCCACGGGAGACGGTCGGCTGCTCCGGATCGCCGTCGAGAACCTGCTGCTCAACGCCTGGAAGTTCACCGGAAAGCGCGAGGATCCGGTCATCGAGTTCGGCACCGCGCAGGTGGCGGGCGAAACGGTGTATTTCGTGCGCGACAACGGCGTGGGCTTCGACATGGCGTACGCCGGAAAGCTCTTCGGGCCCTTCCAGCGGCTGCATCACGCCACGGACTTCCCCGGCTCCGGCATCGGTCTCGCGACGGTGCAGCGCATCATCCACCGCCACGGCGGCCGCGTCTGGACCGAGGCGCGCCCAGATCACGGCGCCACGTTCTCGTTCACGCTCGGCCGCCGGAACGGCTCGGGCTGACGGTCCGGGCGGGACACCGGCCCGAGCCTACTCCAGCGGACGCGTTCGCGTCTTCCCTCCTTCGTGCTTTCGCGGGTCCGCCGGAATCTCGACCCTCGCCCGTTTCCGGTTCTTGTCCACGATCCCGTACAGGATGAGGACATAGGCGAGGAGGCGGATGCCATAGAGGTATGCCTCGCTTTCGAAGACGGACACCGCCATCGCCACGAGGAGCCGCTGCACCGCGAGGATCCAGAACGAGAGCGCGAGGATCGCGAAGAGCCGGTCGCGCGTCTCGCGCCAGAAGCGCCAGAAGAAGAGGCCGGCGATCAGGTAGCCCATCAGGATGGCGCCGGAGACGAGCTGGTTGGCGAGGAGGGTGTCGATCACGATTCCGTCACCAGGCCGTAGAGCAGCACGAGCAGGCCCGCGAGTACGGGCATGCTCCGCACGAGCGCAAGATCCTGGCGGTCGCCGATCACGACGTCGATGATCAGGAGGACGTTGCCGAGCGCAAACCCGATGAAGCAGATCCCGGCCCAGAGCAGCAGCTTGACGCGCTGCTCGCGGTAGCCGCGTACGAGGAGCAGCGCGCAGGCGAGGCTCGTGAGGGCGCAGAGCACGTACACGAGATACGCCATCTAGTCCTCCTCCCGGCGGATGCGGAACGCATCGGCAAAGGCGCGGACGTGGTCCATCGGTTTCGATGCCAGCAGGCCGAGCACCGTCACGCGGCGCTCGGCATAGGCGGCCGCGAGCCGGCCCACCGTTCCGTCGATCGCCTCCGACCTTGGCGCGTACCGGAAGCTCGGCTGCGGATCGTCCGAAGCCTGCAGCAGGCCGAGGAGCCGGAGCACACCGAGGCGGCGGCCGACGGACGTCGGCTCGCGGTAGAGGTGGCGTGCAACGCTCTCCGCCGTCCAGTCGGTGGACGGATTCTGGTGGAGGAGCAGGAGGACCTCGAGCTGCTCGACGGAATCAATGGATTGGGCAAGGAAAGCGACGACATCGTCGGGAATGCCGCGTTGCGTCATCGGCGGGGGTGGCCTCCTTGCGCAGGCGCAATGGGGGTGAGGAAGGAAGGCGGTGGATGCGAACGGCGGGAGTCGAACCCGCACCCCTTGCGGGACAGGATCCTAAGTCCTGCGCGTCTGCCAGTTTCGCCACGTTCGCGGGTGCCGAACCAAAACTAACAGCTAACGGCGGCCCGACCGCATCCCCTGCACGAGGCGTTCCACCAATCCGGGGTCGCGCGGCAGCAGCCCGGCGGCGGGGAGGCGCGCGACGAGGTCCGCCCATTTCGGGTGCACGGCGTAGGCCCGCGCGAGGTACGGCATGGCCTCCTGCTCACGGCCCGCCGCCGCGAGGCTTATCCCCGTCCAGAACACGGCTTCACCATTCGTGACCGAATCGGGGAGGAACGCGATCGCGGCGTTGTACGCCTCGACGGCCTTCGGGATGTCGTTCTTCGTGACCCACTCGTCGCCCTCGTTCATGCGGCGGTAGAGCCGCGAGAGCGTGACGAGGCGGCGCAGCTCGGCGACCGGCTGCGGATGGTCTTCGACGCGCAGATCCACCAGCCGGTCGGCCCACGCCCGCCCGGTCCCCGATGGACCGACCACGATGATCGCCGCGGACTGCCGTCCGCGGATGTCTCCTCCCTCCCGCTCCGCCGCTTCGAGCGCCAGCAGCAGGCGCTCCGCGAGATCGCCCTTCCCGCGCTCGAAGGCGCGCGCCATGGCCGGCCAGACCGTGGCCTTCTCCATGAGATTGGCCTGGACCGAGAAGCCGTTCCCCACGTGGTGACCCGCTTCGATGACGGCGCGCGTGCCGGTGAATGCCGCGACCCGCCCGCGCGCGTCGATCATCGCCACCTGGCGGACGGCCGAGTCGGGATCGCTCGCGACGAGACCGCGCAGCGCGTCGGGCGCGCTGCGACCCGCGCGCATCAGGGCGAGGCCGAGCGGGCCGTAGCTCGGCTCCACGAAGGACTGCGTCGCCACCGCGCCGACCCCGGCCTCCGCCCACGCGACGATCGACCCGACCGAGAACCAGTGGGACTGCACGGCCACGCCGATCTCGCCGGTGACCGAGTCGCGCGCGACGATCGAATAGGTCGCCACGGGACGGCGGGAGGAAATGCCCTGGGCGGCGAGCGGCGCACCGGAGACGAGGAGCGCGGCCGCGCAGGCAAGGAAGCGGTTCATCTTGGGTCGCCCGGTGGAAGGTCTCGCCAATCTAACGCGCGCCATCGCCCCCGCCACCGCCGCGCGCATCAACCGCGCCCATTGTCCAAGCGCACCTTCAGGGTGTGAGTCCTACCGTCGCCGTAACCGGAAAATGGTCGGACGGGTACCGCCCGACCGCCGAGGTCGTCACGATCGCCGCCTCGTGGATCGTCCAGCCGCCGGACACGAGGATATGGTCGATCTTCTCGCCGCCGCGCGCGCCGGTGAAGCCGTTGAAGGTGCCGACCAGCGTGTCGGCGGGATGGACGCTCCGATAGGTGTCGTGCAACCGCGGGGAGGGAACGGCGGAGGGCGGGAGGTCGCCGGCTCCGGTAAGGAAACGGTAGGCCGGATTGCCCTCGCCCGAATTGAAGTCTCCCATGACGATGACGGGCTCACCGCCGTGGCGGGCGAGGCGCGCCGCGAGCAGCCCGGCGCTCCGCTCGCGCGATGGCTGCGACTCGTGGTCGAGATGGAGGTTGTACACCGTGAACGTGCGACCGGTGCTGGCGTCCCTGAGCCGCGCCCACGTGGCAATCCGCGTGATCCGGTTGCCCCAGCTCATCGAGCCGGGGACCGCCGGAGTATCGGAGAACCAGAACGTGCCGCTCTCGACCGGCTCGAACCGGCCATGCCGGTACAGGATCGCCGAATACTCACCGGCAGTTCTTCCGTCGTCGCGTCCCACGCCGATCTCGCTGTAGCCAGGCACCGCGGTGGCGATTTCGTCGAGCTGCCCGCGCAGAGCTTCCTGTACACCGAGCAGGTCCGGCCCATGGTCCCGGATCACGTCGAAGACGAGGTCTCGCCGGAACGGCCACGAATTCGCGCCGTCGTCGGCCGTGCCGTAGCGGATGTTGAACGACATGACCCGGATGGCTTCGGCATGATCGGCTGGTAACGCCGCGGGAGCGCAGGACGAGAGCGCAAGAAGGAGCAGCGCCGTGAGTGACCCTGCGAACGTTCGACGGTTCATCGTGCCGGCTCCGTTCGTGGATCCTCGAGCAGCTCGTCGAGGTGCGCTTCGATCTCGGCGATGTCCCTCCACACGCTGGCCGCTCCGGCGCGGCGCAGCACATCGGCGTCGTTCCCGCCCGACGTGACCCCGATGCACGGAACGCCCGCGCGCATCGACGCTTCTGCGTCATAGGGCGTATCGCCGATCAGGGCGCATTCCCCCGGCTCGAGCCCGAGCTTGCGCACAGCTGCCTCGACGAGGTCGGGGGCGGGCTTCGTCTCTTCGATGTCGTCGGCGTTGACGAGGGTTTCGCCGAGCGCGGTCAGATCGAGTCCGGCGCTCCGGCCGAGGGCCTCGAGGTGCTCCCGGCTGCTCGACGTAGCGAGCGCAGTGCGCACGCCGCGCTCCGTGAGCGTATCGAAGATCTCACGGGCGCGCGGAAAGGCCGCGAGGCGTTCCCGCTTCGCGATGGCGAGGAATTCGTCCGACTGCCGCTCGCGCAGCGACTCGCCCTCGCGTTCCTCCGCATCTTCACCCAGGACCGAGGGCACGAGCTTGTCGCCCCCCTTGCCGATTTCCACTCTGATCCGCTCGCGCGGAATATCGTGGCCATGTGCTGCGAACGCGGCGTGCCACGCCTCGACGTGCGCGCCGTTGCTGTCCACGAGCGTCCCGTCGATATCGAAGATGATGGCTCGGAATCTCATGCCCCAAGATACAGAAACGCCCGCCGAAGCGGGCGTTTCGTGGATGCGAAGCGCGGCCGTCAGTTGCCGCCGAGTCGCACCCGCTCGATGAACGTGGTGGAGCCCGCCTGGGTGACCGCCATGACGCTGAGCGTGGCGATCTTCCCGGCGCCCACGGAGCGGAGCGCCGACGCGAGCTCGGTCTCGGTGCGGACGGTGCGCCCATCCACCGACTGTATGATGAACGCGGCACCGCCACCGGGTCCGGCAAGGTTCGCCTCCCAGGCCGGTCCGCCCGGGGTGACGGCCGTGATGAGTACCCCCTGCGTCCCGGCCGTGAGTCCAAGCTGCTGGGCCAGGGCCGAGGTCACCTGCTGGACCCGCGCGCCGAGCAGCTGCTGCGAGGCGCCGGACGACGGGGTGCTGGCCGGCTCGGCCTCCGCGTCGTCTTCCTCGGTCTCCGGGTCCGGGTTCGCGTCGCTGAGCGACTCGAGCTCGACGCGGAAGGTCCGGCGATCGCCGCCCTCGCGCGCGACCTCGATGGCCACGGTCTCGCCCGGCTTCCGGAACCCGATCTCCTGCTGGAGCTGTCCGACGCGATCGATGCGCTTGCCGTCCACCCCGATGATGACGTCGCCCGGCTTGATGCCGGCCTTGCCGGCCGGCGAATCCTCGCCGGAGAGACCGCTCACGAGGACGCCGCGGATCTCATCGAGGCCGACATCCTCCGCGTCGTAGCGGCTCGCCTCCTCGATCTGCACACCGATGGCGGCGCGATGCACCCGGCCGTCGGTGATGAGCTGGCGCATCACGTCGCGCACCAGGTTGATCGGGATCGCGAAGCCGTAGCCGGAGTAGAACCCGGTCTGGCTCGCGATGGCCGAGTTCACGCCGATGACCTCGCCGCGCACGTTCACGAGCGGGCCACCCGAGTTGCCGGGATTGATCGCGGCGTCGGTCTGGATGAAGTCGGCGATGTCGAGGTTGCTGCGCTGCAGGTCGCGGAGCGCGCGGCCCTTGGCGCTGATGATGCCGGACGTGACGGTGAACGTCAGGCCGTCGCTCAGCGGGTTGCCGATCGCGAGGACCCATTCGCCGATCTTGTTGGCGTCGCTGTCGCCGAGCGCTGCGGGGCGGAGATTCGTCGCATCGATCTTGAGCACCGCCACGTCCGTGGCCGGGTCCGCGCCCACGACGGTCGCGGTGAACTCGCGCCGGTCGAAGAGGCGGACGGTCACCCGCTCGGCACCTTCGATGACGTGGTTGTTGGTCAGAATGTAGCCATCGGCAGACACGATGAAGCCGGAGCCGCTGCCCTGCTCGATGCGGGGCTCGCCCCCGCGATTTCGCGGGCCGAAGAACTGCTCGAAGCCGGGCGGGATGCGCCGCGTGGAGGTCTGGGCCGCCCGGCGGGCCTGGATGTAGACCACGCTCGGCACTACGGCGTCAGCCACGGCGGCGAGCGCGTCGCTGAACTCCGCGAGCGGCCGCGCCTGTGGAATCGAGGGCGCCGCGACCGGCGTGATCGCCGACGGGCGCGCCGGGGACTGCTGAGCGAAGCCGCTGCGCGGCAGATCGAGCAGGCCGGCAAAAAGCAGCCCGAGCGCGAACGCCAGCGACACCAGGGCGCCGAACTTGAGCCAGTTGAGAGAGCGTACGGACATGCGGCTATCCTGACGACGGTGTGCGGTTGACGGTCCTCTTCTAATCTAACGTGGATGCGTCGGGGGTGGTTTCGGTCGCGGGGGCGGCGGAAAGACGGAAGGACGGAAAGACGGAAGGGGTCCAGTCCTGGGCGCCGTCCCGCTTCCGTCCTTCCGTCCTTCCGTCTTTCCGTCCTTCCGTCCCTACTTCTTCGGCTCGTCCACGATCTCGTAGTCCGCCTCGACCACGTCCTCCTGTGGGGCCTCGCCCGCGGGCGCCTCGGTGCCGGGGGCTGCGCCGGCCTGTTCGGTGCCGCTCTGGCTCTGGTAGAGCGCAGCGCCGGCGGCGGAGTACGCCGCGTTCAGCTCGTCGAGGGCGGTGCGGATCCCCTCGGCCTCGCCGGTCCGGAGCGCTGCCTTGCCGGCCTCCACGGCCGTATCGAGACGGGTCTTCGCCTCGGCCGGGAGCTTCTCCACCCACTCCTTGCTGTCCTTCTCGACCTTGTAGACCAGGCCGTCGAGCTGGTTCCGGGCCTCGATCTGGTCGCGGCGCGACTTGTCTTCCGACGCATGCGCTTCCGCGTTCTTGACCATCTTGTCGATCTCGGCGTCCGAGAGGCCGCTCGACGCCTCGATGCGGATCTTCTGCTCCTTGTTCGTCGCCTTGTCCTTGGCCGACACGTGCAGGATGCCGTTCGCGTCGATGTCGAACGTGACCTCGACCTGCGGCATGCCGCGCGGGGCGGGCGGGATGCCCGTCAGCTGGAACTTGCCGATGGTGCGGTTGTCGATCGCCATCTGGCGCTCGCCCTGCAGCACGTGGATCTCGACCGTGGTCTGGTTGTCCTCGGCCGTCGAGAACACCTCCGACTTCTTCGTCGGGATCGTGGTGTTGCGCGGGATGAGCACCGTGGTGACGCCGCCCAGTGTCTCGATGCCGAGCGAGAGCGGGGTCACGTCGAGGAGCAGCACGTCCTTCACGTCGCCGCCGAGCACGCCGCCCTGGATCGCGGCGCCGATGGCTACGACCTCGTCCGGATTGACCGAGCGGTTCGGGTCCTTGCCGAAGAAACCCTTGACGATCTCCTGGATCTTCGGGATGCGCGTCGAGCCGCCGACGAGGATCACCTCGTCGATCTGCTTCGGGTCGAGCCCGGCATCCTTGAGCGCCTGCTGCATCGGCGGAAGCGTGCGCTGGATGAGATCATCCACCAGCTGCTCGAACTTGGCGCGCGAGAGCGTGTAGTTGAGGTGCTTCGGCCCGCTCTGGTCCGCCGTGATGAAGGGCAGGTTGATGTCGGTCGACGTGGTGGTCGACAGCTCCATCTTGGCCTTCTCGGCGGCCTCCTTGAGGCGCTGGAGCGCCATCGGGTCCTTGGAGAGGTCGATGCCCTGGTCGCGCTTGAACTCGGTGACGAGCCAGTCGATGACGCGCTGGTCGAAGTCGTCGCCGCCCAGGTGCGTGTCGCCGTTGGTGCTCTTCACTTCGAAGACGCCTTCCGCGAGCTCGAGCACCGAGATGTCGTAGGTGCCGCCGCCCAGGTCGAA
>DAINRR010000093.1:0-4558 GCA_036741715.1 Gemmatimonadales bacterium
CTGATCGCCGAAGAGGACATGGTCATCACCATCTCCCACACCGGCTACATCAAGCGGATCCCGGTCTCGGCCTACCGCCGGCAGCGACGTGGCGGACGCGGGCTCACCGGTGCCGACCTCAAGGCGGACGACTGGGTCGAGCACCTCTTCATCGCCAGCACGCACGACTACCTGATGTTCTTCACCAATCAGGGGCAGGTGTACTGGCTCAAGGTGCACGAGATCCCGCAGGCGAGCCGCGCGGCGCGCGGGAAGCCCGTGGTCAACTGCATCGCGGTTCGGCCCAACGAGCACATCGCGGCCCTGGTGCCGGTGCGCGAGTTCAGCGACGAGAAATCGCTCATCTTCGCCACCCGGAAAGGCACGGTGAAGAAGACGAAGCTCTCCGAGTACAGCCATGTGCGGAGCAACGGCATCCGCGCCCTCAACATCGAGGACGGGGACGAGCTGATGGACGTGCAGGTCTGCGACGCGAGCTGCGACATCGTCCTCGCCACGCGCGAGGGGATGAGCATCCGCTTCCACCAGTCCGACGTCCGCGAGATGGGCCGCGCCACGACGGGCGTCAAGGGCATCGAGCTCGCCAAGGATGATTGCCTGATCGGCATGGTGGTCATTCGCCGCGAGGCGACGCTCCTCGTCGTGAGCGAGAAGGGCTACGGGAAGCGCTCCGAGCTCTCCGAGTACCGCGTGCAGCGGCGCGGCGGGAAGGGCATCATCACCTTCAAGGTCACCGACAAGACCGGCTGCATCGTGGCGCTCAAGGAAGTGATCCCCGACGACGAGCTGATGATGATCACGCATAACGGCGTCATCATCCGGGTGCCGGTGGACGGAATTCGCGTCATCGGGCGCAACACGCAGGGCGTGCGGGTCATGAACCTCGACGACGGCGACCGGCTCCAGGGTGTCGCCCGCGTGGTGAAGGAGGACGAGAGCGGGCAGGAGGAGGGCGCAGGCGACGCCGCTCCGCCCGTCGCTGCGGAATGACCGACGCGGTTTCCGCGGAGTCGATTCGCGAAGCCGCCGCGGCGCTCGCCGGCGTCGCAGTGCGCACGCCGCTCCTCCCGCTGCCCGACCTCGGCGGCACCGCGTTCCTCAAGGCGGAGCACCGCCAGCCGATCGGCGCGTTCAAGATCCGCGGCGCATTCACCGCGGTCCGGCGGCTCTCGGCCGCCGATCGCGCGCGCGGTGTCATCACCCACTCGAGCGGCAATCACGGGCAGGCCGTCGCCTTTGCGGCGCGGCACTTCGGGATTCCCGCCGTCATCGTCATGCCGGCCGATGCGCCGCGCGTCAAGCAGGATGGCGTGCGACGCTACGGCGGCGAAATCTCCTTCGTCGAGGACCGCTCCGAACGCCTTCCGCGCTGCGAGGCGCTTGCCGCGGAGCGCGGACTCGTCATGATTCCCCCGTACGAGAACGCGGACGTGATCGCAGGCCAGGCCACGTGCGGCCTCGAGATCCTCGAGGACCTCGCCGGTGTCGGCACGATCGTGGTGCCGGTGGGCGGCGGCGGGCTCATCGCCGGCATCGCCTCCGCCGTGCGGCACTTTTCGCCGACGGTGCGCGTCGTCGCGGTCGAGCCGACCGGTGCGCCGAAGCTCGCGCGCGCGCTCGAGGCGGGGCGGCCGGTGAAGATCGAGCATCCCCACAGCATCGCCGACGGCCTCCTGCCGCAGGCCATCGGCACATTGCCCTTCGAGGTGATGGCGGGGGTCGTGCAGGAGGCGGTGCAGGTCTCCGATGAGGAGATCGGGGCCGCGGTGCGCTACCTTCATCTGTCCGCCGGCGAGCGCGTCGAGCCGTCGGGCGCCGCCGCCACGGCGGCACTCCTCGCCGGACGGATCAAGTCGCCGGGGACAGTGGTGGCCATCGCGAGCGGCGGCAACGTCGATCCGGACATCTTCGAACGCCTGGTGCGCTGAATGGTGCTTGCTCCCAAGATCCTCGTCGCCGACGACGACCAGGCGCTTTCCCGCACCCTCTCCTGGATCCTCAAGGAGAACGGGTACGATGTTGTCGCCATCCCCGGCGGCGAGCACCTCTTCGAGCACCTCGCCTCCGACCAGTTCGACCTCCTCCTTCTCGACATCATGATGCCGAAGGTGGACGGGCTGCAGCTCCTCCACCGCGTCAAGACGGATCCGAAATACCAGGACCTCCCCGTCCTCATGATCTCGAGCATGCCCCCCGAGGAGGCGACGGTCCGCTCCCTCGGCCTCGGCGCGAGCGATTTCATCGCGAAGCCGTTCCGCGTGCGCGAGCTGCTCGCCCGGGTGAAGGCGCATCTCCGCGTGGGGCGCGAGCTCAACCAGGCGCGCACCGAGGCGCGGTCGCGCTCGGAGATGGTGGAGATCCTGAACGAAGTGGCGAGCTCGCTCAAGCCGGACGAGATCTTCCAGGTGCTCGTGCGCCGGGTGGCGCAGGGACTCCGGATCTCGCGTTGTTCGATCATCCTGGCGGAGCCGGGTGCGGTCGAGGGGACGGTTGTTGCCGCGTACGAGAACCCGACGCTCCGCAATCTTCGGATCGACCTCCGCCGTTATCCGGAAGTGCGGCACGCGCTCGACAGCGGCGACCTCGTGCTCGCGCAGGACGTGGCGACCGACCCGCTCTACGAGGCGATCCGCTCCGAGTGGGAATCCGAGGGGCGCCCCATTCCCTGCCGCTCCGCCATCGCGATGCGCTTCAGCCTCCGCGACGAGCCGGCCGGCGTCTTCTTCCTGCGTACCACGGACGACGACCTCCCGCTCAACCAGCAGGACGTGCAGTTCGCCGACCAGGTGATCTCGGCCGCGGTGCGCTCGCTCGAGCGGGCGTACGAGCTCGAGCACGCGATGTCGGACCAGGAGGAGCTCAAGCATCTCGCGTCCACCGATCCGCTCACCGGGACGCTCAACCGCCGGGCGCTGGCGGAGAAGCTCGAGCAGGAGATGGACCGGGCCGCGCGCTACGCGTCGCTGCTCACCTGCATGATGATCGACATCGACAACTTCAAGCAGATCAACGACACGCACGGCCACCTGGTGGGCGACCAGATCCTCCGCCAGATCGCCGCCCTGCTCAAGCGCGAGCAGCGATCGCCCGACGCGGTGGCGCGCTACGGTGGCGAGGAATTCGTGGTGCTGCTTCCCGAGACCACGCTCGTCGAGAGCCGCAGCTTCGCGGAGCGCATCCTTCGGCGCGTGGCGGAGCACGACTTCGGCGAGTCGGGCCGGCCCGTCCGTGTCACGATCAGCATCGGCCTGGCGTCCTATCCCGACGAGCGGGTCACCGACGGCGAGTCGCTCCTCCGGCTCGCCGACACCCACCTCTATCGCGCCAAGACCGAAGGCCGGAACCGGGTTCGCGATTGAAGAATCGCCGCTGCCCGCGGTGCCAGAAACATTTCGCAGCACCCGCGCGCTACTGCACCGTGGACGGCACCCCGCTCGTCGAGGTGTCGTTCGCCGCGCCACCGACGCCGCCTCCGGCGCCGGCCATCCGTATTTCGGCGGCGCGACCGCGTCTCTCCGACGCCGATCGCCCCCAGGCGGCGGCTGCCGAGGCGGCGCGGTTCCGCTCGCTCTCGGGGACGGTGCTGGACGAGCGGTACGAGATCGGCCAGAAGATCGGCGAGGGGGGCATGTCGTGGGTGTACCGCGCGGTGGAGCGTGAGACGGGCGCCGATCTCGCGATCAAGGTCCTGCCGCCACGGCTCACGCGGGACCGCGACTCCGCGGAGCGTCTCCGGCGCGAAGCCGAGATCGCGACGCGCTTCAACCATCCCAACGTCTGCCCCATCCTCCGGCTCGGCGAGGCCGCCGACGGCGTGCTCTACCTCGTCATGCCGTTCCTGCCCGGTGAGACGCTCGGCGACTACGAGGGCCGCGTCCGCGACGTGGACGTTACGGAGGGGGTGCGCATCCTCGTGCAGGTCTGCCAGGGCCTGCAGCACGCGCACGACCTCGGCATCATCCATCGCGACCTCAAGCCCGAGAACGTGATGCTGGTGCCGGAAGGTGCTGCCGGCGACCCGCCTCGCGCCGTCGTCATGGATTTCGGCCTCGCGAAAGAGCGGCGGGCCGGCCCCGAGGTGGTGCAGCTCACGCAGACCGGCATCGTGCTCGGCACGCCCGAGTTCATGAGTCCCGAGCAGATCCGCGGACGCGCGCTCGACGGGCGGAGCGACGTCTACGCGCTCGGCGTGCTCGCCTTCGAGCTCTTCACGGGCGAGCTTCCGTTCACCGGGAAGAACGCGCAGGAGATGATGGTCGCGCGGCTGCGCGGCCTGCCGCGTGCGCTGCGGTCGGTCCGGCCGGGGCTGCCCGGCCGGCTCGAGACGGTGATCGAGCGCGCGCTTGCGCTCGCGGCCGATGACCGGTATCAGTCGATGACCGAGCTGGCTGCCGCCTTCGAGGGCGTGCTGCAGGCCGGCGTGCTCGCCCGGCTCTTCCGCCGGGGGTAGCGCCAACCGGACAGGGCCACGTTCGCCCATCACCGCCGAGGGTCCGATGCGCATCGCAGCATCCCGCGTGACACTCCCAGCGCTTCCCGCGCTCCTCCTCTTCGCCGC
>DAINRR010000093.1:4658-9905 GCA_036741715.1 Gemmatimonadales bacterium
CGTCCGCCTCGTCCGCCTCCGTGACGACGCACGGCGAATGGATCAAGATCCCCCGCGGACAGGACACCATCCGCGCCTACGTCGCCTATCCCGAGCGCAGCTCGCGCGCGCCGGCCGTCATCGTCATCCACGAGATCTTCGGCCTCACCGAGTGGGAGCCGACGGTGGCGGACCGGCTCGCGAAGTCGGGCTTCGTGGCGATCGCGCCCGATCTCCTCTCGTCGCGCTTCGGGATGACGCCGGCGGCGAGCGACTCGGGGCGGAAGCTCGTGGGCCAGCTCGAGCCCGAGCGCGTGACGGCGGATCTCGACGCGGTGTACGCCTACGTTGACGGCCTCCCCGCGGTGCGGAAGGGCGACATCGGCACGATCGGCTTCTGCTGGGGCGGCGGCCAGAGCTTCCGCTACGCCACGAACAATCCGCGACTCAAGGCGGCGGTCGTCTGCTACGGCCCGGCGCCCGACAGTGCCGCGCTCGCCCGCATCGAGGCGCCGGTCCTCGGCATCTACGGCGAGAACGACGCGCGCATCAACGCGGCGCTCCCCGACGTCGAGCGGCAGATGGCGGCGCTCGGCAAGTCATTCGAGACCGAGATCTACGACAGTACGGGGCACGGCTTCCTCAAGCCCGGACGCCAGGGCTTCGGGACCCCTGCGGTCGAGCAGGCGTGGGAGCGGATCACGGGGTTTTATCGGGACAAGCTCGGGCGTTGATATCGGCCCGGGCGTTGGCGGCGTCGCTGGTCTCGGGTCTCGCGGCGTGCACGCTGCCCCCGCTTCGCGGAGAGATGGAGATCGGGAAGGATGCGTACGCGGTATTCGTGGGTCCGGGGTCGGGTGGCTCGGACCTCTACGCGGTGCGGCCGGGGGGCGGAGTGGCGATCGCGCTCACCTTCTCGCCGATCGCCGAATCGGCGCCGGCGCTTTCTCCCGATGGTGGAACGCTCGCTTTCATCCGCGCGGCGAGTGATTCCACGGCCACCGTCTGGCTCATGAATCTGCTGAGCGGTGCGGAGCGGGAACTCGAGCTGCCGCGCGAATCGAAGGCAGTGCCGCGGCGGCTCGGCTGGGGAAAGTCCGGCGCGGTGCTCTACATCGATACCGATCGCGGCGTCTGGCGCGCAGCGGTGCCGCCGAGGGGTGAGACGGCGGAGCAGGTGGGAAGCATCGAGCTCGCGGCCGCGGACTCCGCACTGCGCGTGCTCGTGGGCGATCCGGCGTTCGCCGCGATCGAGCGGTGCGACAGCGTCCCGCAGAACCTCTGTGCCCGCTCGAACGGCCGGGAGAGCATGGTCGCCGTCGACGCGGTGTCCAGTGCGCGGTGGGGGAGCGATTCGGTGGCGTACGTGCGCGCCGGCGTGATCGAAGTGCGTCCGGTGGGGCCCGGGCGCGCGCGCCGCGTCGAGCTCTCTCCTGCCCGGGAGGTGACCGGCGGACTCACCTACTTCGCGGGAACGGGCTAGCGGCAGCTACCGTTCGACCCGCTTCGTGGCGATGGCGTCCCAGGCAGCGTCGAGCGCGAGCCCGAGCTGCGAGTGCTCGAGTCCCCATTCGCGGCTGCTCACCCGCTCCGCCGCGAAGCCGACCAGCGCCAGCCAGATCGAGGCCCAGAGCTCCGCCGGTCCCGCCCGGATGACACCGTCCGATTTTCCCGCGGCGACGATTTCCTGCAGCGCAGCGCGGAACTCGCCTGCCGACTCCCGGCTGCGATCGTCCAGGTAGCGCTCCTCCCGGCAGTGAAGCACCATCCGCACCGCGGCCGGATCCCGGTCCGCGCCCTCCACGATTCGCCGGCCCAGCCGCCCGAGGAATTCGGCGGTGCCCGCCGGGCGGCTCTCGCGCAGCTCGGCGATGAGCCCGGCCGCCCAGCGCTGCGAGCCCCGGTACGCCTCGTTGAGCAGCTCCTCCTTGCTCCCGAAATGGCGGTAGATCGTCCCTTCGGCAACGCCCGCGCGCTCGGCGATCATCGGCGTCGTCGTCCCCCGGAAGCCGATCGAGGTGTAGAGCTCGAGCGCGGCGCGCAGGAGTCGCTGCCGGGTGGCGTCACCGCTGCGGACGGGAGGGGTCATGACGGAATCTACGCCCAGAGGGCGCGGGTTGAATGACCCCTCCGGGCCCGGCTATTTTCCGGGGCTGTCAGCCGCTCAATTCTGCCAAAGGGTCGTCATGGACATGCTGGTACTCGGCGCGGGCCTGCAGGGCTGTGCCTGCGCGTACGATCTCCTCCGGAATCCCTCCGTCACGAAGGTCACGCTGGCCGACCTCAGGACCGAAAGTCTGCCGGCGTGGCTCACCGAGTCGGGGAAGGGCCGGCTGGTGCCCCTTCGGCTCGACGTGACCGATCATCCCGCCGTGCTCCACGCCATGCGCGGGCACGCGGCGGTGATGAGCGCCATCCCGTACTACTTCAACGGCGACATGGCGCGGCTGGCGGTGGAGGCGGGCTGCCATTTCTCCGACCTGGGCGGCAACACGGAGATCGTCTTCGAGCAGAAGAAGCTCCATCAGACGGCGCAGGCGAAGGGCCTCTCGGTCATTCCCGACTGCGGTCTGGCACCGGGCATGGTCAACATCCTGGCCGCGGAGGGGATCCGCCGGCTCGACCGGACCGAGCGGGTCAAGATCTACGTCGGCGGGCTCCCGCAGCACCCGGAACCGCCGCTCAATTACCAGATCGTCTACTCGCTCGAGGGCGCGCTCGACTACTACACGACGCCGTCGTGGGTGCTGCGCGGCGGAAAGCCGACGCAGGTGGACGCGCTGAGCGAGCTCGAGGAGGTGGAGTTCCCGGAGCCGGTTGGAAAGCTCGAGGCGTTCCACACCGGCGGCGGGATCAGCACCATGCCGTTCGCGTGGGAAGGCAGGATCGCGACGATGGAGTACAAGACGCTGCGCTACCCGGGGCACGTCGCCGTCATGCGCCCCATCCGCGAGCTGGGCCTCATCTCCAACGAGCCGATCACGGTGAAGGGCCATCGCGTGGTTCCGCGGGACGTGTTCATCGCCGCGGTGCACCCGAAGCTCTTCAAGCCGAAGGGCGAGGACCTCGTGGCGCTCAAGGTCGAGGTGTCCGGCACGCGGGACGGAAAGGATGCATCCACGACCTTCCAGCTCATCGACAGATACGACGCCGAGCACGGCATCAGCGCGATGATGCGCACCACGGGATATTCGCTGTCGATCACGGGCCAGATGCAGGCGGACGGGCGCGTCACCGAGAAGGGTGTGCACACGCCGGATGAGGCGATGCCGTTCAGGGCCTACGTGGAGGCGCTGGCGGAGCGAGGGATCAGGATCGAGGAGAAATAGCCACCGAGGCATCGCCGGATCGGCAGATCGCCCGGCCGTGAACGACACCGGCCGGGCGATCTGCGCTTCACCGACTGCACGTCAGAACGCCCATCCACTCCCGATATTGAACCGGATGCCATCGGATCCGCGCGCCACGTCGAACACGATGCTCGTGGACCGCAGGATGCGGAGCGCGATCCCCGCGCCGGCGCCGACGTGGAGCTCATCAGCCGTGAGCCGCACCTTCTCGCCCTCGAAGACGCGACCCGCATCCACATAGAGGATCAGTGACGCAGCCGCGGCGTTCTTCGACGTGAACAGCTCGCGGCGGAGCTCGATATTTCCGAAGAGCGCACCGGTGCCGAGATACCGGCTGCTGCGGAGCCCCCGGTTGGTGCCGCTTCCGCCGTACATGCCGAGCACGTCTTCCCATGCCGGAAGCTCGTAGCGCGCACTGAGCGGAGGCTCGCCGTAGAGCTGGGAGGCGCCCACCCGCGCGGCCACCTGCGTGCGGATGCCGAGCATCTTGTAGCCGCGTGCCATGCCGTAGAGCCGCGAGTAGCCGTCCCCTCCGCTGCCGAACTGGACGCCGGTTTCCACGACCACGCCATAGCGGGGATCGTACTCGTTGTCCCGCGTGTCGAGCACCAGCGTGCCGCCGATGAGGGCATCGGTGCCGATCTCTTCGTCGCCGAACGTCGAGCCGAACAGCGTGGGGCCCTCGAGTGGCACGTAGCGCGTATGCTCCACCCCGCCGCCCACGGCAACGTGGATCGGCCCCTTGATCCGGTGCGTGACATCGGCAAGGAACTGGTACCGCGTCTCCTGCACCCGGTAGCGCAGCCGCTCCTCCTCGGGCAGGTCGTTCTCGAGCACCGTGGAGTTCCCGAGGCCGAAGAAATTCTCGCGCGTGTTTCGCCGCGCACCGATGCGCGCGTTGACGCGAAGGTTCTGCGAAAGGAGTGGAGCGCGAAGGCGCGTCTGGAACATGCGGCTGCCGTGGAGGCCGAGCCCGCCCTCCACCGTCAGGTCGGCGCGATACGTCGAGCGCTCCTCATAGGGCGAGGGCTGGAAGTACCGCACCCGCGCAACGACCACCGGACCGCCGCCGAGCCCCCCACCGACGAGCGGGTAGTAGCTCAGGAGCCAGGGATAGTCGGAGGGGGGCAGCGACTCGACGACGACGGCCGGAGGCGGGGTGACGCCGCGCTCCTGCGCCACCGCGGTCGAGGTGGCGGTGCCGAAGGCGAGGAGCAGGGCGAGCCAGACGCGCTTGGTCATCTCAGGGTTTCTCGTAGAGGAAAGCGGCATCGCGGAGCGCTCCCTGCCGCCCGTCGTGCGCCGCGTAGCGCGCGGGAAAGAGCGAGGCGGCGCCGATCTCGCCTCGCTTGTTCACCGCGTAGAACTGGAGCCCGAACGTGGGCCGGCCGCGCTCGTTGAGCAGCCGCGGCGGCGTGGCGGCGACGACGCGCTTGAGCGTCTCGAGGCACGCATCCGCCGGCTTCATCCCGCGCCGCATGTGCTCCACCGTCAGGAAGCCGCCGCACACCATGATGTTCGATTCCCCGCGCCCGGTGGAACCGGCGGCGCCCACGTCGTTGTCGGTGTACTGCCCCGCGCCCACGATCGGCGAATCTCCGGCCCGGCCGGGAATCTTCCACGCGAGGCCGCTCGTCGTCGTCACCGAGGAGATCTCTCCCTTGCTGTTGACGACGTTGAGGTTGATCGTGCCCGTCGGCCGCGCGGTCATCTTTTCCGATTCCGGCACGTCGAGCCAGTCGTCCGCCGTACCGCGGTTGGCCCGCCAGCGGAGCCAGATGTCGCGCGACTCCGGCGTGAGCAGGTTCTCCGTCTGGAATCCGTACGACAGCGCGAACCGCCGGGCCCCTTCGCCCACGAGGAGGATGTGGTTCGTGTACTTGAGCACGAGCCGCGCGACTTCGCTCGGCGTCTTGAT
>DAINRR010000094.1:0-9838 GCA_036741715.1 Gemmatimonadales bacterium
TCTCGCTCATCGCCTGGGCGGAGCTGCGACTCGGCGCATCGCTCACGGCCGTGCTGGGCGCAACCGTCCCCCTCTTCGGGGCTGTGCTGAGCGCGCTCTGGCTCGGCGAGCGCCTGACCATCATCCGGGCGAGCGGCCTCGCCTTCGGGTTGCTGGGCGTGGTGGTGCTCACCGGATGGAGTCCGATCGCCATCGATGCGCCGACGCTCGCGGCGATCGGCGCCACGCTGGTGGCGTCGCTCTCCTATGCCGGGTCCGGCGTCTACGTTCGGCGAAGGCTCGCGGGCATCCCGGCAGGCACGCTCGCACTGGGCCAGCAGCTTGGAGCAGTCGTCTGGCTCGCCGTTCCGGCCCTGCTCTTCCTGCCCGACCGCCCGCCCTCGCCTGCGGCGCTTGGCGCCATGGGTGCGCTTGCCGCGCTATCGACCGCACTCGCCTTCGTGCTCTTCTTCCGCATGATCGAGCGCGTCGGGCCTACGCAGACACAGTCGGTCACCTATGTGACGCCGGCGTTCGGGATGCTCTGGGGGTGGCTCTTTCTCGATGAGCCGATCACGAGCGGCATGCTCGGCGGATTCGGGCTCGTGCTCGTGGGGATGCTTCTCGTCAAGGGTTCCGTGCCTCGCCTGACACGGCCGCGCGCCACACGCCTCGGTTCGAGACGACGCGTCGCCGCAGGATCTGCCTAGCCGCAGGATCTGCCTAGATGATCACGAGCGGCCGACGCGGGCCCGGCGCGGTGGCGCCGGGCCCGCTGGTGCGTATGCTCATGCCGAACCGTCGGAGAAGCCAGGAATTCGAAGTCGCCGGGCCGCTACCTGTATGCAGGGTCCAGCTCCCCGAGCTGCTCGCGCAGTGTGGCCCACGCATTCTGGATCCGCGCTGTGGGTCGCGCACGCTGCATGGCGGTGTCGACCCGCCTGGCGGCTCCGATGACTGCCTTTCCCGCCAGCGCCGAGCCATCGACGTTGCCGGACACGCGGACGAGCTGATCGTACAGTGATGCGTTGTCGGTGAACGCCGAAAGCGCAAACCAGAGTTCGAGCTCCCCCTCCGTGTAGGTCCGGCGCGCATTGAGTCGTCCCGCCGCGGAGATCCCGAGGTCCTCGCGATACCTGCCTACCAGCGCCTGCCCTCCACGCCGCAGCAGGGACGCTTCCTCCGGCGAGAGCACCGCGGCTTCCGGTGCGGCCGCAGTCGCCGAGAGGCCGAGCGCTTTCGCCGTGCTCCCATCGAGGTTGCCGGTCGCGATGATGCCCTTGTCGATCTGGAACTCGAAGAGCGCGCGCTGCGTCGCGTCGTCGAGCTGGCCGTTGGCGCTGCCCCGATAGTAGTTCCGCCGGGCCAGCTCCTGCTGGGCGGCGCGCACGCGGTCGGCAGCGGTGTAGATGGTGAAGGCGTCGGGCGCACGCGCGGTTCCCCGCCGGGTGAGCACCAGGCCTTGCTCGAGCTGGACCGCCAGCGACGTACCCGATGGAACACGGACGTCGCGTCCTTCCGACATCATGTTGCCGATGGCCGCGAGGAGGCCCGACCTCGAGCTGCCTTCCGCACCTGCTCCGGCGATCGCGGCTCCCACGCCGCCCCGCCCGCCGACCAGCACGACGCGCGCGTCCGGATCCGAATCGATCTGACGCCGCTCGGCCGCATCCGTGCTCGTCAGCTTTCCGTTCAGCGCGCGAGTCGTGCCGTCCGGGAGCGTGAGGCGGTCGAAATTGACCTCCACGACACCCGACTGCTGCCGGCTCGCGGCCTGCGCGAAGGTCACGACTCCACGGATGCGGCTGCCGGCCGGGACGACGGTGTAGTTATCGACCCGGACGGTATCGACGACGACGGTTTCGAACGTCTGGCCGACCTGCGCCGTCGCCGATTCGATCGGGCTCGAGGTCCGCACGACGATGACGCTGCCTTCCGGCAGCACGACCCGGGACTGCGCCGACAGCGCCGGCACTGCGAGAAGCGAGACACACAGCGCCAGCGCCGCCGACCTCTTGGACTGCGTTCGATCGAATCCCATGTCCGAGCCGCTCAGAAAGGGCCAGGTTGCGTACCCGAGGGCCAAGATCGTCGGCGGGTCGCCCGCCGTCTGTGAGCCGGTGCACGTGGCTTCCTCCGCGCCCATCCGGCCCGGGGCCTGCCTCAGGGGTCTCCAAACCGCGGCCAGGGTGGGAGATCCGCCTTCCCGAACGTGTCGCCCGGACAGCGCACAAGAAAAACGGCCGCGAAAATCGCGGCCGTCCCCGTGCGAGAACGTCAGGATGGGCGGCTAGCGGACCCCGGGGCTCGTAATGCGAGTGGCCTGGCTCACCGGATCGGCGGCCGCCCGGACTTCGGAGCTCACGGTCGAGAGGTCCGGCTTCGGGATCACCGGTGCCGAACGTTCACTGGCTTCGGGATTTCCAATCGCGGCGGACACCGGGGGAAGCTCGGGGCGCGGCGGGAATGCCGGCGCGCAGCCCATCACGAACATCCCGGCGAGGAAGAGGCAGATACGGCGGCTCATGCGGCACTCCATCTGAGAGTACTTCCACTCTTGCAGGTCGGACATGAAGAAGGCGTGAAACGCGGATGAGGATCTCGCGCCCGCATCGGCCCGACTGGCGGACACGCGCGGATGAGCAAGACAGATGCCCGATCGGAGTCGCCGATACTGCGGGACGAGGGCGCCCGTGACCTCCCGGTGCATGGCCGATCCCCATGCCGACCGGCATTCTGCAAGCCGCGATTCGCTTGCGGATCGGGGTTCCGCGGGATAGCATGGACCCAGCGTCTTCAAGCCAGGGCCCCGTGCACATCGGCGACCTCACTCTCGGGTCGGTATTCGCCGGCCGGTACCTCATCGAGCGTCGGCTCGGTCAGGGAGGGATGGGCACGGTCTATTACGCACGGGACCAGAAGCACGACCGCCCCGTCGCGATCAAGGTCCTCCGCCCCGAGCTCGCGGCCGCGATCGGACCCGACCGATTCCTTCGCGAAATCAGCATCGCGGCCCACCTCACGCATTCCCACATACTCCCGCTCCATGATTCCGGGGAAACCGACGGACTGCTCTGGTACGTCATGCCGTTCGTCGACGGGGAGTCGCTGCGCGAGCGGCTCGATCGCGAACGGCAGCTTCCGATCGGCGACGCGCTGCGGCTCACCTGCCAGGTCGCCTCCGCGCTCGACTACGCGCATCGCCGCAGCATCGTCCACCGCGACATCAAGCCCGAGAATATCCTCCTGCAGGACGGCGATGCCGTCGTCGCCGACTTCGGGATTGCTCGCGCCATTGGCGTTGCCGGCGAGGAGCACCTGACGGGCACCGGCCTCGTGCTCGGCACGCCGGCCTACATGAGCCCGGAGCAGGCCGGCGGAGACGCCGTCGTCGATGGCCGCTCGGACCTCTACAGCCTCGGCTGCGTTCTGTACGAGCTCCTGACGGGGGAGCCGCCGTTCACGGGGCCGACGGCCGCGGCCATCGCCGCGAGACGCTCGAGTGGAGCGGTGCCCCGGATTCATGTCGTGCGCCCGATGATCGCCTCCGGGGTCGAGCGTGCCCTCGACAAGGCGCTGGCGAACGTCCCGGCCGACCGATTCCGTACCGTCGGAGAATTCCGCGAGGCGCTCGCGTCGTGCGGGTCGGGCACGAACGAAACGTCGGAGTCGGCGACGGAGCGCGAGCGCACCCGCCCGCATGCTCCTCGCAAGTACCCGACGAGGAGCCTCGTACTCGGCGCAGTCCTTCTCGCCGTCGCCGCCGTCGCGGGCGCCGGGCTCCTCGGCACTTTCCGATCGAGCGACCGCGCCGCCGCTCTCGCCTCCCCGATGCGGACGCTGGCCGTGTTGCCGATCGCGGACGCCTCGCCAGGTGCCGGTTACGCCCATCTCGCGGACGGGTTGACCGATGCGATCATCGGCGAATTGACTCGTACCAATGAGCTGCGCGTCATTTCGCGCGCGTCGGTCATGCGCTATGCCGGCGCCGGCAGCGGGACGTCCGGCGCCACGATCGCGGGCATGGCAGACCGGGATCGAGCTGGCATGGACCAGGCTGGCATGCCCGCGTCCACGATGCCGGCCGGCGGGACCGGCGCCGATGCTCCCATGATGAGCGCAATGGGTCCCGCGAAATCGCTGGCGCAGGTCGCGCGGGAGTTGAAGGCGGACGTCGTGATGCAGACGACCCTCACCCGGGGTACGGACAGCGTCCAGGTTTCAGCTGCGCTCGTGGACCCGGCCACTGGACGCCGCCTGTGGGCGCACGTGTACCAGCGGCACCTGCGCGACCTGTTCTCGCTGCAGCAGGAAATCACGACGGCCGTCACCGGCGTCCTTGGCAGCGGAGCCGGACACGGCACGAGCGTGCCGACCGCTGTCTCGCGGCAGACCGACCCGGCCGCCCACGATGCATACCTGAAAGCGGTCTACTACCAGGCGCACTGGAGGCTCGCGGATGCGATCGCAGCCTTCGAGAAGGCGGTCGCGCTCGACGACGGGTTCGCACCCGCCTACGCCGGTATGGCGCGAGCCTATTACTTCAGCGCCTTCTTCGGCGACATGGCGCCGGCTGTCGCGCTGGGGAAGATGCAGTTCGCCGCCGGCATGGCGCTGGAACGGGACTCGCTCCTCGCCGAGGCGCATGCGCAGATGGCGCTCGTGAAGATGCTGCACGAATGGAACTGGTCCGCCGCGGAGCGGCTCTTCCAGCGAGCACTCGAGCTCAGCCCGAACGATGCCCAGATCCGCCACGATTACGCGCATTTCCTCCTCGCTCTCGGCCGGCGCGAGGAGTCGCTGGCGCAGACCGAGCAGGCGGTGGCGCTCGATCCGGCGAACCCGATGCTGCTCTCGTGCATGGGCTGGCACAGCCTCTTCGATCGGCAACACGCTCAGGCGATGGAGTACGCATCCGAAGCGAATCGCATGATGCCCGATTTCTGGGCGCACGTCGTTCGGGGCTGGGCGTACATGGGGGAGGCGAAGCCCGACTCCGCGATCCTGGCGCTGCGCGAGGCTGCCCGCCTCACTCCGAGCGCGTTCGCGGCCGCCGCGCTGGGCCATGGTCTCGCCACGAGTGGTCACGCCGCCGAAGCCCGGCGCATCCTCCGCCAGTTGCTGGCGCGGCACGAGCACGAATACGTCTCCTCGTATGATATCGCGTCGATCTATGCCGGCCTGCGCGACATGGACGAAGCATTCAAGTGGCTTCGCCGCGCCGCCGACGAGCGGTCGACGTTCCTCGTGCACCTCGGCTGGGACGCGCGATTCGAAGGCCTCAGGCAGGATCCTCGCTATCACGAACTGCTCGTCGAGCGGCTCGCGCTCCCCGCCCCGGTTTCGAAGGTCGCCTCCAGATAGCAGCCGTTCCCGGGAGTCCTGACGGCCGGCGCTTCCCGCCAGGGAAGTCCAACCCCAGCCGATGTCGATCTGCGGCAGGCCCGAACGACGTCTCAGAGAGCAGGCCATCAGGGCCGCTCCCAACCGTACAGGAGGTCACATGCGGGTCATGGTGATCGTGAAGGCGACCAGGGAGTCCGAAGCGGAGTCGAATCCCCTCGAGATGGAAGGGGCCGAAGAGATGTTCGAGCAGATGGGGAAGTACAACGAAGAGCTGGTCAAGGCGGGCATCATGCTCGCGGGCGACGGGCTCAAGCCGAGCAGGTTCGGGAAGCGAATCCACTTCGATGGGCCAAAGCGGACGGTGACCGACGGCCCCTTTGCCGAAACGAAGGAGCTGGTGGCGGGGTACTGGATCTGGCAGGTGCGTTCGATGGAGGAGGCGGTCGAGTGGGCCAGGCGGTGTCCCAACCCGATGCCGGGGCCGAGCGATCTCGAGATCCGGCCGCTCTGGGAGTCGGAGGATTTCGGGCCGGAGATCGCGGCGGAGGAAAACAGGCTCCGCGAGAGGATCGCAGAGAACGCGAAATAACCTGGGAAGCCCGGCAACGACTCAGGTCATGCCGGGCTCGACATTCGTGTTACAAGCACGGTGATGTTATCGCTCCCGCCGCCGGCAAGGGCCTCGTCCACCAGTGCTCGACACGCCGACGCTGCATCTTCCGCCCGTCCGAGAATCTCCTCGATGCGGGCGTCGGGCACATCGTTGGTGAGACCGTCGGTGCAGAGCAGCAGCACGTCGCCCGGAACAAGGTCGACCAGGCCCACTGAAACGATCAGTTCTTCCCCGCCGAGGGCGCTGAAGAGGTTGCCGCTCACCGGTGACGTTCGCGCCTGCTCCTCGGTCCAGGCGCCCGCGTCGACCATGTACTCCCCGGTGGTGTGATCACGGGTGAGCTTGCGAAGTCGTCCCCTCCGCAGATAGTACGCCTTGCTGTCGCCCACGTGGATCAGGTAGGCGCGGGGCCCCACGAGCGCCGCCATGGTGAGGGTGGTGGCGGGCCCCTGGCCGCGGCCGCCGCCCTCGGTGAGGAGGTGGTGGTGTGCGTTCCGGACCGCCCGCTCGAGCTGCTCCAGGAACTCGTGCTCCCGGTCGATATCGAGATCGTGCAGGCAGCCGGCCGCCTGCCCGACGTATTCGACCAGGCCGGTCACCGCGGCCGAGCTCGCGATGTCACCCCCGCCCCGGCCGCCGACGCCGTCGGCCACCACGAGCAGCAGTGCTTCCTGGCTGCGGAGGCGCTCGAGCAGCCCGGAATCGGTGAGGCTGGTCTGCCGCACTTCCGCAGCGCGCTGGAGCGACACGACGATGAAGTGATCTTCGTTCGTCTTGCGCCTGCGACCCACATCGGTCAGCCCACTCACATCCACGTGCGTCGCAGCCACGGCCGCCTCCGTCATGGCTTCGCCTCCCTGGCGGTCAGGAGCGCCCGGCCGATCCGCTGGAACGCATCCTCGACGCCGGTACCGGTCTTTGCGCTGGTTTTCACCATGTCCCACGCCTGCGCGAGCGCCTGCTCGTCACCTGCCGCAAGCGTCCAGCGGTCGGTGAGATCGCTCTTGTTGAGGGCCAGCAACTCGGGAACTTCGCCGGCCGCCTCCCGGACGATTGCGCGGAGCTCGGGAAGCTGGTCGCACGTCTCGCGCCGCGTACCATCTGCCACGTAGAGAACTGCGTGCGAGCCGCGAAGGTAGCTCGCGGTGATGTCCTCCTGCCCGTCTCGACCCGCCAGGTCCCACAGCAGGAGGGTCAGGTCCGAGCCATCCACCTGCATCGCCTTCCGGTCGATCTTGACCCCGACGGTCGAGAGGTAGCGCTCCGAGAACAGCGAGTCCACGAACCGCCGGACCAGGCTGGTCTTGCCCGTGCCGTACACCCCGACCATGCAGACCTTCTTCTGGATCATCTGAGCGACACCCCGAATGAGACGCTGCGATTGATTCGCGACTGCTCCTCGGCGCTCTCCTCGGCCAGAGGGCGACTGGTTCCGACGCCGCTCACCCGGGCCGATCCGATCGGCACGCCCCGCGCGCCCAGGGCCGCCACTACCGCTTCGGCGCGCTGCCGGCTCAGCGACCGATTGAGCGAGTCGGAGCCGGTGGGATCCGCCCGCCCTACGAGCTCCAGCGAAGCACGCGCTCCGATCAGCGCCACGCCAGCATCGAGCCGATTGAGCTTGCCGGCAACATCCTCGATCACGTCGCCGGCAGCGCGATCGAGCCTCGCGGATCCACTCGGGAACAGGACTCGGCGTGACTCGATGTCGCTCACGAGCGCTGCGAGGTCGGCGGGAATCACGGGCGTGACGCCGCTCATGTCGAGCGCTCCGATGCCGGCAGGAAGGGGCTGTCGCCGCGCGGCGATGACCCAGGGCAGAGGCGCCGAGCCGCGGAGGGCAAGGGTATCCGCCGTCAAGGCAAGCGTCACGCCGGCAGGCGGCGCGAACGTCCGCCCGGCACGCTTCAGCAGCAGCTCGGGCTCGAGTGACAGGTAGGGCTCCCATCGCTGGTCCACGTCCGCGGTGTCGACTCCGGCCCGCGCGAGCAGCACCGAGGGATCGGCCGCGAGTGGGTCGCGGAGACCCGCAAAGCTCCACCGCCCTCCACGCTCCGCACTGGTGACGACGATGCCGGGTTGGGCGCGGAGCGCATCCCGCGCCTCCCCCCATCGCTGCGCCGAGCGAAGCGCGAGTCCTCCGGCCACGGCGATCAGGAGGACGGCGGCGACGAGCCAGGGAAGCCATGCGGCCGGGCCGCGGCGCTCGCGCGAGCGGTCGGTGGCGACCTCGGTCGCGAGACACTCCTCGAGGAGCGGGCGCGCTCCCTCGAACGCGGTGGAATCCCCGTCGAATTCCGTCAGCGCCCCGGCGAACTGGAGGTGGATCGTCTCGAGCGTATCCTGCAACTTCGCGAGAAGCGCGTCGGGAGGCTGGCCCCGGACCACCGCGGCGAGCACCGCGGCCGGGCCATGCTCCACCATCACCAGCAGCTCGCCGACATGGAAGCGGCGAAGCCCGCCGGCATCCCGCTCGGCCGAGAACGAGTCGGCCACGAAATCGCGGATCGCAGTCAGCATGCCCGCGATGAGGTCGGGATCGCTCGCCGGAAGATCCGGAGCCCAGGCGTGCGAAAGCAGGAGCCCCGTCTCCGCATGAATGAGGAAGGCCTGCTCCACCCGGTAGACGAGGGCGTGCTTGAGGACGACCTGCGCGAAGGGGACGCCCGTTCGCCAGGCCTCGAGGCGCCAGCGAAGGCCGCGCGCCGAGAAGCTGTGCTCGATGGTCTGGTTGATCGAGGCGACGAGCGCCGAGAGCGACTCGGCGATGGCCTTCCGAATCGCAGGGCCGAGCACGGGGAAGATGGCGGTGGCGATGGGGCGAGGGTTGCGGCGGACCGACTCGCTGATGGCGCCCTCGACCGTCGGCGCGAGCGCGCGTGCCAGTTGGCGATCGCGCGCCGTCCGCGCGACGATCGCCTCGGGAAGCAGCTCGATCAACGCGTCGCGCGTGATGCCCGGCTCGTCGAGGCGTCGCTCCAGCTCCTGGAGGCGGCGGCGTTCGGCGCCGAGCAGCAACTCGCGCAGCTCGGCCAATTCCTCCGCAGAAGGATCGAGCTGCCCGCTTGGCGAGGTGGATTCCCAGGGTGCCCGGTGGTCGGGCATCTGCTCAGCCCCGGGCGCCGTTCTTCGCGGAGCCGCGACCGACCTGCGCGGCCAGCTCCGACAGCAGGCCCGAGAGCGTGGCGCTGTCCGTCTTGGCGGAATCGAGCGCATGGTGCGATCGCTCGAGCTCCGCACTCAGCCGCTCGCCCACTCGCGCGAGCTCGGCGGCGGCGGCCGTGGACTGCATGAGGAGCTGGTCGCGAAGTCCGGCGTCGGCCATGTTCGTTGCCTCCTCGAGACTCAGGTGCCGCTTCTCCAGCGTGCGGACCGTTTCCTTCATGTCGGCGGCGAGCGCCTTCAGCTCCTCGACACGCTTCGCCCGCTCGGCGGCGACCCGCTCCGTCAGCGACTGCGTCTCGTTCCGGATGAGCGCGTCGAGCGCTTCCACCTGCCGGGTGAAATCATCCCGCAGGTTTTCGTGCTCTCGGCGGAGCCGCTCCTCGAGCCCCTGGAGCCGGGTCTCGACCGCGCGCATCTGGCTCCCGAACAGGATGTCGCGGACCTTGTCGAGGCTCTCGGGCTGGGACTCGTCCGCCGGGGGCTCCGCCACTTGAAGGCCGGCCGCCTTCCGCGTGTCGTTTTCGATTCTGGCCATGGTGTGCTCGCTGACGGGTGATGGAGCGCGCGAGAACGTGCGGAAGGCCTAACGTACCACCGGGGGTGGGGGTTGACCAGAAGAGCGCGGCGGGGGAAAAAAGAAGCCCGGAGCAGGATCACTCCGGGCATTGCCCCTCCTGGGCTCGAACCAGGACTCTCCTGATCCAGAGTCAGGCGTGTTGCCAGTTACACCAAGGG
>DAINRR010000095.1:0-9720 GCA_036741715.1 Gemmatimonadales bacterium
GCGGCGACAGGCTCGAGGTCGAGGCCCATCGCGGCAGCATCACCGTCCGCGCCTGGAACCGGAACTCCGTGCAGGTCCGCGGCACCGGCGGCCCCTTCACGGTCGGGCGCCACGGTGGCCGGGTCGAAGTCGAAGCCGACTGGGAACACGGAGATCCCGGCAACCTGCGCTTCGAGATCTCGGCCCCTGCGTGGATGGCCCTCGAGCTCAGCGGCGTCAACACGGATATCACCGTCGTCGGCGCGCAGGGCGCGGTCAGCGCGGAGTCCGTTTCCGGCAGCATCTCGGTCGAAGGCGGGAACGGCATCGTCGAGCTGGAGACGGTCGAAGGGCGCATCCAGGTCACCGGTGTTCGCGGACAGCTCTATGCCACGACCGTGAACGAATCGATCACGGTCCGGAACGCGGAGGGCACGGTGCACGCGGAAACCGTCAACGGCGCCATCACGCTCACCGGCATCGAGTCGTCCGATGTCGAGGCGGAAACGGTCAATGGCGGCATCACCTTCGCCGGCCCGATCCGCAACAATGGCCGCTACGGCTTCGCCACGCACAACGGCGGCGTCACCGTGACGGTGCAGGAAGGCGCCAACGTCGCCGTCTCGGTGTCGACCTTCCAGAGCGAGTTCGGCGCGGACTTCCCCATCTCGTTCCGCGGATCGCGCGAGGGAGACTTCTCCTTCACGATCGGCAACGGGAGCGCCAGGCTCGATATCGAATCGTTCCAGGGGCCGATCCGGCTCGTACGGCCGGGCACCGCCGGTTCACGCTGACCAACACTTCGGAGAAGACCATGCTGCTGCTGACCGCTGCCCTCACCGCTGCCGCCCTCCAGGGCACCACGCAGGGCACCGATTTCCGCTGGTCCGGCACGCTCCCCGCCGGAAAGACGATCGAGCTCCGCGGCGTCAACGGCGCCATCAACGCCTCGGCCACGAGCGGCCGGGAAGTCCGGGTCAGCGCCACCAAGCGCGCCCGCCGCAGCGATGTCGCATCCGTCGAGATTCGCGTGGAGGAGCACGAGGACGGCGTGACGATCTGCGCCATCTACCCGAACCAGCGCTCCACCTCGGGCTGCCGCGATGACGGGCGCCGGAACCGCGACGGCCGCAACAACGAGGAGAACGACGTCGAGGTCGACTTCACCGTCGAAGTCCCCGCCACCGTGAAGTTCGCGGGTCGGACGGTGAACGGCGACGTCGAAGCCACCGGCCTCACGGCCGATGCCGAGGTCTCGACCGTGAACGGGGATGTCGAGGTCTCGACGCGCGGCATGGCGGAGGCCACTACGGTGAATGGCGATGTGGTCGCACGCGTCGGCCGGGGCGACTGGAGTGGCCCGGCCGAGTTCACCACGGTCAACGGCAGTGTGACCGTGACCCTGCCGGCCTCCGTCAATGCCGATGTCAGCGCGAGCACCGTCAATGGCGACATCTCGACGGACTTCCCGCTCACCGTGCGCGGCCGCTTCGGGCCGCGGCGCCTCACGGGGACCATCGGCAGCGGCGGGCGCAGCCTGTCGCTCAAGACGGTGAACGGCAGCATCGCCATCGAGCGCGAAGGCTGACGGCCGTCGCATCCGCCCGGACGAGCCCCCCGGCCCACTCGCCGCGGGGTTCGTTCTTTTCTGAAACCAGGGCGCCCGCGCAAACGTTCTGCGGAATAGCGGCATCTGACGGGCAATTCCGGCCCGTTTCGCCCATAACGCGGAGCCTTCGTGCGCCACGCTGTCATCGCCTGCCTCACCACGATCGCCTGTCTCGCGCATCGGGCGGCGCCCCTCGCCGCCCAGTCGACCGCGTCGCCCTCCAAGGCGTTCACCGCGCGGCAGGTGCCCGCGGGCGCCGCGGTCGACATCGACGGCCGCCCGCACGAGGCTGCGTGGGGTGCGGCGGAATGGCGCACGGATTTCCTGCAGAAAGTCCCGCTCGAGGGCGGCACGCCCACCGCCACGACCGAAGTCGCCTTCCTCTACGATGAGGACGCGCTCTATGTCGCGGCGCGAATGCGGAGCACCGATCCCTCCGGAATCCCCACGACCGTGGCGCGGCGCGACCAGTTCACCAACGCCGAGCATTTCATCGTGGCGCTCGATACCTATCGCGATCGCCGGACGGCCTATGTCTTCTCGATCTCATCGGGCGGCGTTCGGGGGGATTATTACAATCCGTCCGACAGTGAGGGCGACAGGGAGATGGCCTGGGACCCGGTCTGGCGCGCCGATGCCTCCGTGGACTCGCTCGGCTGGTCCGCCGAGATGCGAATTCCCTTCTCGCAGCTGCGCTTCGCCGCGGGAGGCGAGCAGCTCTGGGGTGTGCAGATCAACCGCTGGATGCCCCATGCCAGCGAGGATGTCTACTGGATCGTGATTCCGTCGCGTGAGACCGGCTGGGCGTCCCGCTTCGGCGAGTTGCGCGGCATCTCGGTGGCCCGGGCACCGCGCCGCCTCGAGCTCACGCCGTATGTCGCCGCGAACGCGACCTTCGAACCCAGCGTCCCGGGCGATCCTTTCAACGACGGCAGCGTATCGTCGGCGCGGGCCGGCGCGGATTTCAAGATGGGGCTCGGCCCCAACCTCACCCTCGATGCCACGATCAACCCGGACTTCGGCCAGGTCGAAGCGGACCCGGCCGAGGTCAACCTGACCGCGTTCGAGACGTTCTTCAGCGAGCGGAGACCGTTCTTCACCGAAGGCAACCAGCTGCTCGTGGGAGATGGAGCCGACTTCTACTACTCGCGGCGCATCGGCCAGGCCCCGCGCGGCTCCGCCAGCGGCGAGTACGTGGATTTCCCATCCAATACCACGATCCTGGGCGCCGCGAAGCTTTCGGGGCGCATGCGCTCGGGACTCTCGGTCGGCGCACTCGCGGCGTTCACCGGTGCCGAAGAGGCGCGGACGTTCGACACCGGGAGCGGATTCGGGCGCGTGCCCATCGAGCCGTTCACGGCGTACGGGATCGGCCGGGTGCAACAGGAGTTCGGGCGCAACAGCTCGACGGCCGGCGTGTCGCTCACGGCGGTGCGACGGGACGTTCCCGAAGGCTCCGCACTCGCGGCCCTCCTTCCCCGGTCGGCCATCACCGGTGGTGGCGACGTCAACCTGCGGACGGCCCGGAGCGAGTACGAGTTCAGTTTTTCCTTCGGCTTCAGCCATCTCACGGGAGACCCGGACGCCATACTCGGCATCCAGCGGCACCCCGCGCATTTCATGCAGCGACCGGACGCCACCGAATTCACCCTCGATCCTGCCCGGCGCTCCCTCTCCGGATGGGGCGCCGGGATGAGCGCGGAGAAGAATTCCGGCCGTCACTGGATCTGGGAAGTGGACGTCAGTGCCGAGTCCCCGGGCTTCGATCTCAATGACGCCGGCCAGCTGGGGAGCGCCAACGACATCAGCGTGGACGCGAGCCTCATGTGGCGTGAGACGGAGCCGGGAAAACTGTTCCGGCGGCGCTCGCACGACCTCTACGCGGGACGGAGCTGGAACTTCGGCGGCATCCACACCGGCACTGAATCGTCGCTCGCGAACAACTTCCAGCTGCGGAACTTCTGGCAGCTCTTCCTCGGCGGCTTCGTCGAGGCGCGCGCCCTGAGCGACGATCTCACGCGCGGCGGGCCGCTCATGGGAACGGGCTTCGGGCATGGATTCGATCTGAGCCTCAACGGGAACGAAGGTTCGCCGGTCACGTGGAACAGCGCCCTCAGCTACTTCGACGATGAATTCGGCGGCTGGAGTTTTACTGCACGGGCCGGCATCGCGACCCGCCCGGCCCCGCGCTGGAGCATCAGCGTCAATCCGCGCTGGTCCCGTTCGGTCGTGTCACGGCAGTACGTCGCCGCATTGCCGGGGGGACCGGCGGCCACCTTCGGAACGCGGTACGTGTTCGCCTTCGTCGACCGCAACACCCTCTCCGCACAGCTGCGGCTCAACTACGCGTTCACACCCGACCTCACGCTCGAGCTCTACGCCGAGCCGTTTGCGGCGAGCGGCGAGTTTCACGACTTCGGCGAGCTGGGCGCCGCGCGGAGCCGCGACGTGCGCACCTATGGGACCGACGGTACGACGATCGTCCGGGAGGAGAGCGGCTATACGGTCACGGCGGACGGCGAGACGTTCACGCTGCCCGACCGGGACTTCAACGTCCTGTCGTTCCGGAGCAACCTCGTCCTTCGCTGGGAGTGGCTCCGGGGGAGCACGCTTTATCTCGTCTGGCAGCAGGATCGGTCGGGCATTGCGGATCGCGACGTGGGATTGCGTTCGCTCTTCGATACCTTCGACGCGGATGGGCGGAATTTCGTCGCGCTCAAGATGACGTACTGGCTGGCGGCACGATAGGCCGGCAGGCGCCGGCCGCGCGCGTCACTGGGGCGGAGCGGGAACCAGGCGGATGTCGAGGGTGGCCGGAGCAGCGCCCTCCGGGGTGACCGTGAAACGGAGCGGCTCGGCGGACTGCCGGAGGAGCTCCAGCGTCCGGGGCCCGACGGCGAGTTCGTACTCCCCCGGGCGCACGCCGAGGATGTAGAATGTGCCGTCGGTGAATGTGACGACCGTCCGCCGCCGCCCGGTCCCGATTTCCCGCAGCTCGAGCGTGGCGCCTGCCACTCCCAGCAGGCTTCCCCCGAATGCACGCGCCACCTGGCCTTCGAGCACGGCACCGGTGCTGAGCGGGACGTCGACCCCCGTGAAGTGGTTCGGCGACGGGAGCACGGCCAGCACGTCCTCGCGCGCCACCCAGAGCGGGGACTCGAAGCTCATCGAGTCCGGCACGACGACCACGGGCTCGAACGGCACGATGTCCCACACGCGGTATTCCCCCATCGAATCGGTCACCGCGCTCCCGGTTCCCACCTGGACCCGGACGTTCGGCAGCGCCTCCTCTCCCCCGTCCCGCACCCCGTTGCCGTTGCGGTCGAGAAAGACGGTGCCGGCTATGCCCGCCCGCTGCAGTGCCGGGCCCGCGTCGAAGGTGATGCCCTGCCGGCGATCGTAGAGCATCGAGCCCTGGAGATACTGGGTGGCGGATGCCGGCGAGCCCGCCTGTGCGCTCACGCTCGTGAAGCTCCGCAGCGCATTGAACGCCGAGGCGAGCGTCAGCGTGAACGTCGGCGCCCCGCTGCCTCGGATCCAGCTGATGCCCGTCTCGATGCGCAGTGAGCCGAGGAGCGGCCGCGCCATGCTGATCGTCGCGAGCCTCGGCGACGAGAGCCCCTCGGATTCATAGCTCGCGCGCAGCCAGGAGTTGCGGAGCAGTGGGCCCACGCGACCGCTCGGGATGAAGAACGCGGTGAGGCCCGCGAACGTGCGCGACGTGGCCGGTCCCGCGTGTGGCGCGTCTCGCTCGAGCCTCGCATACGGCTGGACGCGCAGTCCGCCCAGCCTGGCCGAAGCCCCGCCGTGCAGACGCATCGAAGTGCCGTCGGCTCGAGTCGCGTGCTCCGCCGTTGCATCGAAATAGAAGTAGTCCCGCCGCAGGTCGGGCCGGATGAAGGTCGCGAGGCGGAGCTGGGAGCGTCGGGCGAGCGGATTGGCGAACGACGCCACGACATCGCGGTCGAATCGCGTGTAATCCGCGCTCACACGGAGGTTGAGAGTGGGCTCGAACGCGAGCCCGCCGCGGACGAGCGCATTCGCCACCGCTTCCGCCTGCATCGTCCACGCGTAGGTGAGGCTCCCGGTGGCGGACACATAGGGATGGGAGAGGTCAGGGAGGGTGTCCCGCCAGATCTGCTCGATCCCGGCGCCCGCCGTCCATCGGCGCGAGAGGCCGTAGCGCAGGTCGGCGTTGGCCGCGGCATCGCACGGCGCGAGGCGGCACGCGCCGGCGGACGTGGCGTACTCGGCCCGGCCGGCCGGAAGGAGTGCGGCGTGCGCCCGATAGGTGCGGCTGAATGACTGGCGCTCGCCGAAGGGCCCATAGGCGACGAACTCGACCGGGTTCTCGCCGAACAGGACCGGCACTTCGACGGCATAGGTTCCATCCGCCAGAACGCTGTCGAGCCCGACGAGCTGTCCGCCGCGATAGGCCTCGATCTCCCATCCCGCGGGGAGCCGGCCGTTGTAGGCGTAGGTGCCGAGCAGGGACGGCCGCACGTAGGGTGCATTCGTCAGGTACACCCCGCGCAGGTGACGGGGTCGCGGTCCGCTCGCGGGGCCATCGCCCAGGCGAAGCTGCTGCAGCCAGCGATTGCCCCGCCAGACGCCAAGCCAGGAGCCGTCGACGTCGACGTCACCATCGCCCGCCCGGCCGTTGCTCCGGACCGACGCCTCGAGGGATCCGCCCAGCACGTCGGCGCCGGCGGCCACGGCATAGGAGCTCCCGCCGAGGAGGTCCGAGCTCGGCGCGAACCACGAGTAGTCGAGCACGAAGCCGTCCCAGGCCCGGCGGGAGGGGGTCACGAGACGCGTGGCTTCGGCCGCTGGATCACCGGCTGCGAGCGCGTTGCGCGCGCGGGCGCGCCGGTCGCGCTCGGCGACGGGGAAGCGGGACGGATCGGCGATCGTCGCTTCGAGGGCCGCCCAGTCCACGACGATCTCCGACTCGATGAGCGCCGCGAGCACCGACGCCGCCAGGTAGAGATCGCCATCCTGGAAGCGCACGTAGCCGGGCGGGACCGCGATGAACCGCTCGTTCGCGCGCGCATGCGCTTCGTCCGCCCGTACGGAAATGGCGATTCCCTCCGGCTCGAGCATCGCAGTGAGCCGACCTGCCGGATCGAGCGTCACCTTCACTTCGGCGAGGTCGAAGAACTGCGCGAGCGGAAGGAGCGCCTCCTCCCCGACGCGGAGCGCTGGCAGCGTCCGGGACGCGACCTGCCCCAGGCGCACTTCGAGCAGCGACGCCTCCGCGGACGCGTCGCCGACCTGCGCGGCCGCCCGCTGCGGCGCGAGCGCGAGCCCGAGGAGAACCGCGACCCCGAGACTCGCGCGCATGATCAGGGGAGGTGCACCGCGACCGAGTCGCGGACGGTGCGGAACGGCAGGAGCGCCTCGGGTGGAAGGTCCCGGCGCTCCGGAGAGACCTCCATTCTCAACGTGTACTCCCCGCTCGGCACCGAGTCGGCCGGAGTCACGAAGCGCGGCTCGAGCGCGAGGTAGGTCGAAACCGGCTGCGTGAACGAGGCGCGCACCCGACCGGCCGAATCCACCAGCTCGCCGCGCAGGGTCCCTATCATCGCAGCGTTTCCTCGCCGCTCCAGCCGGCCGCGGACCACGACCGAATCCGCGACGCGCGCAGCGCGAAGGCCGGATAGCGTGATGCCGGTCTCGACCTTTCCCTTCCTGTACAGCACCGGGAGCAGCGTCCGGACTTCGATCGAAAGGCCGACGTTGACGGCCGATGTATCCGTGGACGTCTCGAGCGGCACGCGTCCGCCGCGCGCGAGCACCGCGAGCCGTGCCCAGTACTCGCCATCGGGCAGGTCAGTCGGCGGCGTGACGAGCAGCCGCACCGTCTGCTGCGAATTCGGTGCGATCGTCATCCGGCGCGGAAACGCGCGAATCCATTCCGCGGCGGACACGAGCCCGGTCTCGGTGGAATCGGGGGTATGCAGCTGCAGCTGGCCGGTACTGTCGGTGACCGTGTAGGCGAAGAAAGTCGAGATGTCGACCTCGGCAGGCTCTTCCCCCTGATTCACCAGCAGGATCGAGCTCGTGCGCGAGCGCGCGTCGATGATGACCGTCGTCGGCGCGATGAGCACGCCCTGCGCCGCCAGCGGGAGGGGGAGCAGGGCCAGCAAGACCAGCGTCGTGACCTGCCGCAGCCATATCATGGATAGGCAACCGTAAGAGTGATCACGCCGGTATACGTCCCGGGCGCCTGATTGAATGCCGGCTGCGCCGTCGCGCCGAGATAGACCGAGCCGCGGCCATTCTGGGCGTTGGTAATGACCACGGTCGAGCTCCGGGGATCGAACGCCGTCTGATTGGTGATCACGCCCTGCGCGGAGAAGCCCGCGTCGTTGGCGCTGAAGGCGATCGGCAGCGTCGCGCCGAGCGGCCCCGTCATCGCTGCCGGCAAGGCGAGCTGCAGAATGATCGGCGACTGCGGCTGTGCGCTGAGGTTGATCTGCCCCGCCCTGACCGGATCGGTTCGAACGACGACGACCGGTGCGCCCGCCAGGATCGAGCCGAAGGCCAGCGGCTTGACCCCTTCGACGCGGATCGGTCTTCCCTGCGCGAGCAGCGGAGCCGCGCCGGCCAGGAGCAGCGCGAGCAGCAGCCGACCAGTGAGCATACGCGTGGTCTCGTGGCGGGAGCGGAGTTGGCAATGGGGAATTCCCCGTGAATCTACCGGCCCGGCCTCGCCGATTGAAGCATCGCCCCGAACGTCAGGGAGGCGGCGACGCACCGCGCCACCGCCTCCCTGTCTGCCGCCGCCGTGCTCCGATCAGTTGTAGAAGACTTCGAGCGTGATCGGCTGCGTGTACGTGCCCGCCGGAACCACGCCGGCGGCCGTCAGCGACGCGCCGATCCAGACGAAATAGCTGCCGGTGCCGGCATCGAGCGTCACGCTTTCGCTCACCCCGGCGGTCGGGGTGAATGCGGTCGCACCCGCCGAGACGTTCGTGCTCCGGTGCAGGCCGGTCCAGCTCGACAGCGTGAGCCCCGCGATCTGCAGCGTGGCGGGCAGCGAGTTGAAACGGAACGACACTGAGGAACCGGTCGCACCGCTGATCGCAAAGTGACCGCCCGACGCGGCACCCACGACCTTCGTCTGCGACGGGGCGATGTTGCCGAAGGCGAGATTCGCATCACCGGTCACCGAGAGCGCCGCGAGCACCGTGGCCGTGGCGTCGATGTTGTCGGAGAGCTGCGCCGCCGCAGGGGTGGCAGTCGCCGCAGTCGCGATGATCGCGAGAGCGAGCTTGAACGAGGTACGCATGGACGGTCCTGTCTCAGGGTTGAGAAGGGCAGACGCGAAAGACGAAGTCGTTGTCCATGGGCAAGGCAACCGACGTGCCAGAGGTGTCACATTGGGGCTTGTTGTCGAACTTCTCGACAGCTCGTCGTAACCGGATGCGAACTAACGGATTGACGAGTTGAACGATCACGATTCGAGGCCGCCGACCGAATCAGCGACAGTTGGCCGCCGACATGCCCGGGCGGCGGCCGGGCGTGCGAAGCCGTTGCGCGTCACGCACTTGCGAAGCCGGTTCAGGCGGGCGTAAGATCGCCAGAAGCGTGCGGCGTTCCTTGCCTCTTGGAACGCTGCCCCCGCTGGCCGGAGATGTCGAATGGCTGGAAATCGGATGGGACGGACAGTGGTCTCCGGAGCATTGCTGCTGGGCGCGGGGGCCGTGATCTCCCCGGCTCGCGCACAGGCTTCGGGCACATTGCAAGCGAGCACGACGGTGATTGACGATCCGGTCAGCCGCAGCGTTTCGGCCGGAATTGCTCGGCTCCGGCCGGACCACCTCGAGAAGCGGGATTCCCCCCTGCCCGTCTCGATCAGGCTGGCCGACCACTACAGTGCACGGGCGACGATCTACGAAATCCCCTCCGACGCCGGGCCGGGCGCTGGCGGGCGTCGCATCCGGATCGATGTCGTCCACCTGAGGTAGGACGCAGCGGGTGTGCAGGAAGGGAAAAAAGGAACGCCCCGCCGAAGGTCTGGCGGGGCGTTCGATCGAGCGGGGAGGCGCTTACCTCAGCGTGACATCCTCGCTCGCCGGCGTCGTCGACGCATAGTCGATCACGAGCGCGACACGCCGATTCTCCAT
>DAINRR010000096.1:0-9501 GCA_036741715.1 Gemmatimonadales bacterium
CGATGGGCTACGTGCTGCACCGCCGCCGCACGGACCGCATGCGGCTGGCCGAGGAGCTGAGCGTCACCGACGCGCTCACCGGCGCGCGCAACCGGCGCTACGTGCAGCAGACGATCGGCATGGACGTGGCGGCGAGCCTGCGCCGCCACCGCGACGCGGCGGCGCGCGGCCATCTCGCCGAGGACGCCGACCTCCTCTTCCTCCTGCTCGACATCGACCACTTCAAGCAGATCAACGACGTGCACGGCCACGTCTCCGGCGACCTCACGATCCGCGCCGTGGCCCGCCACCTCACGAACGCGATGCGCCGAACCGACGTGGTGGCGCGCTACGGCGGCGAGGAGTTCGTGGTGATCATGCCGGGGACGACGCCGGCCGTCGCCCTCGAGCGCATCGAGTCGCTGCGCCGCCAGCTCGCGGAGACGCCGCTCGACCTCGGCAACGGGCACGTGCTGACGGTGAGCTTCAGTGCGGGGGTGGCGGGGTCACCGGACGATGCGGCGCAGACGACGCCGGACGAGCTCGTCTCATGTGCGGATCAGCGGCTGCTGGCGGCGAAGCGGGATGGGCGCGGAAGGTGTTATGGGCCGGCGGGGGCGGGGGTAGGACAGGGAGTGTAGCGCGCCGCTCGTCTCGCGGCTGAAGCCGCGGCTCGGCTGATCGTCGCTGAAGCGACGGTCGATCGGGATGTCAGCCAAGGGCATCCGGGTGAGAGATGATGGGGTTGGCTTCGGCGCGCGTTCTCGCGGCTGAAGCCGCGGCTCGGCTGATCGTCGCTGAAGCGACGGTCGATCGGGATGTCAGCCAATGACATTCGGGTGAGAGATGATGAGGTTGGCTTCGGCGCGCGTCCTCGCGGCTGAAGCCGCGGCTCGGCTGGTCGTCGCTGAAGCGACGGTCGATCGGGATGTCAGCCAAAGGCATCCCGACTCGAAGAACAGCAGCACCAGGCCGCGCCGGCCCGCGCTTGCGCCTGAAGATGCAGCTCGGCGCATCGTCGCTGAAGCGACGGCCGATTCGGGATGTCAGTCACCGGCATCCCAACTCGAGAGACAGCGGCGCCAGGCGGCTTGAGCCGCCACCAGCCGAGCCGCGGCTTCAGCCGCGAGACGGACGCGGACACACCTGAACTTGATCAAAAAAGGCCGGGTCGAAGACCCGGCCCCTCTGCGTCCCAGCCAACGAATCAATAACCTCTCGCGTCTCGCCCCTCGCCCCTCGCCCCTCGCCCCGCTACCAGCCGCGCCCCCTACCTCCTCAACCCCGCCACATCATATACCCAGACATCCCCCCGCATATCCTCCACCATGCACACCGCCCCGCGTCCGCCGGCCCCGACGGTCACGCTCACGGGATTGCATGGCGCCGGCAGATCGCCGAGGTGCTGCAGTGCCCCGGTCTCTTCCGACAGGCGCCAGAGGCTCGGCATCGGATCTTCGCTTCGCCAGCGGGCGAGATAGATCGCATCGGCGTTTCCCCAGGAGATGCCAGGCAGCGGCTCGCCGGGGGGAAACGTGCTCAAGAGATGAATTCCCCGCGATGTGAGGTCGACGATTCCAGCCACCCGGGTCCCCGCCGTCGCAGTCGCACCGCCGGGAAGTGAGCCGGTGCCGGCGCCGAGGGTGCCGACGAATGCGACGCGTGCGCCATCCGGCGATCCGGCGGCGCTTCCCGCGTCGATCGAGTCGACGGGAACGATGTCCCGCCACTCGCTGCTTCCCGAATCGAGGACGGCGAGTGCGCCGCTCCCCGCGAGGTAGCCGAGGAGTCCGCGGCCTCCTGCGAGGGGCTCGAGCCACGTACCGAGGACCCGGGCAGGAAACCCGCTCACGCGGCGGGAAGGAAACTCGATCACCGTGACCTGCGGGACGCTGTCGGTCGAGTGCACGTAAGCGAGGCGCCGCCCGTCGGGGGCGAGGCGGACGGTCGAGCCACCGGGCAGCGACTGCGCCGTCAGCGCCTCCTCGGCGTTCGTGCCCATGTCGTAGCGATAGAGGTTGTCGCCGAGGGCATCACCGCGGAGGTAGTACGCGGACTGGCCGTCGTTGGAGAGCGCGGGCTCGCCGTACCAGGTGGTCCCTCGCGTGAGGCGCCGGCCCGCGATCGGTCGCGCGCCGAGATCGAAGCTCCAGATGTCGGCGATCGCATCGCCGGTGCCGAGCACCATCCGGCCCGTGGTCCGCGCGACGTCGAAGGCGCCTTCGTAGAGTGTCGGCACGCGCGACAGGATGACTTCGCCGACGTCCGCAAGCTGGCCGTCGTCGCCGACCTCGACGCGCACCAGCTCGTCCTCGCGCACCGACCCGACGCGGAACACCAGCACCGCGCCGCCGCCGGGCACCCAGCGCACGCTGAACCGGTACGAACCCGTGAGCTCCCCCGTCGTGCGTCCGGTGCGGTCTGCAACGCTGACCCGGTTCGCCTGCAGCATGGCGAAATGCCGGCCATCGGGAGACCAGTTCACGTCGCGCAATGCGCCGTGCTCGAGCCCGGAGAGGACGATGCTGTCCGTTCCGGCCCCACTCGCGATGGCGATGATGCGGGCGACGGCCTTGCCGCCCGGTCGTGCGTTGACGACGACGATCGAATCGGCCGAAGGGTGCGTGTCGTACTGGCCGACTGGCGAGAGGAGGCGCGCAGTGCCCGACAGGCGACTCACCTCGAAGATGCCGAGGCGCTCCGCATCGAGGCGCGCGCCGATGACGATCGACTCGCCGTCGTGCGTCCAGCGCGGCGGGCCGAGTCCGAGCGCGCTCGGGATGAGGGTGGTGGACTGGGTTCCGCCGAGCTCCTGCAGGTGGAGGGACTCGCGGCACTCTCCGAACTGACCGTGCTGGCAGCGGGTCTCGACGTAGGCGACGAATCGGCCGTCCGGGGAGATCGCCGGCAGTCCTGCGATGCCGTTGAACGTGAGCTGCCGGCGGATGGTGTCCCGCCGATCCTGCAGCGCGGACGGTCGCATCCATCCCCAGACCGCGAGCGCAGTGGCCACGAGCGCAACCGCGCCAAGTGCCGCGAATGCGCGCCGCGATGGGCCGGACGAGCCATGGACGGCGGATGCGGCGCGCGCCGTCGTGAATCCCGGATCGTTGAGCGCTGCGCCGAACGCGTGGGCCGACTCGAAGCGATCGGCCGGGAGCTTCTCCAGCGCCTTGCTCACCGCTGCCGCGACGTTCGGCGGCACCGACTTCCGTCCGCGCGTGACCGGCTGCGCCTCCTCGGTCACGATCTTCATGATGATCTGCTGCGCCGAGGCGCCCGTGTGGGGCGGGCTTCCGGCCAGCATCTCGTAGAGGACCGCGCCGAGCGAGTAGATGTCGCTGCGCGCGGTGATCTCCTTCTCCGCCGTGGCCTGCTCGGGACTCATGTAATGCGGCGTGCCGAGCGAGAGGCCCGTCTCCGTCATCCTGCCGCCGGCCGCGGCACTCACCGCGAGCGCGATGCCGAAGTCCGCGACCGTGGGCCGGCCATCGTGCAGGAGGATGTTCTCCGGCTTGATGTCGCGGTGGATCACGCCGTGGCGGTGGGCGTAGTCGAGCGCGTCGGCCACGTCGGTCGCGATGCGGACGGCCTCGCCGATCCCGAGCTGCGTCTCGCGGTCGAGCTTGCTCCGCAGCGTCTCGCCGTCGATGAACGGCATGACGTAGTAGAGGAAGCCGTCGACCGTGCCGGAATCGAAGAGGGGGAGGATGTGCGGATGCTGCAGGGCCGCCGTCGTGCGGATCTCCACGACGAACCGGTCGGCGCCGAGGACGGCGGCGAGCTCCGGCTTGAGCACCTTGATCGCCACCCGGCGATCGTGCTTCAGGTCGTAGGCGAGGTACACGGTCGCCATGCCGCCCTGGCCGAGCTCCCGCTCGATGCGGTAGCGGTCGGCGAGGGCGGTGGAAAGTCGTGTGCTGATGCCGGAGGTGGGGAGGGACATCGGGATTGAAGTTAACGGTGCGAGGGGAGACCCGATATACTCCCCCGATGCGCCAGGTCGCCCTCGCCTTCCTCGTCTTCATCGCCGTCACGTGGATCGGCGTGGCCATCGTCCTCAAGGCGAGCGAGCAGTCGCTCATCTACATCCCGGGAGAACGGGTGGTGCCGGAACCACATCCCTCCCTGGCCCTCCGCCACCGCTCGATCGAATTCCTCACCCCCGACAGCATCCTCCTCCACGCCTGGATCATCCCCGCCGCGTCCGCGTCCGCCGCGTCCGCCGCGTCCGCCGTGTCCGCAGCGTCCGCCTCGTCCGCCTCGTCCGCCTCGTCCGCCCCGTCCGCCTTCTGGCTCCTCATCGCCCACGGCAACTACGGCAGCATCGGCTTCGGCGACCGGCCCGAGTTCTACGCCGCGGCGCGCGACATCGGGCTCAATCTCTTCGCTTTCGATTATAGAGGCTTCGGCCGGAGCGATGGGCGGCCGGGAGAGGAAGGCATCTATCGCGATGCGGAGGCCGCGTACCGCTATCTCGTCGACTCGCTGCAGGTGCCGCCGCAGCGCATCGTGCTCTTCGGCCACTCCCTCGGCACCGGCGTCGTGACCGAGCTCGCCACGCGCGTTCCGTCCGCGGCACTCGTGCTCGAGGCGGCGTACACCTCGATCCCCGACGTCGGCGCGGAGGCGTACCCGTGGCTCCCGGTCAGGCTGCTGGCCGGGGAGCGATTCGAGACGATCGAGAGGATCGGCAAGGTGACGGTGCCCAAGCTGCTGCTGCATTCACCGGAGGACGAGATCGTGCCGTTCGAGCATGGGCGCCGGGTGTACGAGGCGGCGAGCGGAGCGAAGCGGTTCGTCAGCGTGCGCGGGGGACACGCGGGAGCGTTCAGCGAGGACCGGGAGAAGTACTTCGGGGCGATCAGGGAGCTGGTGGAGGGACTTCCGTAGAGTAGGCGCATGTCGCGCTCTCGCGCTCTCGCGCTCTCGCGCTCTCGCGGCTGAAGCCGCGGCTCGGCTGGTGGCCCCTGAAGGGGCCTGGCCCAGGCGCTGCGCAGGCTCCCGATGGCAGGGAACGACATCCCGGTCGAGCGTCGCTTCAGCGACCGTTAGCCGAGCCGCGGCTTCAGCCGCGAGCCAGGGGCGTCCCTGATCTCAACCCGCCGCTGAATCACCCAGCACCGCAGCGAAGAACGCCGGCACGTCGATCCGACACTCCGCCGCACCTCCTTCCGGCCGCCACGAAAGCTGCCCGGCGAGGATCTCCGGCCTCTGATCCTCGGGCCTCCACCGCTCGATCAGGCGCGCATCGAGGTCCACGATCCAGTACTCCGGAACCCGGCCTCGCTGATAACGAAGACGCTTGAGACCGCGGTCGTAGCGCGCTGAGCCGGGAGAGAGCACCTCGATCACCAGCTCGAGCGCGGTGATGTCGCTCCAGTCACGTCCCGGCAACCCGGTCGCCGTTCGGAACACGAACAGGTCCGGCTGCAGGATTTCATCCTCGCCGAGGGAGATGTCGGCGGGCGAGTGGAGGACGTGCAGGCGGGCGGGACCCTCCGCCACGGCCGACCTGACCGCAGCGCGAAGGATGGCCTCGAGCTCGCTGATGGCGGCCTGGTGCGAGTAACGCGGCGATGGCGTCACGACGAGCTGTCCGCTGACCAGCTCGTACCGCTTTCCATCATCAGGGAGTTTGCGGACCCTGTCCGCCGTCCAGCGCTCAGCTGCGTTCGGCATACCCATAAGGCTCGGCTCGGCGCATCAGGTTGGCAAGTCCCCGGCATCCGGCACGATGTCACCAGCCAGCGGAATGATGCGTACCGTCCGAACGCGCAGAATGCCTTCCGGACGCAAATGCTTGATCTTCACAGTGACATTCACCGCAAAGGCAAGAAGAACGCAAAGGGATCCGGAGCCACCAGAAATTCAAAGTCGAATCCTTCGCGCCCTTCTTGCCTTCGTGGTGAATGCTTTTCCTCTGTGGCCCTTCGATGATCTCTGTGACTCTGTGGTTACTCTACGCCGACCCGAGCGACGAGGGATGCCAGGCGCGCCGGAGGCGGACATCCTTCCTTGACAAACCATCACCGCTCATACGTATTCGCTCATGCATCGCAAGAAGCCCGGCCCCCGCCGGGAGCCGCCTGCTGCACCGGGTCGAGTGACGATGGTGGACGTCGCGCGGCGGGCCGGCGTGTCGCAGCCGCTCGTTTCGCTCGTCATCGGCGGGAACCCGCGCGCGCGCGTCGCCGACGCTACGCGGCAGCGGATCCTCGACGCCGCGCGCGAGCTCGGGTATCGCCCCAACGTGATCGCGCGCTCGCTCGTACACGGGCGCGCCTATGCCATCGGGCTCATCATCCCGGACCTCGGCAATCCCTTCTTCGCCGACGTCGTGCGCGGCGCCGAGCGGGTGGCGGCCGACCAGGGATATGCGCTGCTGCTCTGCGATGCGGCCGACGTCGGGATCGAGCGCCACTTCGAGACGCTCCGCTCCCGGCAGATCGACGGCATCATCATGGACGCGCCCGGCGCGGCGTCGCTCGAGGCGGACGCCGTCGCGGGACTCAACCTGGTGCTGGTGGACGAGCCGGCCTCGGCGTACCACGGCGTCGCGAGCGATGCCATGGAGGCCGGTCGGCTCGCCGCGCGGCATCTCCTCGACCTCGGGCATCGCCGCTTCGGGTTCATCGGTCCGGCCGCCGACATCTGGGCGTTCCGGATGCGCGAGCGCGGATTCGTGCAGGAGCTGCGCTCGGCCGGAATCGCCATCGATTCGCCGCGCTTCCGCCGAGCGGCGCCGACGGTGGAGGGCGGGCGCGCCGCGATGCGCGCCATGCTCGGCCTTCCCGACCATCCGACCGCCGTCTTCTGCGCCAACGACCTCCTCGCGCTCGGCGCGCTCAAGTCGTGCGCGCGGTCGCGCGTGGCCGTGCCCGGGGCCATCTCGGTCATGGGCTGCGACGATATCGAGGCCGCGCGCCTGGTGACACCCGAGCTCTCGACGATCACGATCCCCGCGCGCGAGCTCGGCGCCCGCGCGGCGCGCATGCTGATCCGGCTCCTCAATGGCGAGAGCATCCGCCCGGCGAAGCCGCTCACCGTGGCACTCGCGGCGCGCGGCACGACCGGAGCCGCGCCATGACCCGGAGCCTCGCGCGCGGTTCCACCGCGCAGGCCACACTCGACTATATCCGCGCCGCCCACGGCGAGGATGCGGCCCGCGCGATCCTCGCCCGGCTGGGGTCGGCGGAGCGGAAGCAACTCGAGACCGCCGGCACGACCGGCTACATCTCCTACGACCGGCTCATGGCGCTCTGGAAGGCAGCCGACGCCCAGCTCGGCGAGTCGCATCCCGACTGGGTCGAGGCGGCGGGGGCCTATGCGATCGAGTCGCTCGGCCAGAAGCTCTACGGCGGGCTCCTGCACAAGGCGTCGCCGACGGAGTTCGTGACGCAGTCGGTCTCCCTCTTCAACCTTTACTACCCGCAGGGCCGGATGGAGGTGGTCGAGGTCGAGCGCGACCACGCGGTCCTGCGCCTCAGCGAGTTCGACGCGCCCGGGCCCCTCTTCTGCGGCCGCCAGACCGGCGGGCTCCGCGAGGCGACCCGCATCGCCGGGGGCCGGCATGCGCGCGCCCGGCACGTGCGCTGCGTTTCGGAGGGCGACGCCTTCTGCGAATGGGAGGTCCGCTGGACCGCCGAGTAGCGCTCCCCTCTTGACGGGATCGGCCGCGAGTGGTAATACGTATTAGTCAATACGTATAAGCAGCGGGCCGCCCGACCCAGTTCCGCCCCCCCCATCCCGAGCCGTTCCGGCACCGAAGGAGAACCACCATGCAGCTGAAGCTATGCGTCGTGCTGCGGAATCTCGTGTTCGTCTGCCTGGGCCTCTTCGTCCCGGGCCTCGCCTTCGCGCAGGGCAGCGTCGCCGGCACCGTCCGCGATTCGCTCGGGTCGGCCCTCAACTCGGCGCGGGTGACCGTCGCCGGCGTGTCCGCGACGACCGACGAGGGCGGCCAGTTCACCCTGCGCCAGATTCCGGCGGGTGTCTATCAGCTCCGGGCGCAGCGGATCGGCCATCGCGCCGCCACGGTGTCGGGGGTGACGGTGCGCGACGGCGAGGAGACCCGCGTCGACATCGTGCTGATCCAGGTGCCGATCGAGCTCGCGCCGCAGGTGGTCTCCGCCTCGCGGCGCCCGGAAAAGGTCACCGACGCGCCGGCCACGATCACGCGCATCGAGGCGTCCGCCATCGAGAACACGGCGGGCAACTCGTTCGGCCCCGCGCTCAAGGAGGCGAAGGGTCTCGATTTCATCCAGATCGGGATGACGGCCATCGCGGTCAACGCGCGCGGCTTCAACTCCGCGTTCAACAACCGCATGCTGATGATGGAGGACAACCGGATCGCGGTGCTGCCCGAGAACGGGCTCCCGGTCGGCGCGTTCACCACGATCCCGAAGGTGGACCTCGACGCCATCGAGGTGCTCGTCGGCCCCGGCTCGGCGCTCTACGGGCCCGACGCCTCGAACGGCGTGATCACGCTCAGCACCAAGGATCCGCGCGACTATCCCGGCCTCACGGTCGAGCTCACCGGCGGCAACCGGAGCTACTACGACGTGCAGGCGCGGTACGCCGGCTCGACCGGCCGCATCGGCTACAAGGTGACCGGCGAATACCAGGCGGCCAACGACTGGGAGAACACCAACGTCTACGCGCCGATCGCGGCGGGGCAGCCGGCGTCTCCCGAGATCGGGGCCGACTTCAACACGAACGTGGCGCGCGGCGCCGGCGCCCTCGTCTACTACTTCCCGAGCGGCGGCCGCCTCGAGCTCAACGGCGGGCTCAGCCAGAGCGACGCGATCGGCATCACGAACGTCGGCCGCAACCAGCTGGTCGACTGGAAGTACTCGCACCAGCAGCTGCGCTACTCGATGCCCGGCTGGTTCGCGCAGGTCTACCACACGCAGTCGCTCTCGGGCGACACCTACCAGCTCAACGGCTTCGCACAGAATCGGCTGCGCTTTCCCGCCATCACGGACGATTCGGTGCGGGCGCTGTCGGACTTCCCCGCGTCGGGGAACCTCTATGCGGCCGAGCTGCAGAACACGATCACCATCCCGCAGGCGCGCGGGCTCACGCTCACCTGGGGCGGCCAGTACCGGCGCGACCAGGTCAGCTCGGACCGGCAGTGGCTGATCGACCGGCTCACCGGCGAGGACATCACCACGAACCAGATCGGCGGATACGCCCAGGTCGAGCTCCCGGTCACGGCCGCGCTCCGGCTCGTCGGCGCCGGCCGGTACGACAAGCACGACGACTATGACGCGCAGTTCAGCCCGAAGGCCGCCCTGCTCGTGACCCCCGTGGAGAACCAGACCTTCCGGGTCAGCTACAACCGTGCGTTCAAGTCGCCCACCATCCTGCAGACGAGCTTCTTCTTCCCCGACTTCCAGCCGTTCGTCGGCGTCTTCGGCAATCGCGACGGCTATGAGATCCGGAACAGCGAAGGCACGGTGGTCCGCACCATCGACCCGATCGAGACCGAGGTGAACACAACCTGGGAACTCGGGTACA
>DAINRR010000097.1:0-9122 GCA_036741715.1 Gemmatimonadales bacterium
CGTGCGGGGAAGGGAAGTGAGCCGCCGCTGTCAGCTCCGGACTGGCAGCGGCGGTCTTTTTCTTGACATCCCTCGTCCAATGGCGAACGTTGAGAAAGCTTCCCGCCGAACAACCCTCACCGGAGGAATCCCGCACGAAGGAGAAACCATGCCCACTCACGCGCTCGCACCCCCCTCCGCGGCGGCGCCCCCGGAGAACTACGAACACTACTTCGTTCCCGCCATCGGTCTTCCCATCGCCCGAAGCCTGGTTCGCGCCGCTGCGCTCCGCCTGGGCGAGCGCGTGCTGGACGTGGGCTGCGGGACGGGCATCGTCGCGCGGCTCGCCGCCGGGCACGTCGGCGCGCTCGGCACCGTCGCCGGACTCGATCCCAATCCCGGCATGCTGGCCGTCGCGGCCGCCGTCACCCCGTCGAACCTCAGCATCGACTGGCACCTGGCGGGCGCCGAATCGATGCCGCTCCCGGACCGGGCGTTCGACGTCGTACTCTGCCAGATGGCGCTGCAGTTCGTGCGCGACCGCGGGCAGGGGCTCCGCGAGATGCGGCGAGTGCTCGCGGACCTCGGCCGGATCGCATTGAACGTCCCCGGCCCCGCCGCTCCGCCCTTCGAGATCCTCGCGGACGCGATGGCCAGGCACTTGGGGAGCGAGGCTGCGGGCTTCGTGCGAACGGTGTTCGCGCTGCACGACGGACGAGAGCTCGAAGCACTCCTCGTCGACGCGGGCTTCCGCCAGCCGACCGCCTGGGCCGAGGCGCACGATCTCCTGCTGCCGAGCCCGGCCGACTTCCTTCGCCAGTACGTCTGGAGCACGCCGCTCGCAGGCATCGTGGCCGCGGCCAGCGAGGAAGCGCGCGCGGGCCTCGAGCGCGAAGTCGTCGCGGCGTGGCAGCGGTTCGGGAATGGTGATGGAATGCTGTATCGCCAGCGCGTGGTGACGGTGACGGCGGTCTGCTGAGAGGGGGCGCGAAGGGGGGCGGTCGATGCTGGCGGATTTGGGGTGCGCGGCTGACAGTCGCTGAAGCGACGTTCGATCGGGATGTCAGCCAATGAACTTGGAAGCATGCCTGATCCCGGGCCGAGGCCCCTTCCGCGGGTGCGCGGCTGAAGCCGCGGCTCGGCTGACAGTCGCTGAAGCGACGTTCGATCGGGATGTCATCCATGACATCGGATGCATGTGTCGCCTCGGGCCGAGGCCGCTTCATCGGCTCTCTATCGCTGAAGCGACGGTCGATCGGGATGTCATCCATGAGATCGGATGCATGTATCCCCTCGGGCCGAGGCCGCTTCAGCGGCCACCAGCCGAGCCGCGGCTTCAGCCGCGAGAGCGCCGAGCGGCAACTGTATGATTGCGTAAATGGGCCGGGTCCACGACCCGGCCTTCTGTTCATTGTCGTGGTTCGATACCGTGTTTCGATTCCGAACCCTCGCGCACCGGCGGCGCGGCGCCGCGCGCCCCCCGCGTTCCCAATGTGGACGCTCCCCACCCGCCCGGTTAACTTCGTGACCCCACCCGGTTTGCGTCCGCCCTGCGGCATGCGACCCGCCGGATGGCCACCCATTGCCAGGGAACATCATACGTGGCGTACGAGGAAGGCGTTGCGATGAGCTCCGGTGCGAAGGCGCTGCGCCACGGGGAGGAGAGCTTCCGGCTCCTGGTCCAGAGCGTCAAGGACTACGCCATACTCCTCCTCGATCCGTCCGGGCGGGTCACGAGCTGGAACGAAGGCGCCCAGCGCATCAAGGGCTACACGGCCGACGAGATCGTCGGCCGCTCGTTCACGACCTTCTATCCCGAGGAGGCCGTCGCCTCGGGCTTTCCGCAGTACGAGCTCGAGACTGCCGCCGCCACCGGCCGCTTCGAGGACGAGAGCTGGCGCGTCCGGAAGGACGGGTCCCGCTTCTGGGCCAACGTCATCATCACCGCCCTCCGCGACGAGCGGGGCGAGCTGATCGGCTTCGCCAAGGTCACGCGCGATCTCACCGAGCGCCGCGCGGCCGAGGAGCAGGCCCGGCTCCTCGCGGCGGAGACGGCGGCGCATGCGGAGGCGGCCCGGCGGAGCGAGGAGCTCGCCCGCGCCAACCACCTGCTCGAAGAGCAGGCGGTCGAGCTGGAATTGCAGGCCGAGGAGCTGGTCGCGCAGCGCGAGGCCCTGCAGGAGGCGAACGTGAGCCTCACCGAAGCGCTCGCGGCGGCGGAAGCGGCGTATCGCGACCTCGACCAGTTCGCCTATGTCGCTTCCCACGACCTCAAGGCGCCGCTCCGCGGCATCGCCAACCTGGCGCAATGGATCCAGGACGATGCGGGCGACCAGATCAGCGGCGAATCCACCGAGCACATGCGGCTCCTGCAGGGGCGCGTCCAGCGGATGGAGGCGCTCATCGACGGAATCCTCGCCTATTCGCGCGCGGGCCGGCGCTCGGCGCGCTCGGCGGCACCGGTGGATACCGCGGCCCTGGTGCGCGAAGTCCTCGAGCTGCTGGCGCCGCCGCCGTCCGTCACGGTTCGCGTCGCCGACGGGCTTCCCGTGGTGCAGGCCGAGCGCGTGCCGCTGCAGCAGGTGTTCATGAACCTGCTCGGCAACGCACTCAAGTACGGCGCCGGCGACCGGGACGGCGCGGTGATCGACGTCGAATGGCGCGATGAGGGCGGGCTCGTCGAGTTCACGGTGCGCGACGACGGGCCCGGGATCGCGCCGGAATTCCACGAACGCATCTGGGTCATCTTCCAGACCCTCGCCCCGCGCGACAAGGTCGAGGGCACCGGCATCGGCCTCTCGATGGTGAAGAAGATCGTCGAGAGCCGGGGCGGACGCGCGTGGCTCGACTCCGCCCCCGGCCGGGGCTCGGCATTCCACTTCACCTGGCCCCGCACGCTTCGCGAAGGAACGCGCCGATGAACACGCAGCCGCTCAACATCCTCCTCGTCGAGGACGACGCCGTCGACATCATGAACGTGAAGCGCGCCTTCGCGCAGAACCACATCATGAACCCGCTCGTCGTGGCGGGCGACGGGCTCGAGGCGCTCGAGGTGCTGCGGAGCAACGCCCTGCCGAAGTCGCGCCGGATGGTGCTGCTCGACCTCAACATGCCGCGGATGAACGGCATCGAGTTCCTGCGCGAGCTGCGGAGCGATCCGGAGCTCGCCAACACCACCGTCGTGGTGCTGACGACGTCGAACGACGAGCGGGACAAGATCGACGCCTACAACCTGAACGTCGCGGGCTACCTGCTCAAGCCGGTGACGTTCCAGAACTTCTGCGACGTGATGGTGGCGCTCAACAAGTACTGGTCGCTGGTGGAGCTGCCGTGAGGCTGCTCGTCGTCGACGACGATGAGCTCGACCGCCTCGCGGTGCGGCGCGCCATTCACCAGTCGGGGGTCGACGCCCGCGCGGACGAGGCGCGGTCGGCCGCCGAAGCGCTCGAGCGCCTGGGCGAGGCCGAGTACGACTGCGTGCTGCTCGACTACTACATCCCGGGCGAGGACGCGCTCGCGCTGCTGGCGCGGATCCGCGACACGTCGCCCGATACGCCCGTCGTGGTGTTCACGGGCCGCGGCGACGAGGACCTGGCCGTCGAGCTCATGAAGGCCGGCGTCGCGGACTACCTGCCGAAGAGCTCGCTCACGCCGGAACGGCTCGCGGCCGGAATCCGGCACGCGCTCGAGGTGACCCGCGCGGCCCAGGCGCGCCGGCGCGCGGAGGAGGAGCTCCGGGCCGGGGAGGCCCGCTTCCGCACCCTCGCGAACGCCATTCCCCAGCTCGCGTGGATGGCCGATCCCGACGGCGAGCGCTCCTGGTGCAACCAGCGCTGGTACGACTACACCGGCGCCCCGCCCGGCGCCGTCGCCACCTGGCGCGACTATCACCATCCCGATCACCTCCCCCGCATCGACGCGACGTTCCGGCGCAGCATCGAGGCGGGCGAGCCATGGGAGGAGACCCACCCGCTCCGGGGGCGCGACGGCGCGTACCGGTGGTTCCTCTCGCGCGCGCTCCCGATCCACGGCACGGACGGCGCCGTCACCGGCTGGCTCGGCACGAGCACGGACATCACCGACCGGCGCCGCGCCGACGAGCTGCGCGCCGCGGCGGAGAAGCTCGCCACCGTGCGCACGCTCGCCGGTGGCGTGGCGCACGAGATCAACAACCGCATGATGGTGGCGCTCGGGTTCAGCCAGTTCCTCCTCGACGATCCGGCCGTGCCCGAGGAGCGCCGCCTCGACGTGCTGCAGATCCAGCGAGCGGCCGATCGCGCCGCGGCCGTGGCGCGCCAGCTCCTCTCCTACAGCCGCCGGGCGTCGCAGCAGGCGCGGGCCATCCCGCTCGACACCGCGATCGGCGAGCTGCTGCCCGTCGTCGAGCGGCTGCTCGGCGAGCGCCGCCTCGTCTCCCGCCTCGGGTGCGCCGACTCCATCTCGATCGACACGGACCACCTCGAGCAGATCGTGACGAACCTCGTGCTCAACGCGCGCGACGCGATGGGCGCCGACGGCACGCTCACTGTCACCACCGAGGCGGTCACGATCGAGCGCGGGCGCGGCCGCGAGACGGTCGCCGGGTATCCGGTTCCTCCGGGGCGCTACTGCGTGCTCTCGATCGCCGACACCGGCGCCGGCATGACGCGCGAGACGCTCGACCGCATCTTCGAGCCGTTCTTCACGACGAAGCCCGTCGGGCAGGGGACCGGGCTCGGGCTGTCGGTGGTGGATGGGCTGCTCGACCAGAGCGGCGGGTACGCCGCGGTGGAGAGCACGCCCGGCCGGGGGACGACCTTCTCGCTCTACTTCCCCCTGGTGGCGGCGGCCGCCGACGCCGGCGAGCCCGCGCCGTCGCCGGAGCGCGCGCCGGCGAGCCTCGCGGGCGCGACGGTGCTCGTGGTGGACGACGAGCCGGGCGTCCGCGAGGTCACGGTGCGCGGCCTCAAGGCGAGCGGCTGCCAGGTCCTCGAAGCCGCCGACGGCAGCGCCGCCCTCGACCTCGTCGGCCGCCACGGCCCGCCCGACATCGTGCTGACCGACATCATGATGACGGGCATCGACGGCGCGGAGCTGGCCCGCCGGCTGCACGCCCGCTGGCCCGACCTGCCGGTGCTCTTCATGTCCGGGTACTCCGAGAATGACCTGCGCCATCTCGGCGCGCTCGAGAGCGGGACGGCGGTGCTCGAGAAGCCCTTCCGGCCGGAGCGGCTGGTGAGCAGCATCCACTCCGCCCTCGGCCGCCGCGGCAGCTGACGCAGGCGGAGAGCTCGCTGGCGTCCCCACGCTCCCGGCGCTTACTTACCCTGTCCCTCCGTCCCGCTTCAGCTGTTCCCCAGAGACCCTGAGCCCCCATGGGCGTGCCGGTCGACCTCCGAGATGCCCTTGCCGACCGCTATGCGCTCGAGCGCGAGCTCGGCCGCGGCGGGATGGCCGTCGTCTACCTCGCGCAGGATCTCCGCCACGACCGCCCTGTCGCGCTCAAGGTCCTCCGCCCCGAGCTCGCCGCCACGCTCGGGCCCGAGCGCTTCCAGCGCGAGATCCGCCTCGCCGCCCGGCTCCAGCATCCGCACATCCTGACCGTGCACGATTCCGGCGAAGCCGCCGGGCAGCTCTGGTTCACCATGCCGTTCGTCGAGGGCGAGTCGCTGCGCGAGCGGCTCGACCGCGAGCGGCAGCTTCCGGTGGAGGACGCGCTCCGCATCGCCACCGAGGCGGCGCGCGCGCTCGAGCACGCGCACCGGCACGGCGTCGTGCACCGCGACATCAAGCCTGAGAACATTCTGCTCACCCGCGACGGGTCGACGCTGGTGGCCGACTTCGGGATCGCGCGCGCGGTGGCCGGCGACGACGGGCTCACCGGGACGGGCATGGCCATCGGCACGCCGGCCTACATGAGCCCCGAGCAGGCAGCGGGCGAGCGGGCGCTCGATGCGCGCACCGATCTCTATTCGCTCGCCGCGGTGACGTACGAGATGCTCGCGGGCGAGGCGCCGTGGACCGGTCCCACGGCGCAGGCGATCGCCGCCCGGCGGGCGACCAGCGCGCCACCCAGCGTGCGGGTGCTCCGCCCCACGGTGCCCGGCGCCGTGGACGACGCGATCCGGCGTGCGCTCGCGCCGATTCCGGCCGACCGGTTCGCCACCATCGGGCAGTTCGGCGAGGCGCTGCACGCTTCGTCATCGACGCCGCAGCAGCTGACGCCGGCAACGGCAACGACCGCGGCAGCGGCATTACCGCGGCGACCGCGCATGCCGGTGGCCGCGCTGACGCTCATCGTGGGCCTGCTCATCGGCGGCGGACTGCTGTTCGCCTGGAGCCGGACCGGGACAGGTGGCGACGCGCCGCGCGCGAGGCCCGTCGTCGCCGTCCTTGCCTTCGACGCGCTCGGCGACTCGGCCGATGCGTACTTCGCCGACGGCGTGAGCGACGCGGTGCGGACGAGGCTCGGAGAGGTCGTCGGCATCGAGGTCATCGCGCGCGGCAGCTCGCTCCAGTATCGCGAGACGACGATGCAGCCCGCCGACATCGCGCGCGAGCTGGGCGCGGACTATCTCCTCACGGGCACGGTGCGGTGGGAAAAGTCCGGCGCCACGAGCCGCGTGCGCGTCACTCCCGAGCTGATGGAAGCGCGCCGGGGCCAGTCGGCACGCCTCCGCTGGGGCCAGGAGTTCGACGCGCCGATGACCGACGTCTTCCAGGTGCAGGGCGACATCGCCGTCCGCGTGGCCGGCGCGCTCGGTTTGGCGCTCGCGGACAGCACGCAGCGCGAGCTCAGGTCGAGACCGACCGGGAACCTCGACGCGTACGTTCAGTTCCTGCAGGGAGAGGCCGTGTCCAGCACGGGGGGCCTCGGTAATCTGCGTCGGGCGATCGAGTTCTATGAAACGTCAGTGGCACTCGACCCGAACTTCGCGACGGCATGGGCGCGGCTTTCCCGGGTGCGCAGCATGATGGTGGCCAATGGCGCGGTCGAGCCTGAGCTGGGAGCCGAGGCACGCGCTGCGGGAGAACGCGCCCGTGCGCTGCGCCCGGACGATCCCGAGACGGCCCTCGCCGTGGGCTACTACAACGTGGTCACCCAGCCCATCGATCAGGAGCGAGCCCTCGCCGAGTACCAGCGCGGTCTCAGGCTCGCGCCGGACAACGTCGAGCTGCTCACGGCGGTTGCGCGGACCGAGATCGCGCTGGGCCGCAACCTGGACGGCGCCATGGAGCGTCTGGCACGAGCCGCAGCGCTCGACCCGCGCTCGGCGAGCACCATGCGGTCTCTCGCCCATGCGCGGGTCTACCTCGGACAGCACGCCGCTGCCGACTCCGCCGCGGACCGCGCGGTCGCGCTGGCACCGGCGAACATCGGGATGATTTATGCGGCGGTGTTCACGCGATTGGCCCAGGGCGATCTCGAGCGCGCGCGACTGGCCATCCGGAGCGCGGAAGCGCATATCGATCGTGACGTCCTGGCGGCCCAGTTCGCGAGCGGCGAGGACCTCTTCTGGGTACTCGACGACGAGCAGCAGCGTCGCGTCCTCACGCTGCCACCGAGCGCGTGGCAGGACGACCGCGCCAACTGGGCCACGATCCGCATGTACATCCACCAGCACCGGGGCGACTCGGCTCGCGCGGTGGCCTACGCCGATACCGCCCGGGTGGCTTATGAGGAACAGCTTCGGGCCAATCCCTCGCACGCGATGCTGCATGCGCTGTACGGCATTGCCCTCGCGCATCTCGGCCGGAAGGACGAAGCGATCCGCGAAGGCCGGCGCGCCACGGAGCTTTCCCCGGCGAGCCATGGCTACCAGGGGTATTACATGCAGCACCAGCTCGCCCGCATCTATCTCCTCGTCGGTGAGCCGGACCTCGCACTCGAACAGATCGAGCCACTGATGCGGGTGCCGTACTTCTTCAACCCCGGCCGGCTCCGGATCGATCCCATGTTCGATCCGCTGCGGAAGCATCCGCAATTCCTGAAGCTGATCGCGCCGGACGCACGTCCTCCCGCAACCTGACCGCCGCATGACACGCAGTCTTCCCGCCCTGGTCTTCTTCGGGGTGTGCATGGTCGCGATCCTGCTCGGCGCCGGCATGCTCAGCGGCTTCGCGCCGGTCGCGCTCCGGCCGCTGGCATCGGGCATCGTCGCGAGCGCCGGACTGCTCGCGCTGAGTCTTGCCTTTCTGCGCCGGGAGGGACGCGACGCGCGGAGTGCCGGACTGCACGTCGGGCCGGGAAGTGGAGCGCGGCTCGCGGCCGGCGCGGCGATCGGCTTCTTCCTCTACGGCCTGTATCTCCTCCTCCTGGCGGGCCTGGCGGGAGGGACGGTGGAGGCGGGAGCCGGCGCGGACGTCGGCGCCATCGCTCTCGCCGTCGCCACGTACTCGGAGCTCGCGTCCATGGAAGAGCTCGGGTTCCGCGGCTACGCGCTCAGGCGGCTCGAAGAACGCTTCGGGCGATTCGTGGCGCTCGTGGCGGGCGCCGTCGCATTCGGCGTGCTGCACCTCGCGTACGGATGGCCGCTCGGTGCCGCGATGATCGGTGCTATGTCCGGCGCGCTGCTGTTCGGGATGGCGGCGCTCGTCACGCGCGGACTCGCCGTGCCGATCGGCCTGCATGCCGCGTGGAACCTCGGAGGGTGGAGCGTCGGCGAGAAAGACGGCGCCGGCCTCTGGCGGCTCGTCGTGCCGGAGCAGGGCGCGGCGGCGAGCACGGTCAGTTACCTCGTGGTGATGGGGATCGGGATCCTCGGGTTCTGGTATGTCGGGAGGCGCCGTGTCGTCGCTCCCTCGGCGGGCGCGGCGGCTGCATCTCGTGATCAACAGGAGGTTCCCGCTGTCGTTCCCGGTGACCCGGCGGAACGCTGATGAACTCATCGTGTCCAGGAGATGAGATCAGGAAGGCGCACGGCGGGCCGGGTCGGAGACCCGGCCTGTCATTATGTACGAGATGTGAGTCGCGCGGTCTCGCGGCTGAAGCCGCGGCTCGGCTGGTGGCCGCTGAAGCGGCCTCGGCCCGGGGCAACAGATGCTTCCGATCTCATTGGCTGGCATCCCGATCGAACGTCGCTTCAGCGACAGAGAGCCGAGCCGCGGTTCGCGGCTGAAGCCGCGGCTCGGCTGGTGGCCGCTGAAGCGGCCTCGGCCCGGGG
>DAINRR010000098.1:0-9045 GCA_036741715.1 Gemmatimonadales bacterium
ACAACTTCGTCACCAAGCGCGGCAAGGCGGCGCGCAACGCCAAGATCTCGTGGACCCAGGTCGAGACCGGCTCCGCCATCACCTGGAAGTACCCGAGCGTCATCCTCCAGGGAGACAACTCGGTGGGCGAGTTCTACTCGGTGGCGCTCGTCAACGGGAAGCAGCAGGCGGACACCGGCACGAAGATGATCCACATCGGGAAGAACACCCGCTCCACGATCGTCTCGAAGGGCATCAGCGCCGGCGAAGGGCAGAACAGCTATCGCGGCCTCGTGAAGATCCTGCCGAAGGCGGATGGCGCGCGCAACTACACGCAGTGCGACTCGATGCTCATCGGGAACCGCTGCGGCGCCCACACCTTCCCGTACATCGACGTGCAGAACTCGAGCGCCTCGCTGGAGCACGAGGCGTCCACGTCGAAGATCGGCGAGGATCAGATCTTCTACTGCAAGCAGCGTGGCCTCAACACCGAGAACGCCATCTCGATGATCGTGAACGGCTTCTGCAAGGAAGTCTTCAAGGAGCTTCCGATGGAGTTCGCGGTGGAAGCGCAGAAGCTGCTGGGGATCAGTCTCGAGGGGAGCGTCGGGTGAGGGGGAACGGGGACTGCTGACACGGTATTCGACCATCGGAGACGACGTGCTGGAAATCAGGGACCTCCGCGCGAGCGCGGGAGACACGGAAATCCTCAAGGGCATCTCGCTCACGGTGAACGCCGGCGAGGTGCATGCGGTCATGGGGCCGAACGGCTCGGGCAAGAGCACGCTCGCGCAGGTGCTCGCGGGGCACCCGGCCTACGAGGTCACGAGCGGCACCGTGACCTACATGGGGCAGGACCTGCTCGACATGGAGCCGGAAGCGCGCGCACAGGCTGGCGTCTTCCTCGCGTTCCAGTACCCGGTCGAGATCGCCGGCGTGTCGAACGCCTATTTCCTTCGCGCCGCGTACAACGAGATCCGGAAGTCGCGCGGGATGGAGGAGGTGGACCCCATGGACTTCCTCGACATCCTCGAGGAGAAGCTCAAGGTCGTCGAGTGGGGGCCGGAGATCATGTCGCGTGCGGTCAACTCGGGCTTCTCGGGTGGCGAGAAGAAGCGCAATGAGATCCTGCAGATGGCGGTGCTCGAGCCGAAGCTCGCCATCCTCGACGAGACCGACTCGGGACTCGACATCGACGCCCTCCGCATCGTCGCGGGCGGCGTCAACAAGCTGCGCGATCCGGCGCGGGCCACGATCGTGGTGACGCACTATCAGCGGCTTCTCAACTACATCGTTCCCGATTTCGTGCACGTGCTCGCAGGGGGCCGGATCGTGAAGAGCGGCGGCAAGGAGCTGGCGCTCGAGCTGGAAGCGCGCGGGTACGAGTGGGTGGGCGAGGAGGTCGGGGCGGCGTGACCGAGACGTACCAGCGGCATTTCGAGGCCTTCAGCGCCAACGGCGGCGGCAGTCCGGAGTGGCTCGCCGCGCGGCGGAGGGCCGGCATGGATCGCTTCGCCGCGGTCGGCTTCCCGACGTCGCGGGACGAAGAATGGCGCTTCACGCCGGTCGGCCCGATCGCGCATGGGGAGTTCCGCCCGGCTCCGGCCGCCGAGATTTCGCGCGAGGCGCTGGCCCCGTTCGTGTTCGGGCATGCGGAGTGGCCGCTGCTCGTGTTCGTGAATGGGCGCTTCACTCGCGAGCTGTCCACGCTGCCCGATGCATCCCTCGGCGTCACGGTCGGCAGCCTCGCCGAGGCCATCGAGCGGGATCCGTCGCTCGAGCGTCATCTCGCGCGGCACGCGCCCGTCGAGGAGAGCCCGTTCACTGCGCTCAATACCGCATTCCTGCGGGACGGGGCGTTCGTTCACGTGCCCGCGAAAGTCGACCTCGGCCTCCCGGTGCACGCGCTGTTCGTGGCTACCGAGGCAGCGCAGGGAGGCGTGGCGCATCCGCGCAACCTCTTCATCGTCGAGCGGGAAGCGCGCGCATCGATCGTCGAGAGCTACGTCACGCTGGCGCCGGGCTCGACCTATTTCACCAACGCCGTCACCGAAGTGATCTCGGGAGAGAACGCCTGGACCGAGCACACCCGGCTGCAGCGGGAGAGCGAGCAGGCCTACCACGTCGGCCTGACGCATGTGGAGCAGGCGCGCGACAGCCACTACCGGTCCTTCACGCTCGCCATGGGCGGCGCCATCGCCCGGCACAATCTGCACGTCCGACTCAACGCGCCGAACATCGAGACGCTGATGTACGGGCTCTACCTCACGCGCGGCGAGCAGCTCGTGGACAACCACACCGCCATCTACCACGACCATCCCAACTGCAACAGCTGGGAGGTGTACAAGGGCGTGCTGGATGGCCGCTCGCGCGCCGTGTTCAACGGCAAGGTCTTCGTCCGGCCCGAGGCCCAGAAGACCGATGCGAAGCAGACCAACCGCAACCTGATCCTCTCGGACAGCGCGCGCGTGGACACGAAGCCGCAGCTCGAGATCTTCGCCGACGACGTGCGGTGCACGCATGGCGCCACGGTCGGCCAGCTCGACGACGTCGCGCTCTTCTACGCGCGAAGCCGGGGAATCCCGGCCGCGGAAGCCCGGCGGCTCCTGACCTATGCGTTCGCGGCGGAAGTCGTGGATGAAGTGGCGCTCGCGCCGGTGCGCGAGGAGCTCGACCGGCTCGTCCTCGAGCGGCTCGGAACGCTCGTCTGACATGACCGCTGCCGCGCCCGCCCGGTCCGGCGCACCGCCCCTGCTCGACGTCGAGGCGGTGCGCGCCGATTTCCCGATCCTCGGCACGCAGGCGCACGGACGGCCGCTCGTCTATCTCGACAGCGCCGCATCGAGCCAGAAGCCGAGGCAGGTGCTCGATGCCGAGCGGAGCTTCTACGAAACGTCCTACGCGAACATCCATCGCGGCGTCTATGAACTGAGCGCGCGCGCCACCGAAGCGTACGACGGCGCACGCGAGCGCGTGGCGCGCTTTCTGGGGGCGCGGCATCCGCACGAGATCATCTTCACGCGCGGCACGACCGAGAGCATCAACCTCGTGGCGCAGGGCTTCGTCCGCCCTCGCCTCCGGCCGGGCGACGAGATCCTGATCACCGCCCTCGAACACCACTCGAACATCGTGCCGTGGCAGCTCGTGGCCGAGGCGACCGGCGCCGTGCTGCGCGTGGCTCCGGTGAGCGAGCGCGGCGAGCTCCTCCTCGATGCGTTCGGGTCGCTGCTCCGTCCGAAGACGCGCTTCGTCGCCGCGGCGTACGTGTCGAACGCGCTCGGCACGATCAATCCGGTCGCGCAGGTCGTCGAGATGGCGCACGCGCAGGGCGTCCCCGTGCTCCTCGACGGCGCCCAGGCGGCGCCGCATCTCCCCCTCGACCTCGCGGCGCTCGGCGCGGATTTCTTCGCCTGCTCGTCGCACAAGATGTACGGTCCCACCGGGATCGGGGTGCTCTACGGGCGCGAGGAACTGCTCGAAGCGGTCTCCCCGGTCCAGGGTGGGGGCGACATGATCGCGTCCGTCACCTTCGAGAAGAGCACCTGGGCGCCGCTGCCGGCACGGCTCGAGGCCGGAACGCCACACATCGCCGGCGCCGTCGGTCTCGGGGCGGCGGTCGACTACATCGACGGATTGGGGCGCGAGGCCATCGCGGCGCACGAATCGGCGCTGCTCGCCTATGCCACCACGCGGCTCGACGAGCTTCCGGGCGTGACGATCGTGGGCCGCGCGCGAGAGAAGGCATCGGTGCTCTCCTTCACGATGGAGGGCATCCATCCGCACGACATCGGCACCGTGCTCGACAGCATGGGCATCTGCATCCGCGCGGGACACCACTGTGCCCAGCCGCTGATGCAGCGGCTCGGCCTCGTGGCCACCGCCCGCGCATCGTTCGGCGCCTACAACACGGCGGGTGACGTGGATGCGCTCGCGGATGGGCTCGCGCGCGCGCGGGAGCTGTTCGGCTGATGGCGACGATGAGCGAGCTGTACCAGACGGTGATCCTCGATCACAATCGCACGCCGCGCAACTACCGGGCGATGCCCGAGGCCAACCGCCAGGCGGAGGGATTCAATCCGCTCTGCGGCGACAAGGTCCACGTCTGGCTCAAGGTCGGGGAGGACGGGCGCATCGAGGACGTGAGCTTTCAGGGAGAAGGCTGCGCCATCTCGAAGGCATCGTCGTCCATCATGACGCAGACCGTCAAGGGCCGGACGGTGGATGAGGCGAGGGCGCTGTTCACCGAGTTCCACGACGTCGTGACCGGAAAGACTCCGGGCGAAGGGCACGGCAAGATGGCCGTCTTCGCCGGCGTGAGCGCCTTTCCCATGCGAGTGAAGTGCGCGAGCCTCGGTTGGCACGCGCTCAAGGCCGCGCTCGAGCGGCCCGATGCGGTGGTAAGCACCGAATAACCCGAAGCAACTCAGGAGCATTGCCAAGATGCCTTACCCCCCGGCCCTCGTGGCCCCGATGCGTGCGGAAATGACCCGGATGGGTGCCAGGGAGCTCACCACTCCCGCCGAGGTCGATGCGGCCATCGGCGACCAGAAGGGGACGATGCTCGTGTTCGTCAACTCGGTCTGCGGCTGCGCGGCCGCGAACGCACGCCCGGGCCTCGCGCTCGCGCTGCAGCATGCCGCTCGCCCGCAGGAGATCGTCACGGTCTTTGCCGGCCAGGACGTCGACGCCACGGCGCGGGCGCGCCAGTACTTCAGCGACTACCAGCCCTCCTCGCCTTCGATGGCGCTCTTCCGCGACGGAGAGGTGGTGCACTTCGTCCATCGGCACCAGATCGAAGGCCGGAGCCCACAGGCGGTGGCGGCGGAGCTCACGCAGGCCTTCGACAAGCACTGCGGTGTCGGCGTCTGACCCGTCGGCCGGCATCTTCCATCGCGAGCGCGAGGAGCTGCACGGCGTCACGGTAGTGGTCGCGGGCACCTCGGGACGGACGTATGTCGGCCGGTATCACGAGCGCGGGAATCGCGGCGTCGTGCTGCACGACGTCGGCGTGCACGTCCCTGGCGACGGCGCCGAGTCGAAGGATGCATGGCTCGCGCGCCTGCGAAAATTCGGCATCAAGGTCGATCACAAGATGCTGATCGTGCCCGGAGACGAGGCGGGGAAGATCGAGCGGTTCGCAGTCTGAGCCGATGGAAATCCGAGAGGGGACCGGCTGCCAGCCGGTCCCCTCTTTCATTTATATGCGAGATGTCCCGGCTCACCATGCAGCTCGGAAAACTCGCGACGCCTTCACGTCGTCCGTTCACCCGCAACCCAGAGGAAGGTATTCTCGTACCGGATGGTCCCATCCGGTCGCATGTGCGCACGATCCATCCCTTCGAACGCACGGCGCACCGCCGTCGTGCCACTGTGGTCGATCGCGAGTTGATTGACTCCGGCACTGGCGTTGGTCTTCCAGGACGCTGCCATGTCGGGGAAGACGAAAGGACAGGCGACCCGACCCTGGTCTACCACCCGAAGGCCGGCCCGCGCCAGGAGTCCGGCCAGCATGCCCGGCTCGGATAGGGCGCCCGGCTTTCCGGCCGGCACGCCGGGTGGTGGGGGAGGCATGAGTGGTCCGACAGCGGGTATCCATGCCGAGAGGAACTCGCATTCGGCCTCAGATCCCCACGCCGTCACCACCACCCTGCCTCCCGGCCGAGCGACTCGCCGAAGCTCGCGCATGGCCGCGTCCATGTCGGAGGCATAGAATATGGCGTTGACCGAGGTCACCGCATCGAAGCTCGCATCGTCCCACGGGAGGGACTCGAGGTCCGCCTCCCGCAGCTCGGCATCCGGCAGGCGCTGACGGGCGATTGCGATGAGGGCCGCAGAGGCATCGCACGCGGAAGCCTGCGCCCCACGGAGCGTGGCGAGGAGTGGCAGCAGACCCGCGCCGCACCCGGCGTCGAGGAGCCGGATGCCCGGCTGGACCCGTGCCGCATCGAGCACGGCGCCAAGGAGGGGCAATGTGAGTTGCTCGAGTCGAGTGGCGAAGTCCCGGGCCTTCGCGCCCCAGAGCTTTCCTTGAATCGTTGCGCTTCCCATGAATGCCTCCTTTCGCAGCCTGTCGACTCCTGAATGGCACACAGAAGGCGATACAACGGCCGCTCCCGGAGGGTTCCCGCACGCTGCCTTGCCAGCCGCACTCAGATCCAGCGCCGAACCCGCCGTCGGTACGACCGATACTCCTCGCCGAATTTCCGCTCGAGGTATTCCTCTTCCGGGAGGATGGCGAGTCGCTGCAGGACGCCGGCCGCCACCGGTGTCAGCAGAAGGATCCACGGATTGCGAAGGAGAATCGCGAAGCCGATGCAGACGATCAGCATCTGCAGGTACATCGGGTTCCGCGTGAAGCGGTAGGGGCCTGACTCGATCAGGCGCGGGCTGGGCTTCCAGGGATTCTCGTCCTGCCCCGTTGCCCGCATTGTTCTGACGGCCCGCAAACCGAGTCCCAGCATCGCGCCCAGCACCAGGAGGCCGCCGATTCCATAGCGCAGCGGGCGTGGGAGCTCCAGCGACTGGGCGATCGGCCAGAATCGCTGGAGTACCTGGCCGAGCAGGATGGTGATGAGCGGAACGCCCGGAGGGAAGACTCGCACCCGGGCGGCGTCGGGTGGGTCGGAAGACATGGTGTCCCTGGCGAATTCAGGCCGGCCAGACCTGATCTTCGTATTCGTCGACCAGGATGATGGCGTCGACCGGGCACGCTCGAGCGGCGTCGAGGATCGTCTCGTCGTCGGTGCCCTCCGGGTCGACCACGACGGACTTCTCGCGGGTGTCGAGCTCGAAGACTTCGGGGGCGAGCCCGACGCACTCGGCGTACCCGCTGCACAGCTCCCGATCGATCCGGATCCGGTAAGGCATTCGCCATAATACGAATCGGGCTTCCACGGCGAAACCCCCGCGGGAAACCGTGGCGACACCCTCCCCGTAGGAGGGCGCGCGACTTCCCGTTTCATCACTCAGGAGCAGCGATGGCAGATCCCCTGCTGAGGCTCGACCGTGTGGTCAAGCGCTTTGCCGGTCATACGGCGGTCCGCACCCTCTCGATGGCCGTTCCGGCCGGAGGCATCTTCGGCCTCCTCGGCCCCAACGGGGCCGGCAAGACGACCACGATCCGGATGATCATGAACATCCTCACGCCGGATGAGGGAACGATCACGCTCTTCGGAGAGCCGGCCTCCCGGGCGCACTCCGACCGGATCGGGTTCCTGCCGGAGGAGCGCGGACTTTATCGAAAGATGGAGGTACTCGAGCACCTCACCTTTCTCGGCGAGACCAAGAGCCTCCGGCGCAGCGATGCGAAGGCACGCGCCCGCGCCTGGCTCGAACGCCTCGGGCTCGGCGACTGGACGACCCACCGGGTGGAGGACCTCTCCAAGGGCATGCAGCAGAAGGTCCAGTTCATCGGCACGCTGCTGCATGATCCCGAGCTGATCGTGCTCGACGAGCCGTTCAGCGGGCTGGACCCGGTCAACAGCAAGGTGATGAAGGACGTGGTGGTCGAGCTCGCGCGCGAAGGGCGAACGGTGCTCTTCTCGACGCACATCATGGAGCAGGCGGAGCGCATGTGCGATCACATCGTGATCATGGCGCGCGGCGAGAAAGTGGTGGACGGCGCAGTCGCGGACATCAAGCGCGAGGCCGGAGCCCGCCACGTGCGGCTCACATTCACGCGGAACCGCGAGGCGGCGCGGCGCGTCCTGCACGACCGTGCGCTGGTGCAGCGGACCGAGGACCACGGTGCAAGCGCCGAAGTGGAGCTGGCCGCGGGTGCGGACGGCGAGCAGCTGCTGCGCGCCCTCGTGACGGCGGACGTGGGCCTCTCCCAGTTCGCTGTGGTGGAGCCATCGCTCGAATCGATCTTCATCGCGAGGGTCGGGCCGGCCGCCGCGACGGCAGTGGCGGAGGTGACGCATGCGTAAGATCCTCGCGGTCGTCCGCCGGGAGTTCATGACCCGCGTGCACACGCGCGCATTCGTGATCGGCACCATCCTGGGCCCGCTCCTCATGGGCTTCATGTTCGTGCTGCCGATCCTCCTCTCCCGCCGCGAGACGGCCCCCAAGCGGATCGTGGTCCTCGACGCGGCGCCGGGTGATTTCGGCCGGATCACGGCCGAGCGGCTCCGGAGCGAGATGCGCGATACCGTCACGCGCACCCGGCCGCTCTATCGCGTCGCGCACGTGGCCGTGGACGCGGGCTCGCTCGAGCGCACGCGCGACTCGCTCGTGGCATTGACGGGCAGGACGACCGCGGAGGCGGCGCCCGGACTCGACGGTGTGCTCATCATCGACGACACGACGCTCGCCAGCGGCCGGATCCAGTATCTCGGCGTGAACGTGGGCAGTCCCGCCGACATGGGCGCGCTCCGGCGAGCGCTCGATCCGCTCGTCAAGTCCGCGCGCCTCACCGGCGCGGGCGTCGATCCGATCGTCGTGATGCGGGCGCTCCGGCCCATCGATTTCCAGACGCTCAAGGTGAGCGAGGGCCGCATCACGGGCGAGAGCGGGGAGGCCTCCTTCCTCCTCGCCTACGTGATGTCGTTCATGCTCTACTTCGCGCTGCTGCTGTATGGAATCCAGGTGATGTCGTCGGTGGTCGAGGAGAAGACGTCGCGCATCATGGAGGTGCTCGTCTCGAGCCTCACGCCGTTCCAGATGCTGCTCGGCAAGGTGGTGGGCGTGGGGCTCGTGGCATTGCTGCAGATCGCGATCTGGGCGGGCACCGCCATGGTGCTGACGACGTTCGGTGGCAGGATCGCGGCGATGTTCGGGGCATCGCCGGCCACGGTGTCGGACCTCCCGCTGCCGGCGGTGAGTCCCGACATGCTGCTCGTGTTCCTGCTCTTCTTCAGTCTCGGCTTCCTCTTCTTTGCGGCGGCGTATGCGGCTGTCGGCTCGATGTGCAGCACGGTGCAGGAGACCCAGCAGTCGCATACGCCGATCACGCTCCTCATCGCGGCCGGGCTCTTCTGCATGTTCGCGCTGCTGAGCGAGCCGGCCGGGACGCTGGCGCGCACGCTCAGCCTCGTCCCGTTCGTTGCGCCGTTCGTGACGCCGGTG
>DAINRR010000099.1:0-8846 GCA_036741715.1 Gemmatimonadales bacterium
CCGGTGATGGAGCGGCCGTGGTCGTCGGTGACGGCGTAGGGGGTATCGCTGAAGTAGTGCTCGGAGAGCTGTGCGGCGGCACCGGGCTCCCAGTTCCCGGGGCCCCGGCTCACCCAGCGGCCCCGCTCGAGGAGCAGGACCCGGAGTCCGGCCTCGACCAGGGCGTGCGCAGACAGCGCTCCGCCGAAGCCGGAGCCGATGATGATGACGTCGTGCATGGCGGAAAGATAGCGGTCGAGAAGCGGTCGGAAAGCGGTCGTGGAGCGGTCGAGGAGCGGTCTGGAGCCGCCGGAGTGTCCGACCGCTTTCCGACCGCTTTCCGACCGCTTCTCGACCGCTTACCCCTTCGCCATCTGCCGATACAACAGCCACGTCGCCTTCCCGGCCGCCTCTCGACAGGCCTCGACCGCTTCGAATTCCTCTTTCGGCATGAAGCCAAGGCGATGTGCGAGACTCAGGATATAGCCGAGCTCGGACAGCGAGCCGATTGCGATATCGAGATACCGCCTGAACTCCGCCTTCCCCCTCTTGGCGGCGCCTTCGGTGATATTGATGGCAGCTGAGGCTGCGGCGCGGCGTGCCTGCGAGATGAGGCCGAATCGTTCATCGGAGGGCCAACGGCGAGTCGCCGTATAGACTTCGACGGTCAACCGGTCGCATGACTGCCATGCCGCGAACTTTTCGTATGGCTTCATGTCTCCAAGCTTGCGCTCGCCGCTCGCAGGATCGTTACCCTTTACCCGCACCCCGGTCCTTTTCGCCGTCGATCCCCCACAGGCCCCCGATCCTCCCCAATCCGACCGCTGTCCGACCGCTTCTCGACCGCTTCTCGACCGCTGTCCGACCGCTTCTCGACCGCTGTCCGACCGCTTCTCGACCGCTATCTTCCCACCATGCTCCAGCTCCACACGCTCGGCACCCTCGACCTCCGCGCCGACGCGGAGGCTGATTGCGCGGCCGTCCTCGCGCAGCCGAAGCGTCTGGCCCTGCTCATCTACCTCGCCGCCGCCTCCCCGCGCCGCTTCCACCGCCGGGATTCCCTCCTCGCCCTCTTCTGGCCCGAGCTCGACGAGTCCCACGCCCGCGCCGCCCTGCGCCGCACCCTCTATTTCCTGCGCAATGCTCTCGGTGCCGACGCCATCGTCGGTCGCGGCGACGACGAGATCGGCGCAAGTGATGCCCTCTGGTGCGACGCCGCGGAATTCGAAGCCGCGCTCGCGCGTGGAGATCTCGGCCGCGCGCTCGAGGTCTATCGCGGAGAGTTCCTCGCCGGTTTCCACGTGGCGGGCGCTCCCGATTATCAGGACTGGCTCGACCGCGAACGCACCCGGTTTCGCGACCTCGCCGCCGACGCCGCGCGGAAGCTCGCCGAGGACGCCGCCAGCCTCGATCGGCACGACGAGTCCGTGCGCTGGACCCGGCGCGCGCTCCTCCTCGATCCGCACGACGAAGTCGCGCTCCGCCGACTCATGACCATGCTCGACGCAGCCGGCGACCGCGCCGCCGCGCTGCGCGCCTACGACGAGTTCGCCCGGCGGCTCATGGCGGAGCTCGATCTCGAGCCCTCGGGCGAAACGCGCGAGATCCGGGCGGTCATTGCGAGGAGCGCCCGCGCCTCCGACCCGATTGCTCCGTCGCCTACGGCTCCTCGCGATGACATGCCCCCGGCGCCCTCGCCGTCCACGCTCGCCGTCCTGCCTTTCACCATCCGCGGCGATCCCGCACTCGCCTGGCTCGGTGAAGGCATCGTGGACCTCCTCGCCACGGCACTCGACGGCGCGGGCGAGCTGCGCGCCGCCGACCCGCGCGCGCTCCTCCGGCTGATCCAGCGCGAGGGGTGGCAGGACGAGGGCCCGGCGTCCGCGAGCGCGATCGCGCGCCAGGTCGGCGCCGGCCGCTACGTCCTCGGCAGCATCGTGAGCGCCGGCGGACGCCTGCAGGCCACCGCCGGCCTGTATGATGGGAACGGCGAGCAGGAGCTCTCGGTCCACGCCACCGCCGGCGGCGAAGGCGAGGTCTTCGATCTCGTGGACGAGCTCGCGCGACAGCTCCTCGCGGCGGGCCAGGCAGGCCCAGGGGCGAGACTCAGCCGCCTCGCCGCTCGCACCACCACCTCGATGCCCGCGCTCAAGGCGTACCTCGTCGGTGAGCGCCACCTCCGCGCAGGGCGGTACTACGACGCGATGGAAGCGCTGCAGGATGCCGTGACCGCGGACTCGACGTTCGCGCTCGCGTACTACCGGTTCGCGGCCGCGGCCGGCGGCTGCGCGATGCCGGAGCTGGCGCGCCATCTGGCGGAGCTCGGCGCCGAGCACCGCAACCGGCTGTCGGAGCACGACCGCTACCTGTTCGACGCCCAGCGGGCGTGGCTGAGCGGCGCCGTCACCGAGGCCGAAGCGCATTACGCCACCATCACCAGCATCTACCCCGGCGACGTCGAAGCGTGGTTCCTCCTCGGCGATCTCCTCTTCCACTCGAATCCCCTTCGCGGCCGGAGCGCCACCGAAGCGCGCGTGGCGTTCGAGCGGGCGCTCGCACTCGAGCCCGACCACGTGACCTCGCTGGTGCACCTGGTCCGCATCGCGGCGCTCGAGGGACACCGCGACGAGGCGCTCGCGCTCGCGAGCCGGGTGATCGAGCTGAGCCCGGAAGGCGACGAAGTGCTCGCGATGCGCGCGTTCCGCGCGTACGCGACGGGCGATGCGGAGGAGATTGCCGCGGTCGTCGGGGCGCTGCGGTCGGCGAGGCTGGCGGCGATCGCGCTCGCCTTCACCGATGTCGCGGTCTATGCCGGGGACCTGGGCGCGGCGGAGTCGCTCGCGCGCGAGCTCACCGGCGTCGCGCGGTCGGACGAGATGCGGGCGCTCTTCCATGTGCTCCTCGCCCACCTGGCGCTCGCGCGGAAGGCGCCCGATGCGGCGCTTGCCGAGTTGCGGACGGCGGAAAAGCTGGATCGGGCGTGGGGGCTCGAGACGCGGGCGCTCTTCGCGGCGCTGCCGTTCGGCGGGATACCGCAGGAGGAGATCGTGGCGGCGCGTGATGCGCTGCTCGGGTGGGATGCGAGCCGGGCGGAGGCGAGCAGCTTCATCATCTTCGCGATGCACAACGGACTGCATCCGCACATCCGGCTCTACCTGCTCGCGCTCCTCGAGTCCCGCCTGGGCGACGTTCGTGCCGCGCGCTCGCATGCCGAAGCGCTCATCGGACTCGCGCCGGTCCGCGGCGCCGAGGGTCTCTCGCACCACCTCACCCGCGGCGCCCTCGCCCGCGTCCTCTGGGCCGAGGGCCACCCGAGCGAGGCCCTCGCCGAGCTGGGCCGCGCCCAGACCGAGGCCTGGTTCCTCCTCACGGTCGCCTCGCCCTTCTACTCCCAGGCCTTCGAACGCTGGATGCGCGCCGAGCTGCTCACCGAGCTAGGCCGAGACGACGAAGCCGATGCCTGGCGAAGCGCGATCGCGGAACGCTCTCCCTACGAGATCATTTATCGGGTGACATGATTCGTTGTTTTTCGACACGAAGGCGCGAAGCCGCGAAGAGGCGAAGGACAGCGCTACGGTGTGCTCCCAGTCCGCCCGGCGAACGGTGCCAACTGGTAAGACCACAACCGCGTGTCTCTTCACCCCTTCGCGGCTTCGCGCCTTTGTGTCGGGAAAAGACTTACCGAATTCCCACCAACCCGCGCACCGCGTCGATCATGCGCTCCGAATCGTAGCCGACGCCGTCCTTGAAGACGGTGACGACCTTGCGGATGTCTGCGGGCTGGGCGATCGGGTCTCCGTTGATGACGATGAGGTCGGCGAGCTTGCCGGCGGTGATGCTGCCGAGGTCCTTGTCGACGCCGAGGATGCGCGCGCCGTTCAGCGACATGATCTGGATCGCCTCCACGGGCGCGAAGCCCGCCTCGATCAGGAGCTCGTAGTTTCGCTGGTCCCCGAACCCCGGGAGCGCGCCGCCATTGCCGGTCGGATCCACGCCGGCGCCGAGGAGTCCGCCCGCCCGCACGAACGCGAGTTCATACTCCTGCGCCTTCCGGAAGACCTCGGGTGAAATCGCCGAGGCACCGGGCTCCGCCAGCCGCGCGCGCGACGCGAGGTACTCGGCCCGCACTTCCGGGCTCATCGCGTCGAGCATCCGCTGTTCGAGCGGCGGGCGGTTCGGGACGTAGAGCTCGTAGACGGCGAGCGTCGAGGTCATGGGAATCTTCCGCGCGAGCATTTCGCGGAACGTCGCCTTGACCGGCTCGCTGGTGATGTCGAGGCTCTCGAGCTTCGCCCGGCTGCCGTCGGGGCACACGTCGGGCTTCTTGTCGGGATCGTAGTCGGTATTGACGAAGAGGCCGTGCTCGAGGTTGTCGATCCCGGCGTCGACGGCTTCGCGGAAGCTCACCGAGCAGAGGTGGCCCGTCACCTTCACGCCGCGCTTGTGCGCTTCATCGGTCGCCGCGCGCAGCACCTCGCGGCTCACCGAGGTGTAGAACTTGAGCCAGGTCGCCCCTTCCGACGCCCAGTAGGCGACGACCCGGCGCGCATCCGCCGGCGTCATCACCTGGTGCATCTGCCCGTTGCCGGTCTCGCCCGTGAGGTAGGGGCCGGTGATGTGCATCCGCGGTCCCGGCAGGCGGCCGGCCTCGACGGTGCGCTTGAGGTTGATCTCGTGGTACGGCGAGAAGCTGCCCGTCGTGCGGATCGTGGTGACGCCGCTCGCCAGATAGAGGAGCGGGCTCGTGAAGTTGCCCTGAATGCCCCGCTGCGACGTGGTGTAGAACGTGTGGTCGTGCAGGCCGACGATGCCGGGGAGCACCGTATGGCCCTCGAGGTCGAGCCGCGTGGCGCCCGCCGGAACCGTGGCGCTCGCGGCTGGACCCACCGACTGGATCCGCCCGTTGGCGATCACGATCGTCTGATCCTCCACCGGCGCCTTCCCCGTCCCATCCACCACCCGCACATGCTCCAGCGCGACGACGGGCCCCTCCACGCTCACGTACCTCTTCGTCCCCTGCGACAACTGCGCCGCACTCTGCGCGGCCACTGGGGCGGCGACGAGCCCAGTCAGGAGAATCACGCCCGCAACACGCATTCGGCCTCCGTTATTGGTTTTTTTCTCTTTCAACACGAAGGCACGAAGCCGCGAAGGCACGAAGGAAACCCTTGTTGTGCGCTCCCTGGTCGCCCAGCGAACGGAACCCCGGCGTAAGACCACAAGTGGATTCCTTCGTGCCTTCGCGGCTTCGTGCCTTCGTGTTGAAAAAATCATTCGACAGTCATCACCAGATGCATGCCGGTCTCGAGATGCTCGGCGACATGGCAGTGGAGCATCCACCGCCCCGGGTTGTCGAACTCGACGAGGAGGTCCACGGTGCCTCCGGCGGGGACGATGACGGTGTCCTTCCAGACATGGTCCCGCACCCGGCGGCCGTTCCGCGCCACCACCGCGAAGCGCTGGCCGTGGAGGTGCATCGGATGGTGCATCGGATGGAGGGAGCGGCGGTCGTTGACGAGCCTGAGGAGGATGCGGTCTCCCCGCCGAAAGCGCCAGTCCACGGCCATGTTCTCGCGGCCGGTCGCGCTGTCACGGAGCACCCAGGTGACGTCCTTCCCCGTCGCCAGCCAGTCCATCATGGGCATGAGACCCGCCCATTCCACCGGCATGACCCACGCCGTATCGACCCGGAGCGCCTGTACGAGACCGAAGGGGAGCTCGCCGGTGCGAAGCGCCAGGACGAGCGTCCGATCGGGCTCACGCGCGCCGAGCGAGTCGAGCGCGGTGAACTGGGCGGCCAGGTCTGCATGTTTCCGTAGTATGGCGAAGTCCCGGCTATGGTCCGGCCGGGCCGCGCGCCCCTGCACCGTGACCACGCCGAGCGTATCCACCACCTGGAGGAACGCCCGCGCCCTCGGCTCCACCCCGCGCACGCGATTCGTGAGCACATAGGTGCCGGCCGAATCGAATCGCACGTCGACCACCCACCGCTCCGCTGCCCCGATCACCACGCTCTCGACCCAGCGCTCCTCGGCCACGCGCCCCATGTCTCCCGCGACGAGCTTCATCCTGGCGCCGTCGAGCGAGAGGTTGAAGGTGCGGGCGTTGGCGGCGTTGGTGAAGTAGAGCCGCACGACCTCGCCCGGCCGCGCGTCGACCCTCCAGCTCGGCTCGCCGTTGACGAGGAAGACGTTGCCGAAGCGGCCCATCAGCGCATGGGTCGCATGCGCCTCCCCGAAGGCGATCGGCCCGTCCGCGCCGAGGAGCATGTCGTCGAGGATGAGGACCTCCTCGCGGTGCACGCGCCCCATGAGCGCGCTGTCGGCGCCGCGCACGAGGATGTTGCCGTAGAGGCCGAGCTCCTGCTGGATGTCCTCGCGCACGTGCGGGTGATACCAGAAGATCCCGGCGTCGGGGAAAACCAGCTCGTAGGTGAAGCGGCCGCCCGGCGCGACCGCCTCCTGCGAGACGCCGGCCGCGCCGTCGAAGCGGTGATCGAGCCGGATGCCGTGCCAGTGCACCGTCGTCGGCTGGTCCAGGCGGTTCACGAGCACGACCGTCACGCGCGCCCCGCGCTCCACCTGCAGCAGCGGCCCCGGCGACTCGCCGTTGAATGCGTACGCGACGAACGACCTGCCCGCGACGTGCCGCCGCACCATGCCGGCCTCGAGCGCAAGCGTGTCGCCGTCCGCCAGCCGCACGAGCGAGCGCGGCTTCACTGGGGGGAGCGAACGTCGCTCGATGCCCTTCCCCGGCAGCCACGCCGTCGCCGCGGGGACGAGCACTTCGAGTCCCGGCGTCATGATCGGAGCGGAGGGATGCGGCGCGGGCATCTCCCAGCCGCCTGCGTGCGCGTGCGGCTGGGCGCGTGCGGGAACGGTGATGTGCGGGAGCAGCACGCTGCTCGGCGACATCCCGCGGAGGACGATCGTACCGGGAGGCGCGCCGGACGATGGTGATGATGTGGACGGGACCAGCGCGGAATCGACGCGGGTGATGAAGATGGTGAAGCGCTCGAGCGAGATCGCGCCGAGCGCGGTCTCACCATTTGCGACCTCGCCGAGAGGAATGAGCGGCGAGAGGGAGGGCCCACTGGCCCAGGCGAAGTGCTTCCCTCCGGGAAGTCCGTCCAGCCGGACCACGAGATCGAGCAGCGGCACCCCATCCCGCGTCACCGCAACCCCGAACGGCGACCGCGCGGGCACGAGCCGCACGCTCCCGGACGCCGCCTCGAACTCCGGCCGCGGTACGAGCTCGATGCAGTGGAGGCCGGGATCGCCGTGGACGGGGTTCCAGGCGTCGCAGGGGCCGGCGGTGAAAAGGGTTCCGACGAGAAGGAGAAGGGTCACAGTATGAAGATAGAAAGGATCCGCCTTCGCGTCGGCCTCACCCCCTGTCCCCCGCTCCGTGATACGGAGCGGGGGAACGTGATGCGAGCTTTCCGGGAGCGTGCCGCGTCCTCAGGATGCCGAAAAGTGCGATGTGAATTCCCACTCTTGCCGAATGCCGATCAGAAAGGCAATTCCCGGAGGACTGCTCCGCGACCTTGCGCGGGACATGCGGCGAAAGCCGACCCCGGCGGAGCGAATTGCGTGGGAGCTTCTGCGAAACAGGCGCTGCCTGGGTCTGAAATTCCGCCGGCAGCATATCGTCGCGGGATTCATCGTGGACTTCTATTGTGCGCAGCTTCGCCTGGCACTTGAAGTCGATGGCCCCGTTCACGAGGATGTGGCGCAATGCGGGAGAGACAAGGAGCGAACTGCCGCTTTGGAACGTGCGGGTGTTCGCGTCGTCAGAATATGGAATGCCGAGCTCTCAATGCAGCGCCTTGGTGACCTTCTCCGTCCGTATCGTCAGGAGCCTGAACGACGTTCCCCCTCTCCGTATCACGGAGAGGGGGACAGGGGGTGAGGCCGACGGTCGGGCCCGGCTTCCTACGCCCGCGACTCCACCCCTTCCACACCCGTCGCCGTCCTGTGGGGCCCGCGCCTGAACACCCGGATCGCCTTTGCCCGCCACTCGTCGAAGATCTCGTACACCGTCGGGATGACGAGCAGCGTGAGGAGCGTCGAGGTGATGACGCCGCCGATCACCGCGCGGCCGAGGGGTGCGCGGAAGTCCGCGCCCTCGCCGGTGCCGAGGGCGACCGGGATCATGCCCGCGATGAGCGCCACCGTCGTCATGATGATCGGCCGGAGCCGGATGCGGCCGGCCTCGATCAGCGCCTCCCGGAGCGGCAGCCCGTCCTTCTCCCGCGCCCACTTCGCGAAGTCGATGAGCAGGATCGCGTTCTTGGCGACGATGCCCATGAGGAGGATCACGCCGATCAGGCTCATGATGTTGAGCGTGTCGTTCGTGAGCACCAGCGCGAGCACCACCCCGATGAGCGAGAGCGGGAGCGACACCAGGATCGCCAGCGGATCGATGAACGAGCCGAACTGCATCACGAGGATCAGGTACATCAGCATCACCGCCGCCGCGAGCGCGGTGAAGATGCGGGTGTACACCTCCGCCTGGTCCCTCGCCTCGCCGCCCCAGCTCACGCTGTAGCCGGGCGGCAGCACGATCTCCTCCGCCATGATCCGGTCGATCTCGGTCGTCACCTCGCTGAGCGAGGCGCCGGAGACATTCGACTGCACCGTCACGACCGCCTCGCGATTGAGGTGCGTGATCTGGGCCGGACCGAAGCCGCGGCGGATCGAGGCGATCTGGCCCAGGGGCACCACGTTCGGCTCCCCGGTGGGGCCGGGCACGATGATCGGCAGGCGCTCGAGGTCGGAGGCGCGCTCGCGCGCTTCCGGGGAGAGACGGATCTCGACGTCACGCGTCTCGCCGCTCGGGTCCACCCAGTCGCCCGCGTCGATGCC
>DAINRR010000100.1:0-2726 GCA_036741715.1 Gemmatimonadales bacterium
GAGGTGCTCGACGAGCCACTCGGCGGTCCGGTTGGCGGCGAGCTCGGCGTAGGGCAGCGGATCCGCGGGTGCCCGCGTCCGGCGGAGGTCGACGACCAGGGTGTCGCCGTGGAGGCCGCTGAGGGCGGCCGTGGTGCGGAGGGCATCGCGCGGGTCGTCGCTCTCGACGAGGAAGAGCGTCGCCGCGTGGAGGCCACGGAGGTCGGCATGCCCGCCGCGCGGGATGCCGCCGCGGATCACGATCGCGTCGATCGCTGCCGGCTCCGCCATGGCCGCTGCGGTGGCCACGATCATCGCCCCGTCCGGGGCATAGACGCCGACCGGGAGGCGCGCGGTCTCCGGCTGCCGGGCCACCCAGTGGGCCAGGGCCAGGAGCTGCTGCGCGAGGCACGGCTTCCGTCCCGGCCGCTCGGGCAGTGCCACCGAGAGCGTCGCCAGCCCCGCCTCGCGAAGGCGTCGCGCCACCAGGGCAGGCTCGCCCCCGTCGCGCGCGGTCTCGCCGAGAACGATCACGCTCCCCGTCGGCTGCTCCGGCCACGCGAGGACTCCCCGCAGGTCCGCGGCCTCTCCCTCGATCAGGACCTGACGCTGCCCCGGTACCTTCCGCGCCCGCGGCATGGCCGGCGTCGCCTCGACCTGTGAAATCAGTAACCCAGCCGACATCCGACACCTCCTTCCGGGGGACGCAATCCTTGGATGGGCAATGATACGGCGAGATGCATGAGGTTTCGGTTAAGGAACGAGGAAATTCCTGGACTAGTCATTTGGAACGCGAAGGGGGCTTCCTTCGCGGCTTCGTGGCTTCGCCCCTTCGCGGCCACAATCAGGATCCTTACCACAGTTTAGCTTACCCCGAATGGACCTTCCGATCGTAATCGTCGGCGCCGGGGCGGCGGGGTTGATGGCGGGGATATTTGCGGCGGGGCGGGGGACGCGGGTGGTGGTGCTGGAGCGGACGAAGGATGGGGGGCGGAAGATCCTCATCAGCGGCGGGGGCCGGTGCAACATTCTCCCGTCGGAGCTGGATCCGGCGCGCTACGTGACCGCGTCCTCTCCCGCGACGATGCGGAACATCCTCCGGAGCTGGCCGCTGGCGGAACAGCGGCGGTTCTTCGAGGAGGAGCTCGCGCTCGCGCTGGTGCTCGAGCCCGAGACCGGAAAACTCTTCCCCGCCACCAACCGCGCGCGCGACGTGCGGGACGGGCTCGTCTCGCTCGCGCGGCGCCGGGGCGCGGAGGTGCGGTTCGATTCGAAGGTCACGGGCGTCGCGCAGGCGGGCGACGCGTGGCAGGTCGAGCTCGAGGGCGGCGGGACGCTGGACGCGCGGTCAGTCGTGCTGACCACCGGCGGTCTCTCGGTACCGGCCACCGGCAGCGACGGCATCGGTCTCGCCATCGCCCGCCGCCTCGGTCACACCGTCAACGAGACGTACCCTGCGCTGACGCCTCTCACCGCCGATCCGCCCGTGCACGCGCCCCTCGCCGGGATCTCGCCGGTCGTATCCATCGAGGCGCCGGGCGAGAAGTTCCGCACCACGGGCGGATTCCTCTTCACGCACCGCGGCTACAGCGGTCCGTCGGTGCTCGACGTGTCGCACCTCGCCGTGCGGTCCCGGCTCCGCGGAGAGCACCAGCCGATCCTGGTGCAGTGGACCGATCTGGACACGGCCGCCTGGGAGGCGATCTTCTCGCGCGGGGGGACCGGCACGGTCGCGAACACCGTTCGGAAGCAGATGCCCGAGCGCCTCGCGAATGCACTCCTCGCCGAGGCCGGGGTGCCGGATGACCGGACGCTCTCGCACCTCGGCCGGGAAGAGCGGAAGCGGCTCGTCGCCCTCCTCGCGCGGTATCCGCTGCCATGGACGGGGGACGAGGGGTACCGGAAGGCCGAGGTCACGGGCGGCGGCGTGGCACTCGGCGAAATCGACCCGCGCACGATGGAAAGCCGTCTTCACCGCGGCCTCTACCTCGCCGGCGAGATCCTCGACGCGTTCGGGCCGATCGGCGGGTACAACTTCGTGTGGGCGTGGGTGACGGGGCGCGCAGCGGGATCCGGCTGCTGATTCATTCGTTTTGAACGCGAAGCCGCGAAGCCGCGAAGGCACGAAGGAGGTTGGATGCTGGCGGCGCCTTCGTGCCTTCGTGGCTTCGCGGCTTCGCGTTAAAGAAGAAATAATCCTATCTCATAGGAGCCCGATGATGCTTCCCGTTCTGGATCGTCTCTTCAAGCGCATCGATTCCCAGCGCCTCGTGGTGATTGACGGGCTGAAGGGGCACGGGGTGGAGGAGCTGGAGTGGCGGCCGGGTAAGGGAAGCTGGTCGCTGACCGAAGTGATCGAGCATCTCGTCATCGCCGAGGAGCGCTCCCTCCGCGGGCTCGAGCGCGAGCGGCCCGCCGACCTCGGCCGCCGCTTCGGCGCCTCGATGAAGATCCGCCTCCTCACCCTGCTGGCACCGCTCCCGATCCGGGTGAGGGCGCCGTCGAAGGGGCTTCTCCCGACCGGCACGGCCCGGCTCCCCGAGCTCGCGGTCCGCTGGGGCGAGGCGCGCTGCCGGCTCGCCGGCGTGCTCGATGCCGTGACGCCCGAGGCGCTCGGCGAGCGGCGGTGGAAGCATCCGATCGCGGGGTGGCTGGACACCGGGGAATGGCTCGGTTTCATTTACGCGCACACCAACCATCACCGCGCACAGATCGGCCGGATCCGCACGGCCCTGCGCGAGCGCCGC
>DAINRR010000100.1:2826-8426 GCA_036741715.1 Gemmatimonadales bacterium
CGCATGCGCGCTCTGCTGGATCGGTTCGTCGAGGACGAGTCTGGGCAGGGGCTGATCGAGTACTCGCTGATCGTGGCGCTGGTGGCGACGGCGCTGATCGCGATCCTGGTGCTGTTCAGGAATTCGGTGGGGAATGTGTTCAACACCAGCAAGAATGAGTTGAACGAGGCGCAGATCAACAGTTATTGACGGGCGAGGGGGCCAGTTCCGCGCTCACGTGGCCTCGGCCCTCCGTCGGCCTCACCCCCTGTCCCCCTCTCCATGATATGGAGAGGGGGGACTTCGTTCCGGGCTCCGTGACATGTATGGGGCGAGCAATTCCTTCAAGGCGGATGGAGTCAGGGCGTCGTTCCGAATCCTGACGACGTCGATTCCCTCGTGGCGAATTGCCCAGGTTCGCTCCTCATCGCGTGATTTCTGATGGGGCTCTTCATGAACTCGTCCATCGATCTCGATCGCCACGCGAAGCTCTGCGCAGTAGAAGTCCACGATATAGCCTGCGATTATGTGCTGCCGACGGAACTTGAGCCCCAGGCAGCGCCGATTCCGCAGCAGCGTCCAGGCGGCTTTTTCGGCATCGGTAGGTTTCCGACGCATTTCCCGGGCGAGTTCGCGGAGCAGGCCGCCGGGAATCGGTCGTCGGGTTGGCATGTCACAAATTGGCACTTTACACGGCGGTCGCGGTGCCTCGCAAACGCAGCCTCAGGCATTCGACCCCCGCATGCAAGTTCCCCCTCTCCATATCATGGAGAGGGGGACAGGGGGTGAGGCCGATGGGAGACGGAGCATTCCGTCACACAACGATCATTTCCCCAGCACCTCCAGAATGAACGCGTACTTGAACGCCACCTCCCGCAGGTAATCGTACCGCCCCGACGCCCCGCTGTGCCCCGCCCCCATGTTCGTCTTCAGGAGAATCGGGTTCGAGTCCGTCTTCGTCGCCCGGAGCTTCGCCACCCACTTGGCCGGCTCCCAGTACGCGACGCGCGGGTCGTTGAGGCCGGTGGTGACGAGCATCGGCGGGTACGGCTGCGGGACGACGTTGTCGTACGGCGAGTAGGACCGGATGTATTCGTAGTACGCCTTCTCCTGCGGGTTCCCCCACTCCTCGTACTCGATCATCGTGAGCGGGATCGTCTCGTCGAGCATCGTGGTGAGCACATCCACGAACGGCACCTCGGCGATCACGGCCGCGAAGAGGTCGGGGCGGAGGTTGGTGACGGCGCCCATCAGGAGGCCGCCGGCGCTGCCGCCGTTGATGACGAGGCGGTCGCGCGAGGTCCAGCCGGCGTCGATGACGTACTCCGCCGCCGCGATGAAGTCGGTGAAGGTGTTCCGCTTCTTCAGCAGCTTCCCGTCCTCGTACCACCGCCGCCCCATCTCCTCGCCGCCCCGGATGTGGGCGATGGCGAGCACGATGCCGCGGTCGAGGAGGCTGATCGCGTTCGACGAGAACGTCGGGTCGAAGTTGACGCCGTAGGAACCGTACGCCTGGAGCAGCATGGCCCGGCCGCCGTCGCGCACCATCGGGAGGCGGTAGACGATCGAGAGGGGAATCCGCGTCCCGTCCTCCGCCGTCGCGAACGCCCGCTCGGTGCGGTAGCGCGACGGATCGTACCCGCCGAGCACCGGCTGGCGCTTCATGAGGGTGGGGGTGCGGGTGGTCATGTCGTAGTCGATGACCGAGACCGGCGTCACCTGCGAGGTATAGATGAGGCGCAGCGTGCCGGTGTCGAACTCCGGATTCCGCGCCGGCTCGACGGTATAGACCTCCTCGTCGAATGCGATCCGGTGCTCCTCGCCCGTCGCCATGTCGCGGATGCGGACGTGGGGCGTCGCGGCCTCGCGCTCGAAGATGGCGAGGTGGTCGCGGAAGGCGTCGACGGAGTCGAGCTTCACGGCCTCGCGATGAGCGATCAGCGTCACCCAGTCCTGCTTCGAGGCCGTGGTGAGCGGCGCCTCCATGAGCTTGAAGTTGACGGCACCACCGTCGTTCGTCACGATCAGGAACCGCTCGCCGTGGTGCTCCACCGCGTACTCGACGTTCGGCTCCCTCGGCGCGAGGAGGCGGGGCGGGTCGAAGGGCCGGTCGGCCTCGATCACGCGGACTTCGGAGCAGGAGTGGCTGTTGGCGTAGGCGAGGATGAAGCGGCGGCTCCGCGTCTTCTCGAGCGAGACGATGAACCGCCCGTCCGGCTCCTCGAAGACCACGCGGTCGGTCTCGACCGAGGCGCCGAGCTCGTGGCGATGGAGGCGGAAGGGGCGCTGGGCGTCGTCCGTCGTCACGTAGAAGAGCACGCGGCCATCGGCACTCCACTCGAGGCCGTAGGTGACCGGGGCGATGCGCTCGGGCAGCAGCTTCCCGGTCTCCAGGTCCTTCACGAAGAGCTCGTATCGCTCGTCCCCGCTCAGGTCGACGGCGTAGGCGAGCAGCCGATGATCGGGGCTCGGCCGGAGCCCGCCGAGGCGGAAGTAGGGGCTCCCGCCGGCGAGCTCGTTCTGGTCGAGGATGATTTCCTCCCGGCCCTCGAGCAGGTCGCGCCGGCGGCAGTGGATCGGGTACTGCTTTCCCTCCTCGGTGCGCGCGAAGTACCACCAGCCGTCGATCCGCTCCGGCACGCTCAGGTCGGTCTCCTGGATGCGGTCCAGCATCTCGCGATAGAGCTGCTCCTGCAGCCCGGCCGTCGGCGCCATCCGCGCCTCGGTCCAGGCGTTCTCCGCCTCGAGATACTCGCGGACGGCGGGGTTCTCCCTGTCGCGGAGCCAGAACCAGTCGTCGATGCGGGTGTCGGCATGGGCGGTCAGCAGCTGGGGCCGGCGAGGGGCCTGCGGGGGGTCGGCGGACGCGGGGTGGTGATCCCGGGGGGTGGCGGGGCGGGGCTCGCGCTCGAGGGTCTCTGCGCGCGCGTACCCGGCGCGACCCGAGTCCCGCACCCCGAGACCCCTTCCGCCCATCTCCTTATCCGACATTGCCTTTCCTTCCATTCCACGACGATCACCCAGCGCTCCGGGCCGCTGGGCGGGGTTCCACGTTCCCGGGGGAGGAGCAATCAAGGAGGGAGGGGGCCTCCGGTCAAGCGAACGCTATGTAACAACGCAAATCATTGTCCATCAATCGCTTGCGTGAGTGAGCCGGGTCACCTCGCGGCGCGTCGCACGGCCCTATCCTTGGGGCTCTTCGGGAGCTGGTTCGCGACCTGGCGGTGGTGCCGGGCGCCTGAAGGAACTCAACGGAAGGAACGACGATGCGCACGAGACGAATGATCGACGGCATGCTGGCGGGCGGACTCATCGCCTTTGCCGGCGCATGCAACGAGACGCGCGACACGGGCGCAGTGACGACGGAAAAGGAAGGCGGCACCTCCACGACGCCGACCGCGGAAATGGTCGAAGAGCGTGACAACGCGCTCGTCCGCGTCGTGAACGCGATGCCGGGCGGCGCCACGAGCATCTATGCCGGCGATTCGCTCGCCTTCCCCAACGTCGCCTATCGCGCCGTGACCGATTGGGAAGAAATGCCGGATGACTACTTCGGCTTCCGCGTGGTGAACGCGGGCGCCCGCGGCGACGCCGATGCGCTGGCGGAGAACCGCGAGAAGCTCGGCAACGGCGGCCACTACACGATCATCGCCCTGCCGGACGACGATGCGGATGCGGACGACGACGGCACGCTCCGCGTGCTGGACGACGACCTCAAGCCCATCACGAGCGGCAAGGCGCGCGTGCGGTTCGTGCACGCCGTGGCCGGCCTGGACGACGAGCTGAGCGTGTTCGTCCGCGGTAACGACAACGCGCTGGTGGATGGCGTGAACTACAGCCGGGAGGCGGGGTGGAACGAAGAGGACCCGATCTCGGGGACGCTCGAAGTCCGTGCGGAAGACAGCGAACGGCCGCTCGTGACGATCCCGAACGTCAAGCTCGAGGCGGGGAAGAGCCACACGTACATCCTGACCGGGACGCCGACGAAGGTGGAAGTCATTCACTTCTCGGACAGCGTGGCACATGATCCGGATCAGGACGATGCGATGCCGGATGATCGGGCGGAGAAGCGGCAGTAGGGGAGGGGTGGGGCGGTAGCTAGGTAGCTAGGTAGCTAGGTAGCTAGGTAGAGGGGTAGCTGGGCGGGTTGTCATCCCGAGCGCAGCGAGGGATCCAGGCTGCTCGACCCGGTAGATAGCGAAGCGAACGAAGCGCAGTGGGAGCACATCCCCGCTGCGCTTCGTGCTTTTCGTGCAAGTCGGAGAGCCACAACGAGATGACGGCGGCGCGGACACGTGCGATGGCGACGCTTGCAAGGACGATGGCGACTCTCGCAACGATGATGGCGGCGCTCGCAAGGACGATGGCGACGCTTGCAAGGACGATGGCGACGCGGACAAGGACGATTGCGGTGTAGGCAAGGACGTTGGCGACGCTTGGAAGGACGATGGCGACGCGGACGCGCTCGAACGTGACACGGACGGCTCGATTGGCGAGGCCGATCGGTCGGATGGGGAATCTGACTGGTCGGATCGCGAGTCGAACAGGCTGCATGGCGAATCGTCCAGACCGGATGGCGAATCGAACAGAGTGCATGGCGGGTCAAACGCGCCTGATGCCTCGTCGTGCGGGCTGAATGGCGAGTCGCGCAGATGCGAAGGCGGCTTGAACCGGAGTGAAGGCCGCGCAGGGCGGTGCGAAGACGACGCGGTCGGACGCGTTCGCGATGCGGTTGGCGTTCGTGGCGGCCCGGCGAGCTTCGGTGAGGGCAGGAGGCGCGCTCGCGGAGGCTCGAGCCCCCGCGGGCGCCGCGCGGATCGTCCGGATGCTACCCGTCGTTCTTCCGCGTCTTTCCGTACGTCTTCGTCGCTTCCTTCCGCGCCTTCTCTTCGCCCATCGGTTCGCCGGGATCGCGGCCCGATGCGCCCGGTTGGATCGGTTGTTCGGTCCGCTGGTTCCGCGTGCTGTCGATGCGGGACTTCTTGAGGTCGTTGTGGTCGGCGTTGGCCATTCCGTATTGCTCCGTCATGCGTGAAAGACAGGATTAACGCTTCAGGGCGCCGGACGACATGAGGCGCGTCACGTTCGGAAAGGAGCCGTGATTTTCACCGCAGAGGCAAGAAGGACGCAAAGGGCGCCGATGGCGGGGGGGATCGACACAACCTTCACCGGGTCGTGGGGTGTTGTGGATGATGGCGGATACCGGGAGACCTTTGCGTCCTTCTTGCCTTTGCGGTGTGCACTTTGTGAGGTTCGGGGCCAGGCCGTCAGGCCGGCCCCGGGAGCGTCCAGCGGCTGGCGACTGCTTCCACGAGGAGGGCGCCGACCATGGCGAACTCCTCGGCGTCCGGCACGACGATGACCGCGGCGATGCTGAAGAGGGCGAAGGCGTAGTTGGTCCAGCGGATGACGCGCGCCGCCTCGTCCCACGACGGGCCGGCCCGGAGCAGCGCGATGTTCACGGCGCCGAGTCCGAGGAGGCCGAGGCCGGTGCCGACGGACCAGAGGGCTTCGGGCGTCCAGTGGCGATAGAGGAACGGCGTCCGCGCCACATGCACGATCCCGACCAGCGCCACGAGGGCACTGGCCAGGAAGTGCAGTCGACGCCACGCCGGGGAGTC
>DAINRR010000101.1:0-8324 GCA_036741715.1 Gemmatimonadales bacterium
ACGCCGCCGGTGACGAAAATGAACTTCGTGGAGCTCGAGCCGGTCATGGACGATCCTCGAAATGGCGCGCCGCCCGGCGCGGGGCCGGCGGCAAGGTGGGACGGGGTGACGGGAACAGGAAAAAACCGAAACCGGCCGGACGTGGACCATGCGAACGCATGTGCCACAAGGTAATGCGGAGGGGCGCTCCAAGTCAAAAGTCGTGCCGCGTCCTCAGCGAGGACGCGGCTTATCTGCTATCGGCTGTTTTGTCAACAAGTTAGGGAGGTGCCCGGTGCGTCACCGTTCGGGGCGGTGGCGCCGCGATCGGTCGCCCGGGCTAGCGCGGTTCCCGACCCTGGAAAACCGACTGCCGGATCGAGTCGATCCGCTCCAGCTCCACCTGATGGAGCGAGTCGGCCGCCTCCGCCATGCTGTCGGCGATGGCCTCGATCCGCTCCTCCTCGCGCTCCAGCGAGTCCCCCACGGCGCTGTCGCCGGCGCTCACACTCGGGCCGAAACTCGCGGTGACCTCCTCGACCTGCGCCCGGGGGGCGTACAGGGCAAAACGCTCGGTCCGGTCCCGGATCAGGAGATCGCCGAACGCGACGAGGTCCGACCCTGCCGTATCGCCGGCACCGACGCAGCGATAGTGGTTCGGCCGGACATTGCCCCGGGCGTCGGCGGTGTCGATCGCGAGAATGCACTCGGCAAGTCGGGCGAGCGCACTCGAATCCCCGACCGACACGGTCGCCTCGATCCGCGTCGGCTGCTGCACCGAGTCGCGGAAGATCTTGACCCGCCGAAGGGTGCCGAGCCGCGCGCCGTCGACGTTGAGCGGGATGAAGGCGAGCGGCACGGTGATCGGCCCCGTTCCCTCGACGACTTCCTCGACATTGCGCCGCCCGGCCTTGAAGGCCGATACGATGCCCATGCCGATAGCGAAGATCGCCAGGGCGCCGAGCGCTATCTTGAGCCAGTAGCCACGCATATGCCCGCCTCCTGGGGGTTGCCGTCCCGATGTCTCAATTAGAAACGTAATATGGCGGCCCCGGGTTTCAGAGGCCGGGCCATTCCGCCCCATGTAAGTTCCATGCGCCCTGGCCCGCCCGCACCGACCACGCTCTACCCGGAATCCCGTGATCGAAGTAACCGCGCTCTCGAAACTCTATGGGAACGTCGCGGCCGTGCGCGACCTTTCCTTCGCGGTCGGGCCGGGTGAGGTGCTCGGTCTCGTCGGCCCGAACGGCGCCGGCAAGACCACGACGCTGCGCAGCCTGGCCGGCATCATCGTCCCGACGGCCGGGACGGTCAGCATCGCGGGCTTCGACATGGCCAGAGCGCCGGTGGAGGCCAAGCGGCACCTCGCCTTCATTCCAGACGAGCCGCACCTCTTCGATCATCTTACGGTCGAAGAGCACCTCGCGTTCGTCGCCCGGCTCTACGGCGTCACCAACGCGGCGGACAAGGGCGCGGCGCTGCTCCGCGAGCTCGAGCTCTCCACGCGCCCGAAGGCGTTTCCCAACGAGCTCTCCCGCGGCATGAAGCAGAAGCTCGCCATCGCGTGCGGGCTCCTGCACGATCCGACCGCACTCATCCTCGACGAGCCGCTCACGGGCCTCGATCCCCTCGGCATCCGCCGCATGAAGGCCACGATCATGCGGCGCGCACAGGAGGGCGCCGCCGTTATCCTGAGCTCGCACCTCCTGCACCTGGTCGAGGAGGTCTGCACGCGCGTCCTCGTGCTGCGGCGCGGCACCGTGGTCACCGAGGGGACCATCGCGAAGATCAAGGCCGAGCGGCCGGAGCTCGCCGGACGATCGCTCGAGGATGTCTTCATCGCGCTCGTGGGCGACGACACGCCGTGAGCGCCAGTGCGCTCGCCTATCTGGTTACGCGCAGCATCCGGAACCGCGTCCTGCGCCAGGTCCGGCGCGCCCGGAGCCCCCGCTACGCGCTCGCGCTGCTCGCGGGCCTCGCGTATATCGCGCTGCTGCTCGGCGATCCGCGGGAGCGGCCTGGCTTTTCGCGCTTCCCGACGTCGGTCGTCGAGCTCCTCGTCGCCGCGGGCGTGCTGCTGGTCGTGATCTGGTCGTGGGTGTATGCGCACGATCGGCGGGCGCTGACCTTCCGGACCGCGGAAGTCACCTTCCTCTTCCCGGCGCCGATCTCCCGCCGGACGCTCATCCACTACAAGCTGCTCCGCGCCCAGCTGCTCGTTCTCCTCAACACGGCGATCTGGACGCTGCTCCTCGATGCCGGGCGTGGGGGCCTGCCGATCGCGATGCGTGCCGTCGCGGTCTGGTGCGCATTGAGCACGCTGCAGCTGCACCGCCTCGGAGCGACACTCGTCCGTACCTCGCTCGGCGAGCATGGCTGGTACGGACTTCGCCGGAGCCTGGTGGCCGCCACCGTGTCCGTGGTTGCGGCGGGGCTCATCATCGGCGCGATGGTTCAGGCGTGGCCGGTCGCGGCGACCGTGGCGGGCTTCCAGGATATTCCCCGCGTGGCCGACGAGATCGCGCGGCGCCCCCTTCCGGCGATCGTGCTCGCGCCGTTCCAGGCGCTGATGGCCCCGCTCTACGCTCCCGATCCCGCAAGGTGGTGGTCGGCGATCGGGCTTGCGCTCGCGCTCCTCCTTCTGCACTACCTCTGGGTGATCCGCTCCGAAGCAGCGTTCGAGGAGGCTGCGGCCGACGCCTCGTTCGCCCGGATCCGCGAGCTGGCCGACCGCCGGTCGGGAGGCGCGGCGAGGGCGGGCGGCTACTCGCCGCCCCTCGTGCGCCTCCAGGCTTCGGGGCGCCCCGAAGTGGCGCTCGTCTGGAAGAACCTGACGATGGTGCTGCGGCAGCGGCGCGCGCGGGTCCTCGCCTTCGCGTTCTTCGTCGGGCTGCTCGGCGCCGTCGCTGCCCGCGAGACGGCTCCGCGGCTCGCGACGACCGTGGGCACACTGCTCCTCATGTGGTCGGGCCTGCTGATCGCTGTCGGCCCGCAGTGGGCGCGGAACGATCTCCGCTCCGACCTCGCGCGCATCGATCTCCTCCGCAGCTATCCGCTCGACGGGGGAGCCGTGGTGCGGGCGGAGAGCGCCGGCTCGGCGCTCATCGTCTCGCTGGCGCAGTTCGCGATGATCGCCGTCGGCGCCACCGCGCTCTGGTACGATCCGGAAGTGGCGCTTTCCGATCCGGACCGACTCCCGTTTCTCGTGGCCGGCCTGCTCGTGCTGCCGTTCATCAACTACATCGGCCTCATGCTCTTCAATGGGGCGGCGATTCTCTTCCCCGCCTGGGTGTCGCCGGGCGCGACGCGCGGCGGGGTCGATACGCTCGGTCAGAACCTGCTGACCGCCGTGGCGTATACGATCGCCCTGATGATCGTGCTGCTGGTCCCGACGATCGTGGCCGGCATCGTGTGGAACGCTGTCGAAGACTGGGGCGCCTGGGGATCGGTACCGGGCGCAGCCGCGGCGGCAGCGACGCTCGCGCTCGAGGCCTGGCTCCTTTCTCTGTGGCTGGGTGGCATCTTCGAGCGGATCGATCCGCCCACTGCCGGCATCGAGTCAGCGGCCTAGCCGCGATCGAACCCGAAGAGCGCCTCGTCCGGGTGTGGGTCGCCACGGCAGAGCGCGAGCAGGATCTCCGCCGCGATGACGCCGAACGTGATGCCGTTCCCGCCGTACGCCAGCGACCCGAGGACGTGTGGCATCCCGGGGACTTCGCCGATATACGGCAATCCATCCGGCGTTTCCGCGAAGACACCCGCCCACGCGCAGTCTGCCGTGAGCTCGAGATGCGGGAAGAGGTCGCGCGCCGCACCCATCAGGTGACGCACCTTTCTCTCGATCACCGTCTCGGGCGGCATCGTGCCATCGAAGGAATCATCCGCCCCGCCTACGAGGAGCCGCCCGTCCGCCGTCGTCCGGACATAGAGGTACGGGCGCGCGGTTTCCCAGATGATGGCCTGGCCGGGCCACGGCTCGTGTCGCGTGGTCGGGGCCGTGGCCACCGCATACGTCGTCCGCAGTGTGACATCCCGGGGCGGGAGGCACGGCGCGAACTCATACCCGGTTGCGAAGATGACCCGGTCCGCGCGGACCAGGTGCCCGCCTGATGTCCTGACTCCGACGGTGGTGCCCGGCTCCACGCTGACGACCTCGGCCGCGGGCCCGGTGCGCACGCGGGTGCCCAGCGCGGCCGCGGCCTCGAGCAGGCGGAGCGTGAGGGTGTAGGCATCGAGCTCGGCGCCGAGCGCCGAGAGGAGAGCGCCCGGCCGGCCGATACCGAACCGTCGATCGAGCGCGCGTCCGTCGAGGAACTCGATTGCGATGCCGAGGCCAGCCCGTTCGGCGCATTCCCGCCGCAGCTCGGGAAGCTCCGCGCGATCGCGCGCGAGATAGAGACTCTCGCGGCGCGCATACCCGGCCCGATGGCCCAGGCGATCGAGCATCACTTCGAGCTCGGCGAACGCCGCGGCGCATCTGCGGTAGGCGCGGTTCGCACCGTCGGTGCCGACCAGCGACCGCAGCTGCCGAAGCGGCGTGTCCAGTTCGTACTGTAGCAGCGCGGTCGACGCCGCCGTGCTCCCCTCCCCGGCTTCCCGCCGATCGAGCAGCAGCGTGTCGAATCCCGACTCCGCGAGGCGCCACGCCGCAAGCGCTCCCGTGATGCCGGCGCCGACCACGAGGACGTCGGCGCGCGCATCGCCTTCGAGGTCGGGCCAGTCCGCCCGCTCTCCGGCCTGCGCGAGCCAGAAGGGAGATCCGGTGCGCAGCTGCATCTACCCTCGCGGGTGGAACTGCTTGTGGACGGATCGGAGGTATTCGCGATCCACGTGCGTGTAGATCTGGGTCGTCGACAGGTCGGCGTGACCGAGCATCTCCTGGACGGCACGCAGATCGGCGCCGCCCTCCAGCAGGTGCGTGGCGAAGCTGTGCCTCAGGGTGTGCGGCGTCACCGGTTTCGAGATGCCGGCCGCCTCCGCCGCCTTGCGGACGATGCCCCATGCGCCCACACGCGAGAGCGGCTCGCCGCGCGCATTCAGCAGAACGCGCCCCCGGCTCGCGCCGCGATCGAGCTCGGGACGAAGCTGGTGCAGGTACACCGACACGACGCCGATGACGCCGCGTCCGAGTGGCACGAGCCGTTCCTTGCTCCCCTTGCCGAAGACGCGGACGAGCTGTTCGGTCAGGATCAGGTCGGTGAGCCCCAGGCCGCAGAGCTCCGACACGCGCAGTCCCGCGCCGTACGCAAGCTCCAGCAGCGCGCGGTCGCGCCAGGCGAGCCGGTGCTCCTGCCCGGGCGCGGCGAGCAGGGATTCGATTTCGGACACGGTGAGCACTTCGGGGAGCGTGCGCCAGCGGGTCGGGCTCTCCAGCCGGTCGCTGGGATCGCCCGCGATGAGTCCCTCTCCCACGAGGAACCCGAAGTAGGTGCGGATCGCGGAGGTGCTGCGCCGGATCGACGCAGGGCTGAGGCCAAGATCCTTCTGGAGATACACGAAGTCGCGGAGGTGCGTACGCACGAGCTGCTCGGGCCCGTGCACGCCTTTCGAGAGCGCGAACTCGCCGAGGCGCCGAAGATCGCGCAGGTATGCTTCGACGGTGTTCTCACTGCTGCCCGCTTCGAGCGCGAGATAGTCGCGGAAGGTCTCGAGGCGGAAGCTCCGGTCGATCCGCTCCCGCAGGTCCGGGTTCATGCTCCGGGAGCGCGCGCGCGCCGCTCGACTTCCATGACGTCCTCGGCCGACAGCCCGAGCAGTTCCGCCGCCCGCGCAAGGAGGCGGTCGTGCGCACGGGCGCCTCCGCCTTCGACGAACGCCACCTGCCAGAGGCGCTCGACGAGGGCGAGCCGCCGCTCGTGCGCGAAGTGCTCGATGATGCGGCGGCGGTAGCTCGGGAACTGCGCCCGCTCGGGATGGGCTTCCGCCGTCACGCGTTCGGCGGGCGCCGGGTCGAGGCCCCACTGCATCCGGAGGTGTGCTTCGACCTCGACCCGCTCCGCCGGCGTGAGGCGCTCCTCGGTGTACGCGAGCTCCAGCAGGAGGAGCGCCGCCGAGCGCATCGCCTCCTGTGCTTCTCCTTCGGGATCGAGGGGCGCATCTGCCGGCTCGCGGAAGGCGCGGCGCAATGCGCCCCAGAGCCGCTGACGTGCGTTCTGCCGGCGCCGGAAGAACACGATCACCGCGATCGCGCCGATCACGGCGAGTGTGATGATGCCCAGCGTGAGATTGACGTCGCCGAGCAGTTCCTCGATCCGGTCCCAGCGCGATCCGATCGCCGCACCCACGAGCGCGACTCCGCCGTACCAGATGGCCGACGCCACCGCGATCGGGATCAGCGCGCGCGGCGGCGACAGGTTGACGAGCCCAGCGAACGGCGCGACGACGGCCCGGATGCCCGGCAGGACGCGGCCGATGAAGATGCCGAAGATGCCGAAGCGGATGTATTCCCGCTCGATCACCGCGATGGAGCTCGGGGCGAGCAGGCGCCGGCCCGCGGGCGTCGCGAAGAGTCGTCGGCCGTACCGGCGCGCCGCGAAGTAGACGGCGGCCGCGCCGAGGACGTTCGCCGACCAGGTGACGGCGAAGACGGCGGGCAGCGTCGTGACGCCGCGGTGCGTCAGAAACGCACCGAGCGCCACGGCGGTGTCGGCGGGCACGGGAGGAAGGATGTTCTCGATGGCGGCAAGGAGGGCGAGAACAACGTATACCGCCACGGGTGGAAGCGTGGCGAGCCAGTCGACGAGCGACTCGATCAGCCCGCCTCCACGGTCGCCACGGCGATGACCGCGAGGCCCTCGCCCCGGCCGATGAACCCCATCCCCTCGTTCGTCTTGGCCTTCACACCGATGCTCCGGTGCGGCAGTCCGAGTGCCGCCTCGAGCGCCGCGGCGATGGCCGGCAGCCAGGGTGCGAGCTTCGGTGCTTCGGTGATGACCGTGACGTCGGCCTGGCGCACACGGAACCCGCGGCCCTCGATCAGCGTGGCCGCCGTGCGGAGCAGCGCCATCGAATCCGCGTCCTTCCACCGGGGATCACTGTCGGGGAAGAGCTCGCCGATGTTGCCTGCAGCCGCGGCCCCCAGGATCGCGTCGGTGAGCGCATGCGCCACCGCATCCGCGTCCGAATGCCCCGCCAGCCCTTCCGGATGCGGAATCGCCTGTCCACCGAGGATCAGCCGCCGTCCCGGAGCGAAGCGATGGGAGTCGTAGCCGATCCCGACCCGGGTCACGCCGCAGCCATGGCTTCGATCACGCTGTAGTCCTGCCGGCGGCGCCGGGGCGTGAACCCCGCATCGCGAATGAGGCGCTCGATCTCGCCGAGCGTGGTCCGGTGGGTGGTGCCGGCCGCCGAGACGACGTTCTCTTCCATCATGAGACTGCCGTAATCGTTGGCGCCGAACCGGAGCGCCACCTGCCCCACCTTGTGGCCCATCGTGACCCACGACGATTGCAGGTTCGGAACGTTCGCGAGCACGATCCGGCTCAGCGCGAGCGTGCGCAGATACGTCACCGCGTCCGTGCGCGGCATCCCGGAGAAGCCTGGAGTCCCTTCCGGCTGCAGCGGCCAGCAGATGAACGCCGTGAACCCGCCGGTGCGCGCCTGCACGTCCCGCACGCGAAGAAGGTGCTCGACGCGGTCCGCATTCGACTCGCCGAGGCCATACATCATCGTCACGGACGTCTTCATCCCCTGGCGATGCGCTTCCTCCTGCACGCCGAGCCACTCCTCCGTCTGCGCCTTCTTCCGGGCCACGCGTTCGCGGATCGCATCGACGAGGATTTCGCCGCCGCCGCCCGGAATGCTGTCGAGCCCGGCCTCGCGCAGCTCCCGCACGACGTCGGGCACCGGCATCCGGAACCGCTCGCTGAAGAAGACGATCTCCGAGGGGGAGAATCCGTGAATGTGAATCGGGTGATGGCGCTTGATGTAGCGCATCAGCTCGAGATACCACTCGAACGGGATGTACGGGTTGTGCCCGCCCTGGAGCAGGATCTGCACGCCCCCGATCGCCTTGCATTCGTCGATCTTGGCGCCGATCTCCTCGTAGCTCAGCACATAGCCATCAGGCGCCTTGGGACGTCGGTAGAACGCGCAGAACGTGCAGTCGGCGACGCAGACGTTCGTGTAGTTGATGTTGCGATCGATGATGTAGGTGACGACCGGGTCGGGATGCTGCCTCCACCGCTCCGCATCGGCAAGCTGGCCCAGCTCGAGCAGCGGCGCCCGCTCGTACAGCGCGACGAGATCCGAGAATTCACCTGAGGTACGGTCGATAACGCTCATCGTGGCACACCCTTACGCTGCGGAGATGAAGGACAGCGAACCGTCGGGCACGAGGCCGTCCT
>DAINRR010000102.1:0-8296 GCA_036741715.1 Gemmatimonadales bacterium
AACCCACGACCTAGGGATTAAAAGTCCCTTGCTCTACCAGCTGAGCTACGCCCCCTCGATTCACTCCGGCTTCGGCTATGGAACGTGCCATCGGCCGGAATGGTCAGGAAGCTTACCCATGAATCTCGCCCGGCGGGAGTCGCCCTCCGAGTCGCAACGAGGCATGGTGAGGGCGGCCAGGGGGCTCCGCCCAAACCCGCACCGTCTCGGACTCCACCCCGGAGATCGCTGCGCTCTCCTACGCTCTTCTGCAGCCGGCGGATATCGGCAAGGGCGGTCGGTGGCTTCAATCACGCGGGCTCAAGCTGTAGGTCCCGTCCCACGCGAAGTTCGGCCCGCCCACGTTCGACACTGCGGCGCTGGCCTCGAACCAGCGGAACTTCCCCGTGCCGCCCGAGAAGGTGCAGACCCCCACCCCGGTGGCCAGGCTCAGCGTGCAATGGCCGGATGCGGAGTTGTTTCCGGGGCCTGGAAGGTCCAGGCGGACGTCGGTATCCAGCGAGACGCCGACGGCTGCGCTGGCATAGATCACGCGCGAGCCGACTTCAATCGCTTTCACGTTCGAGGACGTGATCGTGCAGATGTCCCCGGCCTGACCGGTGTAGGTCGAGCAGTCCTTCGTCACGTGCAAGGCACCGGATCGCGGAGCCGCCGCCGACAGTGATGCCGCGGAATTGCCCTCGATGGGGGATGTCGTGTCCGAGCAGGCGCCAATCACCAATCCGGTGGTGATCGCGCCGAGTAGGAACGGGAGGCGGTGGGTCATGGCGAAGCTCCTGCGGTGAGGGTGTGCCCTGGGGGACGCGCGGCTGAAGAGCCACCGCTGGCCTGTACGCGGGCATACATTACCTCGAGGCGGTGAGAAGCCGGTCAAACGCCAGTCAGGCGGCCATGCTCCAACTCAGGACGTTCGGCGGACTCTCGATCGAGAGCGACGGAACACCGGTTTCCGGAGCGGGCCAGCAGCGGAAGACGCTGGCCCTGCTGGCACTCCTTGCGGCCGCCGGCGAGCGCGGAATGAGCCGGGACCGGCTCATCGCATCCCTGTGGCCGGACACGAATGCCGAACGGGGGCGCGGGCTTCTCAAGCAGGCCTGCTACGCGCTCCGGCGTGATCTCCGCGCCAGCGACCTCTTCCTCGGGTCGATCCAGCTCCGCCTCAATCCAGCCGCGATTTCGAGCGATGTCGAGTCCTTCAATTCGGCCCTGGAATCGAAGGATCCGGCAGCGGCTGTCACACGCTACCCGGCACCGTTCCTCGACGGCTTTCACCTGAATGCCGGCGGGGAATTCGAAGCCTGGGCCGAGACCGAGCGTGCCCGACTCGAAAGCCGGTTCCAGGGTGCGCTCGAATCGCTGGCGGAGGAGGCGACACGACGAGGAGACCACCGGATCGCAGCGTCGCTGCGCCGGCGAGTCCTCGACCTGGATCCGCTCAGCTCTCACGCCGCCCTCACGCTCATGTCGGCGCTGGACGACGCCGGCGAGCGCGCGGAAGCCCTGCGGTGCGGCCAGTCGCATCGCGAGCTCGTGCGATCGGAGCTCGGCGCCGCGCCGTCCCCCGAGCTGGACGCGTGGGTCGAAGCGCGCCGGCAGCTCACGTCGGTCGCGGTCCTGCCCTTCGTGGTGCTGAGCGACCTGGCGGACACTCGCGCGCTCTCGCTCGGATTTGCCGACGCGCTCATCACCGTGTTCGGCAATCTCGAGGACGTCGCCGTCACGCCGACCGCAGCGATCGTGAACTACACCGGCGGACGCGAACCGGCCCAGGTCTGCCGGGAGCTCGCGGTCGGCCATTCTCTGCAGGGCACGGTCCAGAAGATCGGAGCGCACTGGCGAGTTTCGATTCAACTCTTCGACGCAATCACGCAGCGGTTCGCGCTTTCGGAGAGTCACGACTTCGTGATGGAAAGCGCGTTCGAGGTCCAGGACGAAATCGCGCGTCGCGCCGTCATATCGCTGCAGTCGCGATTTCCCCTGGCCGTGCCGAAGTCGCGCGAGCGCTACAGCAGCGACCCCGCGGCATATCAGGAGTTCATGGCGGGTCTCCGTGAAAGCGCCTCGGACTGCGAGGCCACGCTGCGGAGTGCCGTGGAGCATCTGACCCGGGCCGTCGCCATCGACCCGGAGTTCGCATTGGCGCATGCGACGCTCGCATTCGTCGCCGTGAACCTCCACTACGAGTTCGACCCGCAGCAGTCGTGGCTCCTGCAGGCGGAGGACCATTGCCGGCGCGCCCTCGCGCTCGACCCCGCACTCCCCGAAGCCCACCTCGCCGATGCCTGGATCCTCTGGAGTCCTGCGAAGAACTTCCAGCACGCAGAGGCAATCGCCGCCCTCGAGCAGGTGCTCGCCGCGCGCCCCAACTTCGAACGGGCGCACAACCGGCTCGCCGGCATCTGCCTCCATATCGGGCGGCTCCCGGAAGCGCGGATCGCGCACGAGCGAGCCCGCCGGACCAATCCGAAGACGCGGACCGGAAATCTCGAGTGGTACTATATCTTCAGCGGCGACTTCGATCGTGCGGAAGAGACTGCGGAGGAGTGGTTCCGCGAGCGGCCCGGAAGCCGCTACGCCGTTGCGACCCGGGTGGTCCCCCCGCTGCTGGCGGGCAACCTGGATCTTGCGGAAGAACGGCTGGCTGTCGCACTGGACCAGGCTCCCGCGGAGCCGTGGTTCATGAGCTTCGAGGGCATGCTGCACGCACGGCGCGGTCGAGAGGACAAGGCGCTCGCTTCGATTCGGCGCGCGCTCGATTCGCCCAACTCGTTCGGCCACGCACACCATACCTGGTACGGGATCGCGTGCGTGCATGCGGTGCTCGGAGACACCGTGACCGCAATGGCATGGCTGGAGCGCAGTGTGCACACTGGTTTCGCCTGCTGGCCCTTCTTCCGCATCGACCCGTTCCTCGAGAACCTGCGCGGGTTCCCGGCGTTCGAGCGTCTGACTGCGGACCTGGAGCAGACCTACGCCGGACTTCCGATTCAGCGACTGTAGCACCCCGCGCTTGCAGCACCCTCCCCGTGCGCGTACTCTCCAAGCCGATGCCCGAAACCCGCCGTTCCAACATCATCGTCGTCACCGGCACCGACAGCGGGACCGGGAAGACGTGGGTGGCCGCTGCCCTCGCCCGGGCGCTCGGCGCCCTCGGCGCGCGCGTCGTGGCGATCAAGTCGGTGGACATCGGCTGCCGCGACGATCGGCGTGAATCGGAGGACGGGGTCATCCTGGCGAAGGCCACCGGCCAGAAGGCGCCGACCGAAGCCTTGCTCCGCTTCCGCGAATTCCTGACGCCGGTGCTGGCCGCGGAGCACGAGGGCAAGAGCATCGACTTCGACGACATCCTCATGAAGATCGAGGACGCCGCGGCGGAGGCGGACGTGGTGCTGCTGGAGGGGAACGGCGGGCTCCTCACCCCGATCACCTGGGATTGGTGCATCGTGGACGTGGCCCAGGCGCTCGAGGCGCGCATGCTCGTGGTGGGCACCGACCGGATGGGGATCGTGAATCAGGCGCTGCTCACGCTGGGCACGATCGAGCTCGCCTCGGTGCCCGTCACCCACCTCGTCCTCACGCCGCCCCAGGCCCCGGACCTCTCGACCGGCTCCAACGCCGCCGCCATTGCCCGCCTCGCGGGGTTCCCGCGCATCCACGCCGTCCCCCGCACCGACGACCCCGCCACCGCCGCATCCGCGCTCCGCGAAATCGCTGCCTCGCTCTATCCCGTGGCGCCGGCTCCCGGGCTCGGCTGAGCTTCGGGTAACCGCAGAGCCGCAGAGAACTCAGAGGGCGCGGAGAACACAAGATTCTTCACCGCAAAGGCAAGAAGGGCGCAAAGGGCGCAGTGCCAGCTCGCGCGTCAACAACATTGCAATAGCACTCAGAATGTATGGTGTTGTTGCTTCTTGATTGCGAGCGGAGCCCTTAGCGCCCTTCTTGCCTTTGCGGTAAACACCACATGCGGATCTTCTCAGCGCCCTCTGCGGCTCTGTGGTTTCTGTCCCGTCAGGCGTGCAACGAATCCAGCTCCGCAACCTCGAACTCGAGACCGAAGTCGAGCTGGGCGACGGGCGCGAAGCTCGTGCGGTGGTGGCGGGTGGCGCCGTGGGCGCGGAGACCTTCCTGGTGTTCGAGGGTGCCGTAGCCGGCGTTGGTTTCCCAGCCGTAGCCCGGGTGGCGCGTGGCGAGGCGGCGCATGAGGCCATCCCGCACCGTCTTGGCGACGATGCCGGCCGCCGCGATCGAGTGGCAGCGCGCATCGCCGTCCACCAGCGCCTCGTGCGGATAGCCGATCTCGGGAAGCGGAAGGCCGTCGATGATGATGCGGAAGCCGTCGAGGCCGACGGTGGCGCGGCGGAGCGCGCGGCGCATGGCGACGGCGGTGGCGACGCGGATGTTCAGCCGATCGATTTCGCGAACGGAAGCGGCGCCGACCGCGATGCGGAGCGCCTTGCAGCGGATGGCGAGCGCCAGCTCTTCACGGCGATGGCCAGGAAGCGTCTTGCTGTCCCGCACGCCGCGGACACCGCGGCAGTTGGCCGGAAAGACGACGGCCGCGGCCACCACTGGACCAGCCAGGGGGCCGCGGCCGACTTCATCGACACCGACGAGCAGGTGCGCCTCCGCCCAGGCCGCCCGCTCGCGCGAGAGGGTGGGACGTGGAAGCGCCACCGATCAGCCCTCGCGCTTCTCCCGGATGCGCGCGGCCTTGCCGCTCAGATTGCGCAGGTAGTAGAGCTTGGCCCGGCGCACCCGGCCGCGGCGCACGACATCCACCGCCGCGATCGACGGGCTGTGCAGCGGGAAGATGCGCTCGACGCCGACGCCGGCAGAGATCTTCCGGACCGTGAAGTTCTCCGAGATGCCGCCGCCGCGCTTGGCGATGACGAGCCCCTCGAACGCCTGCAGCCGCTCCTTCTCGCCTTCCTTGACGCGCACCTGAACGCGCACCGTGTCACCGGGCTCGAACGCAGGCATGTCCGTACGCAGGCCTTCGCGGGCCACTTCCGCCAACCGCTCCATTGTCGCACCCTCCGTTGAATTCCGCGGGCTCGAGCCCGCCCTAACATAAATCAGTCGTGCAGCCGTGCCCAGAGATCGGGGCGACGTTCCTGCGTGAGCCGCTCCGCTTCCCGCCGGCGCCAGGCCTCGATGTCCGCGTGGTTCCCCGACCGCAGGACCTCCGGCACTTCCAGCCCCCGGTATTCCGGCGGCCTCGTATAGCTGGGCGGGCTCAGGAGCCCGTCGTAGTGCGAGTCACCGCTGGCCGACTCGTGATCGCCCAGGGCGCCCGGGAGAAGCCGGACCACGGCGTCGAGCACGCAGAGCGCCGCCGGTTCTCCACCCGAAAGGACGAAATCGCCGATCGACACTTCTTCGGCGCCGAGACCGTCGGCCACCCGCTGGTCCACGTCCTTGTAGTGACCGCAGAGGAGCGTGAGCCCGGTCTCGAGCGTGTATCGCACCGCGTCGTCGTGCGTGAAGGGGCGGCCGCGCGCCGACAGCAGCACCACCTTCCCCGGACCACCCTCGATCGATTCGACCGCCTCAAAGAACGGCTCCGGCTTGAGCACCATCCCGGCGCCGCCGCCGTACGCGTAGTCGTCCACCGTGCGGTGCCGGTCGTGCGTGAAGTCCCGGAGCTGCACGAAGCGGAATTCGACGAGCCGGGCCGCCACCGCTCTCCCCACGATGCTCGTACCCACCCAGGGGGCGAACGTTTCGGGGAAGAGCGTTACGACAGCGATCCGAAGCGGCGATGGACCCCGATCATTCATCGATCAGCCCGGCCGGCGGCGCCACCACCAGCCGCCGTTCCCCGCGATCCACGCTCAGCACGAATGCCTTCCGGTACGGCAGCAGGAACTCGCGCTTCGGGCCCTGCACTTCGATCATCAGTCCGCCGGGGAGCTCGTACACGCCGGACACGAGACCGAGCGCCGTGCCATCCTCATGGCGCACCGCGAACCCTTCGAGCTCGTGAACGTAGACCTCGTTCCCTTCGGGCGGCGCCAGCGTGTCGGCGGGCGCGCCGAGAAAGAGTCCTCTCCACGGCTCCCAGGCGTCGCGATGGTCCACGCCCCGGATCTTCATGAGCCACTCGCGGTGATACCCCCGGCTCCGCTCGATCTCGAACGGCCCGGCGACTTCGTCACCCTCGAGGTTCACCAGCCAGACGGACCGGCCCGGCGCGAATGCATGATCCGGATCGTCGGTCAGCGGAAAGACCGCGATGTCTCCCTTGAGACCGTGCGGCTTCCGGAGACGGCCCACCACCAGGTGGCGGGCGCCGTCCGAGCGCGCGCCCTCCGGCATCAGCGGGCGTTTACGCCGACGGAAGTGCGCCGGCGCGCTTGAGGAGCGCCTCGACCGTATCGGTCGGGGTCGCGCCCTTGGCGAGCCACGCCTTCGCCTTGTCGACGTCGAGCGTCATCTGCTTGTCGCCCTCGAGCTTCGGCTGGTACGTGCCGATGATCTCGATGAAGCGGCCGTCGCGCGGCGCTTCCTTGTCGGCGACCACGATGCGGTAGATCGGGAGCTTCTTGCGTCCGGTGCGGCGCAGTCGAATGCGAGTGGCCATGCGTGTCCTGTTCCTGTGCTCTGCGGGTTAACCGGGGAAACCACCGCGGCCGAAAGGAAGGTTGCCCATCCCCCCGGTCTTCCCCGCGATCTTCATGAACTTCTGCATCTGCTTGAACTGCGTCAGCAACTGATTCACTTCCTGCACGCTGCGGCCCGAGCCCTTCGCGATCCGGAGCCGGCGCTTGCCGTCGATCAGGTCGGGGTTCCCCCGCTCCTTCGGCGTCATCGAGAGCACGATGGCCTCGACGTGCTTCAGCTTCTTGTCGTCCACGTTCGCGGCCTGCAGCATCGCGGGGTTCACGCCCGGCAGCATGCCGAGGACGTTCTTGAGCGGCCCCATCTTCTGCATCTGCCGCATGGCGCCGAGGAAGTCCTGGAGATCGAGACCCTTCTTCGTCCTGACCTTCTTCGCGAGCCGCTCGGCTTCCTTCTCGTCGACCGCGACCTGCGCCTTCTCGACCAGCGAGAGGATGTCTCCCTGCTGGAGAATGCGCCCGGCGAGCCGGTCGGGGTGGAAGGTCTCGAGCGCGTCGAGCCGCTCGCCCACGCCGATGAACTTGATCGGCGCCTTCGTGACCCCGTAGACGGAGAGGGCGGCACCGCCGCGCGCATCGCCGTCCATCTTCGTGAGCACCACGCCGGTGATGCCGAGCGCGTCGTGGAAGCCCTTCGCGATGCGGACCGCGTCCTGGCCGGTCATGCCGTCGGCCACGAGCAGGATCTCGTGCGGCGAGATGGCGGCCTTGAGCTTCACGAGCTCGGTCATCATCTCGTCGTCGATCTGCAGGCGGCCTGCGGTGTCCACGATGACGGTCCGCGCCCGTTCGCGCGTGGCGGCGGCGAGGCCGTTCCGCACCAGCTTCACCACATCGGTCTGGCCCGGCTCCGCGTACGTGCCGACTTCGACCTGCGTGCCGAGCGTCTGCAGCTGTTCCGCGGCGGCAGGGCGATACACGTCGGCCGCGACGAGGAACGGCGCCTTCTGCTCCGCCTTGAGCCGCTTCGCGAGCTTGCCGGCCGTCGTCGTCTTGCCGGAGCCCTGCAGCCCCACCATCAGGATCACGGTCGGCGGCACCGAGGCGAAGGCGAGCGGCGCCTGCTTCTCGCCGAGGAGCGTGACCAGCTCGTCGTAGACGATCTTGACGAGCTGGTGGCCGGGGCGGACGTCCTTGATCGTGGCGAGGCCCACCGCCTTCGCCTGGACGCGCTCGAGAAACTCCCGCGTGAGGTCGAAGCTGACGTCCGCTTCGAGCAGCACACGCCGGATCTCGCGCAGCCCTTCCTTGACCGCCTCTTCGGTAAGAACGCCCCGCCCCGTGAGCTTCTGGAGCGCGGCGTTCAGTTTGCCGGATAGCTCGTCGAACATAAGCCCAGAAGAGTAGCAGGGTTACGGGGTTTTGGGAAGGGACGGGACAGGCGCCGGATCGGGGGCCCTGCCGGACCGGGGGTCCGGATCAGGGGTCGAAAAGCGCACACGAAAACACGAAAGGACGAAACGGGTGGCGAACGAGCGTGCTCCCGGTGTGTCAGGCAGGGCTCTGGGTGTGGGTAGGTTCTGGCAGAATCGCGAAAGCGCGAAAGAAAAGCGAAAGACGCGAAAGGTTCCGTTCGCGGGCGGGCTCCGAATCCGTGGTGGGTTTGGAGCCTTTGCTTTTGTGGGCTTCCTCCTGGGCTCCGCGCGCCGGACGCGCAAGGAGCCCACAAACCATTT
>DAINRR010000103.1:0-7951 GCA_036741715.1 Gemmatimonadales bacterium
CGACGACCGCGGTGACGGTCTTGATGCCGGCCTCGGTCGAGCTGAGGGATCCGCTCGCCGTCCCGTCGCCGCCGGTCGCCGGCGGCTGGACCAGGGTGTTCCCCTGGCCGGTGGCGCCGAGCAGTACCTCCGCGCCCGGGACCGGGTTGCCGAAGGCGTCGCGGGCCGTCACGGCGAGGACGCTCCCGGCACCGGTGACGACGGTCCCGGGGGATGCGGTGAGGGTGGAGCGGGCCGGGTCGACCGGGCCGGGAACCGCCTCGGCCTCGAGCTCCACGAAGACTCCGGGCAGGGCGACCGCCTCGGCGCGCAGCGTGTTGGTGCCGAGGGCGCCGCCGAGGGCCCAGGACACGGGCGAGGCCTGCCCGTCCTGCGCGGTCACGACCGTTCCGGGAGCGACACTGCCGCCGCCGGCGGTGACGGTGAAGCTCACACTGACCCCGCCGACGCCGTTTCCCTTCGCGTCTCGCACTACGACTGTCGGCGCGACGGCGACTGCGCTGCCGGCGGCAGCCACCTGTCCGTCGCCGGCCACGGCCAGAAGCTCGGCGGGGACTCCCGTCGCCACGGGGAAGGTCCCGCTCTCCGCCGCGGTCAGCCCCTCTGCCGTCGCGGAGAGCACGTAGCCGGTGCCGGCCGCGTCGATGCGGAGACCGGGGAACGTGGCGATCCCGTCCACCGCGATCACGGTGGACGAGCCCTCCAGACTGCCCTGGGTCAGCTTCAGCCTGACCTGGGCCGAGGTGTCCGGGACCCGGTTGCCGTACTGGTCTTCGATGGCCACCGTCACCGGGGGATCGAACGCGATCCCGGCTACCGCCCCTTGGGGGATGGACCGGAAGCCGAGTCGGGCGGGGTCTCCGGCGAAGGCGTCCGCGACGACCGTGGCCGGGAGGAGTCCCTCCGAGGCCGCCGTCGCGCTGGCCGGTCCCGACCGCGAACCGAGCGTCCATACGGCCCGAGCCTCCCCTTCCTCGTCGGTCTCGGAGGTCTCCGGTGCCAGCGCGCCGCCGCCCTCTCCGGCCGCGAAGGTCACCCGGACGCCGGCGACCGGATGCCCCCGGGCATCGGTGACCCGGACCACGACGGGCTGGGGGAGGGCCTGGCCGACCCTCCCGGACTGCCCGGAGCCGGCTGCGACCTCCAGGCCGGCAGGCGTGCCCACATCGGGGCCGGTACCCATGTCCGCCTGACAGGCAGCCAGGCCCAGGGTCGCGAAAACCCCGAGCCCCCACGCGTAGTGCTTGCCGAGCCGGGTCGGGTGAAGAGCTGTGGTCATGGACGGGGGCTGAGGTGGTGGCCGCTGACCTGCCCGGGCGTTCGCAAGATCGGAGCCGCCGGGTCCGACTGCCGCGGGCAGGTCTCGCGCGGGCTTGGAGTTGCCCCGCATCGCGGGTGTTGCCGGCCAGGGCTCGGTGCGTTGCGTCTCCGCCCCGCTTTGGGCCGGGGTGCGCGGTTCAAGGTGCCGACCCAGGGGCGGCAGCAGGCGGGCGGCCGGCGCGGAACTCCCGTCCTGACGGGGTTGTACGCGAGGGCCGGCCCTCTATCTTGCGGACCTCGCGCCGCTGGCCGCGAAATTGCCTGTGCGGACGCGCGAAAGGGTCGCCCGACCGGCGATCCGGTCCAGAGGATCCCGTATGCCGAAGATCTGGAAACTGACTGGTCGGGTGCTCATCCCCATGCTGGCGGTGCGCCTCTACTACTTTTGGAAGCACCGGGCCGTGATCAGCTCGAGGGCCGAAGTGGACCTCGCGAACTCCACCTCGTGGGGGGAGGGATGCGTCATCTCGGCCTTCACCAAGGTGAAGATCAGCGGCCCCTTCGTGATGGGGCAGCGATGCCAGATCTCGACGGGCTGCTTCCTCGGCGCCGGTCGGGCGGGGCTCACCATGGGCGACGACGTGCTGGTCAGTCCCAACTGCGCGATCCTGACGGGCACGTACGTGTTCGATCGGATGGACGTGCCGCTGCAGCAGCAGGGCACGGTGAGCAAGCCGGTGCGCATCGGCCACCGCGTGTGGGTGGGCTCGAACTCGGTGGTGCTCGCCGGCTCGGAGATCGGCGACAACGTCATCGTGTCGGCCGGCTCGGTCGTGAGCGGCCGGGTGCCTCCGAACAGCATCGTTCTCGGCAATCCCGCCAAAGTCATCTTCACCCGTCGATAAGCGAGCGGCATGGATCCCGAGCAGCAGATCGATAGCGCCACCCTCCAGCGGCTCGCGTCGAGCGTGCCGCCGGGTCGGCCGTGGTCGGCGTATCAGGCGGCGGCCCGGTCGCTCGACCGCATCGCCCCGGAATCCGTACCCGGCCGCCTGCGGGCCCGCGTCGCCCTGCTGGGCTCGTTCACCCTTGATCCGTTCGTGTCGGTGCTGCGGGTGGAGGCGGCCCGCGCCGGGCTGTGGCTCGACACCTACGTGGCGCCGTACGGCCAGTATCTCTCCGAGCTGATCGACCCCACGTCCGGGCTCTATCGGTTCCGGCCCGACGTCACCTTTCTGGCGGTGGATGCGGACGTGCTGTGGAACCAGCGCTGGGCCGAGTCGCCGCCGCTCAAGAGCGAGCCGGTCGTGGGCGGGCTCCTGGAGCCGCTGTTTTCCGGGCTCGAGGTGTTCGAGCGGGCCGGCTCGGGGATCGTCGTGATGAACGACTTCGTGCTGCCTCGGAGGAGCACCGAAGGGGTGAACGCGTTCCGCAGCAAGGGCACGTTCGCGCATACCGTGGCCCACGCCAACAAGCATCTCCGGCTGCGCCTGTCCCTCCGGGACAACCTCTTCCTCTTCCCCCTGGCCGACGTCGTGGCCCAGGTGGGGCGGGATCACGCCTTCAACTGGCGGACCCACTACCGGGGGCACGTGACCTGGTCCGACACGCTCATGGCGGCGGTGGCGGAGCGGTACGTCGGCTTCGCCCTCGCCGCCATGGGCAAGGCCACGAAGTGCATCGTGCTCGACCTGGACAACACGCTGTGGGGCGGCGTTCTGGGCGAGGACGGACCGGCCGGTATCGCGCTCGGTCCCCAGTGGCCGGGCAGCGAGTTCGTGGACTTCCAGCGCGAGCTGCTGGACCTGCAGCGGCAGGGCATCCTGCTGACGGTGTGCAGCAAGAACAACGAGCCCGAGGTCCTCTCCGTGCTGCGCGAGCACCCGAGCATGCTGATCCGGGAGGCGCACCTGGCGGCCCACCGCATCAACTGGGAGGACAAGGCCACCAACATCCGCGCCCTGGCGCGGGAGCTGAACATCGGCCTCGAGCACATGCTCCTGATCGACGACAGTCCGCACGAGCGAGAGTGGGTCCGGCAGCAGATCCCGGAGCTCCGGGTGCCCGAGGTACCGGCGGACCCCTCCATGTACGCCAACTGGATCGGGTCGCTCCCCTCGCTCATCGTGCTGCACCAGACGGTGGAGGATGGCCAGCGTACCCGGCAATACCAGGAGTCGCGCAGCCGCGAGGCCTATCGGGGCTCGGTGGAATCGGTGGAGGCGTTCCTCCGGGGGCTCGGCCTGCGGGCGGACGTCGGGCTGGTGGACGACGGCAGCATGGCGAGGGTGGCGCAGCTCCTCGCCAAGACCAATCAGTTCAACCTGACCACCCGGCGGCACGACGAGACGACGCTCCGCCGGATGACGGCCGCCGGCGCCTGGCGGGTGTACACGATGCGGGTGACGGACCGCTTCGGCGATTTCGGCCTGACCGGCGTCGCGATCGTCGAGACCGGCGCAGCGACCTGGCACCTCGAGTCGTTCCTGATGAGCTGCCGCGTGATCGGCAAGTCGGTCGAGACCGCGCTCCTCGCGCGGATCGCGGACGAGGCCCGCGCGGCCGGCGCCGCCGCGCTGTCGGCCGAGTTCATCGACTCGGGCCGCAATCAGGTCGCGTCGGCATTTCTCGAGGCCCACGGGTTCGCGCCTGACGAGGGCGGCCGCTGGCTCCGGGCCCTCGAGGTCCCCGGCCCCGAGTGGCCTGATTGGATCGAACCCTTCCGCGTGGCGGGCGCGGCCGCGAGCAAGGGTCGGGAGGAGGCCCTGCGATGAGCGAGCGGAACGACATGGCGGCCCGGGTTCGCGAGCTGATGGCGCAGGTGCTGGACCTGCCGCCTGCCGAGATCGGGCCGGAGCTGTCCACCAGCACGTCGAGCGCCTGGACGTCGCTCAATCACCTGATGCTGATCTCTCAGCTCGAGAGCGAATTCGGGGTGGTCTTCTCCAATCAGGAGATCAGGGAGCTCACCTCCTTCAGCGCCATCCTCGAGACTCTTGGCCGCCGCCTCGACTCGGTCGCCTAGCCGGAGCGGCGTCGGCATCGATCTCGCCGAGGCGCGCGCGTTCGATCGCCTGAGCGCCGGGGCGATCGAGCGGGCCGCGCGCCGTTGGCTCGGGCCGGGCGAGCGCGCCTGGTGCGCCGCCCAGCCGTCGTTCCGCGAGGCGCTGGTCACCGTGCTCAGCTGCAAGGAGTCGGTATTCAAGGCGTCCGGGCGGGCGGCCGCGGTCCATGAGGTCGCCCTGGAGATGTCGGGCGACTGGCCGCGCGGCTGGGCGCGCGCGGAGCGGGAAGGCCTCGAGCCCGTCCTCGTGTTCTGGGAGGTGTCGGCGGGCCGGATCCTGACCCTTGGCGTCGAGGGCTCCGTCGAGGAGTCGCGCCGGCTGGTCGAGCGTATTATTTATGGACGCCGCGCCGGGGAGTCAGCCTGACGCGTGGCCGCGACACTTCAGGCGCCTCCCCCCCGCGCCACCCGTGGCCAACACCATGTCCCGCCTCTCCGGTCACGGAAGTCCCGCAAGGGCATGGTTTTTGTACTGATTCGCACTCGACTCTTCACGACAGCCGCACTGAACCCGGGCCTCCATGCCCGCGCCGGCGTGCCGAGCCGGCATGACGACGTTCGACAACCACCAAGGAGCAAGAATGCGGGTCCTGGTCACGGGAGGGACGGGGTTCACGGGAACGGCGCTGGTCCGTCGTCTTCTGGGGGCGGGGCACCAGGTCGTCGCGCTCGACTACAAGGACGGTCTCCAGTGCGACACGCTTCGGGCGATGGGCGCCGAGGTGATCCTGGGGTCGGTCACCGACCGTGAGGCGGTGCAGCGCAGCATGCGGGGCGTGGAGTACGTGTTTCATCTCGCCGCCGCGTTCCGCGAGCTCAACGTGCCGAACTCGTTCTATGACGAGGTGAACGTGGCGGGCACCCGCATCGTCCTGGAGGAGGCGCTCCAGGCCGGGGTGTGGAAGTTCGTCTACTGCAGCACCTGCGGCGTGCACGGGAACGTGGACGATCCGCCGGCCGACGAGGACGCGCCGATCCAGCCCGCGGACTACTACCAGCGCACCAAGTACGAGGCCGAGCCGCTCGTAAAGGCGCTCGGCGCCGGTCGGATGGAGACCGTGATCCTTCGCCCCGCGGCCATCTACGGCCCCGGCGATCCTGAGCGTTTCTTCATGATCTTCAAGCGGGTCGCCCGCGGCACGTTCCCGATGTTCGGCAACGGCCGGACGCTCTACCACCCGCTGTACGTCGACAACCTGGTGGACGCGTTCATGCTCTGCCTGGAGCCGGGCGTGGGGAACGGGCGGGAGTACCTGATCGCCGACGAGCACTACTACGCGATCGAGGACATCGTGAAGGCGGTCGGCCGGGCCCTCGACGTGCCCGTGCGCGTTCCCCACTACCCGGTGTGGCCGGTCGTGGTCGTGGGTCACGTCGTCGAGAAGCTCTGCCAGCCCTTCGGCATCACGCCCCCGATCTTCCCCCGCCGGGTGGACTGGTACCGGCAGAACCGGGCGTTCGACATCTCCCGGGCCAAGCGGGAGCTGGGCTACGCGCCGCGCATCGCCCTGGACGAGGGGCTGCGGCGCACGGGCCGCTGGTACCGCGAGCAGGGATACCTCCGCGAGGAGGTCGGCCACCTGGCGGAGGTCTCGGCGGCGTAGTCCCCGCTCGACCCGGTGGCAGAAGGGCCGCGCTCAATCTCGAGCGCGGCCCTTCGTCGTTCAGGGCCCCGCCGGTGCCGGCAGATGGCGCACCGCGGGCAGCGGGTGTCCGGGCGCCGCACCCCGCTGGTCCAGGAACAGGCGGGCCCAGACCTCGGTGAGCAGCAGGGACCAGAGGCGATAGGCGCGCTCCTGGCTGTAGGGCCGCCCGGCGGACCGCCGCCGGAGCCTGGCGACGTAACCGGGGTCGAAGAGCCCGCGACGGGCGAGGGCGCCCTCGGAGAGCAGGTCGTCGGCCAGCCGATCGAGCAGCTCCGACATGCGGGTGTCGTGCTTGAGCCGGTTGAAGCTCTTCCCGGTCGCGAGAATGGAGGGCGGGAGGAGGCCTTCGCAGGCCCGGCGGAGAATGTACTTCTGGGTGCGCCCGTGGATCTTGAGCCTGTCGGGAATGGAGAACGCCGTAGCCAGGAAGTCGGGGTCCGTGTGCTGCGCGTTCATCCGCACGCCCGCACCCGCATACAGCCGCTCGACCGCGTGCTGATAGGGCAGGACGAGGAAGCCCCGCTTCAGGAAGTTGGTGAGCGGCTGGTCGCCGTTTCGAGGAAAGCCGGGGAACGGCGCGAGGGGCGGGGTCCCCAACAGCTGGGGCGCCGGAAACTCGCGGCCGCGGAAGTACGCCTTCTTGGGCGCTCGACCCGAGAGCGTCCGGGGCTCCACGCTGCGGTAGGTGTAGTCGAAGAACTCCTCCAGCGGCCTTCGGAACGCCGGATGCTTCATTCCCAGGTCCACCAGCCGATGCCGCGGCAGGCCCGCGAAGAGGCCATCGAAGCCGAACCCGGTGACGATCAGATCCACGAAGCGCGAGGCCTCCCGAGCGGCCACGTAGAGGTAGGCGATGTCCTCCCGCCCGATCGGCTCCTCGAGGTGCCACACCATCCAGGGCAACAGGTCCGGCAGGTCGTCCGGGTCGAGCGCGACCGGGTGGTGGGTCGTCCCCAGCTCCCGCGCGACGGTCGCCGCGTTCACCAGCTCCCGATCGTCCTCGCCGTAGCCCGCGGAGAAGGTGTGGACCTCCCGCGATCCGGCCACGGCACGCACGCCCGCGGCCACGACCGCGGAGTCGAGGCCGCCGCTCAGCGAGACACCGATCCGGTCATAGCTCTCCGTCTGGCGCCGCAAGGTCTCCAGGAAGCTCTCGCGCAGCCGCGCTGCGTGCCCCGCCTCGTCCCGGTCGGCCGCGCGGACGGGGATGTCCCAGTACCTGCGGCTCGCCCCGCCGCCCTCCCGCACTTCCATCGCGGTCCCGGGGGCCACAGGGTGGATTCCCTGGAGACAGGTGACGCCCGGCAATACCCATTTGGTGTTGTGAATTGCCTGCAGTGCCGCCCGGTTGGCCCGGGCGGGGATCGCCGGCACCGCGAGCAGCGCCTTGTACTCGCTGGCGAAGATCAGCCGCTCGCCGGCCTGCGCGAAGTAGAGGGGTGCGTAGCCGACCCGGTCGCGCGCGAGCACCAGGCGCCGGGCGCGTGCGTCCCAGAGCGCGAAGGCGAACTGCCCGGCGATCCGCGCCACGCCCTCGTCACCGTACGCCTCCCACAGCGCAACGGCCAGGGCAGCGTCGCCGGAGGGGTCCGCATAGCCGGGGGCATGGCCCAGACTGCGGGCCAGCTCGCCCCGGTTGTCGATCGCGCCGTCGAACACGATGGGCCCATTCCGCTGCCGCGAGACCGCCGCGGAGGACCCCCGCACCCCGAGCCAGAGCCCGGATGCCGGCGACCAGTCCGCCGACTCGGGACCGCGATGCTCGAGCCTGGCGCTCATCGCCGGCAGCTCGCCCCCATCCGCCCCTCCCAGAATCCCGTAAACCGCTCCCACGATCACTCCCCTCGGTTCAGTGCGCGTGTATGCCGTCACCCTCGTCGGCCGGAACTCCGGCCACGCCCGCAGGCTGTCCGGTCCGTCTCGTCCCGGGAAGGCGCAAGTGGCGCGCCGCGAAATAGAAGGTCGACACCGACCGCAGCGT
>DAINRR010000104.1:0-7787 GCA_036741715.1 Gemmatimonadales bacterium
GCCTTCACGTCGAACGCGCCGAGCGTGTCGGTGGCCGTGAACGACTGCTGGATGTGCTGCACGAGCGACGGACGCGGGAAGTAGTCACCGAGCGTACGGCCGTTCACGTCCCACTTGCCGGTTCCCGGCGTGAGGTAGACGCGGGCGACGCTGGTCTTGCGGCGGCCCACCGCCTGCCACCGGAACTCGGGAGTGCCTGTCATGCTTTCACCTTCTCGGGAGTGACGGAATACGGCTTCGGCTGCTGGGCCTCGTGCGGGTGCTCCGCGCCGGCGTAGACCTTGAGCTTGCCGCGAAGCTTCTGCTTCGCCAGGGACGTCTTCGGGAGCATGCCGAACACGGCCTTTTCGATGACGCGATCGGGATGCTTGGCCAGAAGGTCGCGCGCGGCAGTGTGGCTCTCGTGGCCCATGTAGCCGGTGTGCTTGAAGTAGGTCTTCTGGTCGAGCTTGCGGCCGGTGAGCTTCACCTGCGACGCATTGATCACGACGACGAAATCGCCACCGTCCATGTGCGGCGTGTAGGTCGGCTTGTGCTTGCCGCGAATCAGCTGGGCCACGTGGCTCGCCAGGCGGCCGAGCGGCACGCCGGCGGCATCCACGACATGCCAGTCGTGGGTGATGTCGTCGGGCGTGGCGGTAAACGTCTTCATGAGGCGATCCGGTGCTCCGGGTGCAGGGAACCGCCGGCCTCTCGGGCCACGGTCCGGAAACGTGTTCGTAGACAGACCCCTAACATACCTTGCTGCAACGGCTAAGGTCAAGTGGGCCGGTCTTCGCCGGTGTCGGGCCCGATGTCGATCAGCCCCTTTCCCTTTTCGACCGCGTCCCCGGGCCGGACGTGGATGGCGCGAATCGTCCCCGCCGCTGGCGCCTTGAGCTGGTTTTCCATCTTCATCGCCTCCAGCACCGCCACCGGGGTGCCGGCCACGACCCGCTCCCCGACTTCGACCTGCACGCGGACGACGAGTCCCGGCATCGGCGCCTTGATGATCCCACCGGCGGTGATCACCGCGCCGGTTCCGGCCAGGCTCCGGATATGGCGGGTCCGCTCGTCCACGACTTCGACGTCATGTCGCTCTCCGTGGACCGAGACCACCCAGCGGCCGCGGCTTGTGCGCTCGAGCGGAAGGGTGGCCGGACGCCCGTCGAGGGCGAGCACCACGAGCGGAGTACCCGGGAGCGATTCCAGGCTGGTGGTCATGGTCCTGCCGCCGACGGTCACGCGATCGCCGTCGACCTCGACTTCGGTCTCTTTCCCCGCCACCGAGACGAAGTACTTCATCGCCGCTCCAGCAGGGCGACCGACTCGACGTGCGCCGTCTGGGGAAAGAGGTCGAACGCGCGGACCTGCACCAGCCGATAGGATGGAAGGCGACGAATGTCGCGCGCGAGCGTCGCCGGATCACAGGCGATGTAGACGATCCGCCGGGCACCACCGGCGTCGAGCGCATCGGTGACGCGCGCATCCATCCCCGTGCGGGGCGGGTTCGTCACGACCTGATCCGCGCGCGGAAGGCGATCGACCGCGTCTTCCGCCCTCGCGGCGATCCACCGGGACCGCTCGGCGCTGGTCGCATCGCGCCGGGTCTCGGCGTGGGCCACGGCTCGCCGGTCGGATTCCACGCTGACGACCGTCGCACCGGCTGCCACGAGAGCGCGCGTCGTGTCCCCGATGCCCGCGTAAAGGTCCCAGACGGTCCCGCCCGCAACCGCGCCGAGGAGCCCGATGGCGTGCGCGCGCACCCGATCTCCCATGACCGGGTGCACCTGTTCGAACACCGTGGCCGGGAACGATTCCGCGGAGCCGCTCACGACGCGCGCCGCGCCTTCCTCGGGCCGCAGCCAGAGGGTCGCGGGCAGCTGCACCTCCGCCAGCGCCGCGTGGAGCCTGCCCGCATCCGGCCAGGGCGCGGCACCAGCCGTCTCGACGACGAGATGGAGGCCGCCGCTTCGATCGAGGCGGAGTACGACATGCCTGATCCGCGCCGGCAGGAGACCGCGGCGAGCCCGCACCTCCCGCCAGAGCGCGAGGAGCTTCGGTGCGGTGATCAGGCAGACCTCGAGATCGAAGACCGCCGAAGGCTGGTCCACCGGGTGCAGGCCGATGCGTGCGCCGTCGGAGTGGAGCGTGAGCTTGGTGCGATATGCCCAGTCGGATGGCGCGCGCTCCAGCTCGGGATCCGCCACGTCGAGCCCGCCGATCCGCCGGAGCGCATCCCCGACGAATCCCCGGCGCGCGGCCCGCTGCGCATCGGCGCCGAGGTGCTGGAGCTGGCAGCCGCCGCACTCATCGCGGACATAGTGAGGGCACGGTGGATCGGTGCGGAGCGGCGAGGGCGCCACGACGCGACCGACTCGAGCGCGCGCGAAGCGCCGGTGCTCCCGCACGCGGGTCAGCTCGATTTCATCGCCCGGCGCGGTGCGCGGCACGAAGACGGTGCGGCCGTCGGGAAGGTTTCCGATGCCGTCGCCGCCGGCGGCGAGGCGCAGAATCCGTGTCACCGGAGGGCGTCGCGCCGCGCGAGACGCATCCACTCGGACTCGCCGTTGCCGTCCGCGGCCACCGCGGGCCTCCCCGCACGCCGCGCAGCATCCTCCGCCAGCGCGGCGGCCACGATGATCGCGAGATCCGAGCCGATGTCGGCGGGTTGCGCAAGATCGGGGCGGCGGTCGAGGAACTGGATATCGACCTCGCCGCGACAGTACGCCGGGTCGCGCATCAGCCGTTCGTGGAATCCCTGATTGGTCGCGACACCCACGATCACGAGCTCGGCGAGCGCACGCCGCATGCGCTCGATCGCGCCGGCGCGATCCGGCGCCCAGACGATGAGCTTCGCGAGCATCGAGTCGTAGTAGAGCGTGACCTCGTTCCCTGCTTCGACCCCGGCGTCCCATCGCACGCCGGGGCCGGACGGGGCCCGCAGGTACGCGATATGGCCCGTCGTCGGGAGGAACCCGGCCGCGGGGTCCTCGCTGGTGATGCGGCATTCGATCGCCCAGCCGCGGGGATGCAGCGACCCCGCCGCCACGCGCATGGGCTGGCCCGCGGCGATGCGCAGCTGCTCGCGCACGAGATCGACGCCGTAGACGAGCTCGGTCACGGGATGCTCGACCTGGATGCGCGTGTTCATCTCGAGAAAGTAGAATGCGCCGTCGGCCGCGAGGAGGAACTCGCAGGTGCCCGCGCCGCGATAGCCGACGGCCTGAGCCGCGGCGACCGCCGCCGCGCCCATCCGCTCGCGCAACTCGGACGAAACGGCGACGGACGGCGCTTCCTCGACGAGCTTCTGGTGGCGCCGCTGCACCGAGCATTCACGCTCGCCGAGGTGGATCGTACGGCCGGCATCGGCGAGGATCTGGATTTCGACGTGGCGCGGCCGAGCGATGAACTTCTCGAGGTAGACGCCCGGATCGCCGAAGGCCTTCTGCGCTTCGGATGCGGCCGCCTGCAGCGCGCCCGCAAGCGCGGCCTCATCGGCTACGACGCGCATCCCCTTCCCTCCGCCCCCCGCGGACGCCTTGACCATCACGGGATAGCCGATCTCGCGCGCGAGGGCGGCCGCCGCGGCGGGGTCCGTGATCGGGTCGATCGCCCCGGGCACGACCGGCACGCCGGCCGCCTGCATGCGTCGACGCGCCTCGGTCTTGTCGCCCATGGCGCGGATCGCGTCGGGCGGTGGTCCGATCCAGATGAGGCCGGCGCTCGTGACGGCATCCGCGAACGCGGCGCGCTCGGCGAGGAATCCGTATCCGGGATGCACCGCATCCGCCCCGGTCCGCCGGGCCGCGTCGATCAGCCGCTCGATCGAGAGGTAGCTCTCGCCGGGCGACGCCTCGCCGATGCAGGTACCGCGGTCCGCGGCGCGGACGTGGGGACTCTGCCGGTCCGTGGTGCTGTAGACGGCGACGGCCTCGAGGCCCTCCTCGTGACAGGCACGCACGATGCGGAGCGCGATCTCGCCGCGATTGGCGATCAGCACGCGTTTCATCGGCGACTGCGACGCGTCGGATGGATCGAGCGGCTGATGGGAATTGCGGAACGGGTGGGAGGAGTCAGCGCCTGCACGTGTCGGGAGGAAGGTCCCTGGCGAGGAGCACGAGACTGCCGCAGAGCACCGAGTTGTGCGCGGCCGCCGCAGCGTAGACGGCGAGGACGTCTCGCATCCAGACCGATCCTCCCTGCCGGGAGGCGAGGATGATTTCCGTGAAGGACAGCGGTTCCGCGCCCGGCTCGGCCGCCGCACCGAGGACACGCACGAGCCGAAGAGGCGCAGCGTGCTCGATGGCCGCGGCTGCGGTATCGGCCCCCGGTGTAAGGCAGAGCGGCCGCTCCGCGGAAACCGCCGCCAGGGCATTGCGGACCGGCAGCGACGGGTCGACGCGCATCGCTTCGGCCATGCGGCGTCGGTAGTTGCCGTCGCTCGCGTAGAGATCGGTGCGGAGGAGCACGAGGTCGCTGCGGATGCGACGCTGGGCCAGCGCGTGCCACGCCGCCACCGCTTCGATCTCGCTGCCCGTCACGAGTATGCCGCTGGCCGGGCACGATCCGAGCAGGTTGGCGCCCAGCTCCGCAACGATCGACGGGAGGCTCACCGGCGATTCAGGCGTCCGTCCTGCGACCGCGGCCCATCCGGAATCCTCCAGGATGAGGATCCCGCGATCCATCTCGACCATCCCGCGGAGGAGGACCGCCGAGTCGACGGCCAGGCGGATGCCCTGGTCGAAGGCTACGCCGGCGAGGTCCAGGTAAAGCTGGCCGTCCGGGTCGCCGCTGTGGCCGGCCAGGTGCCAGTCCCGGGCATCCAGCCGGTAGAAACGTCCCAGCTGAATCCAGGCACGCCCGTCGTCCGGCGCCACGGCCAGATACCGGCCGAGCATGTCGGTCGCCACCTGGCGCTCCCCCTCTCGCTCGAGTTGCGCGGCCCGCGGTGCCACGTTCGGATCGACCGCGGCCTGGGCCACGGCACGTCCGTTCGCCGGCCCGAGCGCGACTCCGGCCGCCAGCGTGGCCCGGAGAAGTCCGCCGGAGGCATTTCTGAGGAAGGAGGGAATCGAATCCATCGAATGCAACATTATGCGCGTCCCCCCGGAACGCCAGTAGGAGCGGCTGGACGGGCGGTCAAAGGGGGAGGTTCCCGTGCTTCCGGGGGGGGTTGCGGTCCCGCTTCCCCCGCAGCGTCCGGAGGGCATCGATGAGCCTGGGCCGGGTATCGCGGGGGTCGATCACGTCGTCCACATACCCCCGCGCGGCCGCGGCATACGGGTTCGCGAAGGTCGCCGTATAATCGCTCGCAAGCTCCGCCGCCTTTGCCTCCGGATCGTCCGCCCGGGCGATCTCCTCCTTGAAGAGGATCTCGACCGCACCCTTCGGCCCCATCACCGCGATCTCCGCCGATGGCCAGGCGAGGTTCAGGTCGCCGCGGATGTGCTTGGAGCTCATCACGTCGTACGCCCCGCCGTACGCCTTCCGGGTGATCACGGTGAGCTTGGGCACGGTGGCCTCGCAATAGGCGTACAGCAGCTTCGCGCCGTGGCGGATGATGCCGCCGTGCTCCTGCGCCACGCCCGGGAGGAAGCCCGGCACGTCCACGAAGGTGACGATCGGGACGTTGAAGCAGTCACAGAAGCGGATGAAGCGCGCGGCCTTGACGGATGCCGTGATGTCGAGGACGCCGGCGAGGACGGCCGGCTGGTTCGCCACGACTCCCACTGGCCGCCCGCTGAGGCGCGCGAACCCGACGATGATGTTGTCGGCGTATCCGCGCTGCACCTCGAGAAAGGCGCCGTCGTCCACGATGCGGCGGACCACGTCGTGCATGTCGTACGGCTGCGCGGCGCTCTCCGGAATGACGTCCAGCAGTGCGTCGTCCCGGCGGTCGTCGGGGTCGGTCGTCGGGCGGAGGGGCGGCTCATCGGCGTTGTTGCCCGGGAGGAAGCCGATGAGCTCCCGGATCGCGAGGAGACATTCGGGCTCGCTGTCGTGCGTGAAGTGCGAGACGCCGGACGTGGCGCCATGCACGTCCGCGCCGCCGAGCGCGTCGAAACTCACGTCCTCGTGCGTCACCGTCTTCACGACGTTCGGTCCGGTCACGAACATGTAGCTCACGCCGCGGACCATGAAGACGAAGTCGGTGATGGCGGGGCTGTACACGGCGCCGCCGGCGCACGGGCCGAGGATGGCGGAGATCTGCGGCACGACGCCGGAGGCGAGCGTGTTGCGGAGGAAGATGTCGGCGTAGCCACCGAGCGAGACGACGCCTTCCTGGATGCGGGCACCGCCGGAATCGTTGAGGCCGATCACCGGCGCCCCATTCCGCATGGCGAGGTCCATCACCTTGCAGATCTTCTCGGCGTGAGCCTCCGAGAGTGAGCCCCCGAAGACGGTGAAATCCTGCGAGAAGACGTACACGAGGCGTCCGTCGATGCGGCCGTAGCCGGTGACGACGCCGTCGCCCGGATAGACCTGATCGGCGAGCCCGAAGGCGGTGGCGCGGTGGGTGACGAACCGGTCGAGCTCGACGAACGAGCCGTCGTCGAGGAGCAGATCGAGCCGCTCCCGCGCGGTAAGTTTTCCCTTCCGATGCTGCTGCGCAATCCGCTGCTCTCCCCCACCCATTTCCGCAAGCGCCTGCCGGTGGTGGAGCTGCTCGAGGAGCCGTCGTTGATCTGGCATGGGCTGGAATATGCCTTGTCGGTGTTGTTTTTCAACGCGAAGGCGCGAAGCCGCGAAGTCACGAAGGCGGCGTCACTCTGGTACTGACCGGCGATAATTGGTGACGGCGGTTCAGCGGGGGTGAGTTAGGGTGAACTCATGACCCTGATGCGGTGGCGGAATGGGAGTTTCGATGCGCTTTCCAGCCAGATTATCGGGGCTGCCATCGAGGTACATCGGCACCTTGGCCCCGGCCTGCTCGAGTCAGCGTATGAAATCTGCCTGGCCGAAGAGCTCTCGCTGCGCGGCATTGGATTTGAACGCCAGGTTGCACTCCCTGCGGTTTACCGAGGCCGGGTCCTGGACTTCGGGTATCGCATCGATTTCGTAATCGGAAACATCGCGGTCGAAATCAAGTCGGTCGAATCCATTCTGCCGGTGCACCGCGCACAGCTCGTTACATACCTGCGTCTCAAGAAGCTCCCAATCGGCCTCCTGCTCAATTTCCAGGTGGCCGCGCTCCGGGATGGCATCGTCCGAGTCATCAACGATCCCTGAAGGCTTCGTGCCTTCGTGGCTTCGCGGCTTCGCGTTCAACAAGAAAAGGCCCCCGACGAATCGGGGGCCTCTCCGAGGATCACGTCCTACTCATCCATCTTGTCGTCCGCTGGGATCTCGGGGCGGACGGGTGGGATGATCGGCTCGTCGGGGTAGCCGACGACGGCGAGGACGATGCGGTGGTGGATGGGATCCACCTCGAGCACCTTGAGGTCCAGCGCCTGGCCTTCCTTCACGGCGTCGCCCGGGTTCTCGATGTTCGGCACGCCGAGCTGGCTCATCGGGACGAAGCCCTCGATGTCGTTCTCGAGGTCCACCACGACGCCCTTGTCCATGAGGCGGACGGCGCGGCCGCGGAGGTCCATCCCGATGGGATAGGTCTCACCGATACGGAGCCACGGATCTTCCTGCGCCTGCTTGAGCCCGAGGCTGATGCGCTTGTTGTCGGCGTCGATGTTGAGGATGATCACGTCCACCGTGTCGCCCTTCTTCACCACTTCCGACGGGTGCTGCACGCGCTTGGTCCAGCTCATGTCGGAGATGTGGATCAGGCCGTCGATGCCCGGCTCGATCTC
>DAINRR010000105.1:0-7463 GCA_036741715.1 Gemmatimonadales bacterium
GTCCTCGGTCCGAGCTCCATCGGGACCCGCACTGATCCGGACGATGCGATCGGCGCCGGTCGGCGCCGCGATCGGTTCGAGCGCGAGGCCGAGCGCAGCCGCCGATCGATGCAGCCGCGCGAGGTGCTGCTCCCAGAGCGGGGCCTCGGCGCGCCGCACGCGAACGGTTTCGATGAGACGCACCGAAGGTGTCATGCCGACGCAAGGCGCGATTCGTACCACGTCCGCACGGTCGTCGCGCCGAAGATCACGGCCGCACCGGCCAGCGCCCAGGCGCTCGGCGACTCGGAGTGCACGATCCACGACCAGAGCGGATTGAGCGCCGGCTCGACGAGAAGGAGCACCGATGCCTCCAGCGCCGACACGTGACGGATGCCTCGCGCCAGCAGAAGGTAGGCGAACGCGATCTGGAAGACGCCGAGAAAGGCGATCATCACCCAGTCCGCCGGTGTGGACGAGACGACCGGAAGCGCGAGCGGGAGCGCGATGAGGAGCACGGTGAGATTGCCCGACACCATCGCCGGGAAGGTGGCATTCTGGTCGGCCTGCGTGCCGAGCCAGCGGAGCCCGAGGACGGTGCACGCCCAGGTCAGCCCGCTCACCGCGGCGAGGATGTTGCCGAGCACCGGGTCGGGCGCCGTCGCCAATGGGGCCTCGCGCTCCACGAAGAAGAGCGCGAGGCCGAGCCCGACGGCCGCCATGAACAGCACGTCCCGCGCGCGGATCGGCTCGCGCAGCAGGAGCGGCCCGAGAATGAGGATGTAGAGCGGCGACGTGGACTGGAGGAAGATCGTGTTGGCCGACGTGGTGAGCTTGTTGGCGACGACGAAGAGGATCAGGGTCGCGGCATAGGCCACGCCCACGAGCAGCGTTCTCCAGGTCCATCCGCGGCGCGCTTCGGGAATGAGGAGGAAGAGCGCCAGCCCGGCCACCCCCGACCGGAAGCCGGCGACCTGCCACGCCGTCAGCGTCGTCGCCTTGATCGCGGCGCCGCCCGTCGAGAAGAGGATCGCCGCCATGACGAGCCGGAGGCGTGCCGCATTGGTCGTCAGCATGCGGCAGAAGGTAATTGGCGAGCCCCCGGCCGAGCAGGGGAACGGCGCGCTCGGACACCCCGCTATGTTGCAGGAACACCTTCACGAGGTCGGAGCGATGTCTCTTCTAGAAATGATCCAGGGCCGGCTGAGCCCTGATGCGGTGCAGCAGATCGGGCAGCGGATCGGCGCCAACCCGACGCAGACGAGCCAGGCCATCAGCGCGGCGCTGCCGCTCCTCATGGCGGCGATGGCGCGCAATGCGGCCGATCCTGCGCGGGCGCAGGGCCTCGCCCGCGCCGTGGAGGAGGACCATGACGGAGGGCTGCTCGACGATCTTTCCGGATTTCTCGGCGCGCCGCAGGGCCGCGCAGCGGACGGCAACGGGATTCTCAAGCACGTGCTCGGCAACCGCCGCGGTGCGGTGGAGCAGCAGCTGGGTCAGGGGACGGGCCTCGGCGCCGCCCAGATGGCGCAGCTCCTGCCGCTCCTCGCCCCGCTCGTGATGGCGGCGCTCGGGAAGGCGAAGCGGCAAGGCGGACTCGACGCCGGCGGGCTCGCGGGCGTGCTCGGCGGCGAGGAAGCGCAGATCCGGCAGCGCGCACCGGGACTCATGGGCACGCTGTCGGGGCTTCTGGATCGGGACGGGGACGGATCCGCGATGGACGACATCGGCGGGATGCTGGGCGGAGCCTTCAAGAAGCGGTAATGCGGCGATCTGGCGGGGTGCGCCGCGGGGGGTAGATTCGAGAATCACACCTCCAATTGCACGGTCCCGATGCCAGGTCGCCCGAACGAGACTTCCGGTCAGGATTTCGGTGGCGCACGCATCCTCGTCATCGACGATGAGGACGGCGTGCGCCGCATCGTGCGCCGGATGCTCGGTGACTGCAACTGCCGGATCATCGAGGCCGTGGACGGCTTCAACGGGTTGATGCATCTCGAGAGCGAGCCCACCGTCGACCTCGTGCTCACCGACCTTGCCATGCCGCGGGTGGGCGGCCTGGCCGTGGTGCAGACCGTCGCGCTGCGCTATCCGGGCATTCCCGTCATCGTCATGTCGGGTAACGGCGCCGCGATGGCCGCCGCGCCGCAGGTGCCCGTCCTTCGGAAACCGTTCACCGCCGCCGAGCTGCTCGGGATCGTCGCGCACCAGCTGGCGCGCCGTTTCCGCGTCGCTCCCGGGGTCGCCGGCCCGCCGAGTGCACCGGCCCGGGTGATGTCACGGCCGCGTTACCGGTCGCCTCCGCGGTAGCGCCCGAGGATCGCCCGCAGCTCCGGCAGCGGAATCGCCTCGATGGCTCCTCCCCTGCTCCGCACGCTCGTCGCCATGAACAGCGAGTTGTAGATCGCCTCCTCCGTCGCCTCGACGACCCCTTCGAAGAGCCGGGAGATGGATTCGTTGGCGAGCTCCGTCTGCGTGACGGTCGGCGCCATGGGATCGCGGCGCACCTCGCGCGCGGTCGAGAACGCGATGACATAGTCGCCCGACCCGTTGGACGCCGACGAGCCGGTCCGGGCAAGGCCGAGCATGGCGCGCGCGGCGAGACGGGCGAGGTTCCGGTCGGACAGCGGGGCATCCGTGGCGACGACCATGATGATCGACCCATCCCCCCGACCCGGCTGCCGCGAGCGGCGCTCGGCCGGCGACGGCAGCTCGCGCCAGACCGGCACGCCTTCCACCTGAAATGCTCCGCCGAAGTTGGTCTGGACCAGCACGCCGACGGTGAACGATCGATCGCCGAGCTCGATCCGGCGCGACGACGTGCCGATGCCTCCCTTCCATCCGAAGGCGACCGTTCCGGTGCCCGCCCCCACGCTCCCCTCGGCCACCCGTCCCGAATCGGCGGATTCGAGCGCGGCGCGCACGTGCGCTGCGGTGATCGGACGCGCGCGGATCGCGTTCAGGAATCCGTCGTTAGTCTCCGCGACGACCGGATTGATGGAACGGACGCGCTCCATTCCCGGGCGATCGAGCATCCAGGCCACCAGCGCATCGGCCGCCCGCCAGACGCAGAGGGTGCACGTGAGGAGGATCGGCGTCTCGAGCTCACCGAGCTCACCGACCTGGGTCGAGCCAAGCAGCTTGCCGAACCCGTTGCCGACGTGAATGGCCGCCGGCACGCGGGAGAGATAGGCGTTGTCGCCATGCGGCAGGATCGCGGTCACACCGGTCCGGACCGAATCACCCTCGATCACCGTCGCATGTCCGACGCGCACGCCGGGCACATCCGTGATGGCGTTGTGCGGGCCTGCCGGGAGGCGGCCCGGCGTGACCCCCAGCTCCCGCGCCCGGGCGCGCTCCTGAGCAGCGGCAGGCGTGCCCACCGTGCCGATCACGAGCACGAGGGCCAGAAGGGAGCGGAATCGGGACGTCATGTACGCAGCTCCTCGAGATCGCGATAGAGGTCGAGCGCCGCCGGGTTGGCGAGCGCGTCGCGGTTCTTCACCGGGCGATCGTGGATGACCTCGCGCACGGCGAGCTCGGTGATCTTTCCGCTGATGGTGCGGGGAATGTCGGCGACCTGCACGATCCGCCGGGGCACGTGGTGCGGACTCGTCGTCTCGCGAATGCGGCGGCGGATGCGCTCACGGAGCGGCTCGTCGAGCTCGAGGCCCCCCTTCAGTCGCACGAAGAGAACGATCCTGACGTCGTCCTCCCACTCCTGGCCGACGACCAGGCTCTCCACGATCTCCGGAAGCTGCTCCACCTGCCGGTAGATCTCCGCGGTGCCGATGCGCACCCCGCCGGGATTGAGGGTCGCATCGCTCCGCCCATGGATGACGAGCCCGCCATGCGCGGTGAGCTCGGCCCAGTCGCCGTGCCGCCACGTGTTCGGATACACGTCGAAATACGCCGACCGGTACTTCGCGCCGTCCGGGTCGTTCCAGAAACCGACCGGCATGCTGGGAAACGGCATCGTGCAGCAGAGCTCGCCCGCGACCCCGGCGGGCAGGCGCCGCGGCGAAGTCAGCCCCTCCCCGGCGTCGCCGCTGCCGACGGGCTCGAGGATCTCGACTCGCATGCCGAGCCCGGGACTCTGCAGTTCCCCGCGCCACACCGGCCCGATCGGATTGCCGAGCGCGAAGCATGAAATGATGTCGGTCCCGCCGCTGATGCTCGCCAGGTGGATCTCCCGCCCGATCGCGCGATACACGTAATCGTAACTGTGAGACGCGAGCGGACTTCCGGTCGAGAGCATGGCGCGCAGCGTCGAGAGATCGAACGTCTTCCCGGGCTCGAGCCCTTCCTTCTCCGCAAGGGCCAGGTACTTCGCGCTCGTCCCGAACACCGTGATCCCTTCCGCCTCCGCCATGCGCCAGAGGATCTCGCGATCGGGCGCGAGCGGGGCGCCGTCATAGAGCACCACCGTCGCGCCGACCGCGAGGCTGGAGACGAGCCAGTTCCACATCATCCAGCCGCAGGTGGTGAAATAGAAGATCCGATCCTCCCGCCGGAGGTCGGTATGCAGGACGAGCTCCTTGAGGTGCTGGAGGAGCGTCCCGCCCGCGCCATGCACCATGCACTTCGGCAGGCCCGTCGTTCCGGAGGAGTACATGATGTAGAGCGGGTGATCGAACGGCAGCCGGAGCGGTACCACGGTGCGGCCACGATACGCCTCGAGCGCTTCGGGCCAGAGAATCGCGTTCCCCAGGTCCGACAGGTCGGGCGCGCGCCGGAGATACGGAACCACCACCGCCAGCTCGATCGAGGGAATCCGGCGAACCACCTCCGCCGCACGCCCGAGCGTGTCGATTTCCCTGCCCGCATAGCGGTATCCGTCCGCGACGACGAATACCTTCGGCGCGATCTGGCCGAAACGGTCGAGCACGCCTCCCGCACCGAAGTCCGGCGAGCACGACGACCAGGTCGCGCCGATGAGGCTGGCGCCGAGCATCGCGATCACGGTTTCGGGAAGATTCGGCAGGAAGCCGGCGACGCGATCTCCGGGGCCCACGCCGGCGCCGGCGAGCATCGACGCGAACGCATGCGCTTCGCGCGCGAGCTGGGCATGCGACAGGCGCGCCTGCCGCCCCTGCTCGTTCCAGAAGACGATCGCGTCGGCGTCGTCGCCGTGGCGCAGCAGGTTTTCGGCGAAGTTGAGCCGCGCACCCGTGAACCACGCCGGTCCCCGGGCGGGATCGGGGGGCGCCATGCGCTCGAGGCCGCGCGCCACCTCGACCCAGGGCCGCCCGCCTGCGCGCTCCCCCGCGACGACGCCGGTAAACTCCCAGACTGCCGGCCAGAACTCCGCCGGATGCGCCAGTGACCAGTCGAGCAGCGACCACCAGTCGTGGACCGGAGCGCCCCTGCACGCGAGCCGCTCGATGAATCGCGTGACGTTCGCCCGGGCGACGCGCTCCGGCGACGGGGACCAGATCGGCGCGGTCATGAATGTATGGAGTGCGGCGGGACGACGAAGCGGCGGAACGGCGTATGCGAGAGGAGCTCCCGCCGCCGGCCCGCCGCATTCCCCACGAACATCGCTGCTGTGCCCGGTCCTGCAGGGCCAGGGTTCACGTGGTCGGCGGATTGAACTGCGCGTGCTGCGCGTCGACCCAGCTCTTGTGGTAGTTCGGATCCTCGATCGGCAGAGCGGCCTTCGCTACCCGGAGCGGGCGGAAGCTGTCCATCATCACGGCGAGCTCATCGGTGTACTTGGCGCCGATGCTCGCTTCGGCGCGGCCGGGATGCGGGCCGTGCGGGATGCCGTCGGGATGATGCGTGACGCTGCCGAACTCGATGCCCTTCCGGCTCATGAACTCGCTCGACGCGTAATAGAGCACTTCGTCGGAGTCCACGTTGGAGTGATTGTAGGGCGCGGGCACGGCCTCGGGATCGAAGTCGTATGGCCGGGGGCAGAAGCTGCAGATGACGAACCCGTCGCCCTGGAACGTCTGGTGCACCGGCGGCGGCTGATGGACCCGGCCGACGATCGGCTCGAAGTCGTGGATGTTGAAGGCCCACGGGTAGAAATAGCCGTCCCATCCCACGACGTCGAGCGGATGGTGGTCGAGCACGATCTCGTTGATCCCGTCGTACTGCTTCACGAGAATGGGAAAATCGCCGATCTCGTCGTGGGTGCGGAGCTCGGTGGGGCGGCGGATGTCCCGCTCCGAGTAGGGAGCGCCTTCGATGAGCTGCCCGAACTCGTTGCGGTACCGCTTCGGCCAGCGGATGTGGCCGCGGCTCTCGAAGATCACGAGCTTCGGCGGCTCCTGGCCGAGGTCGAACCGGTACCGGTGCATGATGCCGCGATGGATGACGAGGTAGTCGCCCTCGCGGAACGGAAGGTCGCCGAACTGCGACTCGAGGGTGCCGCTCCCCTTGGCCACGTACACGCACTCGTCCGACTGGGCATTCCGGTAGAAGTGCGCGTCGTTCTCGTCGGGCTCGGCGTAAAGCATGCCGATGTCGGCGTTGAAGAGCAGCAGGGTGCGGTCGAGCGTCGGGCTGCCGCCCTTGCGTGCCTTGGCGGTGAGGAAGTGCCGGTGGCGGAGCGTGGGATCGGGATCCGCTTCCCACTTGAGCTCCTTGACCCGGCGCACCGACTTGATCGTCGTCGGCGGATGCACGTGGTAGAGCAGCGACGAGGTTCCGGTGAATCCCTCGTGACCCACGAGCTGTTCCGCGTAGATCCCGCCATCCGGCCGCCGGAATGCGATGTGCCGCTTGCGGGGGATCCGCCCCATCGTATGGTAGATCGGCATACGCTCAATCCTTCTTTTCTTCGAACCCGAAGGCACGAAGCCGCGAAGTCACGAAGAAATACCGGTCATCAAGTCGACACGTCGACGCCTCTGGCATCATACCGCTCGTGGCTTCGCGGCTTCGTGCCTTCGGGTCTGGAAATCAAAGGTTCCCTCGCAGCGCCTGCTCGCGCTCGATCGCCTCGAACAGCGCCTTGAAGTTGCCCTTGCCGAAGCTGCGCGCGCCCTTACGCTGGATGATCTCGTAGAAGAGCGTCGGGCGGTCCTGCACCGGCTTGCTGAAGATCTGCAGGAGGTAGCCCTCGTCGTCGCGATCCACGAGGATGCCGAGCTCCTTCAGCGGCTCCAGGTCTTCGTCGATCTTCCCGACCCGGTCGAGCAGCGTGTCGTAATACGTCGTCGGGACCTTCAGGAACTCGACGCCGCGATCGCGGAGACTGGTGACCGTGTACAGGATGTCGTTCGTCGCGATGGCGAGGTGCTGCACGCCGGGGCCGCGATAGAATTCCAGGTACTCGTCGATCTGCGACTTCTTCTTCCCCGCCGCCGGCTCGTTGATCGGGAACTTGATCCGCTCGTTGCCGCTCGCGACCACCTTGGACATGAGCGAGCTGTATTCGGTCGAAATGTCCTTGTCGTCGAACGAGATGAGGTTCTTGAACCCCATCACGTCCTCGTAGAACTTGACCCAGGTGTTCATCCGGCCGAGCTCCACGT
>DAINRR010000106.1:0-7426 GCA_036741715.1 Gemmatimonadales bacterium
TCGACAGGTTGTCCTTGTTGTACGCGGCGACGTCGAGCACCATGTCGTCGCTGAACGCGTGCCGGATACCGAACTCGAACGTGATGCTCTTACCGAAATCGAGGTCGGCGCCGTAGATGTTGTTCGTGTTCGTGATCGACAGGTCGGTGTTGATGCCGTTCAGCAGGATGCCGAAGTCCGGCGTCTGCACCTGGTGCGCGTACGAGAGCCGGAAGTTCGTCTTCTCGGTGACCGGGAAGGCGACCTGGACGTGCGGGCTCACGTAGCTGTGCTTCTCGTCGCGGATGAAGCCGACGAGCGGCAGCGCCGTGCCGGCCGAGCAATCGCCAACGGTGGCCGCGCAGGTGTAGAGGCCGTCCGCGTCGGTGTAGCTCGAGATGCGCGGGAACGGCTGGTAGCTCCCGAACGTCGGGTTGGCCGCGCCGCCGGAGAGCGTCTGGATCGTGTCCAGCGCGTACGGCCGGCTCGCCCGCGTGTCGTACGCGTCGTAGCGGAGGCCGCCGACGACGACCACGTCACCGAGGTCGAGTCGATCCTCGACGAAGCCGCTCCACCGCCGCGGCTCTTCGATGTACGCGTTCGAGAAGGCCTGCGACGTCAGGTTGTGATTGTAGTAGTCGCTCTGGTACGCCGTGTACTCGCCGCCGAAGCGGAGACGGTTGTACCGGTCGAACTGCCAGTCCACCGCGGCCTTGCCGATGAGCCGGTTCTCGCGGTAGAGCGTGATCGCGCCACCCGGCGCGCCGCTCTCGGAGGGCCCGAGCTGGCCGTACGCATCGTCGCGGAACTGGTTGACGGTGCGGTACTGGTCGGTGTTCTGGAGGTCGTACGGCGTGCGCCGCGACGTCGGATCGTTGGTGCGGTAGTTCTCGATCAGCTGCGAATCGAGCGGGAACGTCTCGAAGTCGAAGAGGAACTCGAGCGGCGCGACGAGGAAGCCGCCGAACTTGTTCCGCGTGTCGAGCTCGCTGCTCGCCGTGAGCGGGCCGGCGATGCGCCGGTCCTGCTGGTACGAGACGCTCGCGTCGAGCGCGAGGGCGCGCTCGGTGGACCGCGAGAGGTTCTGCGTCCAGTTGAGCTGGTAGACGCGGTTCCAGTTGCGATCGCCCGCGATGAGGCTCGGGTTCGTGTTGAACGAGAGCCCGCCGCGGCCCTGGCCCTGGCTCGCCAGCACCAGGAACGCCATGCGGGAGCCGGCGCCGTACGAATAGTTCAGCTTGCCCTGCAGCTGATACACCGACGCCGCGTTGCGCGGGTTGCGCGCGCCCTGGCAGTCGATGCCGAAGTTGCTCGCGATCTCCTCGTTGGCGCTGTTCTCGAAGCGCTCGCACTCACCGCGCGCCACCGCGAGGTTGTACACGTCCACATACGAGGTGTCCGAGGTCGACGAGCCCGGGGCGAGCGGCACCGCCACCGTCGTGTCGATACCGGCGCGGATGAACGTCGGGAACTGCTCGCTCCCGCGGCCGCCGTAGCTGTAGCGGCTCCCCTCGAGCGCGCCGGACATGAAGAACGTCAGGCCGCCCATGAGCGGGCCACCGAAGCTCGCCTGGATCCGGTTGAACCCGATGCCGCCCGGGAACATGTCGTCCGACTCCCACCCGAGATTGCCGCTGTAGCCGGTGGACGAGCCGGTCCGGGTGGAGATGTTGATGATGCCCGACTGCGCGTTGCCGAACTCGGCCGAGCTGGCGCCGGTCGTGACCGAGGCCTCTTCGAACGAGTTGGTGGCGATGCCGATCGAGTTGCCGCCGCCGTTGCCCATGCCACGGTTGCCCGGGGTGACGGGAACGCCGTCGACGTACGTGGCGGCCTCGTCCTCACGGCCGCCGCGGATCGACAGGGTGTTGCCGCTCGTGCTGGCCACGACGCCCGGCTGGAGCGTCAGGACCTGCGCGATGCGGTCCACCGGCAGCTTGTCCGTGAAGCTGCCGTCGACCCGCTGCTTCGAGGTGACCTCGTCGCGCGGGACCAGCGGCTGCGTCGACTGGACCGCGATTTCCTGGACTTCGACCGTGGTGGCCTGCAGCGCGAAGTCCTGCGTGATGGTCTGACCGGCCAGCACGCGGATGCCCTCGGCGCGCACCGCGCGATAGCCGATGAAGGCCGCGCGCATGATGACCGTCTGGGACGGCACGTTGTTGATGAAGTAGTACCCTTCGGGGTTCGTCAGGGCGCTGAACGCCGTCCCGACGATGACCACCTGGGCATTGGCGATCGGCGCTCCCGCCTGGTCGCGAACTCTGCCCTCGATCTTACCAGTCGACTGGGCGAGGAGCGACGTCGCTCCAAACCCCAGCGCGACTGCCGCGAGCGCGAATCGACGCGCACCGCGAGCGAAGGCGCTGACACAGCTTTGCTTCATGGAAACATCCTCCAAAGGCGTGAACCTGCTGAACCTGCCGACTTGGAGCGGGGGCTGGGCGCCCCCGTGCGGGCACGAGGCCCTCCTACGGGATACGGCTGCTGGAACTCGGTTTGAGGAGAATCAACGACTGCGACGTTGAGCCTTTAGGAAGTGCCGGCCACACGGCCGGTTGCCTAATATGGCTCCCGGGAAAAAAAGTGTCAAGCAAAAGTTACACACCGTCCAATCTTCGGACGGTTGCGTGTAACTCCCTGAAACCTCTGTGGTTGCCCCTTGAAACACCGGCGATGCCGGGCCCCTTTCTGTCCGCGCCTGTGGGCAGCGCGTGTCTTCCTTCGCCTGCTGGGGTGACGAGTCCGTTACTCTAATGCGCCCCCGGAACTTTGGAAAGGGGCGTGATGAGCGCCGCCTGCGGCGCCGCCGGCGTGACGACCGCCCCGGCCTCTCCCCAGTACATGTTCACCTCGCTCCGCACCCCGAATTCCCCAGGCAGGTAGATGCCCGGCTCCACCGAGAACCCGACCCCGGGCACGAGGCGCCGGTCATCGTGCGTCTCGTAGTCGTCGAGGTGCGGCCCCGAGCCATGCAGGTCCCGGTCGATCGAATGCCCGGTCCGGTGCACGAAGTACGCGCCGAAGCCCGCGCCCTCGATCACCTCCCGCGCGGCCCGGTCCCCCTCGAATCCCGCGACCGCGTCGCCGGCCCGGACCCGCGACTCGATCAGCCGGCACGCGGCCTCGCGCGCCGACCGGACCGTATCCCACACCCGGAGGACCCGATCCGGGGGATGCTCCCCCGAAAAGCCCATCCAGGTCTGGTCGGCGAAGACGGTGCCGAGCGCGCTGCCCGCCCAGAGATCGAGCAGCACGACCTGGTTCGGCTCCAGTCGCGCATCGGAGCCCTCCGACGGCTCGTAATGCGGGTTCGCCGCATTGGCGCCGAAGGCCACGATCGGCGGATGGTCGAACACGAGCCCGCGCGCATGGATCGCCTCGATGACCCGCCGCTGCAGCGCCGTCTCGCTGAGCCCGGCCCCTCCCTCCCGGACGGCCCGCGCCAGCGCGCCCTGCGCGATCTCCGCAAGCGCTTCCGCCGCAACGACATGACCCTCACGCTCCGGCTCGCTCCACCGGGCGGCGAATGTCGTCACCAGCGGGCCCGACGGAACGATCCGCGCGCCCAGCCGCGTGAGCAGCTCGACGACCCCGTGGGGCACGCGGTCGAGGTACGGCACCGCGTCCTCCGGCGAGATCTCCATCGCCAGCGTCTTCCCGGCGACGATCGTCCGCAACGCGTCGTGCAGCTCTTCCCATCGGGAGTAGGGAACCACGGTTCCGGGAAAGTCGGCGAGCCCCTGCAGCTCGATCCTGTGGGCCACGGCGACCGCCTCTCCCTCCTTCGGGAAGAGCGCGAAGAGCCGGCGCGTCCCCATCCCCCGCAGCCCGAGCACGCGGCCCGCCACCGGATTCACTCCGCGGAAATCGTACAGCAGCCAGCCGTCGGCCCCTGCCCCTTCGAGCCCCTCGCGCAACGCCTCGCGGTCGATCATTCGTAGTCCCCTCCTGGAATCGCCCGCCAGACGCAGGCGGCGCCGCCGCGCCCCCGGCACTCGACGTGGCGCATGATTCCCTCGAAGCCGGTCAGCAGCCGGAGCAGCTCGGCGAACGCCGCGTCGTGAAATGCACACGCCTCTCCCGCCGGCCACGCGTCGACGGCCACCGGCTGGACGACCCTCGCCTCGGCGAGCCCGTTGGTGAAGGCGAGCTCGGCGTCGAACACCTCCCGCGCGCCCCGACCGGCCGCGCGAGCCGCGAGCCGCCGGCCGAGCACGTTCGGCGAGACCCGGGCGAGCGCCTCGGTGGCCACCCGCCGCGCCGCATACCGGGCGGCGCGCCTTCCCGCATCCGCGAAGACGAGTGCGGCATCGGGCCGCCGCCCGACGAGGCGGAACACCGAAACGGCTTCCTCGCGCGGCACGCCGCCGTCCCGCTCGACCAGGCTCCGGTACCGCGCGATCTGCGCGGCCACGGTGCTGCTGAGGCCGAGTCGCTTCGAGACGATCTCCGGGGAGAGCTCGTCGAGCCCGTCCTCGACGGGCGCGTCGAGACTGCGAATGGCTTCGAGAAGGCTGAGCGGGACGATGGCGGCGACGGCCGCCGCCGCATCCGCCTGATGGCGAGGAGACAGGGATGCTCCGGACGGCTCGGTGGAGGCGCGAATCTAGCCGTGCCCGCGGACACGGGGTAGTGCCGCGCTTGTGCCCGACCCCGCCGGAGTTCATTCTGGGAGATGGCCCATCCCGCGACGACCCCCACGAGTTTCGAACGCGAGGCGCTGCCGCACCTCGATACGCTCTACCGGGTGGCGCTCCGGCTCACGGGCGAGGATGCCGCCGCGCAGGATCTGGTGCAGGACACGATGCTGCGCGCGCTGCGCGGCTGGAGCGGGTTCCATCCGGGCAGCAATGCCCGCGCCTGGCTCGTCACCATCCTGCGGAACACGTTCATCAACGACTACCGTCGCCGGCGCCGCGAGCCCGTCACCGTGGAGCTCGACGACGCCTCGCCCCACGCGATCTACGAAGCGGTGGCCGATTCGGATCCCGAAGGGACGTTCTTCTCCCGCATCGTCGACGAGCGCGTGCTCGCCGCCGTCGATGCGCTCCCGTGCGATTTCCGTGAGGTGCTCGTGCTGAGCGACATGGAGGGACTCGCGTACGCCGAGATCGCGGCGGCGCTCGACATCCCGCTCGGTACGCTCAAGTCGCGCCTCTTCCGCGCCCGGCGGCTCCTGCAGCGCCGGCTCTACGACCATGCCGTGGCCATGGGCTACATCGCGCCCCGGGAGGACCGATGACGGAGATCGACTGCGATCGCGCGCTCGCCGAGCTGCAGAACTACCTGCAGCGCGAGGACACCGAGGGTCTCGCACCGCTCATCGAGGCGCACCTGGAGCGCTGCGCGCCCTGCTTCCGGCACGCGAGCTTCGAGCGGAACTTTCTCCAGATGCTCGGGAGCCGGGGCGCCGCCATCCGGTGCCCCGAAGCGCTGCGCCAGCGCATCCTCGACATCGTGCAGCGCCACGCCCCCTGACGGCCGGCTCCCCTTCCCTCGCGGCCGCGCTCGCGCTCTCCGCGGCTGTCGCCGGACTCGCCGCAGTACTCCGGACCCTCACGCCTGCCGGCGCGCTCGCCGCCACCGCGGTCGGCACCACGATCCTCTGCGCCGCCGGGTGGGCCGGCGGAGGAGCGCTCGTCGCGTTCTTCGTCTCGAGCAGCCTGGTCTCGCGGCTCGAGGCGCGCACCCGCGTGCTGCTCGATCCGAAGGGAAGCCGGCGCGATGCCGCGCAGGTGCTCGCGAACGGGGGCGCCGCCGCCGTCGGAGCGGCGGCAGCGGTGGCGGCGGGTGCGCCCGGCCTCGCCCTCTGGATCGCGACGGCGGCGCTCGCGGCCGCTGCAGCCGACACCTGGGCCACGTCGCTCGGCTCGCGAAGCCGCGTGGCGCCGCGCCACCTGCTGAGCGGTCGCCGCATTCCTCCCGGAACCGGGGGCGGCGTGACTCTCTTCGGTAATGGCGCGGCGCTCGCCGGCGCGGCGATCACGTCCGCCGCTGCCGCCGTTGTGTCGCACGACCCGGCGCTGCTCGCGGCGGGGATTATCATAGGAGTCATCGGCATGCTGGCCGACTCCGCGCTCGGCGGATCGCTGCAGGCCCGCTTTCGATGCCCCGCCTGCGGGACGGCCAGCGAATGGCCGGTGCACCGGTGCGGCACCGTGACGATTCACGAAGGAGGCGTGCCATGGCTGACGAACGACCTTGTCAACGCGCTGGCGACGGCGCTCGCCGCCCTGCTCGGCGCACTCGCCTGGCACTTCACGCGCTGACTGCACTGCTCCTCCTCGGCGCCGCCTGCGATTCCCAGCCCACCGCACCCGAACTCGAGGGCACGCTCCCCTTCGGCGAGGGTGCCGCGGGCAACGGGTCGGGAGGAAATGGTCCCGAAGGCCCGTCGGGCACCATCGTCGGGGAATGGGAGCGGTTCGAGGCGGTCGCCTTCGACGGCGACATCGTGACCACGACGATCCACTGGCTCTTCGACGCGGACGGCACCTGCGTCCGCGTCATCACGTCCATGTCGGCCAACGAGGGGATCCCCCGCAGCCGGATCCGCGAGTGCACCTGGCGGCTCGGGCCCGCGGAAATCACGCTCCGGCTCGGCACCGATGACGAGGCGACGTTTTCGCTCGGATTCGGCGGCTTCGATCCGGACCGGCTCATCCTCGATGGGCTCGAGTATCAGCGACTCCGTTGATGTCCTGATCGCCGGCGCCGGACCGGCCGGCAGCGCGAGCGCGCTGCTGCTCGCCCGTGCCGGCTTTCGCGTGCTCGCCGCCGACCGCGCCGCCTTCCCGCGCGACAAGCCATGCGCCGATTACCTCTCGCCCGGGGCGCTGCAGGCACTCGACCGGTTCGGCGTGCTCCCGGCCGTCGAGGCGGCGGCCGCACCACTCCGGGGCATCTGCGTGACCGCCGCGCGGGGAAGCCGTCTCGAAGGGCGCTTCGAAGCGGCGGGAGCCGCGCGGTACGGCCTGGCCGACGAAACGCGCGGCCTCTGCCTCCCGCGCCGCGAGCTCGACCAGATCCTCGTCGACGCGGCGCGCGCGGCCGGCGCAACGATCATGGAGCGAACCGCGGTCGAGGCGCTCGTTCACGACGAGGGTGGCGTGGGCGGCGCCGTCCTTCGCGATTCCGGCGGCACGCGGCGCATCGTCCGCTCCCGCGTCACCATCGGCGCGGACGGCCTTCGCTCGGTGACGGCGCGCGCCCTCGGGACGCGATCGCACCGCGCTCCGCGGCGCGTGGCCTTCGTCGGCCACCTCGAAGGAGCGGGTGGCGAGCCGGGACTCGCGGAGATGTTCGTCGGGCCCGCGGGGTACGCCGGCTTCAATCCGCTCGCCGGCGGTCGGACGAACGTGGCCCTCGTCGTGCCTGCGGCCGCAGCACACGACGCGCGCGGAGATGCCGAAGGCTTCTTCCTGGCGGGGCTGCGCCGCTTTCC
>DAINRR010000107.1:0-7305 GCA_036741715.1 Gemmatimonadales bacterium
CGGCATTGCGGCAGAGCTCGGCGAAGAGCAGTGCCGTGAGCGAGGTGAACTCCGCGGGCTTGAGCACCACCGTGTTTCCCATCGCGAGCGCCGGCGCGATCTTCCACGCGAGCATGAGGAGCGGGAAGTTCCAGGGGATGATCTGGCCCACGACGCCCACCGGTGCCATGTCGGCGAGCTCGGTCTCCATGAGCTGCGCCCAGCCCGCGTGATGGTAGAAATGGCGCGCGACGAGCGGGATGTCGATGTCCCGTGACTCACGGATCGGCTTTCCGTTGTCGAGCGATTCGAGCACCGAGAGCAGCCGGGCATGCTTCTGGACCTGTCGCGCCAGCGCGTAGAGGTGCCGCGCGCGCGCATGCCCGCCCGCCGCCGCCCAGTCGGCCTGTGCCCGGCGCGCAGCCTGCACGGCCTGGTCGACGTCGGCGGCGGACCCCTGCGCGACGCGCGCGATCGGCTTCCCGGTCGCGGGGTTCGTCGATTCGAACCACTCGCCGCTGCCGGGCTGCACCCACTCACCACCGATGAAGTGTCCGAACCGCGCCTCGTGCTGCGCGATCCATGCCAGCGCCGGCGAGGCGGCCTCCGGCGCCGGGCCGTACTCCATCGATTCGAAGATCTGCGGGATCGAGGCCATGTCTCACCCCATCGGATGACGATAGTCCGCCGAGTACCGGCCCGTCGCGAAGTACTCGAGCTGGCGCTCGATGTCGGTCAGGAGCGCACTGGCACCGAAGCGGAACAGTTCCGGACGGAGCCAGCGCGGCCCCAGCTCCTCCTTCATCAGGCTGAGCCAGACGAGTGCGTCCTTCGCGGCCCTGATGCCCCCTGCCGGCTTGAATCCGACGAGGTGACCGGTGCGCTCCCGGTATTCGCGGATGGCGCGCACCATCACGAGGCCCACCGGCAGGATGGCGTTGACGCCTTCCTTCCCGGTGGAGGTCTTGATGAAGTCGGCGCCCGCCATCATGCACACCATACTCGCGCGCGCCACGTTCCGCAGCGTGCCGAGCTCGCCCGTGGCGAGGATCGTCTTGATGTGGGCGTCGCCGCATGCCTCGCGGAAGGCACGCACCTCGTCGTAGAGTGCCTGCCAGTTTCCGGTGAGCACGTGCGAGCGGGTGATGACGACGTCGATCTCGTCCGCGCCCGCTTCCACCGACGCGCCGATCTCGGCGAGCCGCTGGGGAAACGGCGACAGACCGGCCGGAAATCCGGTGGACACGGCGGCCACGGGGATGCCGCTCCCGGCGAGCGCCTCGACGGCCGTCGGGACCATCGCGTGGTAGACGCACACGGCCGCCGTGCGGATGCGCAGCGACGTGGCGCCGAGCTGCTCGAGCAGCTCGCGCTGCACCGGCTGGCGCGCCTTGGCGCAGAGGCGCCGGACGCGGCCCGGAGTGTCGTCGCCCGACAGCGTCGTGAGGTCCATGAGCGTGACGGCCCGAAGCAGCCACGCCGCCTGCCATTCCTTCTTCACCGTGCGGCGGGTGCCGAGCGTGGCTGCGCGGCGCTCGACGGCGCTCCGATTGGCGCGCACGTCGCGCACCCAGTCGAGCTCGAGTGGGATGCCGGGATTGCGAGGAATGAACCGCGGATCGAGCGCTCCCGCGCCGGCTGCCGCCGCCCTGCTGATCTGTGTCATGGGAACCCGGGTGGTGTTCCCCGGAAGATACAGCCGCGGCCGCGGCCGGGAACGGCTAGCGCGGGCGGGCCCTGCGGATCGAATCGGCGCGCACGCTGTCGGCCCGAAGGCTGTCCCGGCGCAGGCTGTCGGCGAGGATCTGCGCGGCTACGGCCCGAAGGCTGTCGTCGGATTCGACCGTCTGGTATGCCTCGGCAGGCTCCACCGCATCCGGGGCCCGCGCCGGCGGCGGCGCGGGAGCCGCACCCGCCGGCTGGGCCGGTGCGGGCGTGCCGGGGGCCGACCCCGGAGCCGACCAGGTAGCCGCACACGCAATGCCGCCGGCTGTGAGCGCGGCGGCGAGGAGTTTGCGGATGGCAGGGGGAATTTCGTCGCGGTTCATCGGTCACCTCTCCCGGGAGAGTGGACGAGGAACCAAGGTACCACCACGGCGTTCCGGGCGTTGTGCCGCCTGTCACGTCGCCTACATGGTCCGCGCCAGCGCCCGGTGCCGCGCCACGAGCTGCCGATCCCGGAAGAGCCCGATCAGCGCCGCCCCCGCCACGAACCCGCCGACGTGGGCCCAGAATGCGACGCCGCCATCCTCCGACCCGGCGGTCATCGCGCCGCCGAAGAGCTGGAGCAGGAACCAGTAGCCGAGCATCAGATAGGCCGGGACGCGAATCCGGGTGATGAAGATGACCAGCACGACGAGCATGTGGACCTGCACCCTCGGATACAGCAGCACATAGGCGCCCATGACGCCGCTGATGGCGCCGGACGCACCGACCATCGGAATGGGGCTCGAGGGATCGAGAAGCGATTGCACCGCGGCGGCCCCGATGCCGCAAAGGAGATAGAAGACGAGGTACCGCACACGCCCCATCGAGTCCTCGACGTTGTTTCCGAAGACCCAGAGAAACCACATGTTGCCGATCAGGTGCAGCCAGCCGCCATGGAGGAACATCGACGTGAGTGGCGTATACCAGACCGGCTCGCCCCCGATCTCGCATGCCGCCCCCGGGGCGATGGGGAGCCGATAACCCTCGGGAAGCCGGCCGAAGAGCTCGCCGGGAATGAGGCCCAGCTCGCAGACCGACGCGGAAAGGTTCGGCTCCGCCCCCATCCCCTGTACCATCACCCACATCAGGACGTTGGCGGCGATCAGCGCGACCGTGACGATCGGCGTCGCGAGCGTCGGATTGTCGTCCCGATAGGGGAACATGGCTCCGCGTCGGTGAGTGCGGCTCGGGTCTAGTCGTGCGGCGCGTCGGTGTTCACCAGCTGGGGCTTCCGCACCGGCGGCTTGCGGATCTCCTGCTCCATCGTGGGCCGCTCGTGCTTGTCGAACCCGCCGAGCCGTACCGGACCGCCCGTGTCCGCCGAGGCGTACAGGGCGCGGATGATGCGGACGTCACCGAGCCCTTCCCTCCCCGACGGCTCCGGATCCTCACCCGTCTCGATGCATTCGGAGAAATAGACGAGCTCCGGCGCGAACTGGTCCCGCTTCGGGAAGCGCCGCTCGCGGGTGCGGTCGTCGATCGTGATTTCGTGCGTGAGCTCGCCGGCGTATTCATACGCCGGATCGAGCACCAGCGTGCCTTTCGTGCCCACGACCTGCAGGCGGGAGACGTCGGAGGCGCCGAAGCTCGAGACGAACGTCGCGAGCCGCTCGCCGGGGAAGCGCAGGACGGCGCCCGTCATCTCGTCGACGCCGGGGGCGGCGAACCGGGGATCGTCCGTGCGCGCGCTCAGGGCGAGCACTTCGATCGGCTCGGACTCGAAGAGGTATCTCGCCGCGTTGATGCAGTAGATCCCGATGTCGTAGAGCGTCCCGCCACCCTGGTCGCGCGGGTTGAGGCGGATGTCCCCTTCCTTCACGTTCATGGTGAACACCGAATTGAAGATCCTCGGCTCACCGATCTTTCCCCCCTGAACCAGCTCGACGGCCCGCAGGTTCGCCTCCTCGAAATGGAGCCGGTAGGCGATCATCAACTTCACCCCGTTCCGGTCGCACACCTCGATCATCGCCTCGCAATCTTCCTCGGTGACCGCCATCGGCTTTTCGCAGAGGACGTGAACGCCGGCGTTCGCGGCACGCTCGGTGTATTCGCGATGGAGGTGGTTCGGGAGGGCGATGTACACGGCATCGATGGCGGCGGCCTCGAGCCCTGCCTCGAACTCGCCGTAGTCGAAGAGGTGCTCGAGCCGGTACTTCCGGCCGAGCTTCGACAGCTTCTCGGCATCGTCCGAGAAGAGCGCGACGAGCTCCGAATTCTCTCCCGCATGTGCAAAGGCCGGGAGCACTGCGATCTGCGCGATGTGGCCCAGCCCGACGACGGCATACCGCACGCGGCGCCGGCCGTCCTCCCGCTCCGGCGTCCTCTCGCCCGCGGTCCGGCTGGCGCGCTTCTTCACCCCGCTCCTGCGGCTCCCGCTCGCCCTTCCACTCTTGCTTGCCATGTCAGCCTCGTTCTTCAGCGGTCCTGAAAGGCGAACGGGATCCTGCCCCGTCCTGCGGCAGGATCCCGTCCGGTGCGCTCAGCCAGCGCGGCACCCGCCGCGGGATCGGTCAGAGCGTGCGCCGACCCTGGATCAGGTTGATCAGGGCGACGATGATGGCGATAACAAGCAGCACGTGGATGAGACCGCCCACGGTGTACGACGTCACCATGCCGAGCAGCCACAGTACCACGAGAACCACGAAGATGGTCCACAGCATTGTTACTCCCTCCTGTCCGTTGATCCTCCCCGCGGATGCGGCGCCCGAAGCGGCGCTGCACGCAAACGCAGGATATCGCATCACGTTCAGAAGAGTCGTGACGCGTGTCACGCGGCGCCCGCCGGATTCCCCGCGCGTGATCGCGGTCACGCTGGCTGGCGCCTGCGTGGCCGGTGCCGCCTTGCGCTCCGGCGCCACCGGAGGCACGCTAGAGTCCCCTTGCGCCTTCAGGCCGGTCCATCTGCACCCGAGGAACAGCGTCATGATGATCCGCGCATCGATCGTGGCCGGCCTTGCCGCCATTGCCATCCCGACTTCGACCGCGCACGCGCAGCGCGGGGATCCCTGGGACATCGCGGCTGCGGTGCTTCCGCTTCCCGACAGCATGCGCGCCGGCGCCAGGGTCCTCGTCTACCGGGGGGCCGACCTCGTCGAAGTGCGGGCGGGCTCGAACGACATGATCTGTCTCGGGGACGACCCCACGCACAAGGGGTTGCAGGTGTCCTGCTACCACAAGTCGCTGGAGCCGTTCATGGAAAAGGGGCGGGAGCTCAGGGCCGCCGGGATCACGACACGGGCAGCGGTGGACTCGGCTCGCCTCGCCGACGTGAAGAGCGGCCGCATCGTCATGCCGAGCGCGGCCATGCTGTCCTCGATCTTTGCGGAGAGCGATTCCTTCGACGCCCTCGCCGGGCCACCCGAGAAGCACCGCGCGCTCGATGTCATCTATCTCCCGTTCGCGACCGAGGAATCGAGCGGCATCAGCGAACAACCCGCCGTGGACCGGCCCTGGCTGATGTTCGCCGGCAAGCCGTGGGCGCACGTAATGCTGCCGCGCTAGATGTCGCGCCGGACGCTGCCGTTGGACGATCGTCTCTACGACTATCTCCTTTCCGTCTCCCTTCGCGAGCCCGATGTCCTGCGACGGCTGCGGGAGGAGACGGCCCGGCATCCACAGTCCGAAATGCAGATCGCGCCGGAGCAGGGACAGTTCATGGGGCTCCTCGCCCGCCTCATCGGGGCCCGGAAGTGCCTGGAAGTGGGGGTGTTCACCGGTTACAGCGCACTCGCCGTGGCGCTCGCGCTCCCGTTCGACGGCCGGCTCGTCGCCTGTGACGTGAGCGAGGAATTCACGTCGATCGGGCGGCGATACTGGCGGGAGGCCGGAGTCGAGCAGCTCATCCGGCTCGAGCTGGGCCCGGCGGTGCGCACGCTGGACGCCCTGCTCGCGGACGGCGAGGGCGGCACCTTCGACTTTGCGTTCATCGATGCCGACAAGCCGAGCTACGGCCTGTATGTCGAGCGCGCCCTCGCGCTCCTGCGCCCCGGGGGCCTCATGGCGATCGACAACGTGCTCTGGAGCGGAAAAGTCGCCGATCCTGCGGTGCGGGACCCCGATACCGACGCCCTCCGCGCCCTGAACGAGCAGCTCCTCGCCGACGAGCGCATCGATCTGAGCCTCCTCCCCGTCGGCGACGGCCTCACGCTCGCCCGGAAGCGCTGACCGGTGGACGAGCACCGGTTTCGCACCCCCCGCAGCGCCCGCTACTTCACCCTCGGTCAGCCGGGAACGGACGTCACGGACGTCTGGATCGCCCTGCACGGGTATGGACAGCTCGCGCGGGACTTCCTTTCCGGGTTCGAGCCGGTTGCGGCGCCCGGACGGCTCATCGTCGCGCCGGAGGCACTGAGCCGCTTCTACCCGGGCTCGCCCGATGCGCGCGGGCCGGGCGCGCGCGTCGGTGCCTCGTGGATGACTCGCGAGGATCGTCTCGCGGAGATCGACGATCAGGTCGTGTATTTCGATGGTCTGGCCGGAGCGTTGCTGCCCTCGCTCGCGCCGGGCGCACGCATCCGCGCCCTTGGATTCTCGCAGGGGGCGTCGGCGGCGTGTCGCTGGGCCGCCCTGGGCACGATCCCGGTCAGCGAGCTGATCGTCTGGGCCGGGGAAATTCCGGCCGACCTTCCCTCGGACGTCCTCGCGGAGCGGTTCGGCCGGATGATCGTGCACCTGATCGCCGGGAGCCGCGACAGGCTCGTTCCCGAGGCGGTCGTTGCACATCAGGAGGCCCGGCTCCGCGCAGCCGGTCTCGAGCCGCGGATCCACCGGTTCGACGGTGGCCACCGGCTGGATTCCGGCGTGCTCCGGACGCTTTCAGGGATGAGCTGACAGCGCTCCGACGTCTCGGATGGGTACCCATGCGAGCCGGGCAACGCATCCGGCTCATCGCAAGTCGGGACATTCCACCGCGTAAGTCCTTCCTATGACTTGATTTAGCTTATGCCATATTGGCAGGATTATTCGGTACGGCGATTGCTCTCGCAGAAGCCGTCACAGGTGTCGGCGCGCTGAGGCGCACTCGTCACCGCGCACCGCTCACCCTCTGGTGTGGTGGAAGAAAGGAATCGACATGGCATCGAAGATCATCGGTATCGACCTGGGCACGACGAACTCCGTCGTCTCCGTGATGGAGGGCGGCGACCCGGTCGTCATCCCGAACGCCGAAGGCGGCCGTACCACGCCGTCGGTCGTTGCGTTCACGAAGGACGGCGAGCGGCTCGTCGGGCAGGTCGCCAAGCGGCAGGCGGTCACGAACCCGAAGCAGACGATCTTCTCGATCAAGCGCTTCATGGGCCGCCGCATGAACGAGATCACGGAAGAGACGAAGCACGTTCCGTACAAGGTCGAGAGCGGCCAGAACGGCCTCGCCTCGGTCGAGATTTCCGGCAAGAAGTACACGCCCCCCGAGATCTCCGCGATGATCCTGCAGAAGATGAAGCAGACCGCGGAGGACTACCTCGGCACCAAGGTGGACAAGGCGGTCATCACCGTCCCCGCCTACTTCAATGACGCGCAGCGGCAGGCCACGAAGGACGCGGGCAAGATCGCGGGCCTCGAGGTCATGCGCATCATCAACGAGCCGACGGCGGCGGCGCTCGCCTACGGCCTCGACAAGAA
>DAINRR010000108.1:0-7128 GCA_036741715.1 Gemmatimonadales bacterium
CGTGTCCGCCGTGTCCGCCGTGTCCGCCGTGTCCGCCGTGTCCGCCGTGTCCGCCGCGTCCGCCGCGCCTGCCGCGCCTGCCCTCAGAAAACGATCCCACCCCCCACCGTCACGACCTGCCCCGAGATGTAATCCGATTCCGGCGTACAGAAGAGATACACGCCGTTCGCCGCCTCCTCCGGCGTGCCGAGCCGGCCGAGCGGAATCATCTGTGTCTCGAGCGCCTCGATCAGCGCCGGCTGCACGCCGACGACGACCTCCCGGCCCGAGGCGTCCCGCTCCGTGGTGAGCGGCTGCGTCATGCGCGTCCGGATAAAGCCGAACGCCACACAGTTCACGTTCACCCTGTACCGCCCCCATTCCTTCGCGAGCGTCTTCGTCATGCCGATGACCGCCGACTTGGCGGCGGCGTAGTTCACCTGCCCCGGATTGCCGCCGAGCCCGGACACTGACGAGATGTTGACCACTTTGCGGAAGACTTCGCGTCCTGCCTGCGCTTCCGCTTTCGCGAAGCGCCGGATCGGCTCCGAGGCCGCGCGGAGGATCCGGAACGGTGCCGTCACATGCACGTCGAGCATCGCCTGGAACTGCTCGTCGGTCATCTTCTGGATGACGTTGTCCCAGGTGTAGCCGGCGTTGTTGACGATGATGTCGAGCCCGTCGTAGCGCTCGAGCGCGCGGGCGACGAACCGCTCGCCGAAGTCCGGATCGGTGACGCTGCCGGGGAACGATGTCGCCTCCCCGCCCGCCTCGCCGATGGCCGCGACCGTTTCGCCAGCCGGTCCCTCGTCGAGATCGTTGACCACCACGCGCGCCCCCTCGGACGCGAGCTTCATCGCGATGGCACGCCCGATCCCGCGGCCGGCCCCGGTCACGAGTGCCACCTTCCCGTCGAGCTTCACGAGTGCCTCATCGCTGCTGCCTCGGGTGCTCGAGAAAGAACCGCAGCATCTCGCGCGTGGCATCGGGGCCGCGTGCATCGACCCAGCGCATGTCGGGCGCGCCGCCGGAGAGCGCGTGGCCCAGGCTGTCCACGAACCACGCCTCGATGATCGTCCGGTCCTCCGCGTCCACGTATCGGAGACGTCGGTACGGATACCCGCCCGCCGTGCCCGATGCCGAGTCCGCGCGGAGCTCCATGCCGCCCGCCCGTGCAATCGCCGCGAACTGCGCCGCCAGGTTGCGCGACGCCGCCGGCGTCGCGACCACGTCCTTCATGCCGTGCAGCGCGAAGAGAGGAATCACTCGCGCATGCGGCCCCATGGCGGCGTAAGCAGCCGCACCAAGCGAATCGGCGGCGCTGCCTCCGGTCTTCATCACCGCGAGCCCGCTCGCCACATCCGATGCCATGCGCCATCCAATCCCGGCGTGCGATGCCACCGACGCGAAGAGATCCGGGTACGTGATCGCCGCGACGACCGCCATCGCCCCGCCGGCGGAGATGCCCCCGATGTGAATCCGGGCCGGATCGGCGGCGAACTCGCGGGCCACCTCGAGCGCGATCGACGCGATGATCGCCGGCTCCCCCGCCCCGCGCGACTGATGCTCCGGAGCGAACCAGTTCCAGCACCTGACCGGATTGGCCGACGCCGCCTGTTCCGGATAGACCACGATCACCTGCTCGGCGGCCGCGAGCGAGTCCATCCGCGATGCCGCCGCAAGCTGTGCGGCATCCTGCGTACAGCCGTGCAGCCATACGACGAGCGGCGCTCCAGCCGGTGTTCCGGCGGGCACGTAGATGCGGTAACGGCGGTTCCCCGCGTCCGACGCATGCTCGCGCTCCGCCACGATCGCCGAATCCGACACGCTGCGCGCGGAGGGGGCCGGAGCCTCCGGCCCTCGAGCCGAGCACGCCGCGAGCATCGCGACGATCGCCGCACCAGTTGAGAGATGTCTCATACGCTCATCACCAGCCGGATATCGGGATCGATGGCCTCGGCGCTCCGCTGCGTGAGCGCGGACACGACGAAGAAGACGAGCATCGAGGCCACGAGCGCCAGCCCCGCGACGGCGACGCCCTGCGGCACCGTGAAGAGCTTGAAGAACGCCAGCGTCTCGAGCGCGAGCGTGAGCAGCAGTCCCGTCGCGATCGACGCGATGGCCCCGGCCCGCGTCGCTCCCTCCCAGTTGAGCCCGATCGCGAGCGCCGGCACCAGCGTCGAGGCGAAGAGGCCCCAGCCGAAGATGCCGAGCAGCGCCACCAGCGTACCCGAGAGCTGGGCCACCATCGCGGCGATCAGCGAGATCGCGATCGTCGAGATCCGCCCCCACCGGAGCTCGTTCGCGACGCGCGTGCCGAACGCGATGGGAAGGTCGTGGGTGATGGCCGCGGCCGCGATGTTCATGAACGAGTTCACCGTGCTCATGATCGCCGCGGCCACGCCCGAGAACACCAGGGCGGCGAGGAAGAGCGGCGTATAGCGGAGGAGGAAGGTCGGCGTGGCATCGTCGGGACGCCCGAGCGGCGCGAGCTCGCCCGAGGCGACGAGCGCCTTCACCGCGAAGCCGACCCCGAAGTAGAGCAGGAGCGTCACGACGAGCGTCGCGGTCATGAGCAGCGGATACCAGCGCAGCTTCGCCGGGTCCCGCAGCATGTAGAACTTGTGGAGCACGTGCGGCTGCCCGAGCGAGCCGACGCCGAAGACGAAGAGGAGCGAGAGTGCCGCGAGCGGCGTCATCTTCCCCCACGGGCTGAGCCACGCCGGGTCCGCCGCGAGCACGCGGTCCGACAGCCCGCCCATCCCGCCTCCGGACTTGAGCACGAAGAGGAAGACGAGCAGCGATGCCAGCGCCATCAGCGCGCCCTGCAGCATGTCGGTGTAGATGCCCGCCAGGATCCCGCCCGAGGCCGAGTACGCGAGCACGATGGCCATCCCGATCCAGATCCCGGGGGTGAGCCCCACACCGAAGATGGCGTCGAGCACGAGGCCGAGCGCCAGGATGTTCGTCGCCATGTACCCCACCGTCGCGATGAGGATGGCGACAGCGGAGAGCCCCTGCGCGGCCCGCGAGTTGTAGCGCGCGCCGATCGCATCCGGCACCGTGATGAGCTTCCGCGCCTCGGCCAGGAGCCGCATGCGCTTGGCCATCACCCACGCGCCCATCGAGTTCGTGATCGCCGCCGGAAGGACGAGGTAGATCGCGCCGAGACCCGCCGTATAGACGAGGCCGGGCCCGCCGATGAACGCGAAGCCCGACACGGTCGCCGCCATGGCGGAGAGCGCGAGCGCCCAGAGGCCGATGCCCTCGCCCGCGACGAAGAAGTCGCGCGCGGTGCGGGTCCTCCGCGCGGCCCAGATGCCGATCGCGGCGACGCCGGCGAAGTAGCAGAGCGCCACGCCGATGATCATCGGCTGCGCGAGCGGCGGCAGCGGCTGCGCCTGGATCACTGCGCCCGCTCCCGCGCCGCACCCGCGGCCCGCACCTGCTCGATGTCCTCCGGCCTCAGCGTGAGCGACTCGAACGTCAGCGCATACGCGAACGGAAGGACGAGGATCGGCACGAACCCGATCCCGTAGAGGATGAGCGCCGCTGCGGGAGGAAGTCCGAGGAAGAAGGGCCGGGACGCAGCGGGCAGGAGCTGTGCCGCCGCGATGCCGCCGACGAGCACCAGCCAGGTGAAGGCGAACGGCAGGGCGAGCCGGCCGATGCCGCGCCGCGTTGCGGCGCCGAGGATCATCATCCCGACCATGATCGTCGCCACGCCGACGACGAAGAGCGCGGGGATCCAGCGCGCCGAACCGTGGCCGGCGAGCGCCGCGACGTAGCACGCCGCGATGGCGCTCGTGCCTGCGATCACCCCGGCGAGCGCACCCCGCTTGAGCGGAGTCATGCGCCGCGCGTCAGGCGCCACGCGCCGGGCCCTGCTCCCGCACGAACGCCGTGATCTCGCGGGTGGTCGCGGCCGCGCCCTCACCGAAGACCATGGTCAGGTGGTTCCCCGGCACCTGCACGTAGCGGCAGTCGGGAATCGCAGCGACGGTCTCACGCGCATACTCCTCGCTCACGAGCGGGATGCTCCCCGGCGGCCCGTAGGCGCCCACGGCGTTGATCAGCAGCGTCGGCTGCGTGACGCGCCCCACGAGCTCGGCCCACGGCTCCGCCCCCACGCCCTGCAGCGCCTGGGCGATCGCCGCAGCGCTCGTGGACGACCGCGCCGAGCCATCGGCCTCTTCGACGATCTCGGCGCGATAGTAGCCCTCGATCGCCGGGTCCCACGCTCCCCCAAGATACGGGGCCCCCTTCACTTCATCGAGATATGCCGCAACGGAGGGAGAAACCCGGTCGAGGCGCGCGAGCGAAGGGCGCAGCATCTCGCCGACCTCAGGGTGGAGCCGGAGTGCCGCGTCGATGATGATGAGCCGGGAGACTCGCGCGGGATGGAGCGCCGCAAGATAGATCCCGAGATAGGCCCCGAACGAATGGCCGGCGACCACCACGCGGTCGAGCCCGAGCGCGTCGAGCAGTGCGAGGACGTCCGCCGCGTGGTCCGCCATGCGGTACCCGCTGGGCGGGCGATCGCTCTGCCCGCGGCCGCGGAGGTCCGGCGCGACCACGCGGAACGCGGGATTGAGCCCGGCGGCGATGAGGCCGCCGAACTCGTGCGCGTTGGCGGAGAGCCCGTGCAGAAGGACGAGCGGCGGGTCGCCGCCCGGGAGATCGATGAGGTGCAGGCGCACCCCGCCCGCCTCGATGAAGCGCGACCCGTTGCGGCCGCTCACGCGTGCTGCCCGGCGTATTGCTCGCGCAGGACGCGCTTGAGCGTCTTCCCCGCGGTGCTCCTCGGCAGGTCGTCCACCAGCACCACGTCGCACAGCTGCTGGAACTTCGCCGCGACCCGCCCGTTGATCCACTGCCGGAGCTCGTCCGCGGAGACCGATCCGTCGCGCGCCACGATGGCGGCCACCGGTGCTTCCCCCCACTTCTCGTGAGGCACGCCGAAGACGGCGACCTCGCGCACCGCAGGGTGGGCCACCGCCACTTCCTCGATGTCCTTCGGGTAGACGTTCACTCCGCCCGAGATGATCAAGTCCTTCTTGCGATCCACCAGGTGCAGGTAGCCGTCCTCGTCGGCGAAGCCGAGGTCGCCGGTGTAGAGCCAGCCGTCGCGGATCGCCTGCCCAGTGAGGTCCGGTCGCTTGTAGTACCCCGGCATCAGCATCGGCGAGCGGCCGACGATCTCGCCGACTTCCCCCGCCGGCAGGTCGGCGCCCGCGTCGTTCATGATCCGCATCTCGCTGAATGCCACTGGTGTCCCCACCGAGTCGATGTGCGCGGCGAACTCGGTGCAGTCCAGCACGGTGATGAACCCTTCGGTGAGGCCGTACAGCTCGTAGAGCGCGCCCGGCAGCACCGGGAGCAGGCGTTCCTTGTGCTCCCGATGCCAGGGGGCCCCCACCGAGCACAGCATCCGGAGCGACCGCAGCGCCTCCGGGCGAAAATTGGGCGCGTTCATGACCGCCACGATCTGCGAGGGGACCATCATGACGTGCGTGACCTGCTCCCGTTCCACACTCTCGATGAACGCAACCGGGTCGAAACGCTCATGGAGAACGAACGTGCAGCCCAGGAACCAGGCCGGCATGAACGTCACGAACGCGCCGTTGAAGACGAGCGAACCGGCGTGCATCACGACGCTTTCCGGCGTCAAGCGGAACTGGTTCGCGAACAGCGTGCAGTACATCGCCCGGATGCCGTGCGTGAGCACGATCCCTTTGGGGAGCCCGGTCGTGCCGCTGCTGTAGATGATGTTGAAGGGATCGTCCGCCACCGAGCCCGCCGGCGCCGGAGCGGTGCCCGGGTACCGGGCGGTCAGGGCCTTGAACTCGTGATACCCGGACCGCTCGCCACCGACGAGGATGTAGCGGTCGCTCCGGATACCCGGAAGCTCGGGCCGCGCCTCCTCGACCGCGTCCACCGTCGCGGCATGCGCGATCACCGCGGCGGTGTCCGCATCGCGAAGGAGAGTGACGAGCCCGGTGCCGCGCAGCAGCGGGCTCAGCGGCACGCAGACGAGCCCGAGCGCCGCGGCCGCGCGATAGGTATCGAGCAGTTCCATGCAGTTCGGCAGGATCACCGCCAGCTTGTCGCCCTTCGCGAGGCCGAGCGCCGCCAGCGCGTTGGCGAGGCGGTTGACCCGCTCGCCCGTCTGGCGGAAGGTGAGCCGCTCCCCGCCGCAGACCACGGCCAGGTGATCCGGCCGGTAGCGGACGTGGCGGGGAAGCAGCGACCCGATGTCCATCTCGACTACCGCTGGTACCGCACGCCGAGGAACACCATCGTGCCGATCTGCGGCGAGTTGAGCATCTCGGTGTGCTTCTCCCCGAACCCGCACTTCCGGTCGGCCGTGTAGAGCGCCGGGCGCCCGGCGGCGATCCAGCCCTGCGGATCGCTCGTGCCGTAGCTGCAGGCGAAGAGGTTCTGCACGTTCAGGTTGATGCGCATCCCGTACTGCGGGATGTCGTAGCCGAGCCGGATGTCGAACGTATTGAATGTCGGGACCCGGCCGACGTTGACGCCCGAGAGGAACTGGTAGCCGCTCACCGTGCGGAAGGTCATGCCCGCGCTCAGGTTCGGCATGAGGAAGGACGCGGCATCGGCGCCGAGCGTCAGCTTGAAGTCCGGGCTGTTGAACGAGGTCGCCTCGGCGGGGTCGCCGACGTTGGTGATCACGGTATCGAGCTTCTGCCAGCTCATCGTGCCGTTGAGCGCGACGGTGCTGGTGAGCAGGTACCGAAGGCCCACATCGGTGCCGTAGACCGTGGCCTTGCCGACGTTGAAGTACGTGAGCGGAATCTGCGGCCCGCCTGCCGCGCCGGTGAGCGGCTCGCCGGTGACGGAGTTGTACGCCGTCGTCGGCCCACCCTGTGCGGCCGGCGTGAGGAAGTTGGCGATGATGACGAGCGGGCTCATGAATTTGTCGAACTTCGACCGGTAGCCCGTGACGTCCACGTAGAACCGGTCGCCCAGGATGCCCTTGTACCCGAGCTCCCAGGTAGTGTTCACCTCGGGCTCGATCGGGTCGATGGTGCGGACCACCGTGCCTTCGCTGTTCCGGAACTCATAGCCGTCGCAATTGCCGAAGACGCCGACGAACGGCTGGAAGTCGGGGAAGAAGAAGCTCGTCTG
>DAINRR010000109.1:0-7100 GCA_036741715.1 Gemmatimonadales bacterium
AGGACGGGGTGATCACGGTCGAGGAGGCGAAGGGCCTCGAGACCACGCTCGAGACGGTCGACGGCATGCAGTTCGACCGCGGCTACCTCTCGCCGTACTTCGTCACGGATCCGGAGAAGATGGAGGCGGTGCTCGACGACGCCTACATCCTGATCCACGACAAGAAGATCAGCGCGATGAAGGACCTCCTCCCGGTCCTCGAGAAGGTGGCGCAGAGCGGCCGCCCGCTCCTCATCATCGCCGAGGATGTCGAGGGTGAGGCGCTCGCCACGCTCGTCGTGAACAAGCTCCGCGGCACGCTCAAGGTCGCGGGCGTCAAGGCGCCGGGCTTCGGTGATCGCCGCAAGGAGATGCTCCGCGACATCGCCGTCCTCACCGGCGGCCAGGTGATCTCGGAGGAAGTCGGCTTCAAGCTGGAGAACGCCACGCTCAACGATCTCGGCCGCGCCAAGCGCATCGTGATCGACAAGGACAACACCACGGTCGTGGATGGCAAGGGCAAGGAGAACGACATCCAGGGCCGCATCGGCGAGATCCGCGGCGCCATCGACAAGAGCACCAGCGACTACGACCGCGAGAAGCTCCAGGAGCGTCTGGCCAAGCTGAGCGGCGGCGTGGCGGTGATCAACGTCGGCGCGGCCACCGAGACGGAAATGAAGGAGAAGAAGGCCCGTGTCGAGGACGCGCTCCACGCGACCCGCGCGGCCGTCGAAGAGGGCATCGTCGCCGGCGGCGGCGTGGCTCTCATCCGCACGCAGGCGGTCCTGGCCAAGATCCGCGGCACCGAGGACGAGAAGATCGGCGTCGACATCGTCCGTCGCGCCATCGAGGAGCCGATCCGCGCCATCGCGATCAACGCGGGCGTCGAAGGCTCGATCGTGCTCGCCCGGGTCAAGGAGTCGAAGGACAAGAACTTCGGCTACAACGCCGGCACGGACACGTACGAGGACCTCGTCAAGGCGGGCGTCATCGACCCGACCAAGGTGACGCGCACGGCGCTGCAGAACGCCGCGTCGATCGCCGGCCTCCTCCTCACGACCGAGTGCGTGGTCGTCGAGAAGAAGGAAGACAAGCCGGCGCCGGCCATGCCGGGCGGCGGTGGTGGGATGGGCGGGATGTACTAGGTCTCGCCAGGACACGGATCGGGGGGCCGCCGCGAGGCGGCCCCCTTGTCTTTCCCCCTGCCGGCGACCCGTCGATCCCGGACTCGGTATCCGGATCCCGGACCCCCTGCAAGCCCCGATCCCGCCAGCCCGAGGCTCGCGCTCGGCCGGCCGCCGCACGCAGCGCCCGGCCCCTGGCGTCGCACGCCTGTCGGGAATCCGCCCGCGAATCCGATCTATATATCGGGCCCCCACGTTCCGGGGCGCCCGATCATGCCGATCAGCCTGGAGGATACCGTGCGCGTCTCCGATGGACGTTCCGTTCCGCGTCTGCTCCTGTTTGCCGCTTGCGTCGCCGGTTGTGCAGCGGACGATGCGACCGCACCCTCGGAAGGGGTCGCGCTCCGGCGGGGCGAGACGAATGCCCTCGCCGCGGAGGTCCGCCGCCTCGCCGCCGACCGGGGGATCACGCCGCTGCGGCGTCCTGCGCCGATTCGCCCGCAGCTGGTGAACCTGGGCCGGTTCCTCGCCTTCGACAGGGAGCTGAGCGGAAATCGCGATATCGCGTGCATGACCTGTCACCTCCCGCGGTTCGGCACTGGCGATGGCCGCAGCCTTTCCATCGGTCAGGGCGGGGCGGGCCTCGCACTCGACCGTACCCATCCGACCAGCGCATTCATCCCGCGCAATGCGCCGCCCGCGTTCAACCTGTTCGCGCTGGAATCGTTCTTCTGGGACGGCCGGGTGGCCAGCGGTGCCGGCGGCGTGGTGCACACGCCCGTCGGAGACGCCATCACGCCGGACATGACAGCCGTATTCGAGTTCGGCGCCCTCTCCGCGCTGCCCCTGTTCCCGGTCCTGTCCCGGGAAGAGATGCGCGCCGCTGACGGCAATGAGCTTGCCGAGATTCCGGATGACGAGCCGCGAAGCGTTTGGGCCGCGCTCATGCGACGGCTGTCGGCGTTTCCCGAGTACCGTCAGCTCTTCGAGGCGGCCTATCCCGGGCAGCGGTTTGCCGACATGACCTTCGCGCACGCGAGCAATGCGATCGCCGGCTTCCTGATCGCCGAGCTGGCGTTCAACGATTCCCCATGGGACCGGTTTCTCGCCGGGAACGATGCCGCGCTTTCCGAGGTGCAACTCGCAGGCGCCAACAATTTCATGTCCGCGCGCTGCTCCATCTGCCATAACGGCCCCGCGTTCACGGACAACCAATTCCACAACGTGGCTGTGGCGCAGCTCGGGCCGGGCCAGGGAGACGGCCTCGGTGGACGGGACGATTTCGGCCGGATGCGGGTCACCGGGATCGACGCCGATCGCTATCGGTTCCGTACCACACCGCTCCGCAATGTCGAGCTCACCGGGCCGTGGGGCCACGATGGCGCCTTCACCGACCTCCGCGCCTTCGTCGATCATTACAGCGAATCCGACCTGAAGCTCCGGGCATTCGACGTGATGCAGCTCGAGCCGATGCTGCGTGGCCTCGTCCTTCCCAACGTCGATGCGATCCTTGCCACGCGGGATCCGCTCCTCGACGGCGTCGTCTTCACCCCGCAGCAGGTCGACGAGGTTACGGAGTTCATGAAGGCGCTCACCGATCCTGCCGCGCGAAACCTGGCCCGGCTCACCCCTCAGCGCGTGCCGAGCGGGCTGCCGGTCGATGACACCCACCGCGAGCCGATCGCGAGGCCGGGTCTTCGCTGACAGGAGAATTCATGAACCTGCGAGATATCGAGCGACCCGTACGTATCGAGCTCACCGAGGCGCAGAAGGCGCAAATCCGGCGGGCTCTTCACCGACGGCGATTTGGAGCTCGAGGTCACCGAGATGGAGGAACGGATCGCGCCGAGGGCTCGCCTCGAATCACAACGACGCCGTTCTCTGAAACCGGCATGACCGGGTCGCCCGCCCGCGTCATGCGTCCGGCAAGCCGGCCCTTTCGCGGTCGGAGAAAGGCGGTAGCTTGACCAGTGGGTCAACCTTCGCCGCTCGATGCCGCCTTTCTCTCCGTCCGATAACGATGTGTCGCTCGTTCCCACCGAAGGGCCTGGGGGAACGGACTCGGCAGCAGAGCTCTTCGCCCTGCTCTACGCCGAGCTGCACGCGCTGGCAGCGCGGCAGATCCGGATGCGCGGCGGCGCCACCACGCTCGGTACCACGACCCTGCTGCATGAGACCTACCTGAGTCTGGCCGACCGGAAGGGGCTCGCCTTTGCCGATCGGTCGCGATTCCTGGCCTATGCAGCGCGCGCCATGCGTGGACTCATCGTTGACTACGCGCGGCGCGGTCGTGCCGTCAAGCGCGGCAGCGAGTTTTGTCTCGTCGCTCTGGATGCAGACGCGACAGTCCCGGCGGAGCCAGGCGGTGCGCACCTGGAGCGGCTTGGCGCCGCCCTCGAGGTTCTTTCCGCATCGCACCCGGAGCTGGCCGTGCTCGTGGACCTTCACTTCTTCGGCGGATTCTCACTCGTCGAGATCGCCGAGCTTCGCCACGTTTCGCAGCGCACCGTCCAGCGCGACTGGAGAAAGGCGCGGCTTCTGCTGGCCCACCTTCTCGATCCGGTCGAGCCCGCAGCCGGATGAGTGCGGACCGGCCCGCCGATCCGGCTCCGGACGTGACCCTGCTGGCGCGCCTCCTCGATGCGGCGCTCGACCTCGACCCCTCGGAGCGCGCTGCCTGGCTGCTCGAGGTGCGCCGTACCACCCCGGCAGCCGGCGCCGCGGTGGCTTCCCTCCTCGCCCGCGAGCCGGCACTCGAGGCCCAGGGCTTTCTCGATCGGACAACGTCACCCGACACCCTTGCCCTCCCGACGCTCGCGGGCCATGGGATCGGTCACTATACGCTCCTTCGCCCGCTCGGTCGCGGCGCAATGGGCGCCGTGTGGCTGGCTCGGCGAAACGATGGCCGGTACGAAGCGGAAGTCGCGATCAAGCTGCTGAACCTGTCGCTTCTCGACCCGGTCGGCCGCGAGCGCTTCCGCCGGGAAGGGAACACGCTCGCGCGGGTGACGCATCCGAACATCTCCCACCTGATCGATGCGGGAGTCACATCGCTGGGGCAGCCCTACCTCGTGCTCGAGCGGGTCGACGGCGAGCCGATCGACGAGTACTGCGACCGCCTCTGCCTGGCTCCGGAGAGCCGCATCCGGCTCTTTCGCCAGGTCCTCTCGGCCGTGGTGCACGCACATGCGAGCCTCGTGGTTCATCGCGACCTCAAGCCATCGAACATCCTCGTCACGGCCGACGGGACGGTGAAGCTCCTCGATTTCGGGATCGCCAAGCTCCTCGAAGAGGATACCGGTGCGGCGGAGCGCACCGAGCTGACCGAAGCCGGCGGTGCGCCGCTCACGCCCGCGTACGCCGCTCCTGAGCAGGTGACCGGAGCGCCCATCACCGTGGGCACCGACGTCTACGCACTCGGCGTTCTCCTCCACGTGCTGCTGTCCGGGTCGCATCCCACGGGCGGCCAAGGCCGGACCGGGCCGGAGCAGCTTCGGGACCTCGTGGATCGGGAGCCCGTCCGCCTCGCGACTGCCATTACCGCGGAGGCCGCGCCGCGCCGCGCCGCCTCCCTCGGGCGGCTGCGCCGATTGTACGCCGGAGACCTGGGCACGATCGTGGCGCGGGCGCTCGAGAAGGACCCGGCGCGGCGCTACCCGACAGTGGCCGAGTTGCGTGACGACCTGGATCGTCTCCTGCGGAACGAGCCGGTGCTGGCCCGTCCGGCAAGCCGCAGCTACCGCCTGCGGAAGTTCGTGCGAAGAAACCGGGTCCTGGCCTCCATCGGGGCAATCGCTGCGGTATCGCTTCTCCTCGGGACGGGCATCGCGTCGATGCAGATGATGGAGGCCCGCCGCCAGCGCGACGAAGCTCAGGTGCAGCGTGATCGTGCGTTCTACGAGAGCCGCCGGGCCGGGGCGGTCAGTGGGTTCATGCTCTCGCTCGTATCGGGCCTCCATCCCGAGGAGCGGGCCTCTCCCGTCGAGCTCGTGAATCGGGCCCGCGCAATCCTCGAGCGAGATCACGATGCCGAGCCGGGCTTCGTCGCTCGCATGCTGCTCGAGCTGTCCGATGAGTTCTTCGGGACGGCACCGATTCCCACCATGAACGGAATGCTCGAGCGAGCCGTGGAGCTTGCCGAGCGGAGCGGCGAGCCCGCGCTCGCGGGACAGGCGCATTGCACACTGGCCGCCTATCGCCTGCGTACGAGCGCGTCGCCGGACAGTGGCCGTCCGCATCTCCGGGCAGGGCTGCGCGCACTGTCCCGCCGGCCACCGGATCATGCGGCCGCTTCCGGCCGGTGCCGGCTCGCCGAAATGAAGCTCCGCTGGCTCGAGGGGTCGCGAGATTCCGCGCGGGTGCTCGCCGGAATCGCGTTGGCGCACGCGGAATCGACGATGGATACGCTTTCACCCGCTTTCGGGCGTCTGCTCAACGCGATCGCCGAGCAACACCTCTATCTCGGCAGGCTCCGCACGGCACGCGAACTCGCGCAGCGCGCCGGGGCAACCTTTCGCCGGAGCGGAAGGGCCGAGACGGCCCAGGCACTCGAAGCCCTGGCGATCGAGAACTCCGCGCTCGAAGGGCTCCAGCCGGCCGCGAGTGATTCCGTCTTCGGCATGTGGCAGCAGCTCAGCCGGCGCCTCGGTCGGGAATCCGCGTTCGCGATCGAGAATCGAGTGGCACAGCACGCCCTGGTGGTGGGCCGCCCGGAGTCGGCGGTCGCCATCTGGACTGCCGCGCTCGGGAGAGAAGTGCCCGGAACGCCGCGATACCTGAATACACTCAGCTGGATCGCCCGCGCGAACATCGATGCCGGCCGCCTGCCGGAGGCTCGGCGAGCCATCGAGCAGATGCGGCGGGTGCCGGATCCACCTGGCACCCACCTGCTCATCGTGGAAGGAAGGTTGGCGGAGGCGGAAGGTGATGCCTCGCTTGCGCTGGCCCGGTACCGGGAGCTGCTCGAGTCGACGCGGTCTTCCGAGGCCTCGCGATCTGGCGCGTTCTGGATCTACAATACGCGCGCAGCCCGAATGGCACTTCTGAATGGAGACCTGGCTCTGTCCGATTCGCTCGCGGCCGAAGCCTACGCACAGTCGCTCAGGTTCCGGCCGGAAGACAGCCTCAGCATGGGCCGCATCCGGCTGGTGCAGGGTCGGGTCCGCGCGGCGAGGGGGGACACGGCCGCTGCGCTCCGGTTGGCGGTGGAGGCAATGAGGGGGATCGAGTCCGGAATGGGCAATCCCGCGGCGTCGCCCGGTGAAATCGTGGCAGCTCGGGAGCTTCTGCTCGGGCTGCGGACTCGCGCGCTTCCTCATACCGCCGGTACCGCGAGCACCCCGGACAACTGAACCCCGGTTCCGGTCCGCTGCCTCCCGCGGGTGTCCTCCGCGGTTTCGGCTGCACCAGGATTGCCCTCCGGGAGGGCGCCCGTCCCGGCCCGTGATCGGCGCTTGGCGCCGCCCGGCTGCGCGTGCATATTGCCGCGCGCCACGATCCCGAATCCGGAGCCAAGAGTGAGACTGCGATTCCTTGTCTGTGCAATGGCCACCTCTGCGGCGAGCGCCTTTCCGGCGGCCGCACAGGTGTCTCTGTCCCCCAACATCGGCGTCTACATCCCGACCGCCGAGCTCGCCCGGGCCGCGGCCGGCGAGGAGTTCAAGCAGGAGATCAGCCTTCTGGTGGGCGGACGCCTGGGTATCGGATTCGGTCAGCGGGTGGGGCTCACGGTCACGGCCGATTATTCGCCGAGCGAGCTTCGATTCAATGCCGGGGGCTCGGAGGCGCGGACGCCCGGCAATGTCCTCACCGGAAGCGGCCGCCTGTCGTTCAACGTGCTTCCGCCGGCGAGCCCGCTGCTCTTCATGCTGCATGGCGGCGCCAGCGTCATCCGGCGGGGCGGGGAGGCATTCGAGGATCAGCTCGACCGGACCGACATCGGTAGCGTTGCCGGAGCCACGGTCGGGATCCAGCTCGGTTCGCTGAGCTTCTACGTGA
>DAINRR010000110.1:0-6782 GCA_036741715.1 Gemmatimonadales bacterium
TCCCGCTGCCCGACAACTCGGTGGACGTGATCATCTCGAACTGCGTGATCAACCTGTCGGGAGACAAGCGCACCGTTCTCCAGGAAGCGTTCCGCGTGCTCAAGCCGGGTGGCCGCTTCGCCGTATCGGACGTCGTGGTGCGCGGCGAGTTGCCCGCCGAAGTCCGGAAGAGCATGGAGCTCTGGGTCGGGTGCGTGGCGGGAGCGCTCGAGGAGAACGAATTCAAGGCGCTCCTCACTGAGGTCGGCTTCGAGGGTGCCGACGTCGAGCCGACCCGGATCTACGAGTTCGAGGATGCCAAGGCGTTCCTGAGCGGCACGGGGGAGAACCGCGAGCTCCTGGCGCGCGAGCTGAGCGGATGCGTCATGGGCGCATTCGTCCGGGCGACGAAGCCCGCGGCGGAGCCGGCCGCCACATCGTCCCGTGAGCGTGGCTGCTGCGGGCCCGAGTGCTGCGCGTAACCGAGTCGTCGGTCACGGTGACAGAACGCGCGCGGGTGGGGCGATGCCCCGCCCGCGCGCGTTCTGTCACGGCTGTCGGCGGTCGATCGCTTTCTGTCGGTCTGGATCTTCGCCGCGATCGGCCTCGGGCTCTGGATCGGGCTTCGGTGGCCGGGCGTCGCCGTTGATCGAATCAGCGGCAGCGCCCGAGCCCGCTTCCCCGCTACTCCTGCCTTCGACAGATGCAATACACGAAGGGCTGCACGCCGCCCGCCGGGGTCCGGTGCTCCTCGCGCGTGCTGTCGATGAGCCGGAACTCCGTGCCGAACTCCCGATGCATCGATTCCGGCGTGTAGCGCATCACGTCGAGTCCGCTGCAGCGCGCCGGGCCATCCGGCGCGAAGCTCGCGACGATGACATGGCCGCCAGGTCGGACCGCATGTCGCACCTGTCTGACGTATCGTGCGCGGTCGTCCGGATCCGTGAGGAAATGAAAGACGGCTCGGTCGTGCCAGACTGCGTAGGCAGCGTGTGAAAGGGGGGCGTCCAGGATGCCGGCCGGGATCCAGGTCACGTCGAGGGAGCGGGAGCCAAGTCGCGCCTGGGCAATTCCGAGCGCAGATGGCGCCACATCGAGCACCGTGATGGCACGGAAACCAGACCCGAGCAGCCCATCGACCAGCGTCGAGGGGCCGCCCCCGACGTCGATGATCGGCGACGCGGGATCCGGGGCAACACGGTGAATCAGGTCGAGGGAAATCCGGCACTGGGGCTGATACCAGCTGACGAGGGTCGGGTCTTTCGTGCGGTAGACCTCTTCCCAATGCTCCCGGCTCATGCCGTCAATGTGGCACTTCCCGGCACAACCCGCTACACCGCCTCGTTACCCGTGGCGCTCAAGCCGTGGACGCGTGGAGGGGGCTCCGGCAGATCGTTGTTGAAGTCGTTGTTGTGGAGTAGCTTACCCTTCCGGCGTGGTGGCAGAGTGGTTGAATGCAGCGGTCTTGAAAACCGCCGTGCCTGCAAGGGCACCGTGAGTTCGAATCTCACCCACGCCGCTCATTTCCCCGGACGGACCGGCTGCTCCGTCGTGCGCGCATCGAGCAGCTCGCGCACGCGCCGCGTGAGCTCCTTCGGGGCGAACGGCTTCTGGATGAACGCCGCCCCCGGCTCCAGCAACCCGCGATCCGTCACATCCTCCCCCTGATACCCTGACATGAAGAGCAGCGGCAGGTCCGGCCGGTCGCTGCGCAGGATCTTCGCGAGCGCCTGCCCTCCCATCCCGGGCATGACGACATCGGTCAGCACCAGCTGCACCGGCACACCGTCCTGCTGCAGCAGCCCGAGCGCTGCGACGCCGTCCGAGGCTTCGATCACCGAGTAGCCGACTTCCTCGAGCGCCATGCGGGCGAGACTGCGAACGACGGGTTCGTCTTCCACCACCAGGATCGTCTCGCCACTCGCCGCGGCAGCCGGCGCCGGAGCTTCGGCGCGGAGCACTTCGCCACCGCTTTCCGGCAGGTAGACTTTGACCGTGGTGCCGATGCCGGGCTCGCTGTACAGCCAGATGTAACCGTCGCTCTGCTTGATGATGCCGTAGGCGGTCGAGAGCCCGAGGCCGGTGCCGGTGCCCACCGCCTTGGTGGTGAAGAACGGCTCGAACGCGTGCTCCTGCGTCTCGCGATCCATCCCGCGTCCCGTATCCGAGATGGCGAGCTGGACCCAACCGCCGTCCCGGACCGACGTCAGGCGGTGGCGCCGCATGAACGCCTCGCCAAGCTCGACGCGCTCGCCTGAGATGGTGATCGACCCCGAGCCGTCGATGGCATCCCGTGCGTTGATCACGAGATTGATGATCACCTGCTCGATCTGCGTACGATCGACGCGGACGACCGGGAGATCGTCGGGAAATCGCGTCGTGATTGTGATCGACGCGCCGACCAGCTGCCGCAGGAGGTCCCCGAGGTCGCGCACCACGTCCCGCAGCTGCATCCGGACGGCCTCCCGGCGCTGGCGGCGGCTGAACGCGAGGAGCTGCTGCGTGATCGCCGCGGACCGCTTCCCCGCCTTCACCATCTCCTCGACCTCGCCCCGCAATGCCACGGTATCGACATGTCCGCCGACGCCCTCGGCACGGCGGAGCCGGCTGAGCGCGAACTCACCGAAGCCGAGCACGACCGTCATCATGTTGTTGACTTCGTGGGCCACGCCGCCCGCGAGCTGGCCGACCGCCTCCATCTTCTGCACCTGCCGCGCGTGCTCCTCGGCACGTGCGCGCGCATCCAGGTAATCGCGCACCTCGTACTGCCGGCGGCGCGCGCGGACGGCGGTCTCCACCGCGCTCAGCAGCGTCATCGGATGCACGGGCCGCTCGAGCAGCGTGACGTTCCCACGCTCGCGCAGCGACTGCAGCATCGGCTGCGCGGGTCGCTGCATGGCGAGCACGCTGGTGAGGATCACCAGCGGAAAGTCCGACCAGGACGGCTGGGCGCCGAGCGTCTCGAGCAGGCACCGCATCGCCACCGGTGTGAGCGCCTCTTCCGCCACGATCGCAACCGCACCGTTCGCGCCGAGCCGTTCACACAGGACCTCGACCGAGTCTTCGCTGGTGACCCGGTGCCCCGCGCGAGACAGGATCGACGCCATGAGCGCGGCGTCGCGACCTGTCGGCGCATGCACGAGCACCGTCTCCGGCGAGGGCGGCGCTGCGCCGCGCAGGTCCATGTCAGCTCCCGAGGATGACTTCGCCGGGGCCAGGCTGCACGGACAACAGCGGCTCGTTGAGCCCCACGTATTCCGGGACCCCGGTGAGCACGCCCTGGAATGCGCTGAGCGGCTCGCCGAGACGCAGGCCGCCACGCTGGATGCGGAACTCGCGAATCGTCTGCTCGTGCTCGCCGCTGCGTTTCTTGAGCATCGAGATGGCCTGTCGAACGGATCCGGCGGCCTCGAAATACCGCAGGAGCACGATCGAGTCGGCGAGATAGCTCACCTCGGCGCCCTGGCTCGACCCATGCGCGAGGGGTCCATGCTGCGCGAGCGTCATCACCGACGTGACCCCCCGCTGGGTGAGGTAGCTGATGAGCTCGTGGAGGTGGATCATCAGCAGGCGGTCTTCGGGCATCGCATTCATGTAGCCGCTGAGGCTGTCGATCACGACCAGCGCCGCGCCGCCCTCCTCGACGTCGCGTACCACGAGGTGCGCGAACTGCCCCGGAGAGACCTCGGCCGGATCGATCTGCTGGAGCACGACCCGGCCCGCCTCCAGCTGCGACGTGAAGTCCATGCCGAGTCCGCGGGCGCGGGCGTGAAAGGTCCGGAGCCGCTCGTCGAAGAGATAGATGGCAACCCGCTCGCCCCGCCCCGCCGCGGCGAGCGCGAACTGCGCCGCGAGCGTCGACTTACCGACCCCGGCCGGACCGACGAAGATGCTGCTCGACCCACGATCGAGGCCGCCCCCCATGAGGGCATCGATCCGCGGGTCGTCGCTCGGAAGCGCGGCATCCACCTCGACCATCGGGTAATCCGCGCCGATCAGGCGCGGATACACCTCGAGGCCGCCGGTCCGGATGGCAAAGTCATGGTACCCGCCGCGGTATCGCTGGGCGCGGAGCTTCGAGACGCGGAGCCGGCGTCGCTCGGCGCCGTACTCGAGCGCCGACTGCTCGAGCAGGATCACGCCATGGGCGATGCTCGCGAACTGCAGATCGTGATCCGCACTGCGCATGTCGTCGAGCAGCATCACCGAGCAGCGCCGGCCTATGAAGAAATGCTTGATGGCGAGGACCTGCCGACGCAGCCGGAGCGGGTCCTGCGAGAGGAGCCGCATTTCCGACAGCGAATCGAGGACGAGGCGGCGGGGCCGGTAGCGCTCGACGGCATCGTAGACGCCGCGCATCGTCTGGCCCATTTCGACTTCGGAGGGATGGAACACGGTGTACTGCAGCTCGGGCTGGAGCACCTCGTCGGGCGGCGTCAGCTCGAGGATCTCGAGGCCGTCCAGCCGCCAGCCATGGCTGGCGGCGACCTTCTCCAGCTCGTTGCGCGTTTCGGCGAGCGTGACATAGAGTGACGGCTCGCCCCGCGCGACGCCCTCGAGGAGGAACTGCAGGGCGAGCGTCGTCTTGCCGGTGCCCGGGGACCCTTCGACCAGGAAAAGATGGCCGGCGGGCAAGCCCCCACCCAGAACGTAGTCCAGACCGGCGATCCCGGTCGACGCGAACTCCACGGTCGGCACATCGACCGATGATTCTGTGGTCCCCATCCGTACCCGACCTCGATGCTATGCGGTTCAGGGCGCACGGCGCGCGCGCGGCCCATGTGATGCGCATCACGCGCCCGTACCGGCGCGCGTGAGAAAAAGAATAATGCGGAATCCTCAGCCGGGAAATGTCATCCGAATACCAGCGTCAAGAGCTCGCTCCGTTCCATGGGACCGAAGTATGCCGTGACATCGACGCCGGCGAGCGCCTCGTCGACGGCGCGTCGCTCGTACCGGACCCCCTGCAGGCGTTGCTCGAGCCCCGCCACCTCCTCCAGTCCGATGAAGTCGCCGAAGAAGCGGACGCCGGCGATGCGACCTTCCTGCACGTCGACCCGCACGTCCACCTCCCCGAATGGAAATCGGTGCGCCCGGGAAATGTTGCTTGGCGGCGACTTGCCGATGTTCCACTCCCAGGTGGCGTATTTCGTCTCGGCCAGCCGCCGCACGGCGATCCAGTCGGCCTCGGCCAGCTCGAGCCGCTCGCGAGGCTCCGGATCGCCGAAGATTCCTTCGAGGAGTCGGCCCCGCAATTCTTCCGCGGTCAGCGGCTCCTTGAGAAACTCCCGGATGTTCGCCACGCGACTCCGCACGGACTTGTGGCCCTTCGACTCGATCTTCCCCGGCTTCGGCGTCAGCACCGTCGGCATGACGTCGAGATCGGTATCGACGAGGACCGTTCCGTGACTGAACATCCGATCGCCGGTTACGAACTGGGCATTGCCGGAGATCTTCCGGCCGTCGGCCACGAGATCGTTGCGGCCGCCGAGCTCGGCCGGTACGCCCAGCTCGCGCAGCACCATCACCACGGGGCGCGTGAATGCCTCGTAGCGGTTGAATCGCTGTTTCGCGTACGGCGCAATGAAGCTGAAGTTGAGGTTGCCGAGGTCGTGATACACGGCGCCGCCGCCCGAGATCCGGCGAACCACGTGAATGCCCCGTGCCTCGACCGCATCGGGATCGATCTCTTCGATCGTATTCTGGTTCCGCCCGATGATGATGGACGGCTCGTTGATGTAGAAGAGGAGGCATTCCTCGCCGGGAAACCGGTTCCGGAGGACGTGCTCCTCGAGCGCGAGGTTGAGGCGCGGATCGGTGATGCCGCGGTTGTCGACGTAGAGCATGGGATCCGTTGCAATGGGTAGCGAAATGTAGGCGGATCCGCTCCATACTCCGACCGGACCCGCATTCCGCACTGTTTGCGATCCCATCCGGCCTGCGCAGTCTCAGAAGGCCCACTCCAGTCCCACGCCCAGGTCCACCCGGTCCCGCGCAGCCACTCGCCGGACACCGACGAGCGGCCGCGCCGACCAGCGCTCCCGGCTGAACATGGCGCCGATGCCGGCACCGAGGAGGCCGCCGGTCACGGCGCCCCCGACGAGTCCGACCGCGATCGCCTCCGTGCTGTTCGTGGCGGAGCCTTCACCGATGGCCTCATTGAAGACCGGGACCGCGATCGCACCGCCGAGGCCAAGAACGAGGGCGCCGATCAGCGCTCCGCGGTCCCAGCTCGACCTGCGGCCGCGATACTCCTCGATTCCTCGGAGCGTTTCCGTGGGGATGCCGACGGTATCGGTCGTACCGTGAAGCACCAGCCGGACCGTGTCGGCACCCATAGCAACAGGCACCCCGATCAGCGGCCGTGACCTCGGAGCGAGAGGCGTCAGCCGGACGCGCGCCGGACTCGGCGCCTGATCGTTCGCGCTCTGAGCCGAAAGCGGACCGGCGACAACGGAACAAAGGACGAGGCAGATTCCCGGAACGTTTCTCATGGCTCCTCCGCTGGGCGGGGTAGAGGTCGATGCTGCGCTCGACATGTGCTGAGGCAGGATCAGTGCTGAGGGAGAGCCAGGTCCTCCGACGTGGATAACCGCGCAGGGCGGGCGCACTTCCATTCCGGCGACCGGCCAGGCGGCGCACTGAGGGTCTATCGTCCCGTTACACGGCGTTCGCATGCGCGTTACGGCTCGGTCCAGCGGCATTTGCTTCCAGGCGCCCCGCTGGGTAACTTCTTGCCCTCGCACGAGCTGGAGTGGTGGCCGAGTGGCTGAAGGCACCGGTTTGCTAAACCGGCATAGGGG
>DAINRR010000111.1:0-6762 GCA_036741715.1 Gemmatimonadales bacterium
CAGGTGCCGACGCGGCAGGGCTCGCTCCGCAACTGGAACATGCGGCGCGTCATGCTGCGCGAGGACCTCGGCACCGCCACGCTCTACGCGCACTACTTCCACTCGGACGGCTCCGACACGATCCCGGGCAGCACCACGCTCGGCGTCTCCACGGCGGTGCTGCGCGCGCTCAAGCGCACCGGCGCAGCCGAGATCCGGCTCGTCGAAGGCGGGAACCACGTGTATCCGGCGGACCGGACCAAGGCGCCGAATCTCTACGACTACGAGGAGACCTGGAAGCTGCGGCTCGTCGGAAAGGAGCCGGTGCGAGTCACCGTGAATGATGGGATGGTCTCGCTGCCCGCCATTCATGCGCGGGGCTCGTACCTCGGCGCGAAGGTGGACTTCTGGTTCCTCGACGACGAGGAGAACCCGCTCACGCTCCAGTACCGGTTCGCGAGCGGCAGCGACGCGCTGAGCGAGGCGTGGAACCTCCGGACGGTGAAGATCTCCTGGCGGTGCGCCGGCTCGAACCGCACGGCCGGTGAAGAGAGGATCCTCCGCCTCGAGCGCGCGCTCCGCGAGGACCGGCGCGCGGTCGTCTACGACCTCTTCTTCGACTTCAACAGCGAACGGATCCGCCCCGAATCGGAGCCGACGCTGCGCGAGATCGCCGAGGTGCTGCGACGGAATCCCGACTGGAAGCTCTCGGTCGAGGGCCACACCGACGCCATCGCGAGCGACCAGTACAACCTCGACCTCTCCGCTCGGCGCGCCGCATCGGTGAAGACGGCGCTCGGCAGCCGGTTCGGCATCGCCGCCGCGCGGCTCACCACGGCCGGCCTCGGCGAATCGAGTCCGCGGGACCGCAACGACACGCTCGAGGGCCGGGCGCGGAACCGCCGCGTGGAGCTGGTCCGCCGATGATCACGAGATTCGCGGGAAGGCTGCCGCGCGCAATGGTCTTCTCCGGCGCACTCGCCGGCGGCGTCGGCCCGGTCGCGGCACAGTCACCGCTTCCGCCGGTGCGCCGGGAGTTCCCCCTGAATTGCCGCGGCGGAGGCGGGCTGGTGTTCGACACGCTCCTCGTGATTCCCGACAGCGGCCGCGTGCGGCTGATGCTGACCTTCGCCGCCAATCCGACCGCGTCGGGTCCGGAAGGCCAGGGGCTCGAGCCCGGCTCCTGCGCCTGGGTGGACCGCGCGCTCAGCGATGCGGAGCCGCGGCGCATCCAGGTCGCCATCGGCACGAGCGATTCCGCTCCGCAGCAGACGGTGCGCGACAGCGGCATGTACTGGGGTTTCCTCGCTCACACGACCGACAGCGGGTACATCAACGGCGTCGGATATCGGCACTGGCATGCGTCGTCGGGGGCAGGGGGGCGCGTGTCGCAGGCGGACAAGGCGGACGAGGCGGACGCGGCGGGTGGGCTGGTGGCGCCGGCGGGGCGAAGGGGGTTTCCGCTGCCGTTCGATGTTCGCTACCTGCCGCTCTTCGCGGTGGGCATGGCGGTGATCGTGGGGGTGCCGGCCACCGCGATGCTTGGACGGTGGAGCGGATGGCGGCGGCTCGCGGAGGGCTATCCGGATCGCCACGGCGGGCGCGGGCAGTCGTTCAAGTCCGGGCCGCTCGTGATGAACAGGTCGGTCTACAAGATGGGTGTGCGGTTCACGATGGACGAGTCGCACCTCCACTTCCGGATGTCGGCGCTCGCGCGGCCCGGGCACCCGCCGTTCAGCGTGCCCTGGTCGGAGATCGCAGCTTCGCGCGACGAGTGGCCGTGGTTCCCGTTCAAGGGAGAGCCGATGGTCCGGCTCACGCTCGCCGAGCAGCCCGACATCCGTATCCTCGTGCGCCTGCGGGACGGCATGCGCATCGCCGAGGCGAGCGGCGGGCGGCTCGACATCGCAGGGCGCGCACGGGCCGCGGCGGCGAGATGACTGGTCGATTATCGACACGAAGCCGCGAAGCCGCGAAGCGCCTTCGTGACTTCGTGGCTTCGCGGCTTCGTATTCCAATAAAACTTCATTCCATTCATTGAGGACCACGACCGTGCACCCGAGCCTGATCCCCATCGCCCTCGTCGCGCTCGGCGCGGCCGACACCGGCGCCGTGCGCCACGCGCCCTTCGACGCCAATGACGTGCTCGCGAAGATGCGCTCGGCCTACGAGGCGCTCACTTCCTACGCCGACAGCGGCACCGTGCTCGACGAGAACACGGGGTACACCGATCGCTCGACGTTCCGCACCTTCTTCACGCGCGAGCCGAACAACCTGTTCATCGAGTTCCGCGGCGTCGCCTCAGAGTACAAGATCGGCAACCGCGTCCCCTCGAACGCGCACATCGTCCTCTGGATGGAGGCGGGCGAGCTGCAGACCTGGTCGGGCGCCTCGCAGGCGCACGAGACCTATCCTCGCGCCGCCGGCCAGCAGGTGAACGCCGTGAAGAACGCGGGGTACTACACCCACGGCATCTCGGTGCTCGTGCCGTCCCACCTCTACAGCAAGGCGGGGATGGCGAGCCCCGTGCACGCCGCCGAGGAGGTGGAGGCCGACGGGTTCGAGACGGTGAACGGCAGGAAGTGCTACCGGCTCCTCGGCGTCGAGCGCTGGCGCTATCCGAGCGGACAGGAAACGGGTGTCCGGGCGATCACGATCTGGATCGACGCGGAGACCTACCTCATCCACAAGGTCTTCCAGGACACGCCGAAGGGCTATCCGCGCAACGAGATCAGCCGGCGGACCACGACGATCAAGCACCGCGCCAACCCGAAGCTCGCGCCGTCGCAGTTCCGCTTCGCGGTGCCGACGAGCTGACCGTGAGGAGACGCCGCCGGCGGGCGAGCCGCCTCGAGTTCTTCTACGCCGCCATCATCGCCGCGCTGATGCTGGGCGGCTCGATGTGGCTCGACCGCTCGGGCACGCTCATCACCGCCGAAGTCGCCGGGAAGCACGAGCGGATCGTGGTGGGATACGAGCCGTCGGGGGAATGGGACCGCTACCACGAAGTGACCGCCGCGTTCGAGCGGCCGGACGGGAGTCGCTGGCAGGCGAACGTGCGGGTCCCGGGAGATCGCTACGACGCGCTCCGCGCCGGCGATTCGATCGGGATCCGCTACCTGCCGCAGTTCCCCGCCCTCGCGCGCGCGAGCGACCGCTCGACCGTCACCGCGCTCAGCGAGTTCGCCTCCGCGCTCGTGACGATCCCGATTCTCGCGTGGCTGGCATGCGGCGCCGTCGCCCTCTGGATCGCCGCCCGCCTCGGAACCGTACCCGTCCTCGGCGTGAGTGCCGCGTGGGCGGCCGCCGCGTGGATGACGCTCTTCACGCTCCCCGCCCGGGACGGCGCGCGGCCGGCGGAGGCGATGGCCGAGGTTCGCGCGATCACGCTCGTCGACCGGTCCCCCGAGCACGTCGTGCATCGGCGCCCGCATTCCGGCCGGTTCGACAACCGCCTCGACACACCGTACCAGGTCGTGCAGCTCGCACTCGCCGCCGGCAGTGCCGGGGACACGGTGCTGGCCGTGGACGCCGTGGACTCGGGAAGCGTGAAGGGTCTGGCGCACGGCGCACGGCTCCCGGTGCGCCTCGATCCGGCCGCGCCGCGCGACGCGCAGCTCTCCGGCGGCACGCGCCACTTCACGCGCGCGAACCGCTTCCACTTTCTCATCCCGGTGCTCGGCTGCGTGGTCCTCGGCGCGCTGGCGGGGCTCACGTACCGGTGGCGCAGCTCGCGCCGGACCGTGGAGCAGCGGAATCACGAACCCAGCGGCGATCGACTGCTGATCCCCCATGAAGGAGGCGCATGATGTCGCGATTCTCGTTTCTTCGCATCGGTGGCTGCACCGCGCTGCTCCTGATCGGGGGTCAGGGGGCGGCGCAGGAGCCGCGCTCGCAGTCGCAGACGAGCGTGGTGCAGCGGTTCGCAACGGACAGCGCCGCTGCATCGGACAGCACGACTGCACCAACGGGGGTCACGCGTGAGCTCGTGTGCCGCGGGAAGCCGGGCATCGACCTCCGCGTCCATCGGGAGTCGGTGCCGGAGCGGCCGGGCCACGTCACGATGGTGCTTCGGTACGAGCGGCTCAAGGAGGTCCATAACATCGTGCAGCGCGGCATGGGCGGGTACGAGACCCGCAGCTTCCAGTTCATCCCGGGCAGCTGCACGTGGGGAGGCGGTTGGCCCGGTATTCCGTTCGAACCACTCATCGTGTACTTCGATCTGCCGCGTGATGCGCAGACCCACCTGGCGCCGGCACAGCGCGATACCACTCCCCGCGCAGCGGTCTCCTATCCGGACATGGCATCCGTCCGTCGCTACCTGAGCGACTCGAGCCGGTACTGGATCTTCTACGTCGACGACGCGTCGAACATCTCCATCAGCTTCAGGTCGCGGGAGCTCCCCGAGCAGAGTTCCACCGGTCACTTCGCGGGATCGCTCAGGGATGCCGCGCCCGGCAGCGCCACGCTCTCGAGCGCGCGCGTGCTTTCCGACTCCCAGCGCACCACGGTAGTGCGCGCCCCGAACACCTCCGGCGGCGCCGCGGGAACGCCTTCGCCGCGCAAGGGCGTAACCGGCCCGCTGCGCGACACATCCCCGGGTGCCGCAACGACCTCGGGCGATCGCACCGCGTCGACGGATGCCGCGGCGCACCGCACGGCCACGGTAAGGCCACCCACACCGGCGCCGCCACCCTCCGCCGGCGGAGGCGTGGCGCGGCCCAGGCCGGCATCCGGCAGCGACACCCTCCAGAGCGCGCGTGCGATCCCTGCCGCTGCGGGACCGGGCGACGCGCGCACCAGTCGGACCCTGCTGCCGGATGTTCGCATCTGGGGGGTGGCGACGGCGCCAGGCTCGAAAGGAGTCTGGCTCGTCTTCAACACCGACCGGAAGCTGGGCGTCTCAGGGACCAATGGCATCCGCGTGCAGTTCGGCAGGCAACGACCATCCTGGAACGCGGAGAGCCGCCGTTGGGTCTACCGACCCGGATGGGAAAACCCGCGGTACGCCGAGATCAGCCGTCCTGCGACTGGTGGCTACCTGGCGGAGCCGGGGGGCAATCTGACGCTTCGCCAGCGCTACTACTACCTGATCACGGTCGAGAGCAACGACGCGTCGTTGCCCCCGAGCCAGGAAGTCGGGTCCTTCATCGCCTCGTACGACCCATTCGTAAAGGCGCCGCCTGCTCCGGGGCCGGATCCGGCCTCGAACGATGACTTCGGGAATCCGCTCCGTGCTGATGCGACCGACGTGGCGGGAACACTGAGAGACCAGCCTCCTGGTGCCACGACCGCCGGAGCCACGACTGCGCGGCCTGCGGGGGCTGAGGAATCGACCACGCCGGGCACCAGCCGTACACGACTCCCACCCGATGTGAAGATCTGGAATATCGAAACAAAGCCGGGAAGCGCCGGCGTGACGCTCTCGTTCCGGACGGACCGGGTATGGGAGGCTCTGAGTAGCAGCGGGGTCAGGGTGCAGTTCAGCGCCCAGCCGCCCAGGTGGGAAGGTGGCTTGTTGGTCTCTCCCGCTGTGGACAGCCGGGCGCTCGGGGACGCCTACGGCTCGTTCAAAGCAGAGCCGCATTGGACGCTCGAGCCCGGGAAGCGCTACTACTACCTGATCACCGTCAGCAGCAATGACCCATCGCTGCGGCCTCGCCAGGCGACGGGCTCCTTTCTTCCCGCGTTCGGGCGGTGACTGCCCTGGGGCTGGCGAAGCCGGCGGGGGGGAAACGTGACGTGTGTGAAGCAGCGACGGTAGGCCGCAGAAGCGGCGGGAAAACCAACAGCCTGGAGTGGATCATCATGCATCGCATTGCGCGGAATACGTCGCTCGTCGTGGGCCTCGCGGTGGCGCTCATGGCGTGCGGTGAAGGAGCGGCGGGTGAGCCGCAGCAGACCACCGTCGCCACCGGCGGGAAGCCGCCCTGCCCCACCACCGCCGAGATCCAGGCGACGATCGGATACCCGGTGCAGTCCCGGCCGGTGCCGGTGGACGGCTGCCTCTACGAGCTCACCGGCGAATATGCAGGCGTCATGGTCTCGCTCATGTATCAGCCGGCGGCGCGCGCCGAGGACATCTACGCGGACATCCGGCGTGGAGTGCAGGCGAAGGGGCCGGACGCGCAGCCGGACAAGCTCAGCGTAGGCGAAGGCGGCTGGGGGTACGCGAGTCGGGGGCGGAAGGTCGCGGCCGCCGTGTCGCAGGGACGGGTCTATCACGTCGAGATCGACCACAACCTGTTCGAGAGCCTGAGCCTTCCGGCCGATGTGGCGGTGAAGGTGATCAAGCTCGGCATGCGCACCGCTCCGGGCACCGGTACGGCGGTCGCATCGGCGGGCGGGTCGGGCAGCTCCGCTCCGATCGATGCGTGCACGCTCGCCACGAACGCCGAAGTCGCCCAGGCCGCGGAGGAGCGGCCGGAGATCGCGCAGTACTGGTCGGCGCCGGTCGCGTCGTTCGGCAACTCGCACTGCGACTACGACGGCGGGTCGATCCGCGTATATCGGGGGAAGGCAGCGGCGGCGAGCTTCGAGTCCACGCTCAAGGCCTTCGGCGCCGAGAAGGCGCCGCGGACCCCGGTGTCCGGCATCGGCGACCGGGCGTACTTCCTGATCCCCTATCCGAACGACCCGTACAAGCGGCTCGGCCTCCTTGCGGTGCACGCGGGGCCGGATGTCGTGCAGTTCATCTTCGACGCGCGCGGCGACGAGCCGATCGAGGCCACGCGCCCGCGGCTCGAGAAGCTCGCCCGGCTGGTGCTGCCGCGGCTGCCATGA
>DAINRR010000112.1:0-6742 GCA_036741715.1 Gemmatimonadales bacterium
CCGCGAAGAAGAGGAATCGCCCGCGGCTCTCGACCGCGCCGTTCGGCTGCGTCACGTACGCCCGGCGCACGTCCGCCAGCCGCGTCGGCCCGCCGGCGCGGCGGATGTAGTGGTCGAGCGACTTGCCGGCCTCGTACGCGACCGCCACCGGCGAGTTCACGGCGCCGACGACGTTCACGACGGGGCTGTAGCGGGGCACGAAGATCGAGTCGCCGTCCTCGAGGCGGAGATTGTCCTGGTGCCGCTCGTTGCGCGTCACGGACCGGAGGCTGAGCCCGATGCGTCCGAGGTTCCCGCGCTTGCGGTAGAAGACGAGCCCCTCGCCTTCGCCGACGAAGTGGATGGGAACGGTATTGGGATGCGTGAGCTGGGCGACGGAGCGCGCTTCCTGCTTGAAGCGCTGAAGCATGCCGGGAGTCCAGGCCATGTCCGAGCGGAGCACCTTGACCGCGAGCCGCCGCTCGAGCTCCGTGTCCCGGACCTCGTACACCTCGGCGAAACCCCCGCGCCCGAAGAGGCGGACCACCTCGAACTGCGGTCCGAGGGCGGCCTTGAGACGCCGGACGGTCTCCGTTTCAGCGCCGGTCGGCACGCGATCCCTCTCGCTGATGAACAGCGCTCCGCTGTCCGGCCCACAATGCGGACAGAACGACGCGTCGGCGGACAGGGTGGACCGGCAGGTCGAGCATACTACCTGGATCACTGTATCTCCAGCGGAGACGGCCGAATCCGGGCCACTCCGCGGCTCGTCAAGGTGACTCGACATTGGTACGTGTGACTGCAACTTTGCACCTTCTGTGCCCACGTCAAGAGCGTTGACGCCGTCATGACGGCCGCCGGAAAGGCGCCTTGACGGGGGGACCTGGCGAAAATAACTTGCTGAACAACAAGCAAGTTAATCACATGTCCTCTGACTCCCAACGGAACCCCGCGCGCTCCCGCGCCGCCATCCTCGATGCCGCCGAGCGGCTGTTCGCCGACCGGGGGTACGAGGCCACGAGCCTGACCGACGTCGGCGCGCTGGCCGGCGTGTCCCGTGCCACCCCGGGGTACTTCTTCGGCTCGAAGGCGGACCTGTACCGCGCGGTGCTCGACCGCTGCTTCGATGAGGTGCGCTCGGCGGTGCGCTCGGGGCGGGAGCGCGCCCTGGCGAGCGGCCGGCTGCCCGAGGAGATCCTCGCCGGCGCCGTGGGCGATTATTTCGACTTCCTCACCTCACACCCGAATTTCGTGCGGCTGATCGAGCGGGCGGCGCTCGCGGGTCCCGACCTTCCGGCGGACATCCCCCCCGCCCTCGCTGCCGGCCAGGAAGCGCTCGCCGCGATTGCCGCGGAGCTCGGACTCGATCCGGCGCCCTCGGGCGAGGCGGCGCAGCTGCTGCTCAGCATCGTCTCCCTCTGCTGGTTCTCCGCGGTGCATGCGCACACTGTTGCGCGCGCGCTCGGGGTCGAGCTCGACACGCCCGACCGCCTCGCCCGGCGTCGGGCGCACGTCGTCGCCATCGCGGTACACGCGCTGCGCGGCCTCTATGCCTCCGCCGATCGCGGCGAGGGCCACCTCTTCTCCGGACACCCGACGCCATGACCGACGTTCTCGTCCCGCCGCCGCCCGTGCAGCACGCCACCGAGCAGGAAGCGCGGCAGGTCGCCGAAGACGCGCGAGAGAAGGAGTGGGAATCGCCGAGCTTCGTGCGCCAGATGTTCGAAGGGAAGTACCGGATGGACCTCGTGCACCCCTTCCCGGCCGTGGATCCGGCGGAAGTGGAGCGCGCGCGGCCGTTCATGGAACGGCTCGAGGCCTTCCTGCGGGACGAGGTGGACAGCGACCGGATCGACCGCGAGGGGAAGATCCCGGCCGAGGTCGTGGACGGCCTTCGCCGACTCGGCGCCTTCGGGATCAAGATCCCCCAGGAGTACGGCGGCCTCGGGCTGAGCCAGACGAGCTACACGCACGCCATCGCCCTCGTGACGAGCGTAGACGGCAATCTGACGGCGCTGCTGTCGGCCCATCAGTCGATCGGCTTGCCGCAGCCGCTCAAGATGTTCGGCACCCCGGAGCAGAAGCAGAAGTATTTCCCGCGGCTCGCCAAGGGCGCGATCTCCGCCTTCGCGCTCACCGAGACCAATGCCGGCTCCGACCCCGCCGGCGTCTCGACGAGCGCCGAGCTGTCCGCGGACGGCACGCATTACGTCCTGAACGGCGAGAAGCTCTGGTGCACGAACGGCACCGCGGCCGAGCTCTTCGTCGTCATGGCGCGCACCGGCAAGCGCATCACCGCCTTCATCGTGGAAGCGGACTGGCCGGGGGTCGAGGTCGTGCAGCGCCTCCATTTCATGGGACTCAAGGCGCTCGAAAACGGCGTGATCCGTTTCACCAACGTGCAGGTCCCCGTCGAGAACGTCCTCTGGGGCGAGGGCAAGGGGTTGAAGCTCGCACTCATGACGCTCAACACCGGGCGGCTCACGCTCCCTGCATCCTGCCAGACCGCGGGGAAGCGGTGCGTCGAAATCTCCCGGCGCTGGGCGGCGGAACGCGTGCAATGGGGCGCAGCGATCGGGAAACACGACGCCATCGCGAACAAGCTGGCCCGCATGACGGCCGACACCTTCGCGATGGAGGCAGTGAGCGATCTCGCGAGCGGCATGGCCGATCGCGGCGGATACGACATCCGCCTCGAGGCGGCAATGGCGAAGATGTGGAATACCGAGACCGCCTGGCGCATCGTGGACGACACGCTGCAGATCAAGGGGGGCCGCGGCTACGAGACGGCGGACTCACTCCGGAGCCGCGGGGAGCGGCCCGACCCGGTCGAGCGGATGATGCGCGACATGCGCATCAACCTGATCTTCGAGGGCTCGAGCGAGATCATGCGCCTCTTCATCGCCCGTGAGGCGGTGGACACGCACTTGTCGGTGGCGGGGGACCTGATCGACCCCAAGGTGCCGATGGGAGGCAAGGTCAGGGCGCTTGCGCGTGCAGCGGCGTTCTACGCCTGGTGGTATCCCTCGCGCTGGCTCGGCTGGGGCTACTGGCCCCGCTACTCGGAGTTCGGCCCCCTGGCGACGCATGTCCGCTTCGCCGAGCGGAAGGCGCGCAAGCTGTCGCGCACGCTCTTCCACTGCATGATCCGCTTCGGCCCGAAGCTCGAGAAGCGCCAGATGGTGCTCGGGCGCCTCGTCGAGATCGGGGCCGAATTGCTCGCCATCACGGCGGTGTGTGCCCGCGCCCGCGCGGAGCTCGCGCGCGATCCGTCCAATCAGGGCCCGGTCGAGCTCGCCGACCTCTTCTGCCGGCAGTCACGGCGCCGCGTGCACGACAAGTTCGAGGACGTGTTCTTCAACGATGATGCGCGGGCGTATCGGGTCGCGCAGAAGGTCCTCAAGGGGGCCCACGCCTGGCTCGAGCGCGGAATCGTTCGCGCCTGAGCCCTATTCGCGCCGGCCCGGGGCACTTCGCTCCGGGCCTTCCTGCCGGACCTCTTCCGCATCCGCCAGATCGGCTGCATGTTCTCCGCCCGGGTCGATACCCCGTCAACCCCGCCGCCCACACCCGTTTGCGTCCGATCCGATGCGCCTGCGCACGCTGGGACATCTCGAGCTTCACGACGGCGACGTGCAATTTCTCGCACGCCGGCGGAAGGAGCTCGTGCTCGTGGCGCTCCTGGCGCAGGCCTCGCCTGCCCCGGTTCCACGCCGCGATCTCATGCAGCTGCTCTGGGAGGATCGGGACGAGGGACGCGCGCGCCATTCGCTCCGCCAGGCGCTGAGCGATATCCGGCGTGTCCTCGGGGATGCGCTGACACTCACGCCAGAGCATGCCGCCCTCGCGGCGGGTGCCGTGACGATGGACGCGGTCGAGTTCCTCGCCGCCTGCCGGGAAGGCCGGTGGGACGACGCGATCGCGGCCTGGCAGGGAGAGTTCTGTGCGAGTGCGGACGAGGTCGGGGGCCGGCGCCTCGCCGCTTGGCTCGAGGGAGTACGGGATTCGCTGCGCGCCGAGCTGACCGCGGCGTGCGAGCAGCGCTGCCTCGACGCCGAGCGGGCCGGGCACTGGTCGAAGGCCAGGGCCAGCGCTGAATGGTGGGCACGGCAGGCGCCCGGCAGTCCGGCGGCACGGGCGCGGCTCGCCGCGGTGCTCCGTGCGGTCGGCCGTCGGTCGGAGGCGGAGCGCCTCGCGGGATTCGATCGCTGCGCCGTCACGTCGATGCGAGAACCGGACTTCATCGGCCGCGAGCCGGAGCTCGACGTGATCACCCGCGCGTGGCACCTGGCGCGGCAGGGGCCGCGCCAGGTCGTGATCATCTCGGGCCCCGCCGGGTCCGGGCGGTCCCGACTGCTGCGAGAGTTCGCACGGCTGGTCGGCGAGCGGTGGCCGCGCACGCCGGTTCGCCGCATCACCGACACCCCGCTGCCCGCGCAGCCGATGCTGGTGCTCGCCGATCTGGCCGCCGCGCCCGAGACGATCGTCGCGCTGTCCGACTTTCTCGCGACGCCGGGTGAAGGGTCGCTGCTGCTCCTCACGGCCTCGCCCGACCTCGGGGAGGTTCGTGCGCTCGGCGGCTGGCGGGCGGTCGAGGCCGCAGCCATGCGCCTGCGGCTGCAGCCGCTGACGCTCGGCGGTACGCGCGAGATGCTCGCATCGATGGCGCCCCTCCCGGGCCGCCTTCTCGAGTCGCTCGCGCGGCGGCTCCATGCCGACACGGAAGGCCATCCGGCAGCGCTCGTACGGGCCATGTCGATCCTCGTGGCCGAGGGGATGCTGGTCTGCGATCCGGCAACGGGATGGCGCGCCACGGCGGGCCTGGGCGTCGCGCCGCTCGCTCTCGACGATCCCCGGGAGCGCACGCGCCGCCGGCTCGAACGAATGCGCGCAGATTCGCGCCGCCTCGTCGATGCGGCCGCGGTCCTGGCGGACGCGGCCACCGGCGAGCTGCTCAAGGCCGTTTCGACTCTCGGCGGGGAGCGATTCGACCTGGCCCTGTCGGAGGCGATCGAACGGCGCCTGCTCCAATGCTCGGGCGAACGCTATCACTTTCTGGCCGAGCCGGTGCGCGATGCGGTCTATGCGATGATTCCCGAGCCGCGCGTGCGCGCGCTGCACCGCGCGGCCGCACGCGCCGTTCGCCGCGCCGCTCGCCACGATGCTCGGCTCCGTCCGGAGCTCCAGCGACACCGGTCGCAGGCACGCCCCGGCTTCGATCGCCCCTGGCATCTCCGCCTCGCCGCCGCGCTCGGTATCCCGCTCGACCGCTGACCCCCGCTCTCTCGCGTTAGATTCCGGGCGACCTCTTCCGGAACCATGCATGGCCATTGCCGAAGGCAGGACCCTTCCCTTCTCGGGTCCCGAGACGATCGATGCGGCAGTGCTCGAGACGTTCGGATATGACGGACCCGAGCAGACGATCGCCACCGAGACGCGGGAATTCAGCGCCGTCTGCCCCTACAGCGGCCTGCCCGACTACGCCCTCCTGCGGATCACCTACACTCCGTCGGACCGCTGCATCGAGCTCAAGAGCCTCAAGTACTACATCATGAGCTACCGCAGCGTCGGCATCTTCCAGGAGCACGCCACGGGCCGCATCGCCGAGGATCTCTTCCGCGTCCTCCAGCCGAAGCAGCTCGAGGTGACCACGATCTACAACGTGCGCGGCGGCTTCGAGACGACCTGCACCGTCGCAAAGAACCGCTGAATTGGTTTTCGTTGTCTGGCACGAAGGCGCGAAGCCGCGAAGGCACGAAGGCGAGCTGGTGATTGGGAGTATACCCGCAGATCCAGCTTTCCTTCGTGCCTTCGTGCCTTCGTGCCTTCGCGGCTTCGTGTCTTCGTGCCCGGGAATCAGTGAACTTCAGCGACCCGTTGCGAGACCGGGGCTCGGCTGCGCGGGAGCGGGTGGCGTCACCGGGCGCTTCTCGCCGCGCGGGAGAAGCTCGGGGAGGTTGGCGAGCTCGAAGGCCGTGACCGCCATGACGGCCGACGCCTGGCGGAGATCGCTCGCCACCGCCTTGTCGAAGGTGTCCGACTGCGAGTGATGCGTGTGGTTGTAGCCGCGCGGCTCCTGGTCGAAATTGAATGCGGGAACGCCGTACGGCACGAACGCCAGGTGGTCGGTCCCGCCCTTGTTCGCCTCGCGCACCCGTCCCGCGCCAAGCTGCGAGACCGGCGCCAGGAGGTCCTGCCAGAGCTGGTTGAGCTCGTTGCGCCCCTGCAGTGCCTGCCCGAGGATCATCCCCGTCCCGTTGTCGAGCACCATGACTGCCTGGATGCTGTCGGCCTCTCCGGCGTGCGCCGCCGCGTACGCACGCGAGCCGAGGAGCCCCTGTTCCTCGCCGCTGAAGAGGATGAAGCGGATGGTGCGCTTCGGCTTGAGGCCGCTCTGCGCGATGATCCGCGCGGCTTCGACGACGGCCATCGACGAGGCGCCGTTGTCGGTGACGCCTTGCGCATGGTCCCAGCTGTCGAGGTGGGCGCCGAGAATGACCACCTGCCCGGGAAGCTCCGAGCCCCGGATCTCGCCGATCGTGTTCCACTGCTCGGCGGGCGCGGTGCCGACCCGGTTGTCGATCGAGGCTTCGACCCGAGGCGCGAGCTTGGCGTCGACCTGGCGGTGGAGCATGAGATAGTCCTCGTGCGACACCACGATATTGGGGAGCGGAGACACGCGGTTCGGCGATCCGCTCATCGTGACGAGCGTGTGCTCCTTCGAGCCGTCGGTGATGGTGCCGAGGGCGCCGTACTTCTTCAT
>DAINRR010000113.1:0-6405 GCA_036741715.1 Gemmatimonadales bacterium
CGGGCGATCTTGTCGATCTCGTCGATGTAGACGATGCCGCGCTCGCACTCGGCGACGTTGAACTCCCCGGCCTGCAGGAGCCGGACGAGGATGTTCTCCACGTCCTCACCGACATAGCCCGCCTCGGTGAGGGTCGTGGCATCGGCGATCGTGAAGGGCACGTCGAGAATGCGGGCCAGCGTCTGCGCCAGGAGCGTCTTGCCGACGCCGGTGGGACCGAGGAGGAGGATGTTCGACTTGTCGAGCTCGACATCCCCCTCGCGGCCGCCGGCCGCGTTGATGCGCTTGTAATGGTTGTAGACGGCCACGGCCAGCGCGCGCTTGGCCTGTTCCTGCCCGATGACGTACTGGTCCAGGACGTCCTTGATCTCGGTGGGCGTCGGGACCTGGGTGATGCTGTCGGCAACTTCGCGCTCTTCATCCTCCGCCAGGATCTCGTTGCAGAGGGTGATGCACTCGTTGCAGATGTACACCGACGGCCCGGAAATGAACTTCCGGACCGAGTCCTTCGACTTTCCGCAGAACGAGCAGCGCAGGTGCTTATCGTTCGACATAGGGCCGCTTCGTCGTCGGGGAATGGGGCAGGTGGGGGCCAGCCGCGGGGTGGTCCCCCGTAAAGTGGCCCCCCGGACGGCCTTGCGTCAAGTCGTGCGGGCCGGCGTCACCGAAGCGGGGACGAGCTCGGTCCGGGGATTGAACACGCTGTCGATGAGGCCGTAGGTCTTGGCCTCCTCTGCGCTCATGAAGCGGTCCCGGTCCATGTCCCGCTCGATCGTCTCGATCGGCTGGCCGGTATGACGGCTGTAGAGCTCGTTCATCTTGGACCGGAGATAGAGGATTTCCCGGGCCTGGATCTCGATGTCCGATGCCGTACCCTGGGCGCCGCCCGAGGGCTGGTGGATCATGATCCGGGAATGGGGGAGGGCGCTCCGCTTGCCCTTCCGGCCCGCTGCCAGGAGGAACGAGCCCATCGAGGCGGCCATGCCCATGCAGATCGTGTTCACCGGGGCGCGGAGGTGCTGCATCGTGTCGTAGATGGCCATTCCGGCCGACACCACCCCGCCGGGCGAGTTGATATAGAGGTAGATGTCCTTGTCGGGATTGTCCGCCTCGAGGAAGAGCAGCTGGGCGATGATGATGTTCGCGACATCGTCGTTGATGGGGGCGCCCATGAACACGATGCGGTCCATCAGCAGGCGCGAGAAGATGTCGTAGGTGCGCTCGCCGCGGCTGGAACGCTCGATGATGTACGGTGGGTACAGGGTGGCCATCGTCAGGATGTCGCCTCGTCTACGGTGGACTTGGAGAGGAGCCAGGCGAACGCCTTCTCCTCGGTAATGGCGCGCTCGAGCTCCGCGAGCCGGTTGGCCTTCTGCAGCTGCGCGTACACCTGCCCCGCGTCGACGCCCCGCGCCGACGCCATCTCGGCGATGCGCGCGTCGATGTCCCCTTCGGTGGCCTCGAGTCCATGCTCGCGCACCACGGCGCCGAGGATCAGGTCGCGCCGGACGTGGGATTCCGCGATCGAGTGGAACTGCCCCTCGAAGGTGTGCACCTGCTCGTCCGGAATGCCGTACGCGCTCGCGTACCCGTGCATCACGCGATGCACCAGCGACTCGGGCGCCGGCACCGCGTTCGCTTCGGCGAGCTGGTGAATCAGGTCGTCGCGCAGGCGGGCGTCGGCTTCGCGGGACGCGTCCCGCTCCAGGTCCTGGCGCACGGCTGCCCTGAGCGCGTCGAGCGTCTCGAACTCCCCCGCCTCCCGGGCGAAGGCATCGTCGAGCGCGGGGAGCTCCTTCCGCTTGACCTCGAGGAGCCTGACCCGCACCCGGCGGGTCTGGCCGCGGCGGGATGCGTCCGGATGATCCTCGGGGAACCGGATGTCGGCCTCGACCTCCTCACCCGGGGCGAGGCCCATGATCCGCTCCTCGAGGTCCGGCACGGCGCGACCTTCGCCCAGCACGAGGGGATAGGTCTGCGTCGGCGACGTCTTCCCCTCCTCGATGGGCGTCACCTCGACCTGCACGAGATGGCCGGGAGCGGGGCGCTCCCCCTCCACCGGCAGCCACGCGGCTTTCTGTTCCCGCATGCCCTCGAGCTGCTCGTCCACGGCGGCATCGGTCACCTGGGGCAGGGTGCGCGTGAGCCGGAAGCCCTCGGTACGCTCGAGCTTGATCTCGGGTCGCACCTCGACGAGGATCTCGAACTCGATCGGGCTCCCCTCCTCGAAGCGCAGGTTCCGGACGCTCGGCTCGGCGATCGGCTCGAGCGACTCGTTCGTGCGCGCCGTCTCCCAGCTTTCCCGCAGCACTTCCTCGAGGACGGTCTGGCGGATGGCGTCGGTAAAGCGCTTCCGGACCACCGCTTCCGGGGCTTTCCCCTTCCGGAAGCCGGGGAGCCGGGCGCGCTGCGCGTAATAATTGATGGCCTTCTTCTCGGCAGCCTGAACGCGCTCGACCGGGACGGTGACCTTGAGCGACTTCGATGCCGCGTCTTCCGCGGTCTTTTCGACGGTGATCTGACTCATGGGCGCAATCTAGCCGTCCCTGTGGGCGGGGGTCAATTTGCGGTCGTCTTGACACTTGCGCCCGCTGCGGAGTGCTTACGCGATGCCTCGAGCCCTCGTGGTGGACGACGATCCCGCCATTCGCAGTGCCCTCCGGAAGCTGCTCCTCAACGCCGACATCGAGGTGGCGGAAGCCGCATCGGCGCTCGAGGCGTTCGACGTGCTTGCCGGGGATCACGGCATCGCTGCCGTCGTGTGCGACGTGGTGATGCCCGGCATCGACGGCGTGACCTTCTACGATGCTGTGCTCCGAAGCTCGCCGGGACTCAGAGGCCGGATCGTGTTCCTCACCGGCGCGGCGGACGACCCGGGGGTCCACGGATCGATCGAGCAGCGGGGGGTGCCGCTGGTGAGCAAGCTCTCGGACCTGCAGATCGTGGTGGATGCGGTGCGGCTGGCGCTGCTCAGGACCCCCTGATGGCGCCTCCGTCGAGCATCTCGCGCACCTTCCACGCGAGCCGGGTGGGCGTGAACGGCTTCGACTCGAGCGGGGAGCCGGGCGCGAGGAGGCCGCGCTCGATCACGTCGTCGCCCGTGTAGCCGGACATGAAGAGGATCGGCAGGTCCGGCCGGAGCAGGCCGAGACGCGCGCCAAGCTCCCGACCTCCCATCCCCGGCATGACCACATCGGACACCACCATGCGGACGGTCTGGCCCTCGGCGGTGATGAGCTGCAGCGCTTCGGCGCCGTTTCGCGCCTCGAGCACGGTATAGCCGAACTCCCGCAGCACACGGCAGGCCAGCTCGCGCACCACTTCCTCGTCCTCCACCACGAGGATCGTCTCGCTGCCGCGCGCCGGCTCCCGGGGCTGTTCGGCCGCGAGCGGCTCCGACGGCGAGGCCACCTGGGGGAGGTAGACCTTGAAGACGGTGCCTTCCCCGGGCTCGCTGTACGCCCAGATGTAGCCCGAGCTCTGCTTGACGATGCCGTAGGCGGTCGACAGACCGAGTCCGGTCCCCTTGCCGACCGGTTTCGTAGTGAAGAATGGCTCGAAGATCCGGTTGAGCGTCCGCGAATCCATGCCGTGGCCGGTGTCGCTCACCGCCAGGAGCACGTAGCTCCCGCGCACGAGCTGCAGGTCCCGATGGCGGCCGGCGTAGGCCTCGTCGAGCTCTACGGCTGCGGTCTCGATCGTCACGGCCCCGCCCGTCGGCATCGCATCGCGCGCGTTGAGCACCAGGTTGAGGATCACCTGCTCGACCTGGCTCGGATCGGCGCGCACCTGTCCGACGCCGGCACCGAGCCGCAGGCGGAGCTGCCGGTCCTCGCCGAGCGAGCGTCGGAGGAGCGGGACCATGCCGGTGATCACGGCATTGGGATCGAGCACCCGCGGCTGGAGGAACTGCTGCCGGCTGAAGGCGAGCAGCTGCTGCGTGACGTCCGCGGCCCGATGCGCGGCCTTGAGGATCTCCCGGACCTCGGCGGTGCGCGGGTCGCTGCGCTCGAGTCCGCGCAGCAGGAACTCGGCGAAGCCGATCACGGCGGTCATCATGTTGTTCACTTCGTGCGCCACCCCCCCCGCCAGCTTGCCGGTGGCCTCCATCCGCTCCGCCCGCCGGAGGCTCTCCTCGACGCGCCGCCGCTCGGTCACGTCGGTGGCGCTGAAGCAGACGCCGAGGACGGCGCCCTGATCGTCCACGACGGGGGCGTAGGTGCATTCGTAGCAGCGCTCGACGCCGTCGAGATGCACGATTTCCTGTTCCCGGACCAGCTGATTGCCCGCGAGGGCCACGGCGATGTCGCCGTTCACCGCGAGGGGAAACCCGGTGACCGGCTCTCCGTCCACCAGCGGCTTGCCGGTGAGCGCCTCGGACAGCCGCGCCGCCGTGGCGTTCAGCACCTGGATGCGGCCATTCCGGTCGGCCAGGACGAACGCCTGGAGCGTCGAGTCGAAGATGGCCCGCAGGTTGGCCTCGGAGCGGCGCAGCGATTCCTCGGCGCGCAGCCGCTCGGCCCGGGCGCTCTCGCGCTCGAGCGCGGCCTCGATGGCGGGGCCGATACGGGCGAGGTTGCTCTTGAGCAGGTAGTCGGTGGCCCCGGCCCGCATGCACCGCACCGCCGTTTCCTCGTTGATCGAGCCGGTCACGATGATGAAGGGAAGCGTCGGGTACCGGGCATGGCAGGCCGCGAGGGCCTCCATCCCGTCGAACTGCGGCAGCGTATAGTCGGAGAGGACGAGGTCCGGCTGGAATTCCCGGAGCGCCTCCTCGAACGCCGCCCGCGTCGAGACGCATCGCGACTCGAAGTCGATGCTCGCGCGCCGCAGCTCGTACTCGACGAGCTCGGCGTCCATGGGCACGTCTTCGAGCAGCAGGATTCGGAGGGGCGTCGTCGGCATCGGCCGGGCGTCGGGTGAGTACGTTGGGCGAGTTCGGGAAGATTCGGCCCGGAGATGGCCGAAGTCAACCGCGAGGGTTGACCCGCTTCCGCCGACCGCGCATCCTCAGTGACGCTCACATCGAGCGCGCTTCGACGCCGTTCCGCTCCGCCGAGCCTCAGGAGTTCCAATGCCGAAAACCCCGTCGACCACCAACGGTCGCGGCGCCTCCGGCCGCCGACCCCGGCGCGCCCCCGCCGTGCCCGACCAGCTCGATATCGCCCAGCTCATGGACGTGCTGGCAGCCGTGCGCCGCGGCGATTTCTCCGTCCGCATGCCGCGCGACCAGGTCGGCATGGCGGGCAAGGTGGCCGACTCCCTCAACGACATCATCCAGCTGAACGAGGACATGGCTCGCGAGTTCGAGCGTGTGAGCCAGGTGGTCGGGAAGGAAGGCCGCATCACCCAGCGCGCGGCGCTCCGCGGAGCCGGCGGGTCGTGGGCCGCGTCGGTCGAGTCGGTCAACACGCTGATCGCCGACATGGTGCAGCCGACGAGCGAAGTGGCGCGCGTGATCGGCGCCGTGGCCAAGGGAGACCTCTCGCAGAACATGTCGCTCGACATCGAGGGGCGCCCGCTCATGGGCGAGTTCCTCCGGATCGGGCGCACGGTGAACGCGATGGTGGACCAGCTGAGCTCGTTCGCGTCGGAAGTGACGCGCGTGGCCCGCGAGGTCGGGTCGGAGGGCAAGCTCGGCGGCCAGGCGCGGGTGAAGGGCGTTGCCGGCACATGGAAGGACCTGACCGACAACGTGAACTCCATGGCCAGCAACCTGACGGCCCAGGTCCGCAACATCGCCCTCGTGACCACGGCGGTGGCCAACGGGGACCTCTCGAAGAAGATCACGGTGGACGTGAAGGGCGAAATCCTCGAGCTCAAGAACACGATCAATACGATGGTGGACCAGCTCAATTCCTTCGCCTCGGAAGTGACCCGCGTGGCGCGCGAAGTCGGCACCGAAGGGAAGCTCGGCGGCCAGGCGAACGTGAAGGGCGTCGGCGGCGTCTGGAAGGACCTGACCGACAACGTCAACTCGATGGCGGCGAACCTGACGACGCAGGTCCGCAACATCGCGCAGGTCACGACCGCCGTGGCGAACGGGGACCTATCCAAGAAGATCACCGTCGATGTCCGGGGGGAGATCCTCGAGCTCAAGAACACGATCAACACCATGGTGGACCAGCTCAACTCGTTCGCGTCCGAGGTGACGCGTGTCGCGCGCGAAGTGGGTACCGAAGGGAAGCTTGGCGGGCAGGCGCAGGTGAAGGGCGTCGGCGGGACGTGGAAGGACCTGACCGACAACGTCAACTCGATGGCAAGCAACCTCACCGCGCAGGTGCGAAACATCGCCGAGGTGACGACGGCCGTGGCGCGCGGCGAGCTCGACAAGAAGATCACGGTGGACGTGCGCGGCGAGATCCTCGAGCTCAAGAACACCATCAACACGATGGTGGACCAGCT
>DAINRR010000114.1:0-6308 GCA_036741715.1 Gemmatimonadales bacterium
GGAGCATCCAGGCGCTGGAAGCCATCAAGCTGATCCTGGCGATCGGTGAGCCGCTCGTCGGCCGGCTCGTGCTCGTGGATGCACTGCGATTCCGGATCCGTGAGCTCGCCCTCCGCAAGGATCCCGACTGCCCCGTCTGCGGCACCTCTCCCAGCGTCACCGAGCTGATCGATTACGACGCGTTCTGCGGAGTTCCCGCCGCCCCGGGCGCCGAGACCGAGATCGATGCGGTCACGCTCGCGCGCGAGCTCCGGGGCGAACGCGCTCCTGTCCTGCTCGACGTGCGGGAGCCGCACGAATGGGAGATCGCCCACGTCGAGGGCGCGACGCTGATTCCCCTGGGGGAGCTCCCGGCCCGGCTGGACGAGCTCGATCCGCACGCCCGGATCGTGACCTACTGCCATCGCGGCGTGCGGTCTCAGCGCGCACGCGAGATCCTCGCCGGCGCGGGATTCGGACAGGTGCGGAGTCTGGCGGGAGGAATCGACGCGTGGGCGAACGATGTCGAGCCGGGAATGGCCCGATACTGAGGCAAATGGGAGTGAAACGCGAACGGGAGGCAGGTGAGCAAGTCGGGACCGCAAACGAAAAAGGGCGACCGGACCACTGTCCGACCGCTCCCTGACCGCTTGCCGACCGTCCAGCGAGTGCCGAAGGCGGGACTCGAACCCGCACGGGCTTGCGCCCACTGCGCCCTGAACGCAGCGCGTCTACCAGTTCCACCACTTCGGCGAGCCGCACAAGCTACCTACCCCGCGACCTCGCCGTCAAGCACGGCCGTTGACCGGTCACAACCCACGGTCTATCCTTTGCTTAGGTACTCACCGTGGCCCAGAAAACGCCCCCTGCCGCAGACGAGCGGAAGATCTCCGTTGCCCGGAACCCGAGGGCAACGCACGACTATCATGTCCTCGAGACGTGGGAGGCGGGCATCGTGCTGACCGGTACCGAGGTCAAGTCGCTTCGGGGAGGAAAAGCATCGATCAAGGAGGCCTGGGCGCGGGTGCGGAATGGCGAAGTCTTCCTGGAAGGCATGAACATCACGCCGTACGAGCAGGGCAACCGGTACAACCACGACCCGGTCCGGTCGCGAAAGCTGCTCCTCCACCGTCAGCAGATCGACAAGCTGATCGGCGCGATCGAGCAGAAGGGCCTCGCCCTCGTTCCGCTCGAGCTGTATTTCCTGAACGGACGCGCGAAGGTGGCACTCGCGCTCGGCCGCGGCAAGAAGCAGCACGACAAGCGCGAGGACATCAAGCGGCGCCTGGCGGATCGCGAGGCGGCGCGGGCCGTGGCGAGCGCGCGGAGGGGCAAGTGACCGGTCTTCTCATCCTTGCCCTGCTGGGTGCGCCGGCGGGGGCCGCCCCGCGGTCCGTCACCATCGCCACCCCGCGCGGCGAACTCGAGCTTCCCGTACGCACGGATGCGTCCGGTGCGCCCATCGTCTTCGCCTCGCCCCTGGTGCTCGCGCTCGGGGGAGAGGTCAAGCTCGCGGGCGCCTGGGCAGACGTCAGCATTTCGCGGCGGCCGCTCCGGCTGCTCATCGGGTCGTCTTTCTATCTGAGCAGCAACAAGGTCCATCCGATGGCCGGGAGCGTCTCGCAGATCGGCGATACGCTCTTCGTTCCCCTCGATTTCCTGACCACGGTGCTTCCCCGCGAGTATCCCGGGCGGCTCCGCTGGGATTCGCTGAGCGCGCATCTGATCGAGACCGGATGGGTCGCCCGCGTGCGCCCCCCCGATGCGCGAACGACGACCGGGGCCACGACCCGCACTCGGCCCCCAGGCCCGCCAGCGGCGCGCCTGCCGAATGGACTTCGCGTCGGTCACGTCGTGACGGTCGACGCGGGGCACGGGGGCGAGGATCCCGGCACCCGCGGTGTCTTCCTCCCCCGCGGAATGGTCGAGAAGGAAATCACCCTCAAGGTGGCGCTGATGCTGCGCGAGGAGCTGCAGGACCGCGGCGTGAAGGTCCGGATGACCCGGACGACCGACGTGCGACCCGACCTCCGCCGCCGGGCCCCGATGTGTGGGGCCGACTGCGACCTGTTCGTCAGTCTCCACGTGGATGCGCTCGATCCGCGCCGGAGCCCCAACTACCGGTCGGTGGATGGCTTCCACACCATCATCATCGGGGAAGAGAACACCGCGGAATCGGACCGGATCGCCCGGCTGGAGAACGAGGCGCTTCGCTTCGAAACGCCCGACGACGGGCGAGCCCAGGGCGGCGCGCTGGGCTTCATCCTGAAGGACCTGCAGATGAACGAGTATCTCCATGAATCGGAGCGCGCGGGCGCACTCGTCCAGGAGCACCTGGCACCGATTCATCCCGGCCGGAATCTCGGGGTCAAGCAGTCGAACATCCTCGCCGTGCTCAATACGGCCCGCCGGCCGGCGATCCTCGTGGAAATGGGCTTCAGCAGCCACCGCGGGGACGCGGCCTTCCTCGCCTCCTCCGGCGGCCAGCGAAGGATCGCCCAGAGCATTGCGGACGCGATCGTGAACTACCTCCTGGAATTCGAGCGGAGGAGCGGCCTCGCCGAACGTGTGGAGGGCGGGTCGTGAAGCGCCTCGCCGCGATCCTCGCCGGGGCGGCGCTCGTGTCCGGATGCGCCTACTACAACGCGATGTACAACGCGCGGCGGCTGAGTGATGCTGCCGTGAAGGCGGAGGCCGAAGGGCGGCGCTTCGACGCGAGCACGCTCTGGGGTCAGGTCACCGTCAAGGCGGAGACGGTCATCGCCCGGCATCCCGACAGCAAGTATGCACCCGAGGCCTATGCCCTCATGGGCAAGGCGCACGCCCGCCTCGGCAACTGCACGCGGGCGCGGCCCGCGCTCGAGTCGGCGCTCGCGGCTGCGCTCGATTCCACGCTCGCGCTCGACGCCGAGCTCTGGCTCGCGGGCTGCTACGCCGACCTCGGCCTCCATCAGGATGCGATCGCCCGGTACGAGCGCCTCATCGCCGTCGGCGGGCCGGATCTCACGCAGTCCGCCCGCGCGGGCCTCGTCAGATCATTGCGCGCCGCAGGACGGGCGGACGAGGCGGTGGCGATCATCGACGCGTCCCCGGGCCTCCCCGCGCTCGAGCGTCTCTCCGCGCTTGCCGTGGCGGGTCGCGGCCCCGCCGTGCTCGCGCTCGCCGATTCGCTCATCGCCGCGGGGGACAGTGCGGTTCCCTGGGATTCGGTGATCGGATGGCTCGCCGCGCGAGACCGGCTCGCGGCATCCGAACTGGTGGATCGTGCCGACAGTGCGCCGGGCGTGACGCCCGCCATGCGCGCCAACCGCCTCCTGGCCGATGGCGCGCGATTCGCGGACGATCCGGTGCGCGCCCGCGCGCGTTTCGCGCTCGTGCGCGACGGGACGGAGGCGCCCGATGCCGCCGCCGCAGCGCGGCTCGAGCTGATCAGGCTCGAGATGCGATCGGTGACGACGCGCGCGGAGCTCGACCCGATCCTCGCCGCGCTGGCCAGGGAAGTGGCCGAATCGCCACTCGGGCCGCAGGCGCAGATGCTGCAGCGCTCGATCGAGCAGGTCACGTCGGCCGTCGATTCGTCTCCAGCGGGCTCGCCGGCAGGAGACATGCGAATCTTTCTCGCCGCCGAGGCGGCGCGAGACCGACTCGTCGCGCCGCAGCTCGCGGCGTCGCTTTTCCGCACCGTCGCCGCGGGATGGCCGGAGTCCCCGTACGCGCCCAAGGCGCTTCTTGCGGCCGCGTTCCTCGCCGGGGATTCGCTCCTCGCGGCCGAGGCGGAGTCCCGATATCCGGCGAGCCCCTACGTGCTCGCGGTCGGTGATACGGCGCTCGCGAGCCTGCGCGCGCTCGAGGACTCGCTCGGGGCCTTCGCGGACTCGATGCGCGTACGGCCACCCGCGCCAGTGACGGCCCCCCGGCCCGCCGGAGCACGCCCGGGGCCGGCCCGTACCGGCACGCCGACCGGTCCCGTGAGGTGAGCGGAGCCGCGCCGGATATCGCGCTGTTCGGCACCACCTTTTCCAATCCCATCGTCCTCGCCGCCGGCACCGCCGGCTACGGTCTGGAGCTCGCGGGCGTCACCGCGCTCGAGCGGCTCGGCGGCATCGTGTGCAAGGCCGTGTCCCTCGCGCCGCGGGAAGGCAACCGGCCGCCCCGCGTCGCAGAATTCTCCGGCGGCATGCTCAACTCGGTCGGGCTCGCCAATCCGGGGCTCGAGCACGTGCGGACCCATGAATTGCCGCGCCTCGTCGCCGCCGTGTCGCGCTGCCGGATCCTGGTCAATGTCGTCGGGTTCACGACCGGCGAATACGCGCGTGTCGTCGCCGGGCTCGAGGACGTGGAGGGAATCGCGGCGTACGAGCTCAATCTCTCGTGCCCGAACACCTCGGCCGGCGGCGTCGAGTTCGGGGCCGACCGCGAGTGCGTGCGCCGAATCGTCGAGGAGTGTCGCGCCGTCACCCGACGCGGACTGGCGGTCAAGCTTTCGCCGGCCCTGCCGGATATCGCCGCGCTCGCGGTCGTGGCGCGGGACGCCGGTGCCGACGCGGTCACCGTCGTGAATACGCTTCCGGGACTGCTCTTTGACGGCCAGGCGACCCGACTCGGCCACGGCAACGGCGGCGTGAGCGGTCCGGTGCTCCTTCCGGTCGGAGTACTGGCGGTCGTTCGGGTGCTCGAGAAGACCGGTGGAATGCCTGTGATCGGAGTCGGAGGCGTGCGAACGGCGGACGACGCGCGCCAGTACCTGCGGGCCGGTGCGACGCTGGTGGGAATCGGGACCGCGGCGCTCGCCGACCCGCGGCTGCCCGAGCGCATCGTTCGCGATCTGGAGCGCGCGCGTGGCTGAGCTGATCGTGGCCCTCGACATGGAGAGCGGTGCCGCCGCGGAGCGGCTGCTCGACGCGCTCCCGGAGGTGCGCTGGGTGAAGGTCGGGTCGGTGCTCATGGGGCGGGAGGGGCCCGCCCTTCTTGCGCGCCTGCGCGCGCGCGGGCTTTCGATCTTTCTGGACCTCAAGTGGCACGACATCCCGAATACGGTCGCAGGCGCGGTCGCGGCCGCACGGGACGCCGGCATCGCGATGGCCACCGTGCACGCACTGGGAGGGGCGCGGATGATGGCCGCTGCGGCAGAGGCAGCGGGAGACGTGGCCGTCGTCGGCGTCACGGTGCTCACGTCGCACGACGCGCCCGGCTATGACCGGGCCGTCGGGCGCAGCGGAACCAGTCTCGACGACGAGGTGGTGAGGCTCGCCGCCGAGGCGATGTCGTCCGGACTCGCCGGAATCGTATGCTCACCGCGCGAGCTGCGTGTGGTCCGTCCGGTCAGCGGGGCGGGGAAGCGACTGGTGGTTCCCGGAATCCGGGGCACCGGGGACGCCGTGGGCGATCAGGTCCGCACCGCGGCACCCGAGGAGGCCATCGCGGAGGGTGCCACCCACCTCGTGATCGGCCGACCGATCATCGCAGCGACGGATCCCCGGGCCGCGTTCGAAGCCGTCATGCGCCGCGTCCGCGGCTAGTAGCTCCGTTGTCCCGCACTATGACCGGCTTTTCCTCGCCCTGAGCGGCGCGGGGCTGGTTCTCCTCGGCTGGATCCTCTCGCTGAACGGTTCCGGGCGGAGGAAGCGGGTGGGCGGCCGCTCGGGCGCCCGCTCCGACCGCCAGCCCGACGAGGCAGGTACGCGCCAACCCCCGTCCCTTGCGTCACTTCCACGCCCCGTGTATAATGCGCAGCTAGACTTTAACCGGGCTTTTTGGTGGTCACCGCCGGGCTCCTGGTGTTCACCCCGCGGTGATGCCGTGCGCTCACAGGCCCAAGGCGCCTTTGCTCTGGAGACGTGTGTGAAGGTTCGTTCGAGTGTGAAGCCGATTTGCGAGCATTGCAAGGTGATCAAGCGCCAGGGAGTCACGCGCATCATCTGCAAGCGCAATCCGAAGCACAAGCAGCGGCAGGGCTGACATGGCACGCATCGCAGGAGTGGACCTTCCGCGCGACAAGCGGGTCGAGATCGCGCTGACCTACATCTTCGGTATCGGCCGTCCCACCAGCAGCCGCATCCTCAGCGAAACGGGCGTCGGGGCAGACACGCGGGTCCGGGATCTCTCGGATGCCGAGGTGGCCCGGCTGCGCCAGTACATCGAGCGCTCGCTGCGCGTCGAAGGCGCGCTCCGCACCGAAGTCGCGATGAACATCAAGCGCCTGATGGACATCGGGAGCTATCGCGGCATCCGTCATCGCCGCGGCCTTCCGGTCCGCGGGCAGCGCACGCACACGAACGCCCGCACCAAGAAGGGCCCGCGCCGCGCCATTGCCGGCAAGAAGAAAGTGA
>DAINRR010000115.1:0-5953 GCA_036741715.1 Gemmatimonadales bacterium
GCGGTGAAGGCGAGGAGCACGTCGAGCGGGAGGCGCACCGGGTAGCCCTTGATCTGGACGTCGCCCTCCTGCATCACGTTGAAGAGGCCCACCTGCACCTTGCCGCTCAGGTCGGGCAGCTCGTTGATGGCGAAGATGCCGCGGTTGGCGCGCGGGAGGAGCCCGAAGTGCATCGTGAGCTCGTCCGAGAGGAGGTGGCCGCCGCGCGCCGCCTTGATCGGGTCGAGGTCGCCGATGAGGTCGGCGATGGTGACGTCGGGCGTCGCGAGCTTCTCGACGTAGCGCTGGTCCCGGCCGATCCACGCGATCGCGGTCGCGTCGCCGCACTCGGCGATCCGCTCCCGGCCGTAGCGGGAGATCGGGGCGAACGGATCGTCGTTCACCTCGCTCCCGGCGATCACGGGGATCCGCTCGTCGAGGAACGCGGTGAGGGCCCGGAGGATCCGGCTCTTCGCCTGGCCGCGGAGGCCGAGGAGGATGAAGTGGTGGCGCGCGAGGAGCGCGTTGACCAGCTGGGGGAGGATCGTGTCCTCGTACCCGAGGACCCCGGGAAGGAGGGGCTCGTCGCGCTCGAGGCGGGCGAGGAGGTTGGCGCGCAGCTCGTCGCGGACCCGGCGCCCCCGGAGCGGGGCCTCGGCCCAGGGGGATTCACGAAGCTGACCTAGAGTGCGTGGAAGCATGTATGTCTTTCAGGTACGCGAAGTTCGGAATGGGGGGTCTGGCCACCCGGCCAGCGGTTTCGGGCTTCTGTCGGTATCGCGGGCGGAGGACCTACTTATCTTGACTTCGTGGCCGGGCGCCGTAATTTCGGGCGCCGTTATGCCACAGAGACAGTGCGGCATAGCTGGGCCGGTCCGGACCGGTCCGACCTCATCCCCCTGAGCGAGGAGCACCGATGAAGAAGGTCATGATTGCGGCGATGCTGGTAGCAGTGGCTGCCTGCGCCGAAGAGGCCCCGCCGGCCGACGCCGGCGCAGCGGTCGACACCATGATGCCGGCCCCCGCGGCCATGGACACCATGATGCCCGACACGATGATGCGCGACACGATGATGCCGCGCGACACTGCGGCGCAGATGTAAGCATCAGGGACCGCACTGTCCCAGAGGACCCCGGGTGACTTGCTCGGGGTCTTTTTTTGTTTTCAGCACGAAGGCGCGAAGCCGCGAAGGCACGAAGGGAGCGGTCCTTTCCCTCGGCTCCTGGGCGGCTCCGTTCGTCGGATGTTCAGGGAGTCCACAAGAAATTGGCGGCCCTTCGTGCCTTCGCGGCTTCGCGCCTTCGTGCTCAACGATCAGAACAGATCACCCATCAATATCAGCCGGCCCGAACGGCAGCGCCACGACGGTAGCGCGGCGGCCTCCGGCTTCGACGGTGTCGCCGACGGCGACTTCGCGGCGGAGCGGGGCGAGGCCGATCATGCGGTCGTCGAGCTCGAGGACGGAGCAGACGGTGCCGACTTCCTTCTCGGCGAGGCGGATCGCCGTGCCGTCGAGCGGCCCGCTCTCCATCCAGCGGAGCCCGCGGAGCTCGCGGTTGGTGTGGCCGCGGAAGTGGAGGCGGGCGACGGTCTCCTGGCCCGTGTAGCACCCCTTGGTGTACGACACGCCACCGATGTTGTCGAACCGCACTTCCTGCGGCAGCGTTCGCTCGCCGATCTCCGCGCCGAGGGCGGGCCAGCCGGCGAGGATGCGCGCGGCCTCGAGGAGGGTTTCGTCGCCGTCCTCCGCGCCCGCGCCCCGCAGCGTGTCGAGCGCGAGGTCGATCGCCGGCGCCGCGCCGACGAGCATCCCCGCGAACGGCGCCACTTCCGTGCCCAGGGCGACGAAGAGCCGCCCGCGCACGGTGTCGATCACCGTCACGCGGCCCGCCTGCTCGGGCAGCGGCCCGAGTCCCGCCTTCACCAGCGTCTGGAAGGCATGCTCGCCGACGAGCCACGCGACCCGCGTCTCGCCGGTCAGGTCGGTGACGCGCGCGAGGCGCGGGGGGAGCTGCCGCCGGAAGAGCTCGAGCGCCGCATCGCGCGCGCGCGGCGGGCAGATGAGGGTGAGCGCATCCGGGGTGCGGATGATCCAGAGGTCGAGGACGATCATCCCCTTCGGCGTGAGGAGCGCGCCGTAGACGAGGCTGTGATCCCCCGGCTTCTCGATGTCGTTGGTGACGATCCCCTGCACGCACTGCACCGCGCCCGCGCCCTCGATCCGGAAGACGGCGGGCGAGGTCACGACGATCCCCGCCCCATGCCGCGCGGTCGCCAGCCGAGCGCGATCGAGGGCGACGGCGAACTCAGCCATGAGAGGGAGCGAAAGCCTGCATATGGACGGCGGGGGTCATAGGGAAGGAATACGCCCCCGGGCGCGGGGCGGCAAGGACTGATTTTTTTCTCTTTTTGTCGACGCGAAGGCGCGAAGTCGCGAAGAGTGAAGAAAAGCATCATGTGGGCTTGCCCGACGGCTCCGTTCGCCCGGCAGTCCAGGATGCCACCTCCAGGTTGTCCTTCGTTCTTCGCGGCTTCGCGCCTTCGCGTTCAGGAAGAAATCATTCAAGAAGAAATCATTCCTCGATACGCCCAGTCGAGCAGTTCGACCGGGTGCACCACCCGGATGGGGAGACCGGCGGCGCGGAGGCCGGCGGCGATCTGCATGAGGCAGCCGGGGTTGCCGGTGGTGACGAAGGCGGGGCGCGGGTCGGTGGCGGCGAGCTCGTCGATCTTCAAGGCGAGGACGGCGCGGGCCATGTCCGGCTTCAGGAGCGAATAGATGCCCGCACTCCCGCAGCACTTGTCGGATCCCGGCAGGATGCGGACCCGGAGTCCCGGGATCGCGCTCAGCATCTTCAGCGGGTCCGCATGCACGCCCTGCGCATGCTGCAGGTGGCACGGGGCGTCGTAGACCACGTCGATCTCGAGCGGCCCTGGCGGCACCGGCCCGGCGGCGGCGAGGAGCTCGCTCACGTCCCGCACCTTCGCGCCGAAAGTGGCGGCCTCGTCGGTGCCGAGAAGATGGCCGTAGTCCTTGAGCAGCGCGCCGCAGCCGGCGCTGTTGACGACGATGTAGTCGGCCCGTCCCGCCAGGGCGCGCAGGTTCTCGGCGGCGAGCGCCTTCGCCGACGCGACGTCGCCCGCGTGGTCGTGCAGCGCGCCGCAGCAGACCTGGCCTTCGGCTTCGACGACGTCGTAGCCGTTGATCTCGAGGGTGCGGCGGGTGGCATCGTGGACGTGGGTGAAGAGGGTGTCCATGACGCAGCCGCGGAAGAGGAGGGCGGTGGGGCGACCGGCTGAGTAGATCCCTCGGTCGCTGCGCTCCCTCGGGATGACAGTCTGCCCCGCCTCCCCGCTCCCCGCGACCATTCCCGCCGCAAACCCGACCCTCCCACCCCCCGCCATCGCCCCGAACACCCCCGTCCCCCGCAGCCACCGCGTCACCGTGAAGACCGGCCGCCAGAGCCAGCTCCGGCGGAACACGCCGAGAACGATGCGCGCCATCGGCGTGAGCCCACGCGCCTCCGCCAGCCGCGCGCGCGCGATCTCGAGGCCCCGACCGTACTGCACGCCCGACGGGCAGACCGGCTCGCACCCGCGGCAGCCGAGGCAGGCGTCGAGATGCTCGGCGAGGGCGTCGTCGTCGGGGCCGAGCTCGCCGTTCGCCAGGGCACGCATGAGGACGATGCGGCCGCGGGGGCTGTCGGATTCGTCACCGGTTGCGAGGTAGGTGGGGCAGGCGGGGAGGCAGAAGCCGCAGTGGACGCAGGGGGCCAGCGGGTCGGCGGTGTGGGTCATTGCATCGTCGGCCGCGTTGTGACGTCCTCGCAATGACGTCACGCCTGCCCCTCGAGCGCCACCTGGAGCGTTCCCTTCGGGTCGAAGGCCTCGCGCAGCTTCGACACGAGCTGGCCGACGCCTTCACGGTAGGCGCCGAAGTGGCCGACCTCCCGGCGCAGCTCCCAGGGCGCGCGCTCGATCGTCATCGGGATCTCGCGCGTCGACATGGCCCGGCGGAGGTAGCGGAGCCGCTCGGCGGTCGTCGTGCCCGTCCAGCGGAGCCCGCCCATGCCGCCCGCCGAGATGAGCCCCTCGTCGAGATCGTGACCGACGATGTCGATCGTCTCCTCGAGGCCGTCGGGGAGAACACCGAGGCGGAGCGTCACCGGGCCGGCGAGCGCGGCGCGGGCGGTGAGTCCCCAGAAGGCGGCACTCCGGTCGGGGCGGAGCTGCTGCCAGGCGACGTCGCCGGTGGCGCTCAGGCGCCGCGCTTCGCCTGCCACGGCGGAGTCGGTGCCGGTGAGGCGCGCAGCGAGCATCCATTCCGCTTCGGCGGCGAGCGCGGGGGAGAAGAGCTCGAGGGCCGAGGGGCTGAGGCCCGCGGCGGTGACGGCGCGCGCCGCGGCCGCGAGGCCGTCGCGCGGGCCGCGTGCGGTGAGCGTGACGTCGGCGCGCGGGAGCGCGCGGAGCCGGAGATGCACTTCGGTGATCACGCCGAACCCGCCGAAGCCGCCGACATGGAGCTTCGTCACGTCGTAGCCGGCGACGTTCTTCACCACGCGCCCGCCGGCGCGCACGAGGCGCCCGTCGCCCGTCACCACGGCGCAGCCGAGCACGTGGTCGCGCACGCCGCCGAAGCCGTGGCGGAGCGGGCCCCCCGTCGCGGTGGCGAGGATCGAGCCGATGCTGCGGTCGGGGCGGCCCGGCGGATCGAGCGCGAGCCACATGCCGTGGTCCGCGAGGCGGCGGCGCACCTCCTCGAGCGGCGCGCCCGCCTGCACGGTGGCGACGAGGTCGGCGGGGCTCACCGAGACGACCTGGTCGAGCGCGCGCGTGCTGAGCGCGAGGTCCGCCGGCGCGTCCGCGGGGAGCCACGTGCCCTGGCCCTCGAGCCGGATGCGCCAGCCCTCTTCGCTCGCGACGTGGCAGACCTGCGCGAACGACTCGCTCGAATCGGGGGTGGCGCGGGGCAGGCCATCGGCCTCGCGCTCGACGCCGGCGCTGCCGAGGAGCGCCCGGAGGCGGGTGAGGACGGCGTCGCTCACGCGACCCCTCCGGCGCGCCACTCGCGGCACGAGCTGATCGGCAGGACCTTGCCCGGGTTCGCGCGCTCGAGCGGGTCGAAGACGCGGCGCACGGCGCACATGGCGTCGAGGGACGCGGCGTCGAAGATGAGCGGCATGTAGTCGCGCTTGTCGGAGCCGACGCCGTGCTCGCCCGTGATGGAGCCGCCGGCGGCGACGCATGCCTCCATGATCTCGCGGCTCGCGTGGTGGACGCGGGACGTGAGATCCGGGTCCCGGCGGTCGAAGCTGATGTTCGGATGGAGGTTGCCGTCGCCGGCGTGGAAGACGTTGCTCACGAGCAGGTCGTGGTGCCGGCCGATGGCGCCGACGGCATCGAGCACCTCCGGGAGCACGGAGCGCGGCACGACGGCGTCCTGCACGGCGAGGTCGGGGGCGAGGCGGCCCATCGCCCCGAACGCCTTCTTCCGTCCCTGCCAGAGCCGGGCGCGCTCGGCGGGCGACGAGGCGCTCGCGATGGCGCGCGCCCCGTGCTGCGCGAGCAGGTCGTCCACGACAGCGCCGTCCCCGAGCACCGCCTCCTCCGATCCATCGAGCTCGACGAGGAGCACCGCCGCGGCGTCGGTCGGATACCCCGCCGCATAGATGGACGCCTCGACGGCGCGGACGCACACCTGGTCCATCATCTCGAGCGCGGCCGGCACGATGCCCGACGCGATGATGGCGCTCACGGCCTCGCTCGCGGCGCGCACGGACGTGAAATCGGCGAGCGAGGTGCGCACGGCGCGCGGGAGCGGCACGAGCTTCGTGGTGATCTCGATCGCGATGCCGAACATCCCCTCGCTCCCGACGAAGAGCCCGACGAGATCGGGGCCCCACGCCTCACCGGTGGCGGAGCCGAGGCGCGTGGTCGAGCCGTCGGGGAGGATGACTTCGAGCTCGGTGATGTG
>DAINRR010000116.1:0-5759 GCA_036741715.1 Gemmatimonadales bacterium
AAGATCCCGATGTCGCAGTTCGAGAGCGCCTTCCAGTATCTCGAGCAGCACACCGAGATCCGCGACGTCATCATGAGCGGCGGCGATCCGCTCCTGCTCAACGACCGCCGCCTCGACGCGATCCTCACCCGGCTTCGCGCCATCCCGCACCTCCAGATCATCCGGATCGGGAGCCGCGTGCCGTGCCACCTTCCCGAGCGGATCACGCCGGAGCTCTGCGACACGCTCCGGAAGTTCCACCCGCTCTGGATCAATACGCACTTCAACCACCCGGATGAGCTCACGCCCGCCGCGGTGAAGGGTCTCGGCATGCTGGCCGATGCGGGCATCCCGCTCGGCTGCCAGACGGTGCTGCTCAAGGGCGTCAACGACGATCCCGCAGTCATGAAGGAGCTGATGCAGCGCCTGCTCATGGCGCGCGTCCGTCCCTACTACATCTACATGGCGGACCAGGTGGCCGGCGGCGAGCACTTCCGGACCACCGTGCAGGCCGGCATCCAGATCATGGAGGCGCTCCGAGGGTGGACGAGCGGCCTGGCCAACCCGGCATTCGTCATCGATGCCCCGGGCGGCGGCGGCAAGATCCCGCTCCTTCCCGAGTACGTGATCAGCATGTCCGACGAGGAGGTGGTGCTGCGGAACTTCCGCGGCGAGCGCTTCGTCTACCGGCAGCCCCAGGAAGAGGAAGCCGGCGTCCTGGCGCTCAAGAAGCCGAAGCGGAAGCGGACGGCAAAGCCGAAGCGGAAGACGGCATAGCTCGAACCGCCGGAACGTCGGATCGAAAGAAAGCCCTGGCACACGCGCCAGGGCTTTCTGCTTCCCTCAGGGAAGATCGATCGGCGTCGGGGTGAGGCTCGCGGTGAGCGTCCCGTTCCCGAGCTGGCCGGTCGAGTTGGCGCCCCAGCAATGGGTGTCGCCCTCGAGGGTGATGCCGCAGGTGAAGTCGGTCCCGGCCGCGAGCGTGCGGAAGCTGTGGCCGCCCGCCACGAACACCGGATCCAGCGTGCCGTCACCGACGGCGTCTACCGTGGTTCCGTCGCCGAGCTGGCCGCGATTGTTGATGCCCCAGCAGTAGGCGGTTCCGCCGGGCGTCACCCCGCATGCGTGCTCCGAGCCGACCGTTACGCTCGAGAATACGATGTCGTCGCCGACCGCCGTCGGCGATGACGTGCTGAACGCCCCACCGCTCGCGTAGACGTCCCCCCAGCAGTACGCCGGTCCCGCACCCGTCACGCCGCAGAGCAGGGATCCGCCTCCGCTCAGCTGGGTGAATGCGGGTGCGCCGGCTACTTCGACAGGGAGATAGCGCTCGCCGCTGTCGCCTTCGGTCGGGCGGGCCCAGCAGAGCAGCCGGCCGCCTTCCGTCGCGCCGCACACCTGGCCGGCGCCGGCCGCAATGGACCTGAAGCGGTTTTCGCCGGCAACCGCGACGGGCTGGGTGGCGCACCGTCCGTCCACGAAGAGGAATTCGCTCGAGAACCGGGGCTGGCATTGCGTGAGCGGCCGGGATCCGTCGGGAACGACGCCGATGCCCAGGAATCCACCCTGATAGACACCCCAGCAATACGCGAGACGCGTCACCGCAAGGCCGCAGCTGATCGCTTCGGAGTTGACGATATCGCTGAACCGCTCGGCCGTTCGCACCGCCTGTGGCCTCAGGTTGCAGCCGAACTGGAACTCGCCGCAGAGATCGACGCCCTCGACGGCACCGTTGCCAGTCATACCCCAACCGCCGGCGCCCCAGCAATACGCGCGTCCGCCAAGATCGACTGCGCATGCCGTCGAGCCCTGATCGAGCACCGAGAATCGCGGCGACCCAGCCATCGGCGAAGGCACGAGCCTCCACTCCCGGTCCCCGGTCCCGAGCTGCCCCGAGCCGTTTCCGCCCCAGCAGAGCACCTCTCCCTCCGCGGTGAGACCGCATGCGCTCGTCGAGCCCGCTGCGAGCGACGTGAACTGGATGCCCGCCGAGGGTCCGGAATCATCCGAGCACGCCACGATCCAGAGGAGAACGACGCCGAGCCGTCCGACTCTCATGGGCCCTCCTCAGGTAACGCTGCAGCAGGGTCGCTGCCGGCCGTCGAACGGGAACGGGTTCTTCTGGCAGGTGGACGAAGGAGTCACTGGCAACCCGCACATCGGCGCGGGTCCTGGCCGGCCAGCCGGTCACGAATGCGCGGCGGCGTGCCGGCGATGCCGCCGGTAGACGTGCCGGTAGATGAGGACGTTCAGCACGATCACGATGACGCCGAGCGCGACCTGAATGCCCGGCGTGAGCCCGCGCGGATAGAGCACCGGCAGGATGTAATGCTCGACGAAGCCCCCCTCGTACCCCGCCGACCCGCCTTCCCGCCGCAGCCATTTCTCCAGCGGCGTCAGCGGGCAGATCCACCCGGCGAACGAAATGAGCGCGCCCCACGCTGCGGCCGGAAGGTGAACCCACACCACCTTCGGCCAGCGCAGGGCGAGCGCCCCCCCGAAGAGCACGAACAGCACGAAGCAGAAGTGCAGGACGACGACGACCTCTGCGAGGACGCCCCAGATCATGCGAACTTCCTCTGCACGACCCGTTTCATCACGAGCAGTTTACGAGGCGGCAGCCGCGTGCTCGCGCTCCTCCGTCGCCACGCGTTCCGCGACGTCCGGCGGCGCCTCGGCGTATCCGTGGGCCGAATGACGGTACGTCCCGCGGCCGTGCGTGATCGAGTGCAGCGTGGTCGAGTACTTGTACAGCTCGGATTCGGGCACGACGGCGCGGACCTTCGTGAGGCGGCCGTCCTGCTCGGTACCGAGAATCTGGCCGCGTCGGGCGCTCAGGTCTCCCATCACGTCGCCGAGCACGTCTTCAGGGGTCCAGACGACGACGTCCGCCAGCGGCTCGAGGAGCACCGGCCGGCATTTCGGCGCCACGTTCCGGAACGCGAGAATGCCGGCCATCTTGAACGACATTTCGTTCGAGTCCACGTCGTGGTACGAGCCGTCGAAGCACTCGACCGAAAAGTCCACCATCGGGTACCCCGCCACGACGCCGCGCTCCGCGGCTTCGCGGACGCCACGATCGACCGCAGGGATGTATTTGTTCGGGATCACGCCCCCGACGATCTTGTCCACGAACTCGTATCCTGCCCCGCGCGGCCTCGGCGCCATGCGGATCCAGCAGTCGCCGTACTGGCCGCGGCCCCCGCTCTGCTTCTTGTGCTTTCCCTGGCCCTCCGCCTTGCCCTTGATCGTCTCGCGGTATGCCACCTTCGGGCGCGTCAGTTCGGCGTGGACACCGTACTTCCGCGAGAGCCTGCCGAGAATCGTGTCGAAGTGCCGCTCGCCCATGCCGTGAATCAGCGTCTGTCCGAGCTCCGAGTTGTACTCGAAGTGGAAGGTCGGGTCCTCCTCGTGGAGCTTGTGGAGCCCGGCGGCGAGCTTGTCCTCTTCACCGCGCTTGTTGACGAGCACCGCGGCCGTGGCGACGGCGTCGGGATAGGGGATCGGCGCCAGCCGGACCGGAGCATCACGCCGGCAGAAGGTGTCGTTGGTGTGCGTGTCCCGCAGCTTCGCCACCGTGGCGATGTCTCCCGCCTCGATGCGCTCGACCTCGATCCGGTCCCGCCCCTGCTGGAGCGAGAGGTGGTTGAGCTTCTCGGCGACCTCATGTTCCGCGTTCCACACTTCGTCGCCGGAGCGGATCGAACCGGTGTAGAGCCGGAAGAAGGTCACGTCGCCCACGTGGGGCTCCGAGACGGTCTTGAACACGTGGCCGACGAGCGGCGCATCGTAGCCCGCCCCATCCCCGGCACGCTTCGCCTCGAGCGCCTCGAGGGGATTCGGGAAGAGCTCCACCATCTCGTTGAGGAGCGTCCGCATGCCGTAGGTGAGCTCCCCGCTCCCGCAGAAGAGGGGGACGATCTCTCCCGCGAGCATCGCCCGCTTCATCACGCGCGCGATTTCCTCGCGCCCGATCGGCTCGCCACCCAGGTACCGCTCGATGAGCGTGTCGTCGGTGGCGGCGACCGCCTCGGTGAGCTGGTCGGTGTACTGCGTGAAGCGCTCGCGCAGCTCCTCGGGGATCTCGATGACCTCGTACTCCCCGGACTTCGTGCCCTTCCGGAAATTGTGGCACTGCCCCGTGAACAGATTGACGATGCCGTGGAAGTCGTGCCCGTCGCCGACGGGGATCTCGACGGGAACCACCTTCGGGGAGAGGTGGTCCCGCACGTCGCGAAAGACCGCCTCGAAGTCCGCGTTCTCCTTGTCCATCGCGGTGACGAAGAGAATGCGCGGCAGGTGCAGCTGGTCGCAGATCTCCCAGACCTTCTCGGTCCCGACCTCGACGCCGGCCGTCCCGCTCAGGACCACCACGGCCGCGTCGGCGGCGTGGAGACCGCCCACGGCCTCGCCGAAGTAATCGAGATATCCGGGTGTATCGAGGAGGTTCAGCTTGGTGTCCATCCACTCGGCGTACGCGAGGCCGAGGGAGATGGAGTGCTTGCGATCGATTTCGTCGGGGGAGTAATCGGTGAGTGCGGTGCCATCCCTGATCGAGCCGTGGCGGCGGCTGGCACCGGAGACGAAGGCCAGCGCGTCGACGAGGGTCGTCTTGCCGCTGGCTCCGTGGCCCACGAAGGCCACATTTCTGATGGCGTCGGAGCCATAGACCTTCATGGGCTCCACCTCCTGCCGAATGAGGGATTCTGATAGTGGCCCCGGATCGGCCGGCTGTCAAATACCGGGGACCGTCAGGCTCCGCTCAGGGGACAGCTCAGTCCGCTCAGTGCGTGAGGCGTTGACGCGCGCGATCCTCGCGCGCCCGACTCGTACGCTTCTCGACCGCGACCGCGCCGATGATCTGGGCGAGCGGAACGAGCAGCATCGGCTCCGCATCCTGCGTGACGAGAGCTATCGCGAGGCCACCGCCGAGCGCCGCAGCACTCGCCGCGAGGTCGGAGCCGAAGCTGCCGCGCTGCTCGTTCGCCAGGTGCACGGCGGCCGGGATCATGATGGTAGTGCCGATTGCCGCGCCGAGCACGGCGCCGCCGAACCCGCACCACTCATTGCCGCGGCACCCGCCGGCCATCTCGAGGCGCGCGCCGAGGAAGCCGCCCGCGAGGAGGCCGCTGATCCCGCCCATCGCTCCGCCGAATGCCAGCGTCAGGTCACTCCGCAGTCTACTCGAGTCGCCGAAGGCCTGAATGGGCGTCTGCCGCCCCGCGGCGGGCGGATCAAAGGAATGACGGGCACCCTGCGCATGGAGGGCCGCAGGAAGCGCGAGCACGAGGAGGAGAGCAGCCGGTCTCATGGGCCCATGATGCAACCGGTTCGTTACCTCGCCGTGCCCTGCGCCGTGACCTCCGGGCCGTCCCAAACTGAAACATCATTTCCCTTCACCCGTAGGGCAGGGCGAACCCAACGGAGCCGATCAATGCGTGCCGTCGCCCGGACGTTTCTGCTTCTCGTTGCGCTGCTTGCGGTTGCGGGTGCCGCGCCGTTCGTTCCCGATTTCCTGCCGGCGGAGACCTCGGACCGCACCGCATGGCGTCAGGAGCTGATCCGACTCGAAACCCACCTCGCCTCCGCGTACGCGAACTTCCAGTGGACGGTCGAGACCGACTCGCTCGACCTCGTGGCGCTGCATCGGGCGGCCGATTCCGCACTCGCCACGGCCCCGAACCGCCACGCGGCTCGGCGCGCCTTTCGCGAGCTGGTCGACGCGTTCGAGGACGGGCATCTGCACGTCGATCCTCCCGCTCACCCGTTCATCCGCCTCG
>DAINRR010000117.1:0-5599 GCA_036741715.1 Gemmatimonadales bacterium
CCGCTCACCATCGTCTCGGACCTGCCGGTGTTCGTCGTCTGCAGCCTGAACACCGCGCGGCAGGCGGCCTGGCGCGGACCGCCGCCGCTCATGATCGACGCGCCGCGGATCACCCTCCTGCCGGACGAGGCCGACGTCCAGCTCGGGCTCGCGCCGGGGAGCTTCGGGTGGGCGTCGGTGTGGGACCTCGTCCCCCCGGCCGGGAGCACGACGCCGAGCGCGCTGCCGCTCGTGGCCACGAGCAACGTGACGCTCTACGCGGTGCTCCGCACCCGCGTCTGCGGCCGGCCCGGCGGTGTGTACCAGGGGGGTGCGGTCGACCAGGCGCCGGCGGTGCTCGGTGACTGGGCCGCGGCGGAGGTCCGCGTTGTGGGGGCCGTGGAACAGTCGGAGGAGACGGGACTCACCGCGGCGCAGTGCCAGTGGTGGGGGAGCGGGTACGGCACCGCCGCAGACGGGTCGCCGTGGCGGGTGCCCGGCAGCCGCACCTTCCTCTACGACCCGCGTCTTCAGCACCCGGGGTTCGTGGTGCCCGGCTCGTTCCTCCCCGCCAATCTCCCGGCGGGCGGGGTTCCGGGTGCGGCGCTGCGCGACGGCCCCCGCCAGGCGCGCGCGACGGGCGGGTATGGCATCCTCCGCATCACGCAGGCGACCGGGCGGCGGGAGCCGCGCGGGGCCGTCCCGCTGGCCGCGCCTCCGCCGCTCCCGCCCGCCCCATCGGCGCTTCCGCGATAGCGGTTTTCATTCGGATGCTCTCTCCGCTGTAGCCCTGCCGCGCTCTCATCCGGCGGTCCTGAGGCGCTGAATGGCGGCGACGACAGCACGCCCGTCAGTCAATGCCGCATTGACGAGGCTCTCCATGTGATCCGTCGTCGCACCACGCGAACCGACATACCCGGAGCGGACGAGGTCGATGAATGCCTCACCCCGGAGATAGTGGCCATCGAGGTCCCTGTAGCTGATGCGCAGCCCTCCGCGCGGACCGGAGACTGCCTCGGTATCGATCAGCTGCCGGAGGTGCTCCAGGCTGAGGAGGATCCCGGCCGTCGACGTCTTCGAGTCCCGCTTGACCAGCTTGACGAAAAAGGGGACGGGGTTCAGCCGGTATGGACCGTCCGGCGAGAGATCCCTCATGAACCACTCCATCCGCTCGATCTCGTCGAGGAACTGCTCGTTCAGCCTGACGATCCACTCCCGCTCGTCGGCGCGTCTACTCCGGCCTGAATCCTCGCGGCCGACCCGCTCCATCATCTTGTACTGCACCATCACCAGCGAACGGCGTCGTTCGTTCAGGTAGATCAGGTCGACGCCGAAGATCTCCTCCAGCGCCCGCTTGTTCGCCGTGATGACCTCCAGCCTCTCGCCGTTGGCCTGCGTGAACCGAGCACGGCCCGTGACATCGCTCGCGTCCAGGCTCCAGCCGGGGATCGAGCGGGCATCATGCTCGATGAGCGCATCTTCCTGCAGCCGGATCCGGGCGAGACCGGATTGGTCGGAGATGAGCAGCGCATCGGCAGCTCCGGACCCGCCGAACGCCTTCAGCGCCAGGTCGATCGCGTCCTGCTGGAGCGCGCGCCCGTCGCGATAATGGGTCGGCTTCTCGAGGACCGCGACGAGCCGGGAGAGCACATCGTCGTTGAACGGCTCGGAAGCGAGGCGTCGGACCACCTCCTCCGCCAGCCGCGGCGAAAGGGCCGTCAGGTCGTCGGTACCCCGGGTGACCCTCGTGACACCCGCCCGGAGCGAGGGCTCGTCGATCTGGGCCAGGAGGGCAGACAAGGTGCGGGGAAACACCGGTTCGACGTAGCTGACCACGACGCGGGAGTCGAAGAACGCAACGCCCGCCACCGACGTCACGAGGCCGACGAAAAGCCGCGCGTCGGGCTCATCCGGCTCGTCATCCTCGTCGTCGACCGCGATCAGCGCCAGGCCGTTCGGCTGCGCCAGGCGCGCGACTTCATGCGGAAAGGTCAGCGACAGGCGTCTTCCGCCGTAGCGTCCGCGCTCGATCGCCTCCCAATCCGCTGACCCGAGGCGAATCAGGGCGACGCGGCGCCGCAGCAGGAGGCGAAGCTGGGACTCGGATAGCGGCATGTGTCCACTCTGCACAGTCGTAGGAGCCTGACCCGCGGGCTTGCTCCGCCGCCGGGCGTTCCAAGGAAGGAAACACGGCCCGACGCAGTGCCCGATCCACGCCTCCCTTTCCAGGGCTCAGGTTGACGCAGGCGCAGGCACCGTCCGCACCCGCTGGCCAAAGCCAGCGGCGGCGGCAATCGATTTCCACCTGCCGTCCGACGTCACCACGATGTGGTCATCGTCGATCGAATAGAGGAAGAGCTCGATGTCCCCGCTGTCGTTCTCCTGGGGCAGCAAGCCGCCCGTGATCAAACGCGCGACGTACTCCCTGTAGCACCCGCGGAAACAGGCGGTCGACTCGATCGCGGCGACGAATCTGTCCACCATCGCCCTGGTGGGTGTCAGCGCGGCGTCCCGGACGGCACTGAGCAAGGCTCGCGTCTGGAGTGCCACGATCATCGCGGTGGAGAAACCCGGCGAATTGATCGTCTTCAGGAACTCAGCCTTTCGCGTCCCCTTCAGCTTCGGTACCGCGCCGCTCCGCTGGGTGGGATCAGGGTTGTACCACCGCGCAAACGCCGGGATCTCGGTGGCCTGGAGCGCTACGTGATCCTTCACCCAGTCGCCTTCGACCTGCTGGCGCCACTGTCCGATCGCCGCGACACTGACGCTGCGGACCACCTGCGCGGAGACGTCCGGCACACCTGACATCAGCTCGGCCATCGTCGCGCTCTTTGCCATCGCCTTCACACCCTCGGCAAACGAAAACTGCGGGAAAGAGGGCGTGAAGCCGAAGAGATCGCGCGTCAGGAACGTGTCCGTGTCCGGCAGCTCGGTGGCCGCCGAAGCGATGATCGCGGCGGCCGCGGCACGGCGCTCCGTGAACGATTGGCTCGCCCACTTTCCCGCGATCTCCAGCGCCCCAATCGGCGAGTAGAAGAGCTGCTCGGTCGGGTCGGTGCGCACGTCGGTGAGGCTCAGGCGTCCAGCACCCAGATCATAGAAGACGTTCGTGTCCAGAATCAGCCGTACGCTCATGGGATAGGAGATCGGGCGATCGAGTGCCCGCGATTGCCGGAGACAACGCGGGATGAGCAGAAACGGCTGAATCTACGGCTTCAGCGGACCCGTAGCAATCGCAGCTCCGATTCCGCTAAGTGCCGCAACAGCATATCGATACGACTGATACCGAAGCCCTCCCCCACTTCGCGTTTTCCTCTCGGGGCGTTCACCGCCCCGATCCCTCCCACCTCCTCCCAGACCGCGGCCGGCGGGCCGCGCCCCCGACGAGAAGGGAAGGGTGAGTTCCGAAGGCCGGCACCCCGGCCTCTCCCTCACCCCAAGCCCTCCGGCCCATGGACTTCACCCTTTCCACCAAGGAGCACCGCGCGGCCGTCGACGCGGCGGCCGACGCCCTCCCCCGGCGCACGGGGATCCTCCCCGCGCTGACGCTCGTGCGCATCGACGCCCACGCGGACGGGCGGATCACCTTCCAGGGCACCGACCTGGAGTTCGCCATCGAGGCGGAGGTGCGCGGGGAGGTGCGCACCCCGGGGAGCCTCTGCCTCCCCGGCAACCAGCTCGCCGCCATCGCCGGGGAGAGCGACCCCGATGGCCGGACGCGCATCCACGCGGAGGGCACCACCGGCCTGATCGAGGCGGGCCGCTCCCGGTTCCGCATCGCCGCCTCCCCCGCCGCCGACTACGTCGGGGGACCGGATCCCGCCGGCGCGCCGCCCGTGACCCTCTCCAGTGACATCCTCCGCGCCATGGCCGGCCGCGTCGCTTGGGTCGCGTCCAAGGAGGAGTCCCGCGGCTCCCTCTGCGGCGTGCTGCTGGAGACCACCGCCACGTCGCTCCGGATGGTCGCCACCAACGGGAAGCAGCTCGCGCTCAGCGAGGCGCCGCTCGCGGGGCTCACCCCCGGCATCCGGCGCGTCGTCCCGCCCCAGCTCCTCGCCACCGCCGAGCGCCTCCTGAAGGGACGCGGGCCGGTCGAGGTCTCGCTCGGCGAGTCCACGGTGGGGCTGCGAGTCGCCGGGCTCGCGCTCTCGGCCCGCACCCTCGCGGGGTCCTACCCCGACTACGGCAAGGTGCTGCCGAAGAAGCCCACCACCTACGTGCAGCTCCCGACCGCGTCACTCCTCCAGGCGGTGCGGCGCATGGCCACCGTGGCGCGCGGGCACGACTACAAGGCCATCATCGCGCGGGCGGAGGGCCGGAGCCTGCGCCTGTGGACCCGCACGCCGGACGTCGGCACCGCGCACGACGTGGTGGAGGCGGCCATCCTGGAGTCCCCCGTGACGGTCGCCTTCAACGCCGGGATGATGGAGGACGTGCTCGCCTCCGTCGCGGCGGAGGAGGTCCGGGTGCGCATCCACGGCTCCAAGGGCGGGATCCTGATCGACGGCCGCGGCGACGACCCGATCCGCTCGCTCTGGCTGGTGATGCCGGTATCGCTGGACAGCCTCGACTGCACCGAGCCCGAGGAGGCGCGCGAGCCCGCCGCGGAGCCGCTGGCGGCCGCCGCCTGATCCGTCCCCGCGCCCCCGGCAGGGGGTATCACTCCGGGTGGGAGAGCCGCATCCGCGCCCAGCCGGATCTTCCACGCGTGCACGATGGTGGAATGCAAACGGACCTGTGCTTCGAGACCGCCGAGCTGCAGCTGCCGGAACACATCCTGGCCGGCGCGCGGCCCACGCTCGCCGATGCGCGCTGGATGCTGCGGCGGCTGTGGGGCTTCCCCGACTTCCGCGGCGCCCAGGCCGAGGCCATCGAGGCCGTCCTGGGCGGTGGCGACGTCCTCGCCGTCCTGCCCACCGGCGCCGGGAAGAGCGCCATCTACCAGATCGTGGCCACCCTTCTCCCCGGCACGACCCTGGTCGTCTCGCCCCTGATCGCGCTCATGCTCGACCAGGTGGAGAGCCTGCAGGCGTGCGGCGTGCCGGCCGCCTACATCAACTCCAGTCTCACCCCCGGCCAGGTCGAGGCGACGCTCGCGGCGCTGGAGGCCGGGCGGTTCAAGCTCTGCTACGTCGCGCCCGAGCGCTTCGACAGCCCCGAGTTCCGGGCGCGGCTCGCGCGCGTCACCGTCCCGCTCTTCGTCGTCGACGAGGCGCACTGCGTCTCCGAGTGGGGGCACGACTTCCGCCCGGCGTACGCCCGCCTGGGCGCCTACCGCGAGATCGCCGGGGCCGCGCCGCTGCTCGCGCTCACCGCGACGGCGACCCCGGAGGTGCGCGGAGACATCGTCTCGATCCTGTCGATGCGGTCGCCCACCGTGATGGTTCGGGGCGTGGACCGCCCGAACCTCTTCTGGGAGGTGGTCCGGACGCCGGACGCGGCGGCCAAGCTCCGCTTCCTCGCCGGGGCGCTCCGCGGCTTCGACCAGGGGAGCGCGATCATCTACGCGGAGTCGCGGGCCGAGACGGAGGAGGTCGCGCGCTGGCTCGGCCGCTTCGACCTCCGCGCCGCTGCGTACCACGCCGGCCTCTCCGCCACCGTCCGCCGGCAGGTGCAGCAG
>DAINRR010000118.1:0-5498 GCA_036741715.1 Gemmatimonadales bacterium
CTGGTTGATGGCTGCACCCATCGCGGTCAGCACCGCGCCAGGACCTGCGGACGCCGACCTCGTCGCCCGGGTGCAGGCGCCGTCGCCTGAGGAAGCGGCCCGGCTCCGGTCCGGCACGGCACTCGTCTCGTTCCTGAACCCCGCCGCGAACGCCCCGCTCCTCGCCCAGCTCGCCGAGGGCGGGATCTCGGCCTTCGCCATGGAGCTCGTGCCGCGCACGACGAAAGCGCAGTCGATGGACGCCCTCTCCTCGCAGGCGACGGTGGCCGGCTACAAGGCGGTGCTCCTCGGGGCGAGCGCGCTTCCCCGGTTCCTCCCGATGCTCACGACGGCGGCCGGGACGGTTCCTCCGGCCAAGGCGTTCGTGATCGGGGCGGGTGTGGCAGGGCTGCAGGCGATCGCCACCGCGCGCCGGCTCGGCGCCGTGGTGTCCGCGTTCGACGTTCGCCCCGTCGTGCGGGAGCAGGTGCAGAGTCTCGGCGCCACGTTCGTCGAGGCCGAGGCCGTCACCGCAGACGCGGAGGGGCAGGGCGGGTACGCGCGCGAGCTGGGCGAGGAGCAGCAGCGGCGTGTCGCGGAGGCGGTCGCGCGCCACATCCGCGACATGGACCTGGTCATCACCACGGCACAGATCCCCGGCCGTCCCGCCCCCCGCATCGTGACGGATTCGATGCTGGCGGGAATGCGTCCCGGCAGCGTGGTGGTGGATCTCGCCGCGGAATCCGGGGGCAACTGCGAAGGGACCGTCGCGGGTCAGACGGTCGAGCGACATGGGGTCCTGCTGATGGGCCCGGTCAACCTCCCGGCGACGCTGCCCTATCACGCGAGTCAGATGTACAGCCGCAACGTGCAGACTTTCATCGAGTACGCCACGAAGGACGGCGCATTCACGTTCACGGCGGACGACCCCATCGCCGGTCCGATGAGCGTAGTGCACGGCGGCGCCGTGCTCACGGGGAGCTGAGATGCTCGAGACACTCATGGCGGGAATCGTGATCTTCACGCTGGCCACCTTCCTCGGCGTGGAACTGATCAACCGCGTGCCGACCACGCTCCACACGCCGCTCATGTCGGGCGCCAATGCCGTCAGCGGCATCACGGTCGTCGGGGCGATGGTCATCGCCGGTAGCGGGCACGGCTGGATCTCCGCCGTCCTCGGGACGGCCGCGGTGATCCTCGCCATGATGAACGTCGTCGGCGGCTACGCGGTCACGGACCGGATGCTGCAGATGTTCCGGCGCAAGCCGGGAGGCGGCTGATGCGCCCGGGCATCACCGAGCTGCTGTACCTGATCGCGGCCGTCTGCTTCATCCTCGGCCTCAAGCGCCTCTCGCACCCCGCCACGGCGGTCTCGGGAAACCGCATCTCCGCCATCGGGATGCTCCTCGCGATCGTCGTCACGCTCTTCGACCGCGCGATCCTGAGCTACGAGATGATCGCGGCCGGCATGGTCGTCGGCTCGGCCCTTGGCCTCTGGATGGCGCGCGCGGTGAAGATGACCGCGATGCCCCAGATGGTGGCGCTCCTCAACGGCTTCGGCGGCGGCGCCTCGCTCCTCGTCGGCGGTGCGGAGTTCCTGCGGTCGGAGCTCGTCGGACAGAATCTCTCGATCGACACGTCGATCACCATCCAGCTGAGCCTCCTGATCGGTGCGGTCACGCTCGCGGGAAGCCTCGTGGCGTTCGCCAAGCTGCAAGAGCTGCTGAGCGGCCGGCCGATCACGTTCTCCGGCCTGCAGGCGCTCAATGCCGCCATCTTCGTGGCCATCGTCGCGCTGAGCATCTACCAGGTGTCGGTACCGGAGTCGCTCCTCTGGCCGTTCTATGCCGTCTGCGCGCTGAGCCTCCTGCTCGGTGTCCTCCTCGTGATCCCGATCGGCGGGGCCGACATGCCGGTCGTGATTTCCCTGCTGAACTCGTATTCCGGGATCGCCGCGGCCATGACGGGCTTCGTGATCCGGAACGACGTCCTCATCATCTCCGGCGCCCTGGTCGGCTCCTCGGGAATCATCCTGAGCCAGATCATGTGCCGGGCGATGAACCGCTCGCTGACGAACGTGCTCTTCGGCGCCTTCGGCGCGACGACCACGGCGGGAAGCACGAAGTCGGCGGAAGGCCTCACCGTCCGGCAGGTCGGTCCCGAGGACGCCGCCATGCAGCTCGGCTATGCGCAGCTCGTCATCGTGGTGCCGGGGTACGGCCTCGCGGTCGCGCAGGCCCAGCACCTCGTCCGCGAGCTCGGCGACCTCATCGAGAAGCGCGGCGGCGAGGTCAAGTACGCAATCCATCCGGTGGCCGGGCGGATGCCCGGGCACATGAACGTCCTGCTCGCCGAAGCGAACGTGCCTTACGAGCGGCTGTTCGACATGGACGCCGTCAACGGCGATTTCGAGCGTGCCGACGTGGCGCTCGTCATCGGCGCCAACGACGTCGTGAATCCCGCGGCGCGCACCGACCCGGGCAGCCCGATCTACGGCATGCCGATCCTCAACGCGGACAGCGCGCGGAGCGTCATCGTGCTCAAGCGGGGCATGGGGTCCGGCTTTGCCGGCATCGAGAACGAGCTTTTCTACAACCCGAAGACCTCGATGCTCTTCGGCGACGCGAAGAGCTCGCTGGGCAAGCTCGTCTCCGAGCTCAAGGCGCTCGGATGAACGCGAAGGAGCGACCATGATACGCGCGATCAGTCTGGCGCTGGCGCTGGCGTCGAGTGGGTCCGTAGTCGCCGCGCAGGAACCCTGCGACGGCGCGGTTCGCGCGCCCGGAACCGGCGGCTGGGGGGAATACGTGGTGGTCGCGCCGCGCGGGGAGGCTCCGACGACCGTGCGGTTCGCGATCGTGGGCCGGGAGGCGCGGGGCGGGCGGGGGCTCGTCCGCTTCGAGACGCGGGTCCGGGGCCGGGGAGGCGGGACCGTCATCACCCAGGTCCTGGTCCCAGGGTACCCGTACGACAATGCTGCCCTTCAGGAAGTGGTCGTCCAGCGAGGCAAGGATCCCGCCGTCCGGTGGGGACCCGCACTCCTCACGCGCGCCCGCGAAACGGCGCCGTCCGCGCTGCACCGGCTGATCGCCGGCGCCTGCCCCGGCGCAACGCTCGTCGGCGAGGAGGAGATCACCGTTCCCGCCGGCGTGTTCCGCACCCGGCACTTCCGCAACCCCGAGGCCGGTTCGGACATCTGGGTAAGTGACGAGGTCCCCTTCGGCATCGTCAAGGTCACCGGACCGGAGGGCGCCAGTCTGGAGCTCCTTGGGCGGGGCTCGGACGGACGTTCGTCCGTCGACGGTGAGCCCCGGGTGGTGAACGGCGCCGATTGAGCCGCCAGCAACTGCGCTGTCGTGCTGCCGGCTCCCAGCCGGCAGCTTTCGTTTCCGGGAACTCGCCGGGCCCGGGTGCGGTTCCCCTGAGAGGTGCATCACCCCGTTCCGGAAGCGTCTCCGGGGGGAATGCAACCCTCCCTGACCCTCCGGTCAGGAAATCGGGTATCCTGTTGCGGGGTGACGCGCAACTGCCTCACCTGCATCGGTTTAGCTAAACCGTTGATTTTATGTGGTTTAGCCGCTATATTCCGCAACTGTACCTCAGGTGATTCGACCTGCGGCTATGGCGCTTAACGGGACAGAGGTCCCAATAGGAGGCGTTGAGCGTGGCGATGAAAGGACGTGCCAAGCGTCGTCCCGTCCGGCCCGCCCCGATCGCGCGAGCGGTCGACGAGGGCCGTGAAAGTCTCGACCTTTACCTCGATGAGATCAGCCGGGTTCCACTCCTCAACCGCGAGGAGGAGATGGAGCTTGCCCGCAAGGCATTCCGCGGCAACATCGCAGCGCAGGAGAAGCTGGCCCGCCACAATGTGCGGTTCGTGGTCTCCGTCGCGAAGAAGTTCCAGAACCGGGGCGTGCCGCTCGTCGACCTGATCGGCGAGGGGAACCTCGGGCTCATGACGGCGGCCCGGAAGTTCGATCCGGACCGCGGTGTCAAGTTCATCTCGTATGCGGTCTGGTGGATTAGACAGGCGGTTCAGGCAGCAATTGCACGCAATAGCCGTCACGTACGGGTGCCGATCAACCGTACCGCGGACCTGAGCCGACTCGGGCGCACCACGACGCTGCTCAAGGACCGGCTCGGCCGGATGCCCACCACCGAAGAACTGGCCCGTGCCACCGGGCTCACCGTGGAGGCCGTACGGAGCCTCAGCGCGCTGAACGCCGAGGCGGTCAGGCTCGATCACCCGACGCGGGACGGGGACGGCAACGAGCGCATCGAGCGGTTCACGAGCGGGGACCAGGAGAGCACCGATACCTCGACCATGGCCAACAGCCAGACGCAGGACATCGAGGCGGCGCTCGCGGTGCTTCCGGCACGGGACGCCAAGGTGCTCCGGCTGTACTTCGGGCTCGACGACGGCAACAGCCGGACGCTCGAGGAGATCGGCCGCATGATGGGCGTGACCCGCGAGCGGATCCGCCAGCTGCGGGATCGCGCCCTCCTGCGCCTCCGGGAGGGGGAAACGGGAGACCGCCTGCGCGACCTCGTGGCATGAGCGCTGACGTTGTGAGGAAAGACCCCCGGAACTCCGGGGGTTTTTCTTTGCGCGAGCGCGCCATCGCCGCCCTGCTCGGGGGCGGCTTCGGTCCCGTCGCATTGATGGTCGGGCTCTACCGGCGATCGCGCATCCAGGGCGCGGGCGGCCGCGCCGCTCAGCTGAAGATGCTCGTCTCGAAGCCGTTCGAATATGGTCTCCGATGCGCACGGTTCGTACGCGCCCACGGTCACGCCCTCCGGGCTGAGCATGGTGTGCCGCCGTGGCGGCAGTTCCTCGCGTTGTATCGGGGATGGCTCAGCAGTGCAGCACACCCGGACCAGTTCGCTGCGTACTGGGCGCTCGCGGTCCGTCCGCGACGTGACTGGGGTGTCTGGCTGAGTGGGGTGCAGGCGAACGTGCTTCTCGGCGCTCTCGCGGAGCGCCGTGCTCCCGGGCTCGCACGCTCGATCGGGGACAAGCGGTGGTTTCCCGGGTGGGCAATGGAGCACGGCCTGCCGGTGCTTCCGCTGCTGGCGGTGTTCGAGGCCGGCCGGCCGGTCTCCGGTTCGCCGGCGGAGTGTGCCGCCGCACTGCCCGACGCGAGTCTCTTCGCGAAGCCGGCCGATCTCTGGTCCGGGCAGGGCGCAACCCGGTGGAAGCGCATCGGGGCGGGAGCGTGGGAGACCGCGACCGGCGACCGCGTCGACGCACACGAGCTCGTCCGGCGCCTCGCGGAGCAGTCACGCGACCATCCCATCGTTCTGCAGCGCTGTCTGGAGCCGCACCCGGCACTGCGCCCCCTCGCACCCGACGCCATCAGCACGATCCGGTGCGTCACCTACGAGAGCCCCGGAGGCGAGGCGAAGTTGCTCCGCGCCATGGTGCGGATTCCGATGACCGGCATGATCGTGGACAACATGAATGCGGGCGGCACCATCGCCTCCATCGACCTCGAGACCGGTCGGCTAAGCGCGAGCAT
>DAINRR010000119.1:0-5312 GCA_036741715.1 Gemmatimonadales bacterium
GTGGTCGAGATCTGCACCCAGTACGCCCAGAAGGGCATGTTCAACATCTTCCTCGGCGTCTTCTTCGCGACGCTCGCCTTTGCCTTCGTCGAGCCGTTCTTCTTCATCGGCTATCTCATCTCGATCGCGCTCTTCGGGCTCTTCCAGGCGATCTTCATGGCCAATGCCGGCGGCGCGTGGGACAACGCCAAGAAGATCGTGGAGACCGAGCTCAAGATGAAAGGCACGCCGCTGCACGACGCCTCCGTCGTGGGCGACACCGTCGGCGACCCGTTCAAGGACACTTCGTCGGTCGCGATGAATCCGGTGATCAAGTTCACCACGCTCTTCGGTCTCCTCGCCGTGGAACTCGGTGTCTACCTCACGACGGAGCACGGGAGCGGGCTCGGGATCGGGCTCGCGGCGGCGTTCTTCCTGGCGTCGCTCGTGTTCGTGTATCGGTCCTTCTACGGGATGCGCATTCAGGCGGGCGGGAAGGCCTGATCGGCCATGCGGGTGGCGCAGGACGCGGCCGCGGGCGTATCGTGGAACGACCCCCGCGGATCGGGACATGACACACCAAGAGGAACTGCTGGCGGCCGGTCTGCTCGACCGGTACCGGATCGACGCTCCGCTCGGACAGGGCGGCATGGCGACGGTCTACCGCGCGCAGGACCTGCGTCATGACCGGCCCGTCGCGCTGAAGGTGCTCAGGCCCGAGCTCGCCGGCGCGCTCGGGCCTGAGCGTTTTCTGCGCGAGATCCGCGTCACTGCCCGGCTCGACCATCCCGGAATCCTTCCGATCTTCGATTCCGGCGAGACCGGCGGCCTTCTCTGGTACGCCATGCCGCTCGTGGTCGGCGAGAGCCTGCGGGCATGGCTGCGCGACGGCCGCAAGCTTCCCGTGGCCGAGGCCGTGCGCATCGCGCAGGAGGTGGCGGAAGCGCTCGCGTATGCCCACGCGTCCGGCATCGTCCACCGGGACATCAAGCCGGAAAACATCCTCCTGCGCGGAAGTGCCTCGCACGAGCGGAACACCACGACCGGGTGGCATCCGGTCATCGCCGATTTCGGGATCGCCCATCTCGAAGCGACCGTCGGCGACCGCCTCACGTCCACCGGTTTCACGCTCGGCACCCCTGCCTACATGAGCCCGGAGCAGGCCGCCGGCAATCGTGACGTCGACCCCCGCACGGATGTCTATGCGCTGGGGTGCGTGCTGTATGAAATGATCTGCGGGGAGCCGCCATACACTGGCGCCAACGCTCAGGCGATCCTCGCACGCCAGCTCACCGAGGCGCCCCGTCCCCCTCACATGACGCGTCCGGCGCTGTCGGCATCGCTTGAGCAGACGATCCTTCACGCGCTCGAGCGGGAGCCTGCGGATCGATTCCAGTCGGCCGAGGCGTTGTCGGAAGCGCTCGGAGATGACCGGGAGGCGCCCGCGCCGGTGCGTGTCCGCAGGCGCCGTCCCGCGCTCCTCGCCGCCGCGACCGCTATCGCCGCACTCGCAGGACTGTACCTCTGGCGCCGCCCACCCGCTGAACTCGCTCCGTCGGTCGTGGATCACCGTGTCGTCGCCATCCTTCCCTTCGTGCCGAGCAGCGGTGACACGGCGCTCTCGCGACTGGGGCGGGACCTCGTATTCACGCTCAGTGCCACGCTCGACGGGGTCGCGGATCTGCGTACGGCGGATCCTCACTCGATCCTGGCCCTGTCCGCGCCGGCTTCTGGTCTGCGACTCGCCGACAGCGCCGCCGCGCTCGCCCGCCACCTCGGCGCCGGGAGATTGATCGAGGGAAGCCTTGTCCGGCTGGGCGAGAACGTCCGGGCCGACGTCACGGTGCACGACGCGTCCTCGGGCGAGCGACTTGCCCGCGCGAGTGCGGAGGCACCAGCCGACTCGATCGCGCGATTCACCGATTCGCTCGCCTTGCGCCTGCTTCCGCAGCTCCTGCCCTCCGCGTCCATCACGGGCGGCTCCCTCGAAGATGCGTTCCGTACGCGCTCGGTCGCCGCCATCCGCGAGTTCCTCGCCGGAGAGCGGTTCCTGGCGCAGTCGCTGTTCGAGGAAGCTTCGGCCGCCTATGCGCGGGCCCTCGAAGCCGATCCCGTCTTCTGGCTCGCCCTCTCGCGCCGGATCTTCTCGGCCGACTGGGTGCTCGATCCGAGGGCCGGCGAGCTGGTCGACACGCTCATCGCCCACGCAGCCGCGCTGCCGCCACGGGAACGCCTCGAGATCGAGGCGCGTGCGGCGCTTCGGGACACGACCTTCGAGGTGGCGGTGGCAAGGCACGAAGAGGTCATTCGCCGGTATCCGACCAGCTGGTTCGGCTGGGTATCGTATGCGGACCAGCTGACCCACTTCGGTCCGCTCGCCGGCTGGCCCCTCGAGAACGGGCGCGATGCATGGCACCGGGTCATCGCACTGAACCCCCACCTCGTGTTCGCGTGGGATCACGTGGCCCTCCTCGCCGCGCTCGAACGCGATACGCTCTGGCTGGGCCGGGCACTCGCAGAGCTCGAGCAGGCCGAGCCGCGCCCCATGGACGATTACGCGGATCAGGTCCTGTCGTTCCGGCTTCTGGACCGTCTCGTCCGGGGCGATTCCGCCGGGGCGGAGCGCGCGCTCGATTCCGTCATCGCGGACAAGGTGCAGCACAACCGCCACGCCGCATCCTTCTACGATCCGATCCTGTTCGGGTTTTCCGAGTGGCAGCGGCGGCTCGCAGAAGCCATGATCGAGCGGGGAGCGGCTACGCGGATGGAGAAGTACCGACAGATGCTCGCCATGTCGCTCGCCGCCGCGAACCGCTGGGATTCGGCGCTCGCGGCCGAACCGATCCCGCTGCAGGCACGCCGCCTCGAGGTGCTCGCTGCTGCGCTCGGGGACCGCCCACTCGGGGCTTCCCGGCCACGCGCATCCGCCGCGGCCGAGTGGACCTACCTGGATGGTGTCGCCGCTGCCATCGCCGGCCGTCCGGGGGGCGTCGCCGTCGCCCGGGATCGCCTGCGCGAGTCGAGCGACCCGGGTGCCGCGTCCGCTGCCGCGGCGCTCGACGCTCACCTGGTGGCGTTGTCGGGCGACACGGCCGCCGCCGGAAACGCCATGGCGGCGCTCGAATGGCGGCGCGCGAACCTGCCCTTCGAGACTGCGGCCGCCGAGTTTCCTTCCGTCACTCCGCTCGACCGGATATTCGGCGCGCGCTGGCTCGCGGCAGCAGGGAATACGGCCGAGGTGGAGCGGCTCCTGCGTTTCGTCGACGCACCTTTCACGCTGGCTCCCTCGATCGTGGTGTCGATGTTCCTGCGGGACGACATCCGACACCTCGGCCGGGAGCTGGGTGCGAATCCCTGACCCTGACCCCCGAGGCTTCATGCATCGCTGCGTGATCGCCGCCGCTCTCTGCGTGGCCGCCCCCGGTTCCGCAGCCGCACAACTCACCGACGGGCAGATCTCCGCCGCCGTGGAGCGCGCTGCGCCTCGACTGATCGAGCTCCGTCACGACCTGCACCGGCACCCCGAGCTGAGCAACCGGGAAACCCGCACCGCGGGAGTCGTCGCGCGGGAGCTCCGGCGCCTCGGCCTCGAAGTGCGCGAGGGCATCGCGCGCACCGGGGTGGTCGGGATCCTCCGCGGAGGCCGCCCGGGACCGGTGGTCGGTGTCCGCGCCGACATGGACGCACTTCCGGTGACCGAAGCGACCGAGCTGCCGTTCAAGTCCGTCGCCCGCGCCGACTATCTGGGGCGTGAAACGGGGGTCTCTCACGCCTGCGGTCACGACATTCACGTTGCAGTGGCCCTCGGCGTGGCCGAGGTGCTCGCCGGCGAGCGCGAACGTCTGGCCGGCACGGTGATGTTCATCTTCCAGCCGGCAGAGGAAGGCGCGCCTCCGGGCGAGGAGGGCGGTGCGCCGCTCATGATCGAGGAGGGGGTCCTGCGCGATCCGGCACCGGCGATCCTCCTGGCACTCCACACGAACGGCGACCACCCCGATGAAGTCGGCGACTGGGAGCAGCTCGGCAAGCTCTCCTACACGCCCGGCCCGCAGTACGCCTCCTCCACGACATGGCGCGCGCGTGTCGTCGGCCGCCAGGCCCACGGCGCGACGCCGCAGCTCGGCATCGATGCCATCGTGACCGCGGCGCAGGTCGTGACGAGCCTGCAGACCATCGTCAGCCGGACGCTCACGCCATTCGCCCCCGCCGTCGTCACGGTGGGTGTCTTCCGCGCGGGGGACCGGCACAACATCATCGCGGGAACGGCGGAGCTGCAGGGTACGGTCCGTACCTTCGACGACTCGGTGACGGCCATGATCAAGCGGCGAATGCGGGAGATCATGCAGGGCGTCACGACGGCGGCGGGAGCCACGTTCGAGCTGGAGTTCGAGGAGACGAATCCGGTGACCGTGAACGATACCGCACTCGCCGCGCGATTCGGCCCGGTGCTCCAGCGGGTCGTGGGTCGCGACAACGTCGGCATCGTCCAGGCGGAGACCGGGGCAGAGGACTTCGCCTACTTTGCCCAGCGCGTCCCGAGCTTCTACTTCAAGCTGGGCGCCGTACCGCGAGGGAAGTCGTCGGGCGGGCACCATACGCCGACCTTCCTGGCCGACGACGCTGCCATTCCGGTCGGTGTCCGCGCGATGACGGCAGTGGCGCTCGAAGCGCTCGCGGCGGCGAAGTAGAAGTTCCGGCGGCGGCTTGATTTAAGTCGTGCATCCGGCGAATTTTCCCCGCGGTTCGCCGGCTCCGTCACCGTCCAGGACATGTCTTGACCGCCTCTCGCGCCGCGCCTGCTCCGTCCCATCCGTCCGCCCTCTCCCGCGACCAGCTGCTCGAGCTCTATTACTGGATGCGGCTCACCCGCTCGCTCGAAGAGCGGCTGGTCAATCTCTATCGCCAGACCAAGGTCGTCGGCGGCCTTTTCCGCTCGCTCGGCCAGGAAGCGGACGCCGTCGGATCGGCCTTCGCCCTCGAGCCCCGGGACGTGCTGTCGCCGCTCATCCGGAATCTCGGCTCCATGCTCGTGAAGGGCGCGACGCCGCTCGAGATCCTCCGCCAGTACATGGCCCGGGGCGATTCCCCGACCCGCGGCCGCGAGCTCAACATCCACTTCGGCGACACCGGTCGCGGTTTCATCGGCCAGATCTCGCACCTCGGCGACATGGTGCCCGTCATGGCTGGCGTCACCCTCTCGTTCAAGCTCCGCGGCGAGGATCGCGTCGGTCTCGTGTACGTCGGCGATGGGGCCACGTCCACCGGCGCCTTTCACGAAGGGATCAACTTCGCCGCCGTGCAGCGCTGCCCGCTCGTCGTCGTCGTCGAGAACA
>DAINRR010000120.1:0-4983 GCA_036741715.1 Gemmatimonadales bacterium
ACGAGGATCACCCGCGGACGCCGGAGGAGATGCGCATCGGCTACGAGAACTGGACGGAGCGCGCGCGGGTCTTCCTGCACGAGCATGGCCTGGTGAGCTTCCCGGAAGGCGAGGCATGCGCTGTCGTCCCGTCTCCGCACTTCCAGCGCCCGGTGCTGGCGGTCGCGAGCTACATGCAGCCGCCGCCGTTCAGCGACCGGATGCAGGGACACTTCTTCGTGCCGTTCCCCCCCGATGGCGCCTCGGACGAGGAGGTCCAGAAGCGGCTCGCCACGAACTCGTATCCCGGCATCCCGACCACCGCCGTCCACGAGGCCTACCCCGGCCACCACTGGCACCTGGTCATGATGAAGGCGAACCCCTCGCGGCTGCGCCAGGTGTTCCGCACCCCGTACTTCAGTGAGGGCTGGGCCCTGTACGCCGAGCGGATGATGCGCGAGCAGGGCTTCTTCACCGACCTGCGCCACGAGATGTTCCAGTACGAGGCGACGATCTTCCGGGCGGCACGGATCGTGGTCGACACCTCGCTCCACATGGGGGAGATGAGCTGGGACGAGGCGGTGCGCTTCATGACCGAGCACACCGCCCTCACCGAGCCGACCGCCCGCGCCGAGGTCACGCGCTACTGCGCCTGGCCGACCCAGGCGTCCTCGTACCTCACCGGCTGCCTGGAGATCGTGCGCATCCGCGAAGCCTTCTTCGCCGCCCGCGGCTCCTCCGACACCGATGCGCTGCGGGCCTTCCACGATCGGATCACCTCGTCCGGCGGTCTGCCCATCGCCCTCGCCGAACGGGCCCTGCTGGCCGGCGCGCAGCCGCGTAGATAACGCTTTGCTGGCGCGCAATGTCCGATGCGGTGAGCGCCGAATCGGACAGTGCTCTCGTGCGAGCGCATTACGTCCAGAAATCGGCCGTCCCCGAGCGTTCCTGAGCGTGGATCCCGGTGCCCAAGGCGTCAGTTGATCGGTAACGCGCACCTGGGCGTGCAATATCCAACACGCGAGGGCCCCGACCTGAAATCGGCTCCCATACGAAAGCGTTAGGGGGCAGAACAGGCGTGGCCGGCTCGATGCTGAGCGTGGCTCGGCCCCCGCACCGGCGCCCCGCCGGCTAACGCGCGTCCACGAGATCAGATTTCGAGTGGGGCGCCTGCTCCGCGCATTCTGCGTTCGCCCGCGGGGAAGATTTCGAGCCGAGCGATTCGCGAGCGGCCGCCAGACGGACCGGAATCGGGTGCCGGATGGCCCTGCCGCCGGCCAACGGGCTGCGGGACGCTGTCCACACGAAGCGCTGAGGAACCTGTCCCGGTGACCTACGTCATTGCCCAACCGTGCGTGGATGTCATGGAGCTGTCCTGCGTGGCCGTCTGCCCGGTCGATTGCATCCACTACGAGCCGGGGGTCGACCGCATGCTCTACATCGACCCGGACGAGTGCATCGACTGCGCCGCCTGCGAGCCGGAGTGCTCCGTCGCCGCCATCCACAGCGAGGACGCCGTGCCGGCGGGCGAGGAGCCGTTCATCGAGGTCAACGCCCTCTGGTTCACCGATCGCGCCGCCGCGCGCGACCGGGTCGAAGAGCTCGTCCCGCGCTGACCACGGGACGGCACCTCATCGGCGAAGACGGTCGGTGATCTCGAAGAAGTCGTAGAAGCGGTAGAGGTCCTCGTGCGCCCAGGTCCGATCGGGCAGCAGCTCCAGATCGGTCCCGAAGCGAGCGTTGAAGAGCATTCGGAACGTGTTGATCGGCGTGATCTCGTCGTGGAAGCCCTCTGCCGCGAGGTCCGCATCGGGCACTCGCATGGCGAACAGGATGCCGAACTTCTCCTCCAGCTCGGCGTCGGTGGCGGTGCGCCACTTGAACCCCCATTCCTCCTCTTCGTAGCGGGCGGGGAACGGCCCTTCATCGGCCTGGAGGATGATGATCGCGTCGGGGTCGTCGGCCAGCACCCGGTCCACGAACGCGAGCATCCGCGAATTGGCGTATGTCAGCTGGCGCCGATAGCTCTCGATGTCGCCGAGACGCGCCACCTGCGCGCGCCCGGTGTACGAGCCGTCCGCGTTGTGGACGTAGGGTGGGTGGGTGGTCACCAGGTGCGCGAAGACGTACTTCGGTCCGGGCAATGACGTCACCTCGTCCAGGCGGTCCAGGGCGTAGAGGTTGTTCTCCCGCATCACCGGCCAGTCCCACGGATCGTCCGGCGCCCCGGTGGGGTCGTCGAGGGCCCGCAGGAAGGTCGTCTGTGCCAGCGCCGATCCGAACTGGTCCTGCCCCTCGTACACCAGGCTCAGATCGGCATCCACGTTGGTCGCCGTCGGCGTCCACCAGTTGCCGATCTGGACGTACTGGTAGCCGATCTGCTTGAGCGCGGCCGGGACCGCGAGGCGCTGGCCGAGGACGCGGTGGATCGGGTCACGGTCGCTTCCATCCTTCGCCTGCGCCTTCAGGGCCTGGGCGTCGAGCGGCTCCATCGAAAGGGTACTGGCCAGGGAGAGGGGCGTCTTGATGTAGTTGGCGTGGGCCTGACGAGCCACCGCGAACCCCCGCTCCTCGAGCTCGGTGAGGAATGGCTCGTTGTCGAAGCCGTATGTCTCGCGAAGCGCCGTGGATCCGGCGTAGCGATCCAGGATGACGAAGTACACATCGGGTGGGTCGTCAGGGTCCGGCGGTGTGAGCTCGAGGGCCGCCAGGTCCTCCGGCGGCGCGCCGACGTCGAGCACCGGCCGCGAGGTCATCACCGTGGTGAGATTGAGCACCACCAGGAACAGCGTCACCACGTTGAGGGCGCGCGTCGCCGTCCGGAGCCGCCCCGATCCGATGCGCCAGCCGACCAGGAGCCCGATCCCGACCACGACGAGCCAGGCAACGATGAGCGGCCACTGGCTGTCGAGGAGATCGGCCGCCGCCGTCCAGGCATGGCCGTACCCGAAGAATCCGCCCACGAGGACGGTCGCCAGCAGCGCGGCCCGCTGCCAGTTCCTCAAGGCCAGCGCGAGGACGGAGAGGAGGAGCGCGGAGCCGATGATGGCCAGGGCGAGCGGCAGCCACAGCGGGGCCAGCGTCACCTGCTCGGCGATGTTCATCGCGAACAGGAAGATGACCGGGTACGCTGCTGCCAGCAGGGGATGAAGCGGCAGCAGCGTCCAGTCAGGACGCTGGCGCTGGCGCCCATCCGGCCGCCGGAGGTCTTGGCGACCGTCGGGTAACATCCGGTTAACACTAATCGAGGCTCAACACCCATGCCACTGCTGGCGTATATCGACCCCGGCTCGGGCAGCATGCTGCTCCAGGTGATCCTCGCGGGGGTCCTCGCCGTCCCGTTCTTCTTCCGACGCGTCATCACCGATGCCTGGCACCGCATCCGCGGCGGCGATGGCACACCGTCGACGCCCGACGATCGCGGCGAGGAGACCGATCCCCGCGCTTGAGGGCCCGGTGATCGACCCGGCCTCCTTCCGCGACCCGGCCGGATTCGTCTTCCGCCGCGACGGCGTGCTGTATCGGCAGGTCCAACCGGCCGGCGCCGCCGACTGGGAAGCGTATCGGTCCAGCGGTCTCCATGAGCGATTGCTCGCGGAAGGCCTGGCGATCGAGTTCGAGGAGGCGCCCCCGGAAGCCGCGGCGGTGCCCGGCGCGGTGGCCGTGCTGCGGCCGCGCATGCTCGACCTCGTCAGTCATCCGTACGAGTGGTCGTTCTCCCAGCTGAAGGAGGCGGCCCTGCTCACCCTTGAGATCCAGTCCCGGGCGCTCGACGCCGGGATGCGGCTCCAGGACGCCTGTGCCTACAACGTGCAATTCGACGCGGGACGCCCGATCCACATCGACACGCTGAGCTTCGAGTCCGCGTCCGCCACCGATCCGTGGCCCGCCTATCGGCAGTTCTGCGAGCACTTCCTGGCGCCGCTGGCCCTGATCGCGTACCGCGACGCGCGCTGCGGCCTGATGCTGCGCGATCACATCGACGGGATCCCGCTCGACCTCGCTGCCGGACTGCTGCCGGGGCGCACTCGCCTGAACTTCGGGTTGCTGTCGCACCTCCATGCCCACGCCGGTGCCCAGCGACGCGCCGGCCGCGACGCGGCACCCGCGGAGGGCGCCGCCCCGCCCTCCCGGAAGATCAGCGCCACGGGGCAGCGGGCGCTGCTCGATTCGCTGAAGCGCACGGTGGCCGGGTTGCGCTGGGAGCCGTCGGGTCACTGGGCGGGCTATGCCACCACCACCTCGTATTCGGAGGCTGCGACGGCGAGCAAGGGCGAGATCGTGCGCGAGATGCTCGCCGCGGTCGGTGGTCGCACGGCCTGGGACCTCGGCGCCAACACCGGCGTGTACAGCGCCATGGCCGCAGAGGCCGGCTACCGGGTCGTGGCCTGGGACCAGGACGCCGGCAGCGTCGAGGCGCACTGGCGCCGGGTCCGCGGTGGCGCCAATCCGGCCGTCCTGCCGCTGATCCTGGACCTCGCCAATCCGTCGCCCGCCATCGGCTGGGCGCTGTCGGAGCGAGCCTCGTTCCTGGAGCGCGGTGAGCCGGACGTCATCCTGGGCCTGGCGCTCGTGCATCACCTCGCCATCGGCAACAACGTGCCGCTGCCCGCGGTGGCGGGGCTGTTCGCTCGCATCGCGCCGCGCGCGATCGTCGAGTTCGTGCCGAAGGAAGACCCGATGACGCGCCGCCTGCTGGCCGCGCGTCGCGACATCTTCGACGGCTACACGATCGATGGCTTCCGGGCGGCCTTCGGCGTGGCATTCGAGATCGTGCGCGAGGCGCCGATCACCGACTCGCCCCGCACGCTCTTCCTCCTGCGCCGGCGGTAGCCGCCGCGCGTTGCACCGCCGTTGGCACAACCGGCCAGGAAGTGCCTGTTTGTCCCGTCGGGGAGCTACGTTCGGCCCAACATGAGGCTTCTTCCCTGGCCGTCTGTCCCGAGGGAGCACCAATTCGGCCAAGAGGTGGGCGCCTGTCCCACGGGCGATACAAAGCATCGC
>DAINRR010000121.1:0-4969 GCA_036741715.1 Gemmatimonadales bacterium
AAAGTCTCACTTCAAGTGAGACGACGTGAGAATATCTCACGGCCGAACCCGCCCCCGGCGATTGCAACGTGTTCGCATACGACGAGATGACGAAGAGTGACGATTGGCATGCGGGATGCCCTATGGGAGCTGAACCCCATCCGGAGCCGCTCACGTGCCACGTATTCGCCTGCTGCCTCCGCTTGCCGCGCTCTTCATGCTCATGATGCTGAGCATCCCCGCTGCCGGCCAGGGAAATGGGAACGGCGGGAATGGCAATAACGGCAACGGGAACGGCAATGGAGGCTCAGGGAATCAGCCGGGTGACTCGGGCGGCGTCGTCATACAGTGCGAGCTCGGATGCCTGCCGACTGGGCCGCAGCCTACCATCCTGTCGGAGACATTTCCGACGACCGCCGGCGTCGACTCTTCGGGCGAGTCGACCGTGACCGTCAAGAACACGGGAACCACCGGAGGCTGGTTCTCATTCACCTGCGGCAGCACGAGCGCTCAACTCCTTTGCGACGCCCTCTCGGAAAGCGCGTTCTGGCTCAACAAGGGCGCCCAGAAGGTCATCACGGTCGACTGGTCGACCCGGGGCAATGGCACCTTCACGCTCCTGTTCGAGCTGTTCGCCGAGGCAAACTCCTCGATCGACTCGCTCGATGTAGACATCGCGGTCTCCGGTCCCTCCTTCATCGTACATGCCATCCCGTTCCCTGATGGGGAACGCACGCACGAAGCACTCGTCGCTCACTTCACGCAGTCCGTCACGACGTCAACGGTCAAACTCTGGCTCAATGGATCGCTCCAGTCCGGTGCCTCGGTCACCTCGAGCGGCTACACGAAGACGCCTACGGGGCTCGGGAGCGGCACCTTTACATGGAAGACCGAGGCATGCACTGCCTCCGGTCGCTGCGATACCCACTCGACCAGTTTCGCGCAGATCGGCGGCACAACCTGGCAACTCGACGATTCGCTGCCGCCGGCGCAGGGACATGGAATCGAGGGCCTGCTCGGCGGGCTGCCTTTGCCTGACGTCGAGTTCAGGGGTTGCCCCGTGGACCAGGGACATCCGGAAATTCGGTTGGTAGCGCCTACGAGCTTTCTCTCGCAACCCGGATCCGGTGGGCACCCTGCCGGCCTCGTCTTTGCCGCGTCGGTCTCGATGAACGGCGACCTCGAGATCTCGACACTCACCGTGGATCGGCTCGCCAGCGACCCCACGACGTGCGAGGATTACGGCTACCTGGATCGAAGCGACTTCAACTGGGGATTCTGGACCGGCACCGACAGCACCGATGTGCTGTGGGACGCATGGCCGGACGGTGTGTATGGTCCTCTGGCAATCGGACGACTGCGAGAGTGGATCGACGAGCTCACGTTCGGGAGGCGTGAGGTCGTGCGTGGCACGCTCGAGCAGGTGAACGACGATCCCGGTGTGACCGGCGAAGCCGAGCGCCTTCCGCAGCGCCCGTCGGCCACTCCGCCGTTGATGGGCGCGATGATCCCCGATCCGGGCGCGATCAACAAGAACACGTTCCGCCTCATCCTGAATGGCGACACGATCGTCAAGAATGGGGTTTCCCAGGACGGGGACGTGACCGTTCAGGGCCTCGACCGGGTCGGAGCGTCCGTGACGGTCGCCAGCAGCAGTTCCCTCCTGAACGCCTTCGTGCCCGGAAATCATGCTGCAAACAACGGGGGATGGAACACGCTGGTCGCGGGCATCGCAGACAGCACGAATCACTGGACGTACGTCGAGACGCGGTTCGTGCATCTGGGCGCCGGGAATCCCGCGGCGATCGCTCTGGCGCCGCTCCGCAGATTCTGGAAGCAGGACATGGGAGAGTGCGCTGCCTTCGGCGTCTTTCAATGCGATGGGCTGTTCTTCACGCAGACAGTGCCCGGCTTCGTCACTCGCGACAAGTCGCGCGACCTGCACCTCGTCTACCGCTCCGCCTCGCAATGGGCGCCGACGCTGCTCCCGATCCAGGCATCGATCAGCCGCGAGCAGAAGGCACCCGATTCGATCGTCGTGACGCCGAGGGTGAATGGCGTTTCGGCGGGGCCGAGCCTGCGCTACGCAGGCGTCGCCGGCGCGGTGAATGGCGTCGGCGCGGCGAACCTCTGGGAGCACGCCGACGAGGTCCGCGTCTTCGGTGCCATGCTCGATGCCGTCACCGGAACCACGGCGGGCTCCGCCACGATCCGGAACGTCGCGATCGCGGTGAATCAGTACTATCCATCGCTCATGCGGACCGATACGGTGAAGCAGCATGTGGTCGAGACGGCGATCATGGATACATCTGCCGGCAGGTTCGGCGCCGGCTGGCAGCTCGCGGAGCTAGGCCGGCTCGTGACCGGGCAGTTCGCCGGCACCGATTCCGCCATGGTTCTCCTGCTCGGCGACGGCTCGTACTCGGTATATCGAAAGGTCGGCTCCGCATGGACGCCGCCGCCCGGCGAAACCGGGCGCCTTGTCCGGCTTTCGAGCACCGAGGCCGGCGCCCGATGGGTGCTGTTCGTCGATGGTGGTGCCTCGGTGGGTTATCGTGACGACGGATGGCAGGTCTGGAGCAAGGACCTGCTGGGCAATCGAACGATCTATGCCTACTCGGGGTCGAGCTCACGACTGGCTTCGATTACGGATCCCACGGGCCGGAGCTTTCTATTCAACTACACTGGCGGCGGCCACGTCGCGAACATCGAAGTACGATCGGCACCTGCCGCGTCCCCGGTTCGCATCGCCGATCTCGAGTACGACGGCTGCTCTGGTCCGACGAACGTCATCTGCCGGCTGGTCAGGTTCATCCTGTACACGGACGCCGGAACGCGGGACACGACACGCTACAGGTATACCGTCGATGCCGCGCAGCGGGCGCTCGTCGACTCGGTCATCGAGCCGCGCGTCTTCTCTGGAGCCCATCCCGGGGTACGGTTCGTCTTCGACACCATGACCAAGACGCCAACCGAGATGATCCTCCCGGCCAACGTGGCGAGCGTGAAGTTTCGCGGATCGTTCCGGCGTTCGGTGCCCCGGCAGGGGTATGGGCGCGGCAGCTATCCGCTGGAACGGATGCTCTATCCGAATCAGCTCCGGGGCACGCATGTGGATCAGGGCGGCCGGGCCACGGACTACCAGGTGGACCGCTTCGGTGCGCCGACCTGGGTACGGGAGGTGGCCGATCCCGCCGGGGCGGGCGGCTTCTATATGCCGGGCTCGAGCGCGGACGCCATTCGCCGCATCGATCGAGACACCCTCGGACGGGTCACGAAGATCGTGCGCGGCAACCCTGTCGCATCATCGCCGGACTCGATGATGTATACGTATGACGCCCTCCATCGGGTCACCCGGCTCGCACGAACGACCCTCGCGTGGCCGATCGGAGCGCACGCCCTCGACTCGCTCGAGTTCACTTACGACTCGGTGACACTGGCGACGAACGGCGCCTGGTGCTCTCGCCTCAAGACGTCCATCGATCCCTACAACGTCGTCACGACCACGAACTACGGCACCTCCGGCAAAGGGAAATGCCTGCCCTTGACGATCGTCGAGCCAGGCGGACTCACAACGACGTTCACCTACGGGACGCTCGATAGCGCCATCGCCTCGGCTGGCCGGCCCACCCAGGTCACGGATCCGAGCGGGCTCTCGACGACCGTCACATATCATTCGTCCACCTGGAACTCCGAGATCGTCACCACGCCCGGATCGGCGGTGACGCAGGCCTGGTTCAACGCATTCGGCCGCACCGACTCGGTCCAGGACCCGATGGGGATGCGTACGCGAATGCTGCGCGACCGCATCGGCCGTGTGCTCGCGGCCAAGTCGGGGACCGGGGCGAAGGCGCCGACCACGCGAACCTGGTACGCCAGAGGGGGACTCGTCGATTCGGTGCACGTGTATGCCTCGCAGGACGGCACACTGCTCACGGCGCTCGATACCGCGATTCAGCGGACCCGGAACTACTACGACCTCCACGGGCGCCTCGATTCGCTCATCGGCCCAGGAAGCCGGAGCACCACCGGGGTGAACCGCGCGCGGAAGCAATCGTGGCGGCGCGATATCTACGGGAATCCAACGTACGCCTTCGTTGGCAACGGCAGCTACGTCGGTGTGCTGTACGATCGCGCCGGACGAGTTCGCCACAGGTACTTGAGCGAGGTGGGAGGCGCCAGCTCGATCGATGGCGAACGGTACGTGGATCCTGCCGGCAAGGCTGCCGTTGACTCCCTTTATCTCGGCATGGGCCGCGTTCTGAGTGCGGGCCAGCGGCACACGAGTTACTACGACAACAAGGGCCGCCTCGAGACGACCTCGACCGACGACACGTACCTCGGCGGGAACGTGTCGATGCAATGGTTCGGCTACACCGACGCCGGCGCGCTGCGCGGCGACACCACGGTCTTCTCCGACGGCGCATCGGTGCGGCGCCGCTACGAGTACAACCGCCGCGGTCAGCGGACGCTGGCCGCTGATACGCTCGTGGCAACGCTTGGATCCGTCACGGGAGACAAGGGCGGCGAGATCCGGTATGCCTACGATTCCCTGACCGCGCGCCTCACCTCAATCAGCAGCTACGCCTTGCCCAGCACCGGTTCGCTGGCACTCGTCGGAACGCTGACTGTGGCTTACGATGCCGGGGGGCGGGATACGCTGAGGACGATGACCCTCAACGGGTCCGCCAATCCGGTGACGCGCCGGACGACATACGACGCGGCAGGCCGGGTTTCGGGTATCACGGTCAAGTCCGGAAGCACCGTTCGATACAGCATGGGAAGCACCACCTATTCCCCGCTCGGCGAGCTCCGCTCCGCTACCGAATGGCGCCGGAATCTGACCGGAAGCATCACCTTCAAGTATGATTCGGTGTACGGCACGCGCCGGCTGCTGGTCAGCAACAGCAACGTGAGCCTTCAGTCGTACGTCTATGCGTATGACGTGTTCGGCAATCGGCTGAGCGAGACGCACGTGTCGAGCACGGGG
>DAINRR010000122.1:0-4171 GCA_036741715.1 Gemmatimonadales bacterium
GCTGGGGCGGCGGGCGCTCGAGCACTACGAGCGGGCGCGGGCGGCGCAGCGGGCGGAGGATTGGGCGACGTACGGCGAGGAAATGCGGAAGCTCGGGGAGGTACTGCAAGAACTGGGGATCTAGGCAACTCGTCCGCCTCGTCCGCCGTGTCCGCCTCGTCCGCCTACTCCCCCCAGGCCCCCGTCACCTCATAATGAATGACGGCCGGCTCCAGCTCGACGAGAAAATCGCGGTCCTCGGGATAGTACCGGGCCTCCTCGTAGTCGTCCCCCGCGAAGGCGACGACCGCGTCGTAGTCGTTCCAGAGGGACAGCAGAAGGAAATGCACGAACTCTCCTTCCTTCCGCCGCATGACATAGACGCCGCGGTTTCCCTCGGTGTTCATGTAGTCGGGAATGCCGGTGCGCGAGAGGTATTCCGCGTAGGCATCCGCTTTCTCGGCGGGGACACGGCCGTGCCAGAGGCGGGCGATCATGCCCGGAACGTTACGGGCGCCTGGCGGTGGGGGGAAGAGGCGGACGGGGCGGACACGGCGGGCACGGCGGGCACGGCGGACGCGGCGGACACGGCGGACGCGGCGGAGGTTGGGGCGCCGTGACCTGGCGGGTGTCCCTTCGACGGCGCGTACGTCCACCTTGTCCCTGTTCCGCTCCACCTGATCCCGATTCCCCCCTTCCCTTCGCACGCGTGCATTACCATTAACCATGTTCCGAACTGCGTCCGCCGCGTCCGCCGTGTCCGCCGCGTCCGCCGCATCCGCCGCATCCGCCGCATCCGCCGCATCCGCCCGCTCCGCCGCCCCGCGCTGGCACTCGTGGGTCGCCGGCTTCGCGATCTGGACGGTGCTCGGCCTGCTCGCCGTACTGCAGAATGCGGTCTTCTTCCGGTCGGTCGGCGAGCCGGTGCCGTGGGCCAGCCTGATCCCCGTGCGACTCGCCGACTGGTATACCTGCGCACTCTTCACGCCGGTCTACTTCTGGCTGGTACGACGCTACCCCCTCGACGAGGGAGGCTGGCTGCGTGCGGTTCCGATCCACCTGGCGGCGACTGCGGTCTTCGTGGTCGCGAAGTACGCCATGTACACGCCGATCTTCAACCTGCTGCGTCCGGAGACGCGGCCGCCGCGCACCTTCGGCGAGATGCTCGCCGGCAACTTCATCATCGAGAACGTGATCTTCTGGAGCATGATCGGCGTGATCCAGGCGATCGAGTCGTTCCGGAAGCTGCGCGAGCGCGAGGTGCAGGCGGCCCAGCTCGCCGGGCAGCTGGCCAACGCCCGGCTGGACGCGCTCACCGGCCAGCTCCATCCGCATTTCCTCTTCAATACGCTGCAGGGCGTCTCGACGCTCCTCTATCGCGATCCGTCGGCCGCCGACACGATGCTCGCTCGCCTCAGCGACCTTCTCCGACGCACGCTCCAGCGGGATGGACGGCACGAGGTGACGCTGGAGGAGGAGCTCGAGCTTCTCGAGCTCTATCTCGGCATCATGCGGACCCGCTTCGCCGACCGGCTCTCGGTGGCCGTCGACGTGGCCCCAGCGCTCCGGACCGCGCTCGTGCCCCGGTTCATTCTCCAGCCGCTCGTCGAGAACGCGATTCAGCACGGCATCGAGCGGCGCTCCGGTGCGGGGCGGATCGACATCGCCGGGCGTCGCGAGGGCGAGTCACTGATTCTCTCCGTGCGCGACGACGGTCCCGGCAGCCGCGGCAACGGCGGGCGCCCACCGGCCGAAGGGGTTGGCCTGTCGAACACGCGCCACCGACTGCGCCAGCTCTACGGCGAGGCGCAGCGCCTGGAGCTGGGCGCCAGCGCCATGGGAGGGTTCGAGGTGACCCTGGCATTCCCGTTCCGGCCCGCGTCCGAGGGCGCATCGGAGCCGGTGCCCGCACCGGCCGGCGCATGACGCTCCGCATCGTCCTGGCCGACGACGAGCCGCTCGTGCGCGAGCGGCTGCGCGCGCTCGTCGCAGCGCGCGCCGACTGCGAGCTCGTCGCCGAATGTGCCGATGGCGCCGAGGCGGTGGACGTGCTCGAGCGCGAACGGCCGGATGTGGCACTCCTCGACGTGCAGATGCCCGAGCTCGACGGCTTCGAGGTGCTCGATGCGCTGGCCGTGGATCGGCGGCCGGCGGTCATCTTCGTCACGGCGTACGACGAGTACGCGGTGCGCGCCTTCGAAGTGAATGCGGTGGATTACCTGCTCAAGCCGATCGAGCGGTCGCGATTCGACGCCGCGATCGATCGGGTCGCGAGTCGGCACACTCGCGGCGCGGGAGGGGACGGGGACGAGGGCTTGCGCGCCCTGCTCGACGAGCTGCGGCGGAAGCGGGGGTATGCGACGCGGCTCGTCGTGCGCGACGGGTCCCGCGTGAGCTTCGTCCCGGTGGTCGACATCGACCGGATCGATGCGTCGGGGAACTATGCACGACTGCATGCAGGCAGCCGAGTGCACCTCCTGCGCGAGACGCTCAAGTCGCTCGAGGCGCGACTCGATCCCGAGCGCTTCGTGCGGGTCCACCGCTCGGCCATCGTGAACATCGAGCGGATCGTCGCGATGGAGCCGTACTTCCACGGGGAGTATGTGCTGACGCTGCGGGACGGGACGCGGGTGACGTCGAGCCGGACGTGCAGTCAGCGGCTGCGGGAGATGCTGCGGTAGCCGATGCATGACCGAGCCAGTTGGCGGTAGTGGGGGCGGCCGGGTGCCGGTCTCGCAGGCGCGTTGTGAGCGGCAGAACGAGTTATGACTCCAGTGACATGAGAGCGAACTTCAGCGCCGGAGAGAGCGGCGCCCGGCCGCCCGCCGGTCTCCGGAACTCCAATTCACCCCTCCCCCCATCCGCTTCGTCCCCGCCGCGTTGATTGCAGCCGTTCCGGCCCCCACCTTCTGCTCGTCACTCAGCCGGACAGGATCTCATGCATCGCATCATTCCCGGAGTTGCGCTGATACTCGCGGCCACTGTTGCGCCGCCCGCGGCAGCCCAGCAGCTGCGCACGGTGGCAAGCACGTCGGCGCGGGCCGTGCTCGCGCGAGACCTCGAAGCCCGGATCACGGCGCTCGAGCGTGCTTTTGCGCGAGGCAACATGACGGTGGTGGCCGGGTACTACGCAGACAACGCGCAGATGATCCCGCCGAGCGGGCATCGGCCGTACCTGGGGCGCGCGGAGATCACGCGATTCTGGCGCGACATCGAGCATCCCGTGTCGTGGGAGCTCGAAACGCTCGACTTCGGCGGCACCGCCGACGAGGCCTGGCAGCTCGTGCGGTCCTCGATGGTCGAGGGCACCGGTCGCAACCTCAAGCCCCACGTCGTCCGCTGCCTTCTCATCTGGCGCCGGCAGCCGGACGGCAGCCATCGCATCCACCTCGACATCTGGACCGAAAGGGAGCACACATGATCCGGCCACTGCTCGTATCCGTCACGCTCTTCGTGGCGCCGCTCGTCTCCGCCGAGGCGCTGGCGGCACAGTCGCCGGCAGACTCCGCGGCGATCCGGACCGTCGCGCTCGACTATGCCGAAGGATGGTATGCCGGCGACTCCGCGCGCATGGCGCGTGCGCTGCACCCGAGCCTGGCCAAGCGGATCGTCAGGTCCCGGCCCGGCACCGAGCCCCGACTTGGCGACATGACGGCCGAGGAGCTCATCCATGGCACTGCCGAGGGGGGCGGCCGCCGCACACCGGCCGGCCGCCGGCAGGCCGACGTCCAGATCCTCGACATCTTCCAGAACACCGCGAGCGTCCGGCTCACGATGGCGGACTGGATCGATTACATGCACGTCGCGCAGTGGAATGGGCGCTGGGTGGTGATCAACGTGCTGTGGGAATTGAAGCCGAGGCAATAACCGTCATTGCGAGGAGGCGGCCGAGCCGCCGACGAAGCAATCGGGTAGTACACGCACGTGCCAACCCGGTCGAGACTATTCAGTGACGACCAATGTGGCCCGGCGCGGGCGCGTCACATACGTGCCCGGAACGAGATCGACCGTGGTCAGCATCGAATCCCCGCGCGCGACGCCGACCACCCCTCCCCAGGGCTCCATGATCGGCGGCTTCCCATCCTGCCGCCGCCATGCGAGCGCCTCCTCTGCCGTGTGACCATCCTGAACCCGGGCGATCGTGAACTCCAGGCGACGCGGACTCTGGTTGCGCACCAGCAGCCGGCGAGTG
>DAINRR010000122.1:4181-4892 GCA_036741715.1 Gemmatimonadales bacterium
AAGGTGAGTCCATTCGCTACGGCACCGAGCTCTCGGGGCACCAGCAGCCGGCGAGTGCCTGCGGTGGCGACGGGTACCGACCACTGAATCGCTCCCGCCGAGTCGACCGTCGCGACGAGATGCGGTCGTGGAGCCGATGCGGGCGGCTCGCTCGAGGCGACGACCGTCAGCGGTCGGAACATTCCCTTCAGCAGGTGATACCGGCGCCGGTCCTCCCGCGCAGCACCCACGAAGCAGGCGAGGACGTAATTGCCGGGTGCGAGCGACATCGTCGCGTTCGTCGTGTGTGGCGGATAGGCGAACGCAGGGCCGCCGAGGAGCCGTGCCCAGGGCGCAGCGATATCGTCACGCTCGGCGGCGAAGAACTCCGCCGCCGTCCGCCCCGAATCGAGCTGCACCACCCAGAGCATGTGGAAGCCGTCCGTGTCGTCCCCACCGTGGGAGACCAGCTCCTGGCGCTCCATCGGGGAAAGATGCGCACCTCCCGCCGCGCGTCCTTCCTGCCGGAGCCGGAAGGTGACGAGCCCCGCCGGGATCGTGTCGGGCGCGCGGAAGGCATATTCGTTCGCCGCGACGTCGACGACGTGGCCCGGCAGCGCGGTGTCTGCTGTCGCCTGTGCCGCAAGAGGCGTCGACAGCACCGGGAGCGCCGCAAGACAGAGCGCCGCACGATAGCCGTATTCGATTACACGATTGCCGTACTCGATCATT
>DAINRR010000123.1:0-1662 GCA_036741715.1 Gemmatimonadales bacterium
AACATCGGCGAGGACGTCGTCTTCCTGGTCGAGGGGAAGTCCATCAAGCACCACGCCGAGGACCGCGGCGAGCCGCGCGCGGCAGGGGTGCCGTGAGCGCGGGCCCCGTCGCCGCGATCGGCGTCACGACCGAAGGGCCCACCGACCGCCGGGAGCGGCTCGGCGCCATCGATGTCGGCTCCAACTCGATCCGGCTGCTCGTCGCGGAATACGATCGCGCGAGCGGGCTCTCCATCATCGACGAGGTCCGCGAGCAGCCTCGGCTCGCGCAGGGGCTCGCGAAGACCGGCCGCCTCGACGACGCGGCGGTCGAGCATGCCGTCCAGGTGCTGAGCCGGATGCGGGACGTCTGCGAGCGGCGCGGCGTCTCGCGTATTTCCGCGGTGGCGACGTCGGCGGTCCGGGAAGCGGCGAACGGCGCCGAGTTCGTGCGGCGGGTGCAGGAGGAAATCGGGATCCCGCTGCGGATCATCGATGGCGATACCGAAGCCGCACTCTCCTACCGCTCCGTGGCGTACCACTTCAAGCTCGACGCGTCCCGCACCCTCGTGGCCGACATCGGCGGCGGGAGCCTCGAGCTGATCGGCGCAGTGAACGGGCTCGTCGAGCTCACCGCCTCACTCCCGCTCGGCGCCGTCCGGCTCACCGAGCTGCACCTCGATGACGCCTCGGATACCATCCGTCGGGTCCGCAAGCTCCGGTCCCAGGTCCGGAAGCAGCTTCGCAAGGGGCTGACCGCGCGCAGCTGGGGGGCTTCGCGCCTCATCGGATCCGGCGGCACGTTCACGTCCCTGGCGCGCATGGCCATCGCGCGGCGTGGCGCGCCGATTCCCGAGACGGTTCACGGCGTCGAGGTCGCTACGGCCGAGGTCGAGCATCTCCTCGAGTGGCTCTCCACGAAATCCCCGGAGCAGCGGCGTGCGGTCGCGGGGCTGAGCCCGCAGCGCGCCGACATCATCCTCGCGGGGCTCGCCGTCACCGCCGAGCTGCTCGCGCTCCTCGATGCGCGATCGCTCACGGTGAGCGCCTTCGGCCTCAGGGACGGCCTGCTCCTCGAGATGGCGGGCGCCGACGCCGACCGCCGCCGGGACCCGCTCCGGCTCGTGCGGGAGTTCGCGGAGCGGTGCCAGTCGGATCGCAGGCACATCGAGCAGGTGCGGCACCTGAGCCTTCTGCTCTTCGACCAACTCGCCCCGGTGCTCGGCGGCGACGCGGAGGAGCGGCTGCTCCTGGAATCGGCCGCACTCATCCACGACGTGGGCCAGCTCGTCAGCTACCGGCGCCACCACCACCACAGCTTTCAGCTCATCATGCACGCGGAGCGGCTCCACTTCTCCGCGCGCGACCGCCTGCTCGTCGCGCTGATCAGCCGCTACCACCGGAAATCCGGACCGAGCCGGAAGGACGACGACTACGCGCAGCTGCCGCCCGAAGAGCGCGCCATCGTGCGGCGGCTGAGCGGGGTGCTCCGCGTCGCCGACGGGCTCGATCGGGGCCACACCGCCATCGTCGAAGCCCTCACGACGACACTCACGGATGAGCGCCTCGTCGTGAGCGTGGTGCCGCGCTACGCCGGTGCCGACCTCGCACTCGAGTGCTGGGGCGCCGCGCGCAAGGCGGACGTGCTCGCCAAGGTCCTCGGGCGCGACGTCGAGATCAGGA
>DAINRR010000123.1:1762-4674 GCA_036741715.1 Gemmatimonadales bacterium
GCGACCTCCATGGGATCCGGCATCGATCCGCCGAGGAGCCGGTTCACGACCGATCGCGCCGCGTCCGCGTCGAGCGTGCCCCGCACCATCCGCAATGACGCGACGGTGAAATCCCGCACAAGCCTCCGCTGGCGCGGATAGAGCACCGCCTCGAAGAGCGCGGTGACCAGCGCCCAGGTTTCCACGACCGACAGGATGACGGCGGCGATCTCGAGATCGCCGTTCCCGACCGAGCCGACGAGGTGGGCCACCATCGCCTGGCGCTCGTCGCGGTCGAGCGCCGTGAGGAAGCCCTCGGTGGCGAGGATGGTCGCATCGTTCGTCGTGAGCCCGATCGCCGCGATGTTCACCGCCGGTGATGCGATGATCCGCACGGCGGGCGCCGGGATGCCCGCCGCCACCGCGATCTCCTCGGCCGCGTTGGCCAGCTGCTGCTCCGCCAGGATGGCCGGGTCCGGTGCACGCGACGGCAGGAGCTCGAGAAGGCTCCCGGCACCCGCGGCCCGCGAAAGGCGGCGTACGAACAGCCACGCCACGAGCATCGCCAGGACACCCGGGGCGATCAGCAGTGTCGCGAGCGGACCCCACGCGACATCCGCCTGCCTGCCCCGCACCGCGGCCCAGAGCTCGGGCAGCGCATCGGCGACGCGCGAGAGCTCCGTCCACTGGCTCGGCGAGAGCGGGGCGACCAGGTCCCAGATCGTGGCGGCCACGAGCACGCCTGCGAAGATGATCGGCGAGACGACGATGCAGAGGGGAATTCCGGCGGCGACGACCGCCGGCACCGCGACAATGGAAAACCGCCGGCTCTGCCGGCGGTTTCTGCGCTGCTCGTCGGCGAAGTGCCGGCGTTCCGTGCCGCGCACCAGGCTCAGCGGGGACCGAAGGTCCGCCAGAGCATCCAGAGCAGGAGGCCGACGGCGACGACCCCGATCACCTGCTCGATCTGGATGTTTCGTGAGAAGGCGCCGAGCGTCTGGCCCAGCGACCGCGCCGTGAGCGCTGCGTACTCGACCATGCCTGCCTCGTCGGTGTGATCGTGACCCGATGCCCCGCCCCGTCCCGCACCCCTACTCTCCGTACGGCACCCAGATGTTCTTGACCTGCGTCGCGTGCTCGAGGAACTCGCGCCCGGCGCCCTGCACGTCGTCGAACCAGTCGCGTCCGAGGCCGTAGTCCACCCAGGTGCGCTTCATGTTCCCGGCGGAGAGGCGCTCGACGTCCGCCGCGGCCTCGGCCGCACCGAAGTGCCAGACCCCATCCACATCGTCGTGCGCCGCGAGGACCGCGGTGAGCTCCGCCGGATCGCCGGTCACGATGTTGATCACCCCGGCCGGGACATCCGACGTGTCGAGCACCTGGTAGAAGTCCGTCGCGATGAGCGGCGCGCGCCCGGACGGAACGACCACCACGCGGTTGCCGAGCGCGATCGCCGGCATCACGGTCGAGACGAACGCGAGCAGTGGGGCCGTGTCGGGGCAGACGATGCCGATCACGCCCAGCGGCTCCGGCATGGCGAGGGTCACGTTGCGGAACGGCGTATGGTGAACCTGACCATCCCACTTGTCGGCCCAGGCCGCCGCAGAAAAAATGCGCTCGATGGCGCGCTCGAGTTCTCGAGCGGAGGCCCGTTCGCCGCCGAGCATACGGAGCCGCTTGCGGAACTCGTCGCCGCGCGCGGCCAGGTTCTCCGCGATGTAGTAGAGCACCTGCGCCCGCGCGTGCGCCGTGCCCTTCGTCCACCCACCCGCCTTCTGCGCGGCCTCGACGGCGTTCCGGATGTCTTTCCGGTTTCCGCGGCCCACTTCGCCGGCGACCGCGCCGGATGCGTCGTGGACGGCAATGCTGTAGCCGGAATCGGGCCGGGACTGCCTGCCGCCGATGTAGAGCTTGGCGGTGCGGTCGATGGGCGGACGGTCGGACGGTCGGAGGATCGGAGGGTGAGGCTCCGTCGAGCGACTCGCGTCCTTATCACCTGCTTTCGCGGCCCGCGCTCCTTCCGACTTTCCGACCTTCCGACTTTCACTCCACCGCGGCCTCACATACTCCCGGAGCCCCTCCCTCCCGCCCTCGCGCCCGAACCCGCTCTCGCGATAGCCGCCGAAACCGGCGGACGCGTCGAACATGTTGGTGCAGTTCACCCAGACCGTTCCGGCAGCGAGCTTCGGCGCGACGTCGAGCGCGAGGTTCACGCTTTCGGTCCAGACACTGGCCGCGAGGCCGTATCGTGTGTTGTTCGCGAGCTCGACGGCTTCGGCCGGCGTCCGGAAGGTCATCATCACGACGACCGGGCCGAAGATCTCGACCTGCGCGATGGTGGCGCTCGGCGACACGTCGGTGAAGAGAGTCGGCGGATAGAAGCATCCCTCGGTCGGGCAGCTCCACGAAGGCTGCCACATCGTGGCGCCCTCGTCCTCACCCTGCTTCACCAGTGCCGTGATCTTCTCGAGCTGCACCGGCGCGATGATGGCGCCGATGTCCACCGCCTTGTCGAGCGGGTCGCCGACGCGGAGCGTCTCCATGCGGGCACGGAGCTTCGCGGTCAGCCGCTCGGCGATCCCCTCCTGGGCGAGGATCCGGGACCCGGCGCAGCAGACCTGGCCCTGATTGAACCAGATCGCGTCCACCACTCCTTCGACGACGCTGTCGAGATCGGCATCCTCGAACACGATGAACGGCGACTTCCCGCCCAGCTCGAGCGAGAGCTTCTTGCCGCTTCCCGCCGTCGCGATGCGAATGATGCGGCCCACTTCGGTGGAGCCGGTGAACGCGATCTTATCCACGTCCGGGTGGCCGACGATCGCCTCGCCGGTGCGACCGTCGCCGGTCACCACGTTGACGACGCCCGCGGGGAGCCCGGCATTGCGGCAGAGCTCGGCGAAGAGCAGTGCCGTGAGCGAGGTGAACTCCGC
>DAINRR010000124.1:0-4553 GCA_036741715.1 Gemmatimonadales bacterium
CTTCACGCTGAGGGTCGCCCTCATCTTCTACCTCAACTTCCGGTACGGCTTCTCCATCTATCCCGAGCGCACGCTCGACCGGGAAGTGCGCGAGCGCGACTACTTCTTCGTGGCCTCGTTCTCCTTCTTCGGCGTGCTCGTGGCACTCGGGCTCGGCGGCCTCATGCGGAGCATCGTCGAGGCGCTGCGCGACCGCGGCACCGAGAGCGGGCGGTGGGCGGCCGCGACCGGTGTGCTCGCGCTCGCGCTGGTGCCGCTCCTGGGCAACCGGCTCACCGCCTCGCGCGCCGGTGAAACTCTGGCGCACGACTTTGCCGTGGACATGCTGCAGTCGGTCGAGCCGTACGGCATCCTGATCACCGCCGGCGACAACGACACCTTCCCCCTCTGGTTCGCGCAGGAGGTCGAGGGGGTGCGGCGTGACGTGACGCTCGCGAACCTCTCGCTCATGAACACGCGCTGGCATCTCAAGCAGATCCAGCGGCGCCGCACGCCCGAGTTCACGGCGGAGGGCGCCGCCGAGCTCTGGCGCCCGCGTCCGGCGGAAGGCGGCACGCCGCTGACCGACTCCGTGGCACGCCGGGAATCACTGATTCGGTGGCCGAGGCCCGACAACGCGGTGCTCGGCCTCACCGAGGAGCAGATCGCCGACACGATGCTCCTCCCGGACGTCGGCGCGGCGCCGGCAGGACTTCCTCCGTTCGGCAACGTGCAGCTGCAGTTCGCCAACCAGTACCTGCTCCTCCAGGATCTGATGACGGCCGTGCTCATCCGCGACAACATCGGCCGCCGCCCGATCTACTTCGCCTGGAGCACCGGTCCGTATCCCGACCAGACGCTCGGACTGGCCCCGTACCTCATCTCGCAGGGCCTGGTGCGGAAGCTGAACAACGGGCCGGTGGCGCTCACGGACTCGATCGTCGCGTCGTCGCTCCTCGGTTACGTGGACCTGCCCCGCACGACGGCGCTGATGTGGGAGGAGTACGACTGGGAGGCTGCCGCCAAGCCCCGGCCCTTCGGCTGGATCGATCCGCCATCGTCGAGCATTCTGCAGCTCTACGCCATCGTGTACGGCGGCATGGCGGATCTCTATCGCTCGCGCGGCAACACGGAGCTCGCCGTGCGCGCGGACTCCATCTCAGCGGCAGTGCGGGCGAACATCCTCGGTCCGCAGCCCTGATGGTGGCCTGGCGCGCTGCCGCACTGTGCGCGGCGGCGCTGGTGCCCGGTTCCACGGGATGCAGCGACGGCAGCAGAAACGAGCTGGTCTTCGCGACGACGACCAGCGTGCAGGACGCAGGCCTCCTCGATTCCCTGCTCCCCCCATTCGAGCGATCCCAGCGCCTTCGCGTCAAGGTGATCGCGGTCGGCACCGGAGCGGCCCTGGAGATGGCTCGCCGGCGGGACGCGGACGTCGTCCTCGCCCATGCGCCGGAGCTGGAGCGGCGCTACGCCGCCGCGGGACACCTGCTGGGCGGGCGCCTGGTCATGCGAAATGATTTCATCCTCGTCGGCCCCCGCGGGGACAGCGCAGAGGTCGCGGCGGCGGCCACGCTGGATGACGCGATGCGCGCGATTGCGGCCCAGGGGCGCTTCGTCTCGCGCGGCGACGGCTCGGGCACGGAGGAACGCGAGCGCGAGCTCTGGCGGGCCGCCGGGATCGCGCCAGATACGCTGGACGGGCGGGCAGAAACCGGCCAGGGACAAGGCGCAACCCTGTTCGTGGCGAGCGAGCGCGGTGCGTACGCGCTGACCGACCGCGCCACGTTCACCGTCCTCGCGCCCAAGCTCGATCTCACGATCCTCGCCGAGAATGATGCCCGGCTGGTGAACGAGTATCGCGTGTATCAGGTCCCGTCCGAATCCCGTCGCTCGGCCGCCCAGGCGCAGGCCTTCCTCGAGTACCTCGTGTCGGCGGAAGCGCAGGCGCTGATCGGCCGCTTCGGCACGGCGCGCTACGGCCGCCGGCTCTTCGTGCCGGCCTCCGGTGGGTGAGCTCGCCGCTGGTCTCGGCGAGGCCCTCCGGCTTCTCCTGAGCGGCGACGCTGAAGTGTTCGCCATCGCTGCCCGTACGCTCCTCATCTCCATCACCGCCACTGCCCTTTCGCTGCTCATCGGATGCCCTGCCGGGCTCGCGCTCGCGCGCGGTCGCTTCCGCGGGCGGACGCTCCTGCTCGCCTTCGTGCACACCGGGATGGGGATGCCGCCCGTGGTCGTGGGGCTCGTGCTCTGGCTCCTCATCACGCGAAGCGGCCCGCTGGGCGGGCTCGAGCTCGTCTACACGCCCGGCGCGATGGTCATCGCGCAGATTCTCATTGCGACGCCGCTCGTCATCGGATTCACGGCCGCATCGGTGCAGTCGCTGCCGCCGCTCCTTCCCGACCTGCTCGCGACTCTCGGCGCGCGGCCGGCCCGGGCCACCTGGCTCCTCCTCCGCGAAGCCCGGCTCGGGATGCTGGCCGCCGTCATGGCGGGATTCGGCGCCGTCGTCTCCGAGGTCGGTGCCGCGATGACGGTCGGCGGCAATCTGCGCGGAAGTACGCGCGTCCTGACCACCGCGATCGTCACTGCCACCGGACGCGGTGATCTCTCACAGGCTGCGGCACTCGGCATCATTCTCCTGGTGCTTGCCTTCGCGGTGACGCTCGTGCTCACCTTCCTTCAGCAGCGGAGAAGCGGCTGATGGAGGTGCGCATCAGGGGGCTCATGCTCGAGCGCGGCGGCCGGCGGGTGCTGGATGTGCCGTCGCTGGATTTCCCCGCCGGCTCGGTCACCGCGGTGTTCGGGCCGAACGGCTCGGGGAAGACCTCGCTGCTTCGCTGCATCGCGGGGCTCGAGCGTTGCCGTGGCGACGTCGCGATCGACGGTGCCGCCGTCGTCCGCGGCGATCACCGCGTCGCCCTCGCCTTCCAGGAGCCGGTGTTCCTGCACGACAGCGTGCGGGCCAATCTCGAGCTCGGACTCGGCCTGCGCGGCATGCCGCCCGCCGATCGCGGTCCGCGGATCGCCGCCCTGGCGCGGGAGTGCGGCCTCACGGGCGTGCTCGATCGCGCCGCGAGCCGGCTGTCGTCCGGAGAGGCGCAGCGCGCGAACCTCGCGCGCACCCTTGCCCTCGCAGCGCCGGTGACGCTCCTCGACGAGCCGCTGTCGGGGTTCGACCGCATCGGCCGCGTGCGCATGCTCGAGGAGATTCCTGCGCTGCTCGCCGGCCACGCCGCGACTGCCGTGATCGTGACGCACGATCGAGAGGAAGCGTATCGGCTCGCCGACCGGCTCGTCCTGCTCGTGGGCGGTCGCGTGGTCGCTGCCGGTGCGGCGGGAGCGATCTACCGTGATCCGCCGGATGAGGAAAGCGCGCGACTGCTCGGCTACACCGTCGTGCCGCTGGAATCCGGCGCGATCGGTTTTCCGCCGGGCGCGCTCCGTCGCGGCCCGGGCGACGTTACGTTCCGGATGGTGGTCGTCCGTGAGGTGGACATGGGCAACCATCGCCACCTGTTCGGCCACGTTCGTGCCGGCGGCGAGCCTGTGACCGTAGAGATCCGTCTGGACCCATACGAGGCCGGCGAGGCGCCCGGGACCGAGATTCTTGTCCATCCTGCCCGGTGGATCGACATGAAGGGTACTTGACAGACCAATTTTTCTTGATATGTTGATTTCAGTCACCCGAGTGGAGCCCTGATGCCGCGCATTGCCGCCCAGACCGAGATCTCCCGCAAGGCACTGCTCTTTCACGCCCTGTCGGATGAGACGCGCCTTGGCATCCTCGACCGACTGAGCCGTGGTGAGCGGTGCGTGTGCGAGCTGACGGATGCCCTGGACGCCGCGCAGTCGCGCCTGTCGTTCCACCTCAAGGTGCTCAAGTCCGCGGGGCTCGTGACGGACCGGCGCGAGGGACGCTGGTCGTATTATGCGCTGAATCCGGCCGCGCTGGCCGAGGTCGAGGCGATCGCGGCCGAATACGCCGACGCTGCGACGACGGCGCCGGCGAGCGGCTGCGCCTGCTGAAGGTTTTTTCACGTTGTATTCATCAAACTTTCTTGATTGGAGGAGACGATGTCAGGCGCAACGGAACTCAGGGACACGGTCCGCGCGAAGTACGGAGAGGCAGCCCAGCGGGTGATGGCCGGCGGCGTGGCGACCTGTGGCGGATCGGCCAGCTCGTGCTGCGGCGCGGCGCCCGGCACCGGAGCGAAGGACCCGATTACCTCGGGCCTTTATTCGGCCGATGAGACCGCGCTGGTCCCGGATGATGCGATCGTCGCATCGCTGGGCTGCGGCAACCCCACCGCCCTGACCGAGCTCCGCGAGGGGGATGTCGTGCTCGACCTGGGGAGCGGCGGCGGAATCGACGTCCTCCTTTCCGCACGGCGCGTCGGTCCGACCGGCAAGGCGTACGGTCTCGACATGACCGACGAGATGCTCGCGCTGGCCCGCGCGAATGCCCTCAAGGCGGGTGCGACGAACGTCGAGTTCCTCAAGGGAGAGATCGAGCGCATCCCGCTGCCCGACAACTCGGTGGACGTGATCATCTCGAACTGCGTGATCAACCT
>DAINRR010000125.1:0-642 GCA_036741715.1 Gemmatimonadales bacterium
GGCGACAACGGGGTTTCCGGTTCGTCGAGCAGGTACAGGCCAGCGGGGACGAAGCGGCTCCGGAACAGCTGAAAGAACGCCTGTCCGTGGGAGTTGGCGTCGAGGTCCTCGCCGTAGCGCTTCTCCATGTCAGCCAGCGACGATCGAGCGGGGCCCTGCGCCAGAGCTCGCGCGTGCGCGCTCCGGTCCCGGTACTCGACCTCGAGCTCGGACACGCGCCGGCGCATTTCCTCGCGCGCCCGGGAAAGCGACCTGGCAAACCCGTAGAAATCCTCGGCGCGCAGGAAGAATCCCCGGTGGGTCCGGCGCGTCCACGCCAGACGGAGGACCGATGCCAGTTTCCGCTGCGCGGCGAGCGTTTCGTCGTCGCGGAGCGCGTCCGAGGCAACCGCGGGGAGATTGGTCGCAATCGCCAGTGCCTCGAGCAGTGTGGACTTGCCGGACCCGTTTTCGCCCACCAGGAACGTGACCGGCGTTTCGAACGCCAGCTCGGGCAGGGTTTCGATCGCCGGAACGGTGAAAGGAAAGCCGGTTCCGTGATTTCCCGATGGAAGGGCCAGCGACCGGAGATGGATCAGGAAGTGCAGCCGGTCCTCGTAGCCGAAGGTCCACGCGGGCTCCTTCAGCGCGTTCTGGACGTAG
>DAINRR010000125.1:652-4510 GCA_036741715.1 Gemmatimonadales bacterium
AATCATCGGCGGTGCGGCTCCGTCCTGCTCATGTCGACCTTGAGGAACGGCGGCACGCTGGGCCTATTACGAGGCAACCCGGACGATTCAAAACGCCTCACCGGAGCGATGGACATATGCGCAGGATGATCGCACTCGTCGCGCTTGGCGCGCCACTCCTCACGATCCAGGCCCAGGGCCCGCGCGCGTTCACCCCCGCGGACTGGTACCGGGTCACTACGCTGAGTGCACCGGCGCTCTCCCCCGACGGTCGGTCCGTCGCGTTCACGGTGACGACGGTCAAGGAAGCGGACAATCGTCGTCACCAGGAAGTCTGGGTCGTGCCGGGCGGGGGTGGCCCGGCGATGCGCTACACGGCGCCCGGCTATGAGAGCTCGAATCCGCGCTGGTCGCCGGACGGGCGGTGGTTGCTTTTCACGTCGACGAGACCGGGGTCGAGGGGCCGCACCTGGGGACTCCGGATGGATCAACCGGGTGGTGAAGCGGTGGAGATCGACAGTTTCCCGACCGGCGCCATGCCGGAAGACAAGCGGTTCGTCGTGACGTCCGAACCGATCCCGGTCGACACAGCGCGGCGCGCGGCCGACCAGTGGGCCGCGATGCAGCCGATGGCGCGCCCGCCGTTCGGCGCGATTACGCAACCGCTCGACCAGAAGCGGTTCGATGGGCGCCATGTCACCGACATGCGATACAAGGCAAACGGGGCGGGTTTTGTACCCGGCCCCCGGGAGGCACGCGTCATCCGCGCGGCGCAGCTCTGGATCCAGGCGATGGATGGTTCACCGAAACGGATCATCGACACGACGAGGTATTCGCGCCGGAGTCCGGCCGTTTCGCCGGACGGGAAGTGGATCGCCTACGTGGCGGATCCCGAGATGCGGCCCGATTCCATCGTGCAGGGGATCGCCGACTCCATCGCGGTCCTGCCCTACGACGCGAAGCGGGACGAGGCCCCGCGCAATGACGGCGACATTTTCGTCGTCGGCGTCGACGGCGGGACGCCCCGCCGCCTGACGAGTCAGGTGGGAGCGGAAGGGAATCTCGCCTGGTCGCCGGATGGCAGGTCCATCACGTTCACGTCGGCGGCGTCGCGAACCGCATCCACGCGGCTCTACATGGTGCCCGTGTCAGGCGGGACGCCGGTGAACATCATCGGCTCGTGGCAGTACGAGCCGCAGCAGTACTGGTGGACCCCCACGGGTCAGCTCATGGTCTCTGCCGCCGTCGGCGGCCGGTCCGGCCTCTTCCGCCTGGATCCCTCCACGAAGCAGATGACTGAAATCCTCGGTGGCCGGCGCCGGTTGTCGGGCTTCTCGACCGACGCGAAGCAGTCGAAGATCGCGTACGTGTCCACCAGCATCACGAAGCCCACGGAACTGTATGTCGCCAACGCCGATGGCACCGGTGAAGTGAAACTCACGGGCTTCAACGACAAGCTGAACGCGGAAATCGAGTGGCCCGATGCCGAGCGGTTTACCTACAAGTCGGTGGGCGGCCTCGAAATCGAGGCCTGGATGCAGAAGCCGGCGGGGTACCAGCCGGGGAGGAAATACCCTCTCGTGCTCTACATCCACGGCGGCCCGCACAGTGCATACGGTGAGGGCTGGTTCGATGAGTTCCACAACATCACCGGCGCCGGGATGTGGGTGCTGTTCACCAACCCGCGCGGGTCGAGCGGGTATGGCGGCGACTTTACCTACTCGACGCGCGGGCGCTGGGGACTCGAGGACTACCAGGACCTGATGAAGGCGGTCGACCTCGTCTCCACGCGCGCCGACGTCGATTCGACGCGTATGGGGGTCACCGGCGGATCGTACGGCGGCTTCATGACCGCGTGGATTACGACGAAAACCAACCGTTTCAAGGCAGCGCAGACGGACCGCATGATCTCGAACTGGTGGTCCTGGTGGGGCACGAGCGACGTGCCGGGACTGACCGAGTTCGAGTTCTTCGGGAAGCCGTGGGAGAACCGGAAAGTCTATGACGAGCTGTCGCCCATCCGCTTCGTCGACAAGGTGCGCACGCCGACGCTGATCGTGCAGTCGGAGGAAGACCACCGCACGCCAATGGCGGACGCCGAGCAGTGGTTCATGGCGCTGAAGAAGCAGGGGGTACCGGTTGAGCTGGTGCGCTACCCGCGCTCCACGCACGACCTGTCGCGTACCGGCGAGCCGTGGCTCCTGGTGGATCGCCTGGGCCGGCTGCGTCAGTGGTTCAGCTACTGGCTGAAGCCTGCCAGCGCGGCGGCGGCAACGCCAGAAGGGAAGCAATAGAGCTGGAAGCTGGAAGTTGGAAGCTGGAAGTTGAAGCTTGGCAACCTGGCAACTTCTCAACTTGGCAACTTGGCAACTTGGCAACTTGGCAACTTGGCAACTTGGCAACTGTTGTTCGCAGTTCAAGGCGTCGCGGCAGTCCTCCTGCTGTGGCGCCTTCTTCCTGCGGTCCGCCGCCGGCCGGCGATCCGGCCCCACCCTCCGGTCACGGATACCACGGTATCCGTGATCGTGCCGACGCTGAACGAGGTGCAACGGATCGAGCCGTGCCTGACGGGTCTCGCAAAACAGGGTGCGCCGCTGATCGAGGCGATCGTGGTCGACAGTGGCTCCAGGGACGGCACCCCGGAACTGGTCGCGGCAGCCGCGCGCCGGGACCCGCGTGTGCGGCTGGAGCGCGACCCGCCCCTCCCAGCGGGATGGATCGGCAAGGTGTGGGCGCTGCAGCATGGCCTCTCCCTGGCCCGCGGCGAGTGGATCCTCGGCCTCGACGCCGACACAGAACCTGACGAGGGCATGGTCGCGGCGGTGGTGACAGCGGCGCGGGACCTCGACGTCGAGCTGGCATCCTTTTCACCGATGTTCGCGGGCCAGACCGCTGCCGAGCGCTGGCTGCAGCCCGCGCTGCTGGTTTCACTTCTCTATCGCACCGGGGCCCCCGGGACGGCAACGCCGCCGGCGCGATTGCTGGCCAACGGCCAGTGTTTTCTCGTCAGGCGGGAGGTACTGTTCCGGCTCGGCGGGTATGAACCGGCTCGTGATTCATTCGCCGATGACGTCCGGCTGGCGCGATGGTACGCGGGGAGGGGCGTGCGCTGTGCCTTCCTCGACGGCCGGTTCCTCTATCGCGTCCGGTCATATCGGTCGGCTGCGGAGATGTGGCGGGAATGGGGTCGATCGGTCGATCTGGCCGATGCCACCAGTCGCCCACGGCAGCTGCTGGACCTCGCGGTGCTGGCACTCTCCCAGGTGTTGCCCGTGCCGCTGCTGCTGGCAGCGCTGCTCGTCCCGTTGCCGTTCGCGCTGGTCATGCTCAACCTGCTCCTCCTCTGCGTGCGATTCGCGGTGCTCTTCTCGATCGCGCCCTCGTATGAACAGCGTGGCGTCGCGTTTTACGCCAGCTGGCTTTCCGATGCGGCGGCCTTCCTGCGGGTTGCTCTCTCGACCTTCCGGCGACCGGTCTCCTGGCGCGGCCGATTCTACCGCGATACCGCGGAAGCACCCTTGCGCTGAGATCCTCGCCAGTCTCAGGCGCCTTTGCGCTTTGCGCTCGCTGTCGAGCGACCCGTCCCTCTCGCCTTGCGGGTCAGAGAACGCCCGATGAGTCTTCAGGACCTTACGACGGCGGAGGCGGGTACCCCCTCCGTTGTCCAACCCTCCCAACGTTCTCATGCACAGATATCTTTTTCGCCGAGTAGCCCCGCTGGCAATTCTCGCCGCGTCGATTCCTGGCGTAGCCGCTGAGGGCCAGCGTGATGCCCCGCTTCCCCGCAAGTACGTCGGGCCACCGACGGTAGCCGAGATCACCGCCGGGGATCTCATGACACGCGTGTACAAGTTTGCCGATGATTCGATGATGGGTCGC
>DAINRR010000126.1:0-4473 GCA_036741715.1 Gemmatimonadales bacterium
GACCTTGCGCCGGGTCGGGTTGGACAGGGCGTGGAATACCTGGTCGACAGCCGTGGATTGAACCATGAGCGAAGCTACAGCGTGGGCATACTTTTGTAAATACCTAAGTATTTGACGGCGGCCCTTTCCCCGGCATCGGGCGCGAGGGGTGCGCAAGAAGAACCGCCGCTGACAGTTCCGGGATTGTCAGCGGCGGTCGATCGAGCGAATCGGGAGCCTTTTCAAGTCAGTTGCGAATCACTTCATATCACTCAGCACCCGCTCGTGACGACCGTCCCTCCCGCCATGCGCTGCCAGTCGAGCGCCGTTTCCTGGGAAGGCAGCCAGCTCGCGCTCGAACGAGTGGCGCCGTAGCAGGCATAGGGCGAGATCGCGCCGGTGGATCTGTTGCCGAGCCAGCCGTCCGCTTCGGCCATTGCACGGAGCGGTGCACCCGGACTCGGCGGAAGGCGTGCCTCGAGGATCGCGTCGATCCAGTCGAACATCAGGTCGAAATCGAGGATCGGCCCATGATGGAACGGGTCGATCGAGATCGCCCAGCGTGCCCCGGCGGCTCGACCGGCCTCGAACACGCCCGTGATGTTGTCCCTCCGATACTGCTCGTCCAGTGCTCCGATCAGGAAGTATCCCGGAACGTCGGCCGCGGCCGACGCGGGGCCCTGATTGTGGCAGCCGCCCTTCATCGTCAGGAACCCGGCCACCCGCGCACCGTGGACGCGGCTGAACCCGTACGCGGTGCATCCGCCCATCGAGTGCCCGACGAAGAAGATGGGGATGCCGGCCAGCTCGGGATGCAGGCTCTGCGTGCCGAAGTCCGAGAGCGCCTGCAGCAGCGCCTGGTAGCCGCCGGCGTCGTCGAGCAGGGTGGTCGTCCCGATGAGCGCGACGTTCCCGCCTGCGAGCTCGAGTGCGCCGTCCCGCACAGCCGCTCGCTCCTGCGCCGAGCACCAGATACTGCATGTCCCGCCCGAGGTGCCGCGCACGAGCCCGCGCGAATCCAGTGGAAGGCCGGTGGAAGGGTCTCTCAGCCCCGGCAGGAAGACGATCGCCACCCTGTACTCGGCGACTCCCTGCGGCAGGTACGCGACGGCGTTCTGATACGTGAAAAGCGTCTGCGGCGTCAGCACCACGTCGTGGACATTGGCGCCCTCGGCGAGGCTGACGCCATCCGTGCGCGTATCGAAGCGTGCAGCGGCCGTCACGACCGAGGCGCTGCCGACCGGCACATCCTGAAGCTCGTATCGTCCGTCTGCGCCGGTCGTGGCGGTCGCAGTTCCGATCGTCACCGTCGCGCCTTCGACCACCGCCCCCGTGCTGGCGCTCACGACGCCGGACACGATCGCAGTCGGGGTCTGGATCGGGTTCGGGTTCGGGTTCGGGCCGCTCGGGTCCGACTGTCCGCACGCGGCCATCAGGAATCCCAGCACCGGCGCAAGCGCTCGAATCGAACGCGAGACTCGCACGAGGATCGTGCCCCTGCCTTGGGGAATCATTCGCAGCTCACTGCCGGCTGATAGACCTGGTGTATCGTGCTCCCGGCGTTGCCCCCGATTCCGGTGCCGCCGCCGGGGATCCAGATGAGGCCACCCACGAAGGCCGACCCGTAGACGCCGTGCACGGCGGTCGGCATGGCGATGAGCTGCTTCCACTCATCGGTCCGGGGATCGTAGTAGTCGTGGTCGGAGAACATTCCGGCCGGCCCCTCGCCGCCCCAGATGTGGAAACAGCCGCGCGCCATGACGCCGTTCATCCCGCTGCGCGCTTCCAGCATGGGGGCCGCGGTCGACCACGTCCCGGTCTCCGGGTCGAATACTTCATGCACCGTCGTCATCACGGGGTACAATCCGTGGCCGAGGCGCCCGCCGACGAAGTGGACGCGGCCGTCGATCGCAGCGCCGGTGAAGTGGTTCCGCTGGCTGGGCATGTTCGGCAGCGTCTCCCACGTGTTCGTAGCCGGGTCATACACGGCGAAGTCGTTTCCGTGCGGAGGCCTGCCTCCGGCCACGTAGATCTTCCCGTCGAGCGCCACGGCCACCCCCGCGCCGCGCGCCGTGGGCATCGGCGCCTTCGTGACCCACACTCCCACCGCGGGATCCAGCTCGTAGACCGTGTTCTGGTAGCCCTGGTCCGACAGGTCCGACGTCTGGCCGCCGATCAGGTAGATCTTCCCGTTGACGCTTGCCGCCATCCCGTGATTGTTGGGCTGCGGAAGCTGTGGCCCGAGCGACCAGCTGTTGCTCGCGATGTCGTAGACCTGGACCGTGCGCGCCGTCTCCCGGCTCTCCGGATAGCCGCCGAGGAGGTAGAGCCGCCCGTTGGCTTCGGCGAGCGCCAGCTCGGAGTTCGCTTCGATCAATGCGGCCCGCGTTCCCCATTGGCCCGCCGGCGGCAGCACGAGGTCGTGGGTGTTCGCTCCCTCGGCCAGATTCAGGAACGCCAGCTGCGGAGCAAAGCCCGGAGCGCTCGCACCGATCGTGACGTGACCGGCCGGCACGTTCAGGAGCTCGAACCGCCCGTCTGCGCCCGTCGTCGAGGTGATGGTCCCGATCGTCACCGACGCGCCTGCGATCACGGCGCCGGTGGTGGCGGTCACGACGCCGGTGACGGTCGCGGTCGGAATGGGGATCAGCTCGACGTCGTGCACGTTGGCCCCGACGGTCAGGGCCACGCTCTCCGAGAGCTGGTTGAAGCCGGTCGCGCTCGTGACGATCGTGGCGTTGCCGACCGGCAGGTTCTGGAGCTCGAATCGACCGTCGGCGCCGGAGGTCGCCGTCGCGCTTCCGACGGTGACCGTCGCGCCTGCGATCACGCCGCCGGCACTGGAGCTGACGATCCCGGACAGCGTCGCGGTCGGGATCGGCGTCAGGACGACGTCGTGCGTGTTCATCCCCGAAGCCAGGCTCACGCTCTCCGATCGCGAATCGAAGCCCGGCGCGCTCGTCGTGATCGTGACGCCGCCGACCGGCAGGTTCTGGAGCGTGAACTCCCCTTCCGCGTCAGTCGTCGCCGTGGCGTTTCCGACCTTCACCGTCGCGCCTTGCACGACGGCGCCGGTGGTGGCGCTCACGACGCCCGAGACGGCGGCCGTCGTGCCGGGACCGATGGGATCGCTTCCGCCGCACGCGCCTGCGAGGATCGATACGGCAAGAGCCAATGCGCGCGCCGGGGTCGATCGCCGGGTCTGCCCGGCGATCGTCGCTGCTGTATGTGCAGTCATGTGTCGAGGTCTTCCTTGTTCAGTGCACGCCGACGGTGAGTGCTACGGGCGAGGGTCGAGGCCGATCTCCGCGTGCAGCCAGTCGAGCCGGTCGAAGAAGGCCTGCTGGTCGAGTCCGTGTCCCGCGTCGTACCAGCGCAGCGTGCTGGGGTCCGGCGTGGCGGCGTGCAGCGCCTCGGCGTCCGCCGCGGGCACCAGCTCGTCGGTCCGTCCCGACTGGATCAGCACTGCGGTGGGCGGCGCGTTCGCGATGAACCGGATCGGCTCGATGGGCGTCATGGCCCGGAGCCATGCGTTGCGTTCCCCACAGGGAAGACCGGCCATGAAGTTCATGTCTTCCGGGCCGGTGAAGTGCGAGACGAGGCCGCCGTCCGGCACCACGAGCACCGCGGCCCTGAGGCGCCGCTCGATGCCGACGAAGAGCGCACCCATCGCACCGCCGTAGCTGGTGCCGTGATAGGCGATGCGCGCGTCGTCGACGTTCGGATGCGCGAGCAGGACGTCCACCGCGCGCTGCAGGTCCTTGATCAGCTGGATCTGCTCGTCCCGGTCCGCCTCGATGAACCGGACGGACGGTCCGCTCCGCCGGGCGAACGGGGCGTCGATCGCGATCACCACGGCGCCGTCACCGGCCAGCCCGGTTCCGTAGCCGATCAGCTGGCCCGCGTTGCCGGGCATGCCGTGCATGAGCACGATGCCCGGGCGCAGGCTCGAGCGCGTGACGGGGTCGAACATGAATCCGGTGACCGATCCGCCGTCGGGGCTGTCGAACGAGATGGCGCTGACCTCCACGCCATTGGTCGTCGACTGGACCGTCTTCTGGAGATCGAGGGGAGCGTCGGCGGCGTAGGCGAACACGGCCCTTTCCGCTGCGGTCGCGACGCCGAAATCGGGACGCGCGATCGCGCAGGAGTCAGCTGCGATCGGGAGCTCGGTGGGCGGCTCGGACGGCGAGCCTCCGCAGCCGGACGTGAGCACGGCGACGAGCGCTATCACCACTTTCATGCATTGCACCCTCCAGAAAGGTTCATCGATGCGACGGTACGGCAGTGCGATCGCCCCTACTTCGCCAGCGGATCCGGGCGGAGCTGAAAGTGGACGGCCTTGCTGGTCTGTCCCTTCCCGCCCTCCATGTGGAACGGCGCGCGCGTGCTGATCGAGGCCCAGAGCCCGCGCCCCTTCCACCCGGCCTTCGGATCGTCGATGCGGCCGTCCATCCACTTGGTGTAGAACCCCATCGGATAGGGGACGCGCAG
>DAINRR010000127.1:0-4242 GCA_036741715.1 Gemmatimonadales bacterium
GACTACCAGATCCCGCGCTTCGGCAAGGACCTGCCGGAGGCGCCGCTCGAGCTCGGGAAGCGCGGAGAGGAGGGCGCGATCGTCGGTGGCATCGTCGCCCGCCCGGCTTGGCCGGCAAAAGCCGTGGACCAGCTCGCCGCGGTCGCCGCGCTCATCTCGCGCCGGTCGGTCACGCCCGAGGAAGCCGCCGCGGAGTTCGCGAACGCCGAGCCGAAGGTCGTGGCGCGGCATCTCGAGACGCTGGCGATTCTGGGGGAGGCGGGGACGGATGGGTCCGGGCGGTATGCGCGGGCTGTCAGGGTCGCCTGATGGATGTCAGTCTACCTCTTCTTTGATGAGTCGGGGAATCTCGACTTCTCGCCGAATGGCAGCCGGTACTTCATCTTTGGCGCGTTGACGACGCGAACTCCGGCGGCATTCTCGCGTCAGTTGAGTGAGCTGCGGTATGGACTGCTCGATCGCGGCGTCGAGCTGGAGGCGTTCCACGCTGCCGAAGATCGACAGGCCGTCCGGGACGAGGTCTTCCGACTCATCACAAGTATCGTCGGGTTCGACTCGACTTCACGGTCGTCGAGTAGGGAACCGTTCCGGAGGCAGCTCGTGATGAGGTGCAGTTCTATCCAGGATTCGCAGGTCGTCTCCTCCGGCAGGTGTTCTCGCGCTACACGGATCCGGATGAACGCATAATCCTGATCACCGATCGTCTGCCGATGAAACGACGCCGTCAGGCAGTGGAAAAGGCCTTCAAGACCTATCTGCGCCAGGAGCTCGGCGACCGCCCCTTTTCGGTGCTTCATCACAGCAGTGCCGGACACAGCGGGTTGCAGGCCGCCGACTATTGCACCTGGGCGGTGTACCGGAAATGGCATTCGGCCGATACGCGGTCGTATGCCTTGATCGAATCGCTGGTGAAGACCGAGTCGGGCGGCTGAGGGCTGGAGGGCAAAAAAGACCTCCCCAGCTATCCTTTCGGAAGAGCCCCGTGGGCTCTTGTTGCTGGGGAGGTACCTTTTTCAGATCGGCTGCGCGCTGGCGCTTCCAGACTCCTTGCAAGGTAGGGCCACGGCCTGGATTTGTAAATACCCGCCTGTTCGCTGCCTCTGCCATCAACTCGTTGGCCACTAACGGTTTAACGCCAAACGCCAGTCATGCGTTGCCAGCGGATCCAGCCGGAACCGCAGCCATGCTCCTCGCTATCTCCGGGACCCACGCCTCCGGCAAAACCACCCTCGCCGAGCGCCTCGCCCGCTCCCTCCCCGACCACGCCGTTATCGACGAGCCATACTATCTCCTCGAATCCCAGCGCCACCACTTCTCCGACCCTCCCACGCCCGAAGACTTCGAGCTCCAACTCACCTCCTCCCTCACCACCATCGAGGCCGCTACCGGTAACTGCATCTTCGACCGCTCCCCCATCGATTTCCTTGCCTACCTCCTCGCCGGCCGGACGCACCCCGCCGTGGAGCTCGATCGCTGGATCCCGCGCGTCCGCCGCGCGCTCGCCCGCCTCGACCTGATCATCTACGTGCCGATCGAGGAGCCGGACCGCATGCGCGACATCCCCGTCGAGCGCCCGCGCCTCCGCCGACGCATGGACGAGCAGCTGCGCGAGTTGCTCGAGGAGGACCCGTGGAAGCTTGGCGCGAGGGTGCTGGAGGTGCGCGGAAGCGTGGACGAGCGCGCGCGGCAGGTGCTGGCGGAGCTCGGGCGCTGACGAGGCTGCGATCGCCGCGAGCCATCGCTCAGGTCATCGAGCCATGGCGGCGCGCGTCAGCTCATGATCATTCACGATTCCCCGGCGTCCGCACCGGTACGAGACTCTGCACGAACCCCGGAGCCGTCCCCAGCGCGCCAAACCCGCTCGTGCCCCAGCAGTAGCCCGCTCCATTGGGCGTGACCGCGCACGTGTGATCCTGGCCTGCGGAGATCCCGGCGAACGAGACCGCGGATACCACCGCCGTGGGTCGCGTCTCGTCCTGCGTGCCCCCGTTCCCGAGACGTCCCTCGCGGTTCTCTCCCCAGCAGAATGCCGCTCCCGCCTCGTTCGTCGCGCAGGTGTATCCGGCCGACCCGGTCGAGGCCCAGTATCCTGCCGTGATCGTCGTGAACGCGTGGCCGTCGACGACCGGGACCGGCACGGGCTCCGGCTCCCCCGTCGCTCCGGTGCCGAGCTCGCCCCCCTCGTTCGATCCCCAGCACCACGCCGCTCCGCCGGCCGCGATGGCACAGGTGTGCACGATGCCTCCGGTGATCGCGACGAACGATTCCTCGGAGGCGACGCGGGCGGGCCTGGTGTGGCAGAGCGATTCCGGAAACGTGCCTGGCTCGCAGATCTCGTTCGGCTCATCGGTGCCGACCTGGCCGCGCTGGTTGGCTCCCCAGCACCACGCGCTGCCGTCGTTCGCGATGCCGCAGGTGTGCTCCCAACCCGCGGTCAGCTGCTGGAAGGTGACACTCTGATCGACGGCGACCGGGACGCGGCTCGATATCATGCCTCCGTTGCCGAGCTGGCCATGGATGCCATAGCCCCAGCACCAGGCATCGCCACCGGGCGTGAGCCCGCAGGCGTGCGTGCCCCCGACGGCGAGATCCGTGAAGGTGAGGCCGCCGCTCACGGGCGCCGGCGCGAAGGCATCCGAGACGGTCCCGTCCACATGCCCGGTACCGTTCTCCTCGCCCCAGCAGTATGCTGCGCCCGCGGTCGTGAGCCCGCAGGTGGTCCCTCCGCCATTCTCGATCAACGTGAAGCGAAGGTCGGTGGCCACCCGGATCGGCGCGTACTCATCTCCATTGCCGCCATATCCCACCTGCCCGCGCGACGAAATGCCCCAGCACCACGCCACGCCCTCGGTCGTGAGTCCGCAGGTGTGGCCGCGGCCCGCGTCGAGCATGGCCCAGGTGACTTTCTCCACCTGCATCGTCGCGCTCCCGTTGACGCCGTCCACGCTGGCGTCCACGCGCTGCGTGCCGGGCGTGAAGAAGGAGGCGACGCCCGAAGCGTCGATCGTTCCGGACGACGTGTTCGACACGGACCAGGTGATCGTCTCGCCCCAGAGCTCGCGCCCGAGTGTGTCGATGACGGTTGCCTGGAAGGCGATGCGGCTGCCGACGAGTACCGCTCGGCTGGCAGGGAACAGGGTGACCGAGGCGACATCGGTCGTCGGCCCGCCACCAGGGGGCGGATTCGGTGCCTGGGTGTCGCTGCAGCCCAGGGCGGTGATGCCGAGAAGGATGGATGCGATTCGTTTCACCGGGGCACCTCGTCATTGCGGGGCATCGGGGACGACCCAGCAGTCTGGAGTTTGGCCGGAAGCTCGGGCGCGACTGAAAACGTACGGGCCGGGACTCGGGGCCAACAGAGGAGACCGCCCGTGCGGCGACGGCTCCTCGCCGGCACTGTGCTCTAGCTCGGCCCTCGATGACTGCCGCTCCGAGCGTGTCGATGGATCAGCCGCGCCGCCGCCCTGACCAGGTCGGCGTTGTCCGCCGCCTCGGTCCCATCCGGCAGCCGCGTGACGTCCTCCAGGCCCGTCCGAATCCCGTGACCTCGATCCAGCGCGCGCCGATTCACGTCCCAGCAGGCCATGCCGTAGCCGTGATGAACCTGCTGAAGCCGGATTCCCGCGGCCGCGACGATCTCCTCCATCTCGGCGGCGTGACGAACTGCCGTTCCTGAATCGGCGTCGAGCGGCTCGATCAGCACGCGAGTGCACCGGCCGGCCAACCCCGACCGGACGAAAGCACGCGCATCGCCGCTGGAGAGCAACCCGGCCTCGATTCCCACTCCTCGCGCCAGGAAGAACTCGCAAAGCTCGCGAATGCCCGGCTCACCCTGGTTCGCCGTGACGAGCTCGGGCATCTCCTCCCACGCCTCGACGAGCCGCAGGCGCTCCGCCGGGTCCGCGACGATCGTGGCCGATGTAGTGAGGGAGATGGGGATTCCGGGACAGCGCGCTCGCACTGCACGCAGAACGCCGGCGCACGCCCCACCCTCGAGCGTCTCGCGGCCGGCGGCATCGAACGCATGCACGTGCACCGAGTGCGCGCCGGCATCCACGGCGGCGCGCGCCGCCTCCGCGATCGCCGTCGGCGTGCGCGGCGCCCGTGGATGAATCCGGTCTCCATTCAACGCAGCCTGCAGGAAGATGCGTGGTTGCATTCGCCCGATACGAAATTCGATTCCGCCTCGTCCGCCTCGTCCGCCTCGTCCGCCTCGTCCGCCTCGTCCGCCTCGTCCGCCTC
>DAINRR010000128.1:0-4233 GCA_036741715.1 Gemmatimonadales bacterium
CGTCGGTCATGCCCGTGGAGAGGGCCCCCTCACGCGCTTCCTTCGACGCGAACGTCAAGTTGCAGACGAGCGTCGTGACACGGTTCTGCTCAGTGAGTTCAACCGACACGATGCAGGGATCGCCGGCTGGCATGGCGAAGTCCAGATCGCCCGGATCGAAGTACTGCTGATGGACGAGCTTCGACGGGTCGTCGACATCGGTGTACGTGCCGAAGAAGCCGAACTGCTTGCCGTCGTCGCGGTTTCTCCACAGCCACCTGTATTGGCCGCCGACGCGGACATCCATGTCGCACACCGGCATGTCCCAGCCGGGATAGCCCTGCCATTGCTGCACGAGTTCGGGTCTGGTATGTGCATCCCACACCAGTTGGCGGGGCGCATTGAACGTACGTGTGACGCGAACGGCGCGATCACTCGGCAAGGCAACTTCTGCGGGCCTGGGCATGGTCTCCTCCATTGTGCTTCATCGTGATTGCGCGCCGTCCTGAGGACGAGAGAGTGAACAGCGCGCGACGTGTCCGGGCTATTCCTGTGTCCGTGTGCGCCTGGACGGTGTGGCCTGGAGCTCCTCGAGCAACGCGTCCAGGCGCTGGTAATTCTGTTCGACGATCTCGCGGTAACGCTCGATCCACGCCGCCTCCTCCTCCAGCCGGCGTGGGCCGAGCCTGCAGGTCCGCACGCGGCCGACTTTTTCCGTGGTGACGAGACCCGTCTGCTCCAGGACACCGATGTGCTTCTTCATGCCGGTGAGGGTCATCCGGAACTTCCCGGCAAGTTCCGTTATCGAAGCGTCCGCCCGCCCGAGCCGCTCCAGAATGCCGCGTCGGGTGGGGTCGGAGAGCGCGGCGAACGAGGCATCCAGATGGACCGCTTGATAGTGAACCATGTGGTTCAGTATACACCAGGTGCGGAAGGTGCGCAATAGGGAAACCGGGCCCTCGGCCCGGCGTCGGGAGCCTGCAGCGACAGTGTCGTTCCGAGCCGCCTCCTCATCGGCCGCCCGGCAGCCGACAGCTCTGTCAGCGTACGAAGCGCTCCCTTACATTGACGATCCGAAGGCCACCCCCCAACAAGCGACCGTGCAATGCCGAAGTTCCGGATCCTCCTGCTGCTCACGTTGTCGATCCCCTCGGCCGCTGCCCGCGCCCAGCAGTTCGCGCCGGATCCGCGGGTCGACTCGGTCTTCGCCGCCTACGACCGGCCCGATGCACCAGGCTGCGCCGTGGGGGTGTACCGCGGCGGGAAGATCCAGTATGCCCGCGGCTACGGTCTCGCGGATCTCGAGCACCGCGTGCCCATCTCCCCCGCGACGGTGTTCGACCTCGGCTCGACGTCCAAGCAGTTCACGGCGGCGGCGATCGTGCTGCTCGAGCAGGAAGGCAAGCTCTCGCTCGACGACGACGTGCGGCGCTTCCTGCCAGAGCTGCCCGTGTACGAACGGCCGATCACCATCCGGCACCTGCTCCATCACACGAGCGGCCTCAGGGACTACATCGGCCTGCTGCAGCTCGCCGGCATCCGTTACGACGACGTGTCCACGGACGACGATGCGCTGCAGATGATCGCCCGCCAGCGCGCGCTCAACTTCGCCCCCGGCGAGGAACACCTCTACAGCAACTCCGGGTATTTCCTTCTGTCGCTCATCGTCGAGCGCGCCGCCGGCCGCTCACTCCGGGACGAGGCGCGCGACCGGATCTTCGTCCCGCTCGGAATGCGCCGCACCGCCTACCTCGGCAGCTACAACGACGTCATCCCGGATCGTGCCATCGGCTACGAGCCCGCCGACTCCGGCTTTCGAGCGGACATGCCCCGGTGGCTCCAGCTCGGGGACGGGGCGCTCTTCTCGACGGTGGAGGACCTCGTGCACTGGGGCGAGAACTTTTCGACCACGCGGATCGGCGGCCCGGCGATGCGTGACGCGCTCCTGACGCGCGGGCGCCTGACGAGCGGCAAGGAGCTCGTCTATGCGCTCGGCCTGATGCACGGGGAGCATCGCGGGCTCGCCACCGTGTTCCACGGCGGGTCGTGGGGTGGCTACCGCGCGGAGTTTCTGCGGTTTCCCGCCCAGCAGTATGGGGTCGCCGTGCTCTGCAACCGCGCCGATGCCAATCCGCCGTCGCTGGCACTCGAAGTGGCCGAGATTCACCTGGCGGACGAGATGGAGGCGTTGCCGACGCCGGAGGTGGCGGCCACCGGTCCATCGGCGCAGGCTCCGCCGAGTGCCGTGGCGCTCCGTCCGCTCCAGACGTACGCCGGCACCTATCGCGCGGCCAACACCAGCAACCTCGTCACCATCGCGGTCGACAGCGGTGCACTGCGCGTGCTCGAGCCCGGGCGGTACGACCTCGTCGCCCACAGCGCGGACGAGCTCGAGGTCGTCGGCACGCCGGTGGCGATACGGCTGGTGTTCGAGGCCGGCGAGGCGAGCGATGCGCCCGCGCTACGGCTCACGACGATGGTGGACGGCGCTCGGGAAAACACCTATCAGCGCATCACCGCCGTCCCGCTGACGCGGGAGGCAACGGCGGCTTTCGCCGGCACGTACCACAGCACCGAGCTCACCGCGACCCTCGTCGTGGCGCAATCGGACACCGGTCTCGTCCTGACGCTTCGCAATGAAGCGCCCTCCCCGCTTCGCTCGATGGGGAATGACGAGTTCCTCGGCGCCGGCCTCAGCCTGCAATTCACTCGCGATGCGGCCGGCAAGGTGACGGGGATCCTGGTCAATCAGGGGCGCGCGCGCGGGCTCCGGTTCGACCGCGCAGTCACGGAACCGTGAGCGCGGAGCACGGATAACCTCTCCGCGCCGCAGCCGGCGCCGTGAGGTCGATGTCCACCGTCGCGAACGGGACCTCGCGTGTCGTCGTCGCGAGAACATCGCCGTCCGGCGCGATGATCCACCCAACACCTCCACAGGCGCCGGTCGGGTCCACCCGGTTGGAAGAGAGGCTGAAGGCGCCCGACCGCACCGCCGCCACCGCGCCCACCGACAACCACCGCGCCGTCGTCGCCGCTGCCGTCGCACGCGGTGCGAGGATGGCCTGCACGCCCCGGCCGGCGTATGCGGCGTACGTCTCCAGCGCCCAGAGCTCGGTGCAGATGTTGATTCCGAACGAGAGCTCGCCCGCCTGAAACGCCGGGAAGTCCACGCCGCCCCGATCGAACCAGCGTCCCTCCCATCCACCCGGCTCGCTCGGCAGGTAGGACTTGCAGCGGAGCGCCGTGAAGCCGGTCGTGGCGGACCAGCGGAACGCCTGGTTGAACGGCCGGCCCCCGATGCTGGCCGGCCCGGTGCCCACGACATGCGAAGCCTGCAGCTCGGACAGGCGCTCGAGCGCAGCGTCGCCCTGGGCCATGGCGGCCGTCCAGCGGTGCGAGTCGAAAGCATCCGCCTCCCACACCGGGTCGACCATCGCGAACTCGGGCAGCAGCACCAGCTCGGACCGGTGCCGCGACGTGTGCCGACAGAGGTCCGCCCAGGCGGTGGCGAGCGCCTCCGGCTCGTGAGGCAGCTCGCAGACGGTTACGCGCATGCTACCAGACCGTCACCCGCGCCTCGGGCGCGAGGTAGAGCTGCTGCCCCGGCTTCACGTCGAACGCATCGTACCACGCATCGAGATTGCGGACCGTGGCGATCCGATAGCGCTCCGGCGCATGGATGTCGTTCGCGAGATACGCTCGCAGGCCGGCCTCCGTCATCTTGCCGCGCCAGCTTCGCGCGAAGCCGATGAAGAACTCGCGGTCCTGCCGTCGCACGTAGTTTCGGTCGGCCGCCCTGTCACCGAGTCGCTTGCGGTGAGCATCGAAGGCCGCCGCCAGGCCCGCGAGGTCGGCGATGTTCTCGCTCCGGGTGGCCTTGCCGTCGACGCCGAGGTCGGGAAACGGGCGGTACGCGGAGAACTGCTGCACCAGCGGCTCGGCGCGCGCCGCGAAGCGTGCGCTGTCCTCGGCCGTCCACCAGCCGCGCTTCCGGCCTGTGGTGTCGTACTCGGCGCCGAGGAGGTCGACGAAGTGACTGATGTCGTGGCCGATGATGGCGCCGATGGCGCCATAGCTCGCGGCATCCGATGCGGCCGAGTCGAACTTCGGAGGTTGCAACAGCGCGGCTGAGAAGTCGTACGCGTTGAGATTGAAGAGGAGAATCGCGCCGGCCCGCTGCGGCGCGATCCACCATTCGGCCCGGTCCACCGGCCGGCCAAGCCGCCCGAGGGCACGGCGATAGTTCCGGTCCGC
>DAINRR010000129.1:0-4159 GCA_036741715.1 Gemmatimonadales bacterium
ACGACGCGCGCGGAGATGCCGAAGGCTTCTTCCTGGCGGGGCTGCGCCGCTTTCCGGCGCTGCAGGAGCGCCTCGAGGACGTCCGGGTGGTTCGCCGCGTCCTCGCGACCGGACCCTTCGCCGCGCGCTCCCGCACGATCGTCGCGGACGGCGCCGCCCTGGTGGGGGATGCGGCGGATTTTTTCGACCCCTTCACGGGCGAGGGGGTCTGCAGCGCACTCCGAGGGTCCGAGTTGCTCGCGTCCGTCCTGGGGCGGGCGCTCGCCGATCCCGGCCCGGTGCGCATGTCCCGGCTCGCTCCGTATCTCGCCGCGCGCCGGCGCGCCTTTGCCGGGAAATGGGTCGTCGAGCGGCTCATCAGCGCTGCGATGGCGTTCCCCACTCTCTTCGACCGCGCCGTGGGGCGGATCGAGCGTCGCGGCCTCGCGCATACCCTGGTGGGCGTCACCGGCGAATTCCTCCCGGCGCGCGCGGTGCTCAATCCGTCCTTCCTCGCCCGGGCGGTGCTCTGAGCATGGCCGACGTCCAGCCGCCCGAGTTCCGCCAGCTGCTCGGTCGCTTCGCCACGGGCGTCACCGTGGTGACGACCCGCGATGCCGACGGGAACCCGATGGGCATGACCGCGAGCAGTCTCTCGTCGGTCTCGCTCATCCCGCCCCTGCTCTCCGTGTGCGTCGACCGCGCGGCCAACCTCCACGCGCCGATCGTCGCGGCCGACCATTTCGCCGTCAATATCCTCGCGGAGCACCAGGAGGCGCTGTCACGCCGCTTCGCCGGGCCGCACGAAGGCCGATTCGACGGCGTGGGCTACCAGCTCAGCGAGAACGGGCTCGTGCTCCTCGACGGCGTCGTCGCCCACATCGAGTGCGAGCGCGAGCGCGTCTACGACACGGGCGACCATGCGATGATCATCGGCCGCGTCGTCGGCGGCGCCACGCGCGACGCGCGGCCCCTCCTCTACTACCGCGGGGGGTACGCTGCGCTTGGCTGAGCGCCCCCTGGGCACGAGCCCGCTCGGCGTCGAGCTGCTCGACGACCCGGCAGCCGATCCCGCGACGGTGCGCTCGTCGCTCCTCCACATCGCGCGGGCCAACCGGTGGTTCGGCGGGCGGGCCGCCGCGCTCTGGGGCCTGTCCCGCGCGCTCCGCGGCGTGCCGCGGGGCAGCCGCGTCTCGCTCCTCGACATCGGCACCGGCGCGGGAGATCTCCCTCGCGCCGCCGTGGCGTGGGCGCGCCGCCGTGACTTCCAGCTCGTCGTCCGGGGCCTCGAGCGGAGCGCGGTGGCGGCGGCGCTCGCGCAAGCCAACGGCGTGCCGACGATCGTTGCCGACGCGGGCGCGCTGCCCATCCGGCCCGGCAGCGTCGATGTCGTGCTCCTGAGCCAGGTGGCCCACCATTTCGCCCCCGACTCGGCCGCGATGCTTTTCCGGTCGTGCCACAGCATCGCGCGGCGCGCGCTCGTCGTCGCCGACCTGCGCCGCTCGCGCCTGGCCGGCGCGGCGTTCGCCGTCGGGGCGCGCGCCCTCCGGTTCGACGAGGTCACCCGCGCGGACGGCCACACCTCGATCCGCCGCGGCTATTCGCGGGACGAGCTTGCGGCACTCCTTCCCGCTGAGGCGGAGGTGACCCGTCGTCCCGGATGGCGGCTCGTGGCGGTCTGGCGCGCGGGCTGATGCGCACCGTCGATGCGATGTGGGTGGACGCCCCGGCGGCAGCCGTCTTCGCCGTCGCGGCCGACGTCGAGCGCTGGCCCGCACTCCTGCCGCACTACCGCTGGGTCCGCATGCTCGAGCGGCGGGCGCGAGGCGGACTCGTCGAGATGGCCGCGTGGCGGCCGTTCGGCGTCGTGAACTACCCCACCTGGTGGGTCTCCGAAATGGAGCAGGACGCGGCGGCGGGCACGATCCGGTACCGGCACGTGCGGGGAATCACGACGGGGATGGACGTCGAGTGGAAGATTGTGGGCGAAGCCGACCGGGCCCACGTCACCATCGTCCACGAGTGGGGCGGCCCGCGCTGGCCGCTCATCGGACGGCCGGCCGCGGAATGGGTCATCGGCCCCGTGTTCATTCACGGAATCGCCTCGCGGACGCTGGCGGGGATCAGACGGCACGTGGAACGGGCGCACCGCCCAGAGGGAGCGTGAATGCAGCAGCGGAGGGTACTCGTCACGGGCATCGGCGCCATCACGCCCATCGGCGTCGGCGCCGACGCCCTGTGGGCCGGACTGAGACGCGGCACGTCGGCCGTGAGCGGGGTGACGCGCTTCGATCCTTCGCCATTCCGCTCGCGCATCGCCGCTGAGGTCCGCGATTTCCACGCGACCGATCACATCGAGGAGCGGCGCGCCCGGCGGCTCGACCGGTTTTCCCAGTTTTCCGTCGCCGCGACGCGCCTCGCGCTCGTCGACGCGGCACTCGACCTCGAGCGCGAGGACCGCGACCGGATCGGCGCCATGATGGGCACCGCCCTCGGCGGGGTGGCCCATGGTGAAGCGCAGTCACGCGCGTTCTACCACACCGGACCGAAATCGGTGGATCCCTGGCTCGCGCTCAGCGTCTTTGCCGGCGCCGCCAGCTGCAACATCGCGATCGATTTCGGGCTCTCCGGCCCGAACTCGACGAACGGCATGAGCTGCGCGTCGGGCACGATCGCGGTCGGCGAGGCGTACCGCGCCATCGCGCGTGGCGACGCGGACGCCATGGTGGCGGGCGGCGCCGAGGCGCCGCTCGCGCCGCTCTGCTTCGGCGCGTTCGCCTTCATCCGCGCCATGTCCACGCGCAACGACGACCCCGGGCGCGCGAGCAGGCCGTTTGACGCCGGGCGCGACGGGTTCGTCATGGGCGAGGGCGCGGCGGTGCTGATCCTCGAGGAGCGGGACCGCGCACTCGCGCGCGGAGCGCCTGTCTATGGCGAGATCTGCGGGTTCGGCCTCACCAACGACGCGCACCACATGACGGCGCCGCGCCCGGATGGTGCGCAGGCCGCGCGGGCCATGCGCATCGCGCTCGCGGAGCAGTCGGTCCAGCCGGAAGAAGTCGGCTACCTCAACGCGCACGGGTCCTCTACGCCGCTCAACGACCCGACGGAGACCGCCGCGGTCAAGGCCGTCTTCGGTGAGCATGCCTACCGCCTCGCCGTGAGCGGCACCAAGGGCTACTACGGCCACGCGCTCGGCGCGAGCGGCGCGATCGAGGCGGCGATCTGCGCGCTCGCGATGCGTCACGCCTGGCTCCCGCCCACGATCAATCTCGACGAGCCCGACCCCTCTTGCGATCTCGACTACCTGGCACATACCGGCGGACGCGACGCGTCGCCGGAATACCTCCTCAGCAACTCGTTCGGCTTCGGCGGGATCAACGCCTCGCTCCTCTTCCGGCGGGCCTGAGCCGGCGCAGCGCTGGCGGGCATCCGCGATCCTTCCTACAATTCCTCGCGTTCCGCCACCAATCCAGCCTGCCAAGGAGACCCATGCCCTCCCTCAGTCGTCGATTCGTCGCCGAGCTGATCGGCACTTTCGCGCTCGTCTTCTTCGGGGCGTCCGCCTCGATCGCCGCGGCGTATCCCGGCTCCGGCGTCGGCCTCGGCGGCGTTGCGATCGCGCACGGCATCGTCCTCGCCATCGGCGTCACCGCGACGATGCATATCTCGGGCGGCCACCTGAACCCGGCCCTGTCGCTCGGGCTCTTCGTCGTCCGACGGATCGACGCGAGGATATTCGCGGTGCATGTCGCGGCGCAGCTCCTCGCCGCGGTGCTCGCCGGCCTGGCGCTCAAGGCCGCGTGGCCGGCGGCACTGGCCCGCATCGCCGCGTACGGCACGCCGCAGCTCAACCTGAGCGTCAGCATCGGGCAGGGCATCGCGCTCGAAGCGCTGATGGGGTTTTTCCTGATGTCGGCGGTGTTCGGAACGGTGGTGGCGGCAGGCGCGCATCGGGTGGGCGGCTTCGGCGTCGGGCTGACGCTCGTCTTCCTGATCATCGGCCTCGGGCCGCTCACGGGTGCGGCGGTGAACCTGACCCGCGCGCTCGGCCCCGCGATCGCCTCCGGCACCTGGACCGGCCAGGCCGTCTACTGGGTGGGCCCGGCCCTCGGGGCCGTCATCGCGGCGTTCGTCTGGGACAAGTTCCTCCTGCGCGACGACACCGTCGCGGTCTAGG
>DAINRR010000130.1:0-4134 GCA_036741715.1 Gemmatimonadales bacterium
CTCGAGTAGAGATCGATCTTCCAGCCGGTGAGCTCGGAGGCGAGGCGCACGTTCTGCCCGTTCCGCCCGATCGCGAGCGAGAGCTGGTCCTCGTCCACCACGGCCTGGATGGTCTTGGCCTCGGGATCGGAGAAGACCTTCGCGACGCGGGCCGGCGCGAGCGCCAGACGCGCGAAGCGTTCCGGATCCGGCGACCAGGGCACGATGTCGATCCGCTCGCCGCCGAGCTCGTTGACCACGGCCTGCACGCGCGAGCCCTTGAGCCCGACGCACGCGCCGACCGGGTCGATCGCGTCGTCGCGCGAGATCACGGCGACCTTGGTCCGTCCGCCGACCTCGCGCGCGATGGCGCGGATCTCGACGATCTGCTGCTGGATCTCCGGCACCTCGAGCTTGAAGAGCGCCTTGACGAAGAGCGGGTCGGCGCGGCTCAGGATGAGGCGCGGGCCCTTCGGCGTCTCCTCGAGGCGCTTGAGCACGGCGCGGATCGTGTCGCCCTGGTGGAAATGCTCGCGGTGGTTCTGCTCGCGGTAGGGCATGATCGCCTCCGCCTCGCGGAACTTGTTGAGCATGAGCACGAGCTTGCCGCGCTCGATCTGCTGGATCTCCCCCGAGAGCAGCTCCCCCACGCGCGACGCGAATTCGTCGCGGATGCGGGACCGCTCGCCTTCGCGGACGCGCTGGATGATGCGCTGCTTCGCGGCCTGCACCGCGAGGCGGCCGAACTCCTGGAACGGCACCTCCTCCTCGAGCATGTCGCCGACCTGGAAGTCGGGATCGATGAAGCGCGCTTCCTCGACGGACACCTGCGCGCTCGCGTCTTCGACGGCCTCGACCACCTGGCGGAGGCGGATGATCTCGATCGTGCCCTGCAGCTCATCCACGTTGAGCTCGAAGCGGACGTTCGGGCCGTACTTGCGCATCAGTGCGGCGTGAATGCCGTCGCGCAGCAGATCGAGAAGATCCGAGCGCTCGAGCTGCTTGGTGGTGGCCAGCTCGCGAAACGCGGCCAGCATCTCTACAGAACCTGACATCCTCTACTCCGGTTGGCGGCGATCCCTGCCGATGGTCGTCCAGTCCACGTCGAGCACGGCATCCCGGACATCGGCGAGCGCGATCGTGCGCTCGGTGCCGTCGGGAAGCCGGAGACGGACCTGTGCTTCGTCCGGCATCCCCAGGATCGACCACGGGGCGCCCGGTGAGCCCGGCGGCGCGCACCCGCGCGCGCCGTCCGATGAAACGCTTCCAGTGCGCGGCCCACCTGAGGGGCCGCTCGATGCCCGGCGAGGAGACCTCAAGGACATAGCGGTCGCCCACGCCGGCGGTGCCCTCGAGCATCCGCTCGAGCGCCCGGCTGACGAGGCGACAGTCCTCGGCGCTCACCCCGCGGCCGGGCGCGCTGTCAGGACGGTCGATCCGCACCTTGAGAATGGGACGGTCGCGCGTGCCGGTTCGCTGGAGGTCGGCGAGCTCGAATCCGAGCCGGTCCACGAGGTCGCGTATGGCGTCGAGCAGCGCGTCGTGAGGCATGGAGTCGGCGTGCGAATCGGCCTTCTCGCCCGGGTCCGAACCGGAGCCCGTAGCAGAAAAAAAATGTGGGGGAACTCCCCCACATCACTGCGGGCCTACTCCCCGCACCAGCAGACGCCCGAAGCTCCGCGGACGCCGTGAGGGCCAGCCTGGCCATGACGGCCATCCTGCACAGCAGACAAATATTACGCCTTCCCCCCGGTCACGTCAACCGAGAATCAGTCCTCCATGTGAGATGGCACTCCGCCAGGTCACGCCGGCGGCACTCCGGAGGTCACGGGTCTCCGCGAAGTTCGCTCCAACCCTCCCCGGAGATACCGCATGACCGCTTCGGCACTCCCCGTTCGGCTCGCGACGCCTCCCGGCGATCGCGAGTACCGCCCGTTTCCCAACGAAGAAGGCCGCAATACGCGCCAGGAAGCGCTCGAAGTGCCCATTCTCGTCCGGGTGCTCGGCCTGCCGAAGCTGGTCCGGGTGCTCGAGATCGGCTGCGGACGCGGCGTGGCGCTCCTCCCGCTGGCCCGGCTCCTGAAGCCCTCGCAGCTCACGGGCCTCGACATCGAGCCGGCATTCCTGAGCGAGGCGCGGAAACGGCTCGCGCGCGCCGGGGTGATCGCCGAGCTCGTCCCCGGGGATGCCCGGGCCCTTCCCTTTCCAGACGGTTCATTCGACCTGGTCATCGACTTCGGGACCTGCTATCACATCGCCCGGGCGGAGGACGCGCTCGGCGAAGTGGCACGGGTTCTGGCCCCCGGCGGCCAGTTCATTCACGAGACGCCGCTGAGCCAGTTCCTCTCGCATCCCGTGCGTTCGTTCGGCCGGTCGATCCCGTGGCGTTGCGAGCCCCGGTTCGGGCACCCGCGCCGGGCCCTCCTCTGGAGTGCGCGGCCGGTGGCCGCGATCCTGTGACCGCGCTCGAGCTGGCGTCCTTCCTCGGACTCGGCGTGCTCTCGAATACCGTGTTCCCGATGCCGTTCGAGCCGATCCTGATCGCCTTCGGTGGCGGCCTCGGCCGCGGCGACCTGGCGCTCCTCTGCATCGTCGGCAGCCTGTGCGCGGGCGTCGCCGCACTCGTCGACGCCGGCTGCCTCGGCGTGGTGCGCCGCCGACTCCAGCGGCGCGACGCTCGCGCGCCCGAACGGCAGGCCAGTGCGCGGTTCTATGCATTCACCGCTGCCGCCGCGCTGCTGCCGATACCCTTCACCCTGGTGCGAGCCGGCCTCCTGCACGCCAGGCCGAGCCCCTTCCTCTTTGCGGCGATCGTCGCGCTCGCTCGCTACCCGAGGTACCTGGTGACGGTATTCGCCTGGGGCGCGCTCGCGCTCCCGGATTGGGCGGGCTGGGTCCTGGCGGGCCTGTCGCTCCTCGCGGCGCTCGAATGGCGGCACGCCACTCGCCAGCGGCGATCCGGCACGACGCTTCCTGCCGGAGCGCATGATGCCGGTGCGGGCTCCATTGCGGTCTGAACGAAATTCGCCCGCCGAGCGTCCGGCGGGCGATGCGTGCGTCGAGCGCGTGAGCGTGACCCTGCCGTTCAGCCGCTGCGGGGCATGCCGAGATACGCCACCATGCGACCATCGGTGCCGCCGGAGGCACGATGGCTGTAGAAGAGCGGCCGATGATGAGCCGTGCACCAGGTCGAACGAGTGACCTCACCGAGCCCGAGTGCCCCCGCCTGCTCGGCGAGCCGCTCGCGGATATCGAGCTGCCACGGGCCGCGCCCATCCCCGCGAAGCCCGAACCCCTCCAGCACCTCGGGGCCCACCTCATAGCACTCGCCGCAGATCCCGATGCCGCAATGCATGACCAGATCGCCGGGCGTGCATCCGGCCCGCGAGGTCAGCAGGCGGACGCCGCGCTCGAGAATCCCGGCGGCGGCGCCCCGCCACCCGGCATGCAGGAGAGCAATGGCGCGCTGCTCGGGTGCAAGCAGATAGACCGGGATGCAGTCGGCGACGGTCACCGTGAGGAGCACGCCCGGAGCGGAGGTGCCGTGGCCATCCACGCCTTCGACCTGCAGCCACCCTTCAGCCCGATCATGCCAGATGACTTCCGTGCGATGCACCTGGTTGCCGAGCACCACCGCGCCGAAGCCCGGCTCGGCAGCGCGGAAGGCCCGCCAGCGCGTCATCACATCGCCTACCGGCGCATCGGTCCAGAGCCCGAGATCGAAGCCGCGGCCAGGACCGTCACCGCGGGCGGTGATGCCGGCGACGACGCCGTACCGTTCCCGCCATTCGTCGAGCGCGAAGCGGGGAACAGTGCCGGGGATCGCCTGCTCGCGGACTTCCCGCTCGGGGGCGGCCCCGCTCAATCGTCCACGCGCTCGATGTCGGCCCCGAGGTCGCGGAGCCGCTGGTCGATCTTCTCGTAGCCCCGCTCGATCTGGCCGATGTTGTGGATGGTGCTCTGCCCGTCCGCGGCGAGGGCGGCGAGGATCATCGCCATGCCGGCGCGGATGTCGGGTGACTCCACGGTGCCCCCCTTGAGCGCCGACGGCCCGGAGATCACCGCGCGGTGTGGGTCGCAGAGCACGATGCGCGCGCCCATGCCGATGAGCTTGTCCACGAAGAAGAGGCGCGACTCGAACATCTTCTCGAAGAC
>DAINRR010000131.1:0-3953 GCA_036741715.1 Gemmatimonadales bacterium
CCTGCGCGAGGCGGACCCGACGCACTTTCAGCCGATGAACGCGAACTTCGGGCTGGTGGAGCAGGACGAAAGGACGGAAGGACGGAAGGACGGAAAGGGGGCCCGGATCAGCAAGGCGGACCGGAAGGAGCGCATGGCGGAGATCGCGCTCGCCGATCTGCAGGAATGGATGCGGGACTTGTGAGCGGTCCGTCCGTCCGTCCTTCCGTCCTTCCGTCCGAAGGCCAGGAGTTCCTGCGCCACCTCGCGGACGAGCGGCAGCAGTCGCCGCACACCGTCACGGCGTACCGGCGCGACCTCGAGGCATTCGCCGCGTTCTGCGGGAGGCATTACGGGGAGTGGACGTGGGCCACGGTCGATCGACTCGGCCTGCGCGGCTTCCTTGGCGACATGCAGCGCCGCGGCCTGTCGAAGCGCTCGGCGGCGCGCGCCCTGAGCGCGGTCCGCAGTCTCTACCGCTATCTCCAGGAGCATCACGGGGTGCCGAACAACGTCGCGAAGGCGGCGCGGGTCCCGAAGCTCGACAAGCGCCTCCCCACCTACATGGAGCGCGAGCAGACGGCTCAGCTCTTTGCCTGGGCGGAGGAGCGCGCGAAGCTCGACGAGTTCCAGCCGGTGCGCGACCTCGCCATCCTCGAGCTCTTCTACTCGACGGGCATCCGGCTCTCCGAGCTCGCGGGCCTGTCGCTCGACTCGGTGGATCTGCTCGCGGACCAGGCGCGCGTGCGCGGGAAGGGGCGGAAGGAACGGATCGTTCCGGTCGGATCGCGCGCGGTCCTGGCGCTCAGGCGCTATCTCAATCTGCGCGAGGCAGTGGCGCGGCTCCCGGGCGGGGATCGCCGGGCCCTGTTCCTGAGCCGTCGCGGGAAGCGGCTCGGCCCGCGCAGCGTGCAGCTCGCCATGCACCGGATGTTCGATGCGGTCGGCGGCGATGAGTTGCGCGTGCACTCGCTGCGACACACCTTCGCGACGCACATGCTCGACGCCGGTGCCGACCTGCGCGCCGTCCAGGAACTGCTGGGTCATGCCTCACTCAGCACGACGCAGATCTACACGCACACGAGCGTGGAGCGGCTGAAAAAGGTGTATAATCAGGCGCATCCGAGGGCGTAGGGCCCATTGTCCGGAGGCGTCCATGCGGACTCTCACGGTAGTTACCGGCGTGCTGATCGGTGTGTTGCAGGCAGCATGCGGGGACAGCACGGAGGCGGGTGGCGCGTTCACCGAGGAGGAGCGAACGGCGCTCATCACGGCACTCGGGCTCGATACCCGCGTCGTCCATGACTGGGCGGTGGGGACGATCGTCGACCTGGCGCCGGAAGTTGGCAGGATGGGGCAGTACGACGGGCTCGGCAGCCAGGCGCGGATCACGTTCTGGGATGGGACGTCGCCCTGGACGTATGGCTTCACGCGGGTCGACGGTTGGACCGATTTCAACTCCGGTGCGGGCACGGTCAGTTCCGCGGTCACGGTTGATGCCAATTTCATGGAGGAACCGTTTCCAGCCTCGATCAGCACAATCGTCCATCCGGAGCAGTCGGTCTGGGGGGAGATGCGAGCGTACTACACCGCCGGGTCGACGTCGTATGTAGCGACCGAAGGCGAGTTCAACCTGGGTGCCTCGGGCTTCGATGATTTCGAGAACTGCCCGGAGGATCCTCCTGAGGACTGGGATGAGCTCGAGTTTGTAAGCTGTCGATACGCTTTCGGGACGATCGCTGGTTCGTTCCGATTCGACGCGGTTCGCCTGCATGGCACCGGCGACGCGACGTTGACCCAGCCGAGCCTTTCATTTGAACTTCCCGCGGTGCGGCTCGAAATCGAGCTACGGCGCAGCGATGGCGCTTCGCCATCGCCCGCAACCCACCTCTTCGAGCGCTGAACCGACGCGCAACGAGCTGCCTCGCATGAATTTCCACGGCACCACGATCATCGCTGTCCGGAAGGACGGCCGCCTCGCCCTCGGTGGGGACGGGCAGGTGACGATCGGCGATACGGTCATGAAGGGCACGTCGGTCAAGGTGCGCGCGCTGAAGGGCGGGAAGGTGCTCGCGGGTTTCGCGGGATCCGTGGCCGATGCGCTCACGCTCTACGAGAAGTTCGAGGAGAAGCTCGAGCGGTATCCCGGCAATCTTCCGCGCGCCGCGGTCGAGCTCGCGAAGGACTGGCGGAGCGACCGCATGCTCCGGCGCCTCGACGCGCTTCTCGTCGTGGGCGACCGGGAGCACAGCTTCCTCCTCAGCGGCACCGGCGAGCTGATCGAGCCGGACGACGGTATCGTCGCCGTGGGATCCGGCGGCAACTACGCGCTCGCTGCGGCGCGCGGGCTCCTCGCGGTTCCCGGCCTTTCGGCGCGGGACATCGTGCAGCGCTCGCTCGAGATCGCCGCGGACATCTGCGTCTTCACCAACCGCAACATCACCATCCTCGAGCTGGGCGCGAATTCCCAGTGAGTGCGACACAGACCCCCATGACCGACCCCTCCGATCCCGTCGCCGCCGACGAGCTGCCGCCGCCCTGGCTCGAGGAGATGCCGCCGCGACAGATCGTCGCGGAGCTCGACCGCTACATCGTCGGGCAGGAAGCGGCGAAGCGCGCCGTGGCGATCGCGGTGCGCAACCGGTGGCGCCGGGCGCAGGCGCCGGACGACATCCGCGACGAGATCACGCCGTACAACATCATCATGATCGGGCCCACCGGCGTCGGAAAGACCGAAGTGGCGCGCCGGCTCGCGCGCCTCGCGGGGGCGCCGTTCATCAAAGTCGAGGCGTCGAAGTTCACCGAGGTCGGCTACGTCGGGCGTGACGCGGAGTCGATGGTCAGGGACCTGGTGGACGCCGCCATCAACATGGTGCGCACCGAGCGCGAGGACGAGGTCTATCCGCAGGCGGAACAGCGCGCCGACGAGCGCCTGCTCGATCTGCTCCTGCCTCCTCCTCCGGCGCAGCCCGACGGCCGGGCGGCTCGCGGCGAGAGCGCCGCCGGCTCCGCTGACAAGGTCTTCGTCGTCGGCCCGGGGGGCGGGGCGCAGGTGGAATCGGCCGATGAGGAGCGCCGGGCCCGCTCGCGCGAGAAGCTCCGCAAGCTCCTCGCCGACGGCAAGCTCGACGATCGCGAAGTCGAGATCGAGGTCGCGCCGCAGAGCTACCCGATGTTCGACCTCATGCAGCCGCCCCAGGGCATGGAGGGCGCGGACATCAACTTCACCGAGATGCTGCAGGAGATGATGCCGAAGCGCACCAAGCGCCGGCGGGTGCGGGTACCCGAGGCGCGGCGCGTGCTCGTGGACGAGGAGCTCAAGAAGCTCGTCGACATGGACGACGTGGTGAACGAGTCGCTCGACCGGGTCGAGAATCACGGGATCATCTTCATCGACGAGATCGACAAGATCGCCGGCGAGCGATCGCAGGGCTCGGGCCCGGACGTGTCGCGCGAAGGCGTCCAGCGGGACCTCCTCCCGATCGTCGAAGGGTCCACGATCCAGACGCGCTACGGGTATGTGCGGAGCGACCATATCCTCTTCATCGCCGCCGGCGCCTTCCACGTTTCGAAGCCGTCCGACCTCATTCCCGAGCTGCAGGGCCGCTTCCCGATTCGCGTGGAGCTCACGCCGCTCACCGAGGCGGACTTCATCCGGATCATGACCGAGCCGGAGAACGCGCTCACGCGGCAGTATCAGGCGCTGGTGGCGGCCGAAGGCGTGGAGCTCGTCTTCACCGACGACGCCGTCGCCGAGCTCGCGCGCATGGCGTTCGCCGCCAACGACCGGATGGAGAACATCGGGGCGCGCCGGCTGCACACGGTGATGGCGGCGCTCATGGAACAGCTCCTCTTCGACCTCCCCGAGCATCCCGAGAAGCGCATCGTCTACGATGCGGCCAAGGTGCGCGAGACGCTGTCGACCATCGTGAACGACGACGACCTGCGCCGGTACATTCTCTAGCGCCGGTTCC
>DAINRR010000132.1:0-3825 GCA_036741715.1 Gemmatimonadales bacterium
CAGCGCCGTCCGACGTGCTGGCCGTGCGCGCGCTGCAGGAGGGGGCGGGGGTCGCCCGACCTCTCCGGGTGGTGCCGCTCTTCGAGACGGTGGAGGATCTGCAGCAGGCGGCGGATGTGATGGACGCGCTGTTGTCGCTGCCGTGGTATCGGGAGCGCACGGGCGGTTCGGTGGAAGTGATGATAGGCTATTCCGATTCCGCGAAGGATGGCGGGCGACTCGCCGCCGCGTGGGAGCTCTATGCGGCGCAGGAGCGCCTCGTGGCGGTCGCGGGCAGGCACGGCGTGCGGCTCACCCTGTTCCACGGTCGCGGTGGGTCCGTAGGGCGGGGCGGGGGCCCCACGCACCTGGCCATCCAGTCGCAGCCACCGGGCTCCATCGACGGCACGATCCGCGTAACCGAGCAGGGCGAGATGGTGGATGCGAAGTTCGGGCTGCCGGCCATCGCCGAGCGCACGCTGGAGGTGTACACGACCGCCACGCTCGAGGCCTCATTGCTCGAGCGAGCAGCGCTGCCGGAGGCATGGCGCACGCGGATGCAGGCGCTCGCCGACACCTCGCGCGCGCACTTTCGCGGAGTCGTCTACGAGACGCCGGAGTTCATCGAATACTTTCGCGCGGCCACGCCGGAACCGGAGCTCGGTCGCCTGCGCACCGGAAGCCGCCCGGCACGGCGAAGCTCGGGTGGCGGCGTGCGCTCGCTGCGCGCGATTCCCTGGGTCTTCGCCTGGACGCAGACGCGCCTGCTGCTCGCCTCCTGGCTCGGCGTGGGCGCCGCGCTCGAGGAGGCGCTCGCGGCCGGGCACGCCGCGGAGCTCCGGGCGATGTACGAGGGCTGGCCTTTCTTCCGATCCACGCTCGATCTCATGGAGATGGTGGTGGCCAAGGCCTCGCCGGAGATCGCGGCGCTCTACGACGCCGCGCTGGTGCCGGCGTCGCTGCGTCCGATCGGCGTGTCGCTGCGCGAGGACCTGGCTCGCACCGAACGCGCCCTGCTGCAGGTGACCGGGCACGAGCAGCTGCTCGAGGGGAACCCCGTGCTGCGGCGTTCGATCGACGTGCGGAATCCTTACGTCGATCCGATCAATCTCGTGCAGGCCGAGGTGCTTTGCCGCCTGCGCCAGGCAGGTTCCGAGGCGGAACCGGCGCTGTTCGAGGCATTCCTGAGCACCGTGAACGGTGTGGCGGCGGGAATGCGGAATACGGGATAACACTTGCCAATCTCGAGAATTTACGGATGGGCGGTACTGATGCTCCCGGCGCTGCTGCCAGCAGCGGCGCAGGCACAGGCGCGCTACCGCGATCCCTCACTCCCCGTCGAAGCGCGCGTGCACGACCTGCTCGGCCGCATGACGCTCGAGGAGAAGTTCTGGCAGCTCTTCATGCTGCCGGGGAGCCGGGCCGACACGTCGCACGACTATTCGCACGGCGTCTTCGGGCTGCAGGACCGGTCGGCCGCGGATGCACGGGCGGATGCCGTCGCCTACAACGCGCTGCAGCGGTACTTCACGGACTCGACGCGGCTCGGCATCCCGATGCTGGCGTTCGAGGAAGGCGTACACGGGGTCATGCGGCGCGGAGCCACCGTCTTTCCGGCGGCGATCGCGCTGGCGGCGACGTTCGATACGGGGCTGGTGAGCAACGTCGCGGCCGCGATCGCGCGGGAGGCGCGGACGCGCGGGATCCGGCAGCTGCTCTCGCCGGTGGTGAACGTCGCGACCGACGTGCGCTGGGGGCGGGTCGAGGAGACATACGGTGAAGACCCGTTTCTCGCGGCGACGATGGGGCGCCTCTACACGCGCGAGCTCGAACGGGCAGGAGTGATCGCGACGCCGAAGCACTTCGTCGCCAACGTGGGCGACGGCGGCCGCGACAGCTATCCCATCCATGCGAGCCGGCGCGCGCTCGAGGAGCTGCACTTCCCGCCGTTCCGCGCGGCACTCGACGCCGGCGCCCGGTCCGTGATGACGGCGTACAACTCGGTGGACGGAATGCCCGCAACGCAGAGCGGGGCGCTGCTGAACGGGACGCTGCGGCGGGACTGGGGCTTCCGCGGCTTCGTGATCTCCGACCAGTCCGCGGTCGGCGGCGCCGTCGTGCTGCACCGGACCGAGGCGAGCACCGCGACCGCGACGAAGCGGGCCGTCGAGGCCGGGCTCGATGTCGTCTTCCAGGCATCGTATCCCGAGCACCGGCCGTACCTGGCGGCATTCCGATCGGGGACCATCTCCCCGGCCGCCATCGACTCCGCCGTCTCCCGGGTGCTGCGCGAGAAGTTCCGGCTCGGCCTCTTCGAGCGGCCCTACGTTGCGCCGGAGAGCGCCGCGGCGGTCGCGGCGAGTCCGGCCGCACGAACGCTCGCCCGTGACGCCGCGCGCGCGTCGCTCGTGCTGCTCCGGAACGAGCGGCGCACGCTCCCGCTGGATCCCGCTGTGCCTTCGGTCGCTCTGATCGGCCCGGACGCCACGGAAGCACGCCTTGGCGGCTACACGATCGAAGGGGCACGGGGGGAATCGATTCTCGAAGGCCTCCGCGCGCGACTCGGGAGCCGAGTGCGTCACGCACCGGGACCGGGCCGCCGACAGGCCGGCCCTGTCGTCGTGCCAGGAGACGCATTCGACTCGCTTCGCGGCGAGTACTTCGACAACATCGCGCTCGGGGGACGCCCGCGTGCATTCCGCCGCGACCCGCAGATCGACTTCCGCTGGACGTTCAACGAGCCGGCTGAGGGAGTCTCGAGCGACTGGTACTCGATCCGCTGGAGCGGAAGCCTCCGGGCACCGGCGGGCGGCGTGCGGCGCCTCGGCGTCGAGGGAACCGACGGCTACCGGCTGTATCTCGACGGGAAACTGCTGATCGACAACTGGCGCAAGCAGTCGTACAGCACAACGCTCGTCCCGACAGCGCTGGCGGCGGGTACGACGCACGACATCCGGCTCGAGTTCTTCGAGGGCGCCGGCAACGGGCGCGTGCGCCTCGTCTGGGAGGCGGGCCCGCCGGACGACGAGGAGGCGCGCATCGATTCCGCGGTGGCGCTCGCGCGTCGGAGCGCGGTGGCGGTGGTGGTCGCCGGGATCGAGGAGGGCGAGTTCCGCGACCGGTCGTCGCTCGCGCTTCCGGGGCGGCAGGAGGAGCTGATCCGGCGCATTGCGGAGACGGGCACGCCCACGGTGGTGGTGCTGATCGGAGGCAGTGCCATCACGATGTCGCGGTGGATCGATCGGGTGGGTGCGGCCCTGATGGCATGGTATCCCGGGGCGGAGGGCGGCAATGCGATTGCCGACGTTCTTCTGGGCGATGCGTCGCCAGCCGGGCGGCTCCCGGTCACCTTCCCGCTGGCTGAAGGGCAGCTACCGCTCTCGTACTTCCATGCGCCGACAGGGCGGGGCGACGACTACGTCGACCTGACCGGCGCTCCAGCGTTTCCCTTCGGATTCGGGCTGAGCTATACCACCTTCGAGTATGACAGCCTGCGCATCGCGCCGCGGGTGCTGTCCGATGGCGAAGTGACTGTGACGTTCCGCCTTCGCAACACCGGCAGCCGCGCGGGCGACGAAGTCCCGCAGCTTTACGTGCGCGACCTGGTCGCTTCGGTGGCGTGGCCCGTCATGGCGCTCAAGGGATTCACGCGCGTGCGGCTCGCGCCGGGCGAAACGCGCACGGTCACCCTGACGCTCGACGCGCGGGAGCTGCGGCTGCTGGACGAGACCGGAAAATGGGCCGTCGAGCCTGGTGAATACCAGTTGCTCGTCGGCCCATCTTCTCGGGACATCCGGCTGCGCGGCGGGGTCGAGGTGCGCTGAGCGCTACTCCCTGTCCCCCAGC
>DAINRR010000133.1:0-3775 GCA_036741715.1 Gemmatimonadales bacterium
TCTCGATCTCGTGCACCACCCGCTCCATCGGCTCCGCCTTGTCGATGAAGCCGTACGCGCCCAGGCGCATCGCCTGGATGCAGCGGTCGAAGTTCCCGGTGCCGGTGTAGACGATGACCGGCGTCTCGACGCCGCGACGCTGCAGGGTGCGCAGCACGTCGAAGCCGTCCATGCCGGGCATCTCGAGGTCGAGCACGATGCAGTCGACCGGCGCGCGATCGAGTGCCGAGAGTGCCTGCTCGCCGCCGGCGACGACCGCCGTTTCGAATCCGCCGATGCGCCGGAGATCGTAGGCGTACTGCTCCGCCATGGGCCTCACGTCGTCGACGATCAGGATGAGCGCCATTCAGGCTCCCGGACGCGGGTCGTGCGCGGGCAGGTCGACCGAGAACCGGCTGCCGGCGCCGGGCTCCGTCGCGACCTCGACCGACCCGCCGAGATCGGCCACGAGGCGGCGGACCACCGAGAGGCCGAGCCCCGTGCCAGTCGGCTTGGTGGTGTGAAAGTCATCGAAGGCGCGGTCGAGCTCCGCCCGCGTCATGCCCCGCCCGGTGTCGGTCACCGTGATGCGGACATGTCCCTCCGGGGTCGGCTCGCCGGCGATCGTCACCGTGCCGTGCTCCTGCTCGATGCTCTCGACGGCGTTGACGGCGAGGTTCTCGACGATGCGGCGGAGCGACACCGGGTCCGCGGCGGCGTGCGGCAGGCCCGCCGCAGTCACTGCCTCGACCGCGACCCGACCTGTCGAAAGCAGCGCGGCGATCTCCCGGATGAGCTGCCCGACGTCCGTGGCGCCTCGCCCCGTGCCCGGCGCGAGCCGCGCGTAGTTGGCCGCGAGGTTCTCGAGGTACGCGACGCTCGATTCGAGCGTGCCGCGGCGCTCCGCGAAGACCGCGGGGAGCTCCGCGGGCTCCCGTTCGGCGACTTCCGAAAGATGGCGCACCACGTGACGGATCGGCGCGAGCCCGTTCCGGATGTCGTGGTTCACCTGCCGCGAGAGGTCGCCGACGGCCGCCCGTCTCTCAGCTTCGCGCAGGCGCGCGGTGCTCGTCCTCAGCCGGCCGCTCATCGCCTCGAGCAGGTTCGCCAGCGTGCCGATCTCGTCGGTCCGGCCGGTGGCGAAGTCCTGATCGAGGCGCTCCAGGTCGAGCGCGGCGGTCTTCGCCGAGAGCTCACGGATCGGTGCGCTGATGCGCGCGGCGAGCCAACCTGCCAGAGCGAGCGCGAGCGCAGCCGTGCCCGCCATCACGAGAAGGAACCACCGGTCGAGCCGGCGCTGCAGCGCCTCGAGGGCGTCGTCGGTACGCACCAGGTGCAGGTCGGCCGAGCCCGCTTCGGGTCGGGTGCCGGTGGCGTCCACGAATCGAAGCCGCCGCGACGCTGGGGCCGGCGCCGGCGCCTCGCGCCCGGCGAGGGAGAGGCGCGCTTCGACATCCGCCGCGCGGCCGAACGACGCGAGCCAGGCCGAATCGATCGCCTCGCCGCCGATCAGGGTGAACTCGGCGCCGCCCACCTGGAACGGGTGCACGAGCGCCAGCGCCAGGACGCTGCCGTCCGGCGTTCGCACCCTGATCACGAAACCCGAGTCCGTCGCATATGTCGCGGCGGCGGGAAGGCCGGCCCGATCGTACTCGTTCCGGAAATGTCCGGAGCTCAGGATGGTGCCGCCGGCGTCCTGCACCTGCAGCATGTCGAGGGCCGCCGCGCGCATCGCCTCGCCGGCCTGATCGAGCAGCCACGCCCTCGCCGCGGGATCGCCGCGATCGACGGCGAGGCGGAAGCGCGAGTCATCGCCGAGCTCGGCCGCAATTCGCGCGAGTCGCAGCCGGATCCGGGTCGCAGCCGCTTCGAGTCCCGAGGCGAGCGACCGTTCCGCCCCCGCCACCCCCTCCGCCCGCTCCCGCCGGACAAGCGCACTCATTTCCTTCCGGACGCCCACCGCGAGCACGCCGAGCGGCACGAGCACCGCGGCCAGCATGACGAGGAACGCGCGGGTGCGGAAGCTCATGCGCGAAGGAAACTCCCGGAAACCGGGTGGCGTAAGGATGCTTCACCCCAGACTCAGGACAGGGCAATGCGTGCTTTCCGACTTCCTGCGCTCGCGGCCATCGCCGCACTCACCGCGCTGACCGGCGCCGCCGTGCACGAGAACGCCGATGAGGCGGCCGTGCGGGCGACCGTCCAGCACTATTTCGACGGCGGCATGTCCGTGCGCAAGGCGTTCCATCCGAGCGCCCGGATGACGTTCGTGGCCGACACGGGATTCACCCTCGTTCCGATCGAGACCTACCTCCAGCGAGTGGAGGAGGGCGCCCGCCGGAACCCGGCTGCCAGAGGCTGGGCGGAGCAGCGCATCGCCGACATCGACATCACCGGTGACGCCGCCGTCGCGAAGCTCGAGCTCGGCAGCGCGAACGCCTCCGTGACCGACTACATGACGCTGCTGCGGATCGACGGCACCTGGCTCATCGTCAACAAGACGTTCACGCGTGCGGCGGCTCCCGCACAGAGCTCGCGCTGATCAGGGGAGGATGCGCGGCACCCCGTCCGCATCGAGTGTGAGGCGGGGTGCGTCGCGCCTGAGGATCAGGTGGCCGCGCGTATCGATGAGCGGCTCGATCGTGGTACCCGAAGGGAGCGGGGGCAGCCCGCGGCAGGAGACTGCGCCCGCACGCGAGAAGGGCAGCACGAATGCCATGTCGCGCGCGCTGGCCAGCGAAGTGGCGAGCGCCTCACGGGACAGAGCCGCCGCCGACAGGCGCACCGGAGCGATCGCCACGATCCGCTCCGCGAGCTCGCGCCCCGTTTCATCACCCGCTTCGTAGATCACCCGCGCCCTCGGCCGGGACCCGGGAGGAAAATCGGTCCGGCAGGCGGCCGTCGCCCCCCCGCCGAACGGCGGCTCAGCCCCCCGCGCCGACGTGCGGACGGCATCGCGCGCGAGCGAGGCGCGGAAATGGGCGCGCGCGGCGCTGTCGGCAGGAACGGAGATCGGCGGCACCATCGGCGAGATGAGCGCATACGTCCGGTCCCACGGCAGCGGCACGACGTCCAGCGCCGGCACGCCGGCCGCATACGCGATCGCCGCGGGATCGCGAGTGATCAGAAGTCCCGCACCCGCCTGAAGCAGGTCCCGGTCGTCCCCGCTGGGCGCTTCGCGAAACCGGATCACCGGGCCCTCCCCTTCCACCGGCGCCAGTACCAGCATCGAATCCGAAGCGTCCACCAGCCGGAACGCTCCGGTCGACTCGGGCCATCCACCCGCCCGAACGGCCGGGCCGGCGATCGCGAGCGCGGGATGCGCGAGGCGGATAGGGCCGGTCGTATCGGGATCCGCGAGCGTCACCGCCAGCGTGCGGGGACCCGGCGCCTCGAGCCGGGCGAGCCACGGCTGCTCGTCGGCGAGGCCGGTGCGCGCCAGGCTTTCCACTACACGCTGTGCCGTGATCGGCTCGCCGCCGACGAAGCGGCGATCCGCGAGCTCGAGCCGCCAGAGGCCGGCGTCGCGGTCGGACTCCCACCGTTCGGCCAGGTCGGCCCGCACGGCACCGGTGCAGTCGAGCCGGAGGAGCGTGCCGTAGAGCTGGCGGAAGACGAGCCGCTCGGCGTCCGTCCGCGGCACCGGTGCGTGCTCCGCTGACGGGAGCTCCTCGAGGTAGACGTCGAGCGTGTCGCGGGAATCGCTCTCGATGACGCACGGGTCCGAGCGGGAGGCGCTCGCGGCCGGCGGCGTGCGCGCCGCGCAGCCGGCGGTGAGCAATACGAGCAGCGTCCG
>DAINRR010000134.1:0-3650 GCA_036741715.1 Gemmatimonadales bacterium
CTGTATGACGACCTCGCCGGGTACCACTGCTTCGATCGCGCCGCGCGACGCCGACGGCGCGAGCGCTGGTATCAGCTGATCGTCACCGGTAGGAGCGGACGTATCACTGCAGGCCGCAAGGACGGCAACAGCGGCAGCCGCCCCGGAGATTCGGAGGAAGGAACGGGACACTGGGGCATTCTCCTGTGGAGGGATGACGCGGCAACGGTAATGGCTGTGAGCCGGGCATTGCCGCACCGGATGGCATCTCAGGATAGGTCTCGGTACCGGGTCGGGCAATAGGTCCGTAACACTACCGGGACCTCCCCGGCAGGCTGCCGTTGACGGCCGCCGGGCGCTCGCCTAGCCTCTCCCCATGCCCGCCCGGATCATGCACGTCGATCTCGACGCCTTCTTCGTCGAGGTGTGCCGCCAGCGTAACCCGGAGCTCCGGGACGTGGAGCTTCTCGTGGTCGGCGGTCGGCGGGAGCAGCGCGGCGTGGTCCAGTCCGCCTCCTACGGCGCGCGCGCGTTCGGCGTCCGGTCGGGGATGCCGATCGCCGAGGCGGTGCGGCTCTGTCCCCAGGCCACCTTCTTCCAGGGCTCGTTCCCGCAGTACCGCGAAGCGTCCGACACGGTCGCCGGCGTGCTTCGCGATTTCGCGCCGCAGGTGGCCATGGCCTCCCTCGACGAAGCCTATCTCGACTTCGCCGGCACGGAGCAGCTCTTTCCGGTGTCGCTCCTCCCGGTGGCCGAGGCGATCCGCGACGCCATTCGCGCTCGCGCCGGCCTCGATTGCAGCATCGGGATCGGACCCAACCGCATGATCGCCAAGCTCGCCAGCGACCAGGCCAAGCCTCGCGGCCTGCTCGAGGTGCGGGCCGGCTGGGAAACGGGTTTTCTCGCCGGCCTTCCCCTGTCCGCCATGCCCGGTGTCGGGCCGAAGACCGCGGCGCGCTGGAAGGAGTTCGGTCTCACGGAAGTGCAGCAGGTGCAGCAGATGGAGGAAGGGGCGCTCGTGCGCCTCATCGGCGAGGAAGGCCGCGCCCTCAAGTTGCGCGCCCACGGGTTCGGCGGTGCCACGCTCCGGCCCGACCGCCTTCCCCGCTCCGTGAGCCGCGAGACGACGTTCTCGCGTGACGAGCGCGACCCGTCGCGGCTCGACGCCGTCCTCACGCTGCTCACGGCGCGCGTCGCATCGCAGCTGCGCGAAGAACACCTCGTCGCCCGCACCGTGACGCTCAAGCTCCGCCACGACGATTTCCGGACGGTCACCCGGCGGGAAACGCTCCCCGAGGCGACGTCGCTCGATGCGGAGCTGCTGGCGGCGGGCCGGCGACTGCTGTCCGGCGCGTTCGATGAGGTGCGCCGGCGCGATCGGGGCGTGCGCCTCCTCGGCATCGCGGCGACGAACCTGGGGACCGCCGCCGAGCCCGATCTCTTCGAGCCCGAGGCGCGCGCGCGGCTCCGCCGGCTCACCGACGCGGTCGACGCGGTGCGGGAGCGCTACGGCTTCGACGCGATGACGCCGGGGCGACTGCTGGAGTTGCGGCGGAAGAAGAAGCGGGAATAGTCAGCGCAGGTCGCCCGCCTCGAAGCGGAGGCCCACGGCGCCGCTGAGCGGATGCGTCTCGGGGCCAAGATCCCGGAACATCGCGCGACGATTCAGCGAATCCCGCACCTCCACCGAGCTGTTCTGGAAGAGGCGATAGTACCCGATCGGTGCCCGCCGCGCCGCCGGGGGAATTTCGCACGCGCAGTCCTCGGCGCCTGCGAGGCCCGCGTTCACGCGAACCCGAAGCGGCATGCCGGTCGCGTTGGTGATGAGAGGGGCGAAGAGCGCGGTATCCCCGCGCATCGCGCGGAGCACATGACGCTGCCGGCCGGTCGGCGAATCCAGCAGCACCGACCCGCCGAGTCCCGCGCCGACCGGCACTCCGCCCCGGGTGAGGGGCCGCCGCATTTCCCACAGCAGCGTATTCGGTTCACCGCGAAGGAGTGGCTGCTCGACGCTGTCACCCGGCGCGAGGAGCAGCGTCGAGCCGCCGTTGACGCGCAGGTTGGCGGGAAGCACCAGTGCGTTCACGACGACGAGCACCGGGCGCGTGGCGAGGCGCCAGCCGATGAATCCGGCGATGAGCAGGAGGGCGAGGACCAGCCACGGCAGGACACCGCCCCGCCGCGATGTGAGGAAGCCCGCGCCTCGGGACCGCACCGTCACGAGGTCAGCGATTCTGGAAGATCGGGCCGAGCGGATCATCCTTCTTCGGCTCGGCCGTGCTGTCGGCTTTCGGGACGATCGAGTCGGGAATGAATGGAGTCGTGTCCACCGGCTGCGGTGGGGGAACGGAGATCATGAGGTCGGGAAGATCGCTCGTCGTCGCGGCAGGTCGGGGCTCCGGCCGGCGGCGCGTGTTCGCGGCGATGGGAACGGCCAGATCCGCCCGGCTCACGCGCAGCGGCACGATGCCGGTCCCGGCGGCCGCCCGGGCCGCGAGGGAATCGGCCCGGTAGGTGACGCGTCCGCCACTCGGCCCGATCAGCGTGACGGCGAGCGTGTGGTCGAGGCGGAGATAGCCGAGCGGCATGTCGGCGGCGCCCGGCGGCACCTCGCAGCACCGGCGCGCGCCGCTCGAGTCGTGGAGAAAGACCCGCAGCGATTCGTCAGTGGTGTTCGTGATGCGCGGAACGATATAGCCCGCGTTCGCCGATGCCAGGTCGAGACGCTTCCGGATATGGCCCTCCGGCGCGTCCTCCCGGATGGTCCCGCCGAGCGACTCTCCGAGGCGATCTCCGCTCGGGGTCCGCGGTCCGACCACTTGCCACTCGGCGGAGAGCGGCGTCCCGCGCGGCAGCTCCATGCGCAGCGAATCGCCGGGGCCCACGGTACGCTGGCTGTCGCCGTTCACCGAGATCGCGACCGGCTCGCTGAAAGCGTTCTCGACGACGAACTCGGGCGCGGGACGCCCGACGAGCGCCGCGGCGGCGCCGAGCGCGCCGACGGCGAGCGCACCGGTGAGCAGAAAGCGCCGCTCCGTGATCCGGCGCCGCTCCGGCGCTGCCTCGAGCTGGATCGTCGGATCGTCGCGGTTGACCCGGCTCAGCACCCGCGAGGCGGTGATGAGGTTCGCTGCGCGCTTCCGTCGCGCGCCCTGGCGCAGCGGCTCGAGCATCGCCCCAGCCGATGCGAAGCGTTCCTCCGGCTGCTTGGCCATGGCGCGGAGGATGACATCGCCGAGCCAGGCAGGCATCGCGGCGGCGCGCTCGGGCGGGAAACGCACGGGCTCGGTGAGGTGCTGCGCCACGATGTCGTGCGCCGTCTCGCCGGTGAACGGTGGCGCCCCGACGATCATGTGATAGAGCAGTGCGCCCATGGCGTAGATATCGGTGCGCGCATCCACGTCGTGCTGTCCGAGCGCCTGCTCCGGGCTCATGTAGATCGGCGTGCCGAAGATCACACCGTCGTGGGCCTCGGCGAGCGGCGTCGTCTCGTTGACGCGCTTGGAGATGCCGAAGTCGACGAGCAGCGGGCGACCCGAGCCGGCCTCGATCAGGATGTTGTCGGGCTTGATGTCGCGGTGCACGATCCCGGCCCGGTGCGCGTGGTCGAGCGCTTCCAGGACGGGAAGGGCGACGGTGATGGCGCGCTCCGGATCCAGGGCCCCTTCCGC
>DAINRR010000135.1:0-3580 GCA_036741715.1 Gemmatimonadales bacterium
CTTCGTGCGAGGGGATATCAGTCACCCGGGCGAACTCAGGAACGGCCAACAGATCGTTGCCCGCGCCACCGCGTCCGACGCGTCCGACGTGTCCGACGTGTCCGACGTGTCCGACGTCTGCGAACGCTCCAAGGAAGACCGCCGCCACCGCCATCTGCAGCAACCGGGAAATGAGTGAGTCCGCCATGGTCCGCTCCGCCGCTGAGGTTCGTGCCAACTGTCGAGGACGAATCTGCGGCGCGCGGGGCCTGGGGTCTTGAACGAAACGGCTGATTCACTTGAACGAATGGGCTGACTTTTTCCGGGCGGGGAAGGTCAGCCTTTTCGTTCAAGACGCCCCGCCCTGTGCGTCGTATTCTCTCCCCCAGCCGAAACACCCGACACGATCAACCTCAGCAAGGATGCCAGCAATGACCACTTCACGCCGCTTCGTCCGCATCGCCGGTGGAATCCTCACCGGTGCCCTGGTGCTCGGCACGGCGCTGCACGCCACCATGGCGGCGCCCTCCGATCTCGACCTGAGCCGCACCCGCGTGACCGACGGCGGCGCGTACCGCGTCTCCTTCACCCCTGAAGGGGACAGCATCCGCGTCGGCCGCATGCATTCGTGGCGCCTGCACGTCGAGACGGTGGCGGGTGCGGCCGTCGACAGCGCCGCCATCGCGGTGGACGGTGGCATGCCCCAGCACGGCCACGGCCTCCCCACGAGGCCCCGCGTCACCCAGTCACTCGGCGGCGGCGATTACCTCGTCTCGGGCATGAAGTTCAACATGCGCGGCTGGTGGGTCGTGTCGTTCAAGGTGCAGGCAAGCGGTGCAGCCGATTCGGTGACGTTCAATCTCAAGCTCTGAGAACGGCATTTTGAACCGCAGAGGCGCAGAGTGCGCAGAGGGACCTCGCGCACCGACTCTGATCGCAACCGCCGACAGAACAACAGCAGAATGATTCTGGGCATCGGAGCCAGGTCCGGTCTCCGATGCCTCTGCGCACTCTGCGCCTCTGCGGTTCAAGATCAATGCTCCAGTCCCACCTGCGACCGGAGCTTTGTCCTGAATCGCAATCCAACCCGGCTTCGCTAGACCGCCGCCCTGACCGCGACCGGACGGACGAGCTCGCCGGCGTGCTGCCGGTGCCGGGCGATGTGCGCGACAATCTCGCGCGCGTCGCGGCCGACGCCGCCGATGAGGGAGGAACCGACGTGGGCCTGGAGGCGCTGGCCGAGGAAGTAGAGGCCGGGAATGGGGGACACGCCGCGCCGGTGCAGCGGGCGGCCGGCCGGATCGAGTGCCGGAAGGTCGAGCCAGGAGAAGTCGGGGCCGAAACCGGTGGCCCATATGACCGTGCGCACCGCCGGGACGCTTCCATCCTCGAGGAGCGGCTGCCCCTCGCGCACGCCGACCATGCGCCCGGCACGTGTCACCCCTGCCGCGGCGAAGTCGCCACGCGTGATTCCCACGAGTGGATCCCCGCCGACTATGCGCGACGCGAGCCGTCGGCCGATCAGCGAGTCGGTGGATGCGCGGAGAATGGTGGGCCAGATCCAGTCGTAGATGTCCCGCCCGAGAAACCGGCGCGGTATGCTGCCGGTATCCCGGCCCGCGAGGACCACCCGCCGAGTCCGGGCGAGCTCGAGCGCGATCTGCGCGCCCGAGTTCCCTGCGCCGACGACGAGCACGTCACCCGCGGGAAGCGCTGCCGGGCTCCGGTAGCGGCTCGAGTGGAGCTGCACGATGCCGGGCGCGAGCTCTGCGGCAACGGCCGGGATGCGCGGCTGCTGGAAGGGACCCGTCGCCACGATCACGTTCGCGGCCTCGTACGTCTCGCGCGGCGTCTCGATGACGAATCCTGCCCCGTCATGGCGCACTGAGCGCACGCGAGTATCCAGGCGAACCGGCAGCTCGAAGTGCCCGGCATACTGCTCGAGATAGTCCGCGACCTCGTCCTTGTACGGGAGGTGATATCGCGGCCCAGGGAACGGAAGTCCGGGAAGCCCGCTGTAGCGTGCGGGCGTGAAGAGCCGGAGCGAGTCCCAGCGGCGGCGCCACCCATCGCCGACGCGACCGTCGGCCTCGACGAGGAGAAATCGCTGGCGTCGGAGGCCCAGCTCGCGTCCTGCCGACAGGCCCGCCTGCGCGGCGCCGATCACGATCGCATCGTAGCTCATGGGGTCGTCACTCGATGGCCAGGTTGAAGGTCACGGCATCCCGTCCACCTTCGCCGGCGACGGTCACCCGGAGAATCCACCAGCCTCGCGAGGGAAAGGCGAATGGCGCGGTTTCGTAATGCCCCGCGCCGCGCCGGGTGATGGCGAGATCCGGTGCAGCACAGGAGCAGCGAGGGCGCCCGCCGGCGATGGCGATCTCTGCATCCTGCGGCGCCGGATGCGGGCCCCGGGTGACGAAGACGGTGAGGGTGCCGGGGTCGTTGGCGGATGCCGGAACATCCGTGAGCGCGACGTGATAGAGTCCGAGCTCCGTCTCGCGCGCGAGCGCGTGATCGAGGCCGGCGGGAGTCGCAGCGCCGCAGGCGTCGCATCCGCAGGCGCAGCGCTCGACCGCGAGCATGTCGGGTAGGTGCATGGCGGAAGTGTACCGCCGAGGCGCCGCCCGGTCTTGAACGAAAGGGCTGACGCTACTCGCGGGAAAACATGCTCGGCGGGAACCCGACCATGCGGCGGAAGGTGCGCGTCATGTGCGCGGCGTCCGCGAATCCCGCCGCGTGCGCGCTCTCGGTCAGCGGCTCGGTGCCGATACCGCGGATGACCCGCTGCAGCCGTTGCCAGAGCACGTAGGTGCGGAAGGGAAGGCCGACCTCTTCCACGAAGAGATGCCGGAGCCGGCTCGGCGAGACGTTCAGCTCGCGCGCGATGTCCGTGAGCGTCACGCGCGCGTCGAGCCGGCCGCGGATCAGCTCGATGGCGCCGAGGACCCGAGGGTCGCCGCTCGGCGCGCGCTCGGCGGGAGGCGCAGTCGTGGCCCTGGTTCCATGCGTCGAAGATCCGGCGTGCAGCGGCGCGAGCCTCCGCCTCCGCCAGGTGCGCGATGCTCCCCGGCACCGCGCGCTCCCGCAGTCCCAGCCCTTCCGCCGACTCGGGATCCACGAATACGATGGCGGACCGGCGGCCGGAGCCGTCGAGGGCGTGCGGCACGTTGGCCGGGATGATGCAGCCGAGGTAGGGAAGCCACGGTGCGTCGTCGTCGGTCCGGAAATGCAGTGGCTCGTCGTCGCCGAAGCCGAGCTGGATGGCATGGTGAGCGTGCACGGCGCCCGGATAGTCGGAGGTGCCGATCCAGAGCACCCCGCCCGGCCAGGAGCAGATCTGCCCCCGGCCTCCACCCCGCGCGGGGCGAGCCATCGTCCGATCGGGTGTTGTCATGGGTAAGCGGAAAGCTACGGCGCGGGAACCCGCTTGCAAAGACGGCCGCAACGTTCAAGACGGGCGGTCCGCCGATCGGTATGTTCGTATCGTCAACCTGAGGCCGTCAACTTCACTCGAGGAGCACACCATGTCCGCCAACACGAATGCCTGCACCTGCAATCCCTGCACCTGCTCGAACTGCAGCAACTGCACCTGCGCGAC
>DAINRR010000136.1:0-3100 GCA_036741715.1 Gemmatimonadales bacterium
CGCGCCCTACCGCACCCAGTCGTTCACGCGCCGATCGGGCATGGCAGCAGTCGACGCGAGGAGCGCGTCGAGCTCGCGGCGCTGAAGCAGCCTCCCGCGCATGACAACAGCGCCGATGCGCTGCGTGTTGCGGATGTCCTCGAGCGGATTGGCGTCGAGCAGGACGAGGTCCGCCACCGTCCCCGGTTCGATCGTGCCGAGCGAGTCGGCGAGGCCGAGCCACTCGGCCGGTTTCCGTGTCGCACTCTCCAGCGCCTCCATGGGGCTCATGCCGAGCGAGTCGACGAACAGCCGCAACTCGTCGTGGAGGGATGCACCGGGGAACACGTTCAGCACGGCGACGTCGGAGCCGGCCATGATCCGCACGCCGGCCTCGCGCATCTCGCGGTAATGCTTCAGCGCGACCGGCCAGGCCCGGTCGAAGAACGCGCGACGCTCCGGCGTCACCTCCTCCACCTGCTCCCGCCAGTCGAGAATCAGAAAGGCGGAGAGGTACGGCCGAAGGCGGTGGGTCGTACCGGTCGTGTCGGCGACGAGCGCCTTGAAGTACTCCAGCGGGCGGAAGACCGATTCGGTGACCGTGACGAGCGTCGGCACCACGCCCACGTCGCGCCACGCGAGCTCGCGCCAGAATTCCATCCGCCGCTCGAGGGGGAGTGAGTCGATCGAGATCGGGAAGCCGTGATCGATGCCGTCCTGTCCGGCCGCCAGAAAGAGCGACGGCGACGCGGTAGGGACGTGCCCGACCAACCGCTTTCCGTGAGCGTGTGCAGCGCGCGCGAGCGCGACGTACGTCTCATCGTCCTGCACCGTACGGACCTTGAAATGGTCGATCTCGAGGCGCGACAGGGAGTCGATGACGCGGCGAGCGTCGGCCGGCGAGGCAATGGGAATGCGTGCGCGCTCGAACGGTTCGACGCGCGACTCGGGTGGGTCCCGCCGCATTCGCTCGATGTTCCGGAGCGACTCCAGGTACGGACCCGCGATGAGCAATCGCGGGCCAACGCGGGCACCGTCGCGGATCTCCCTCCGCCAGCGCAACACCTCGGCGTGCTCGCTCCCCTGATCGCGAATCGTCGTCACCCCATGCACGACGTAGAGTCCCAGCGCGGACGCGCGTGCCTTGGACACGTGGGCATGCATCTCGAACAGGCCGGGGATGAGGTACTTGCCCGTCCCGTTCACGACGGTCGCGCCAGCAGGCACACGGACACGCGCTGACGGCCCGATTTCGGCGATCAGCCCATCCCGCACGACGACGGACTGCCGCTCGGTAGGCGTGGCGCCGGTCATCGGAATGACGGTGACGTCACGAATGACGACGACGCCCTGTGCACTTCCAGTGGCGCCCACGCAGGCGATCGCGAGCAGCGCGAGCGCCAGTGCGCGCAGGCGCCGCTCGATTCGGAGAGCGCTCGCCGGGTAATTGACCCACCCACTGCCCGAAGCTCTGAGCCGCACGGAATGCCGCCTCGACGAGTCGCGATGACGCGGAGTGGAGAGCGGGGAACGGGCCCCCGCGGAATCGTCCCCGCGAGAGTAGCCGGCACATCGCGTCCCAGCAAGAAGGGTGTAGCCGAGCTGATCGGCCGTTCCGGAAGGCACACGACGGCGCAAGATTATCGTCGCGGCAGGCCGGCTAACCCGTGAGGTCCACGCCGCAGTACAGGATACGGAGGTGACATGCCTGACGAGTCCAGCGTCTCGCTGAATCGGAGAGATTTCCTCGGGCTCGTGGCCGCGGGTGGCGGGGCCATGCTTCTCGGCGGCCCCCCGCACGCAGCCGCGTCGCCAGCGCGCCAAGGCACCCGGCCGAACATCATCTACATCTCTGCCGACGATCTCGGCTACGGCGATCTGAGCGGGTATGGCCGAGCCGACTTCCAAACTCCCGTGCTCGATTCGCTCGCGGCCGCGGGGACGCGTTTCACACAGGCGTACTCCATTGCCCCGATCTGCACGCCGACCCGGGTCGGGTTCATGACCGGCCGCTATCCGGCCAGACACGCGGTGGGACTCCGCGAGCCGCTCACCTTGTCGGACGCCGACCGTCGCCTCGGGCTCGATCCGGCGCAGCCGACGGTCTCCTCGCTCCTCCGGGATGCGGGATACACCAACGCGCTGTTCGGGAAATGGCACCTCGGTATGCGTCGCGAGTTTCATCCCAACCGGCACGGTTTCCACGAGTTCTTCGGCCCCCTCACGGGCGCCGTCGATTATGCTGCGCACCACGATGTCATGGGCGCACCCGACCTCTATCGCAACGACGAGCCGGTGCGGGTCGAGGGCTACCTGACCGACGTGCTGGCCGACGAAGCCGTGAAGTTCATCCGCGCCCGTCGCGAGCCTTTCTTCCTGAGCCATCAGGGCACCGCGCCGCACGCGCCCTGGCAACGCCGCGGCGATGCGCCCGTGAGGACGGACCCACCGGTCCCGGGATACAACGTCGGACCGGGTGATCGATTTCCGGATATGGTCCGCGCGCTCGATGAGGCGGTGGGCCGGATTCTCGCGGCCATCGCCGAGCAGGGAATGGCGGACCGCACGTTGATCATCTTCACGAGTGACAATGGGGGTATGCAGCATTCGAACATGGGTGGCCTGGCGCGGGGGAAGGGGCAGGTCTGGGAAGGAGGGATCCGCGTTCCCGCGTTCGTGCGCTGGCCCGGGGTGATTCCCGCCGGTGTCACGACCACGCAGGTGGCGACCACTCTCGACTGGTCTGCGACGATTCTCGCCGCGGCGGGCGTGGCACAACTGCCGACGCACCCGTTCGACGGCATGAATCTCATTCGCGTGCTCGCGGGACGTGAGCCTGCCAGAGAGCGTACCATCTTCTGGCGCATCGCCCAGCGTGTGCGCCAGGGCGCGGTGCGCCAGGGAAGGTGGAAGTATCTCCGGGATGAAGACGGGGAGTATCTCTTCGACCTCGTGCTCGATCCCGGTGAGCGGAAGGATCGCAAGGCGGACGAACCAGCCAGGTTTCAGCGCCTCGAGGCGGCGTACGGCGCGTGGGAGCGCGAGATGCTGCCGCCAGTGACGCTTTCAGGTTCGTGAGGCGAAATCGGGGTCAGATTCGAATATCACCATTCCAACGCCG
>DAINRR010000137.1:0-3087 GCA_036741715.1 Gemmatimonadales bacterium
GCCGCAGGTGGGAGATGTAGACCTGGAGGCTGTTGCTGGCCCGGCTCGGCGGGTGTGCGGGGTGCGGGAGACATTTCTCATCGTACCGGCGGGGACGCAGCGGGTGGCCCTGGCAGTGGCGCAGCTCGAGGCCGTGACGGAAGGCGGTGATATCGTCCCGGTCCCGGTCGCCGAGCCGGCGATGGTGGGCGTGACGACGGTACGGGGCGAGACCGTTCCTGTCATCTCCCTCGCGCGCCTCCTCGGGACGGCGCCGCTTCGCACGGCGGACGTGTTCGTGCTCGTCCGTGTCGGCGGACTGCGCCTCTGCCTCACGGTCGAGTCGGCGGAAACGCTCGCGCGGGGCTCCGTCCTGCCGCTGCCGCCGGACGGGGCGATGCCCTGGGCACGTGCCGTCCTGCGCGAAGGTGACTCGCTCGTGCCGTTGCTGGACCTGGAAGCGCTCGCGGAGCGCCTCGCCGCTACAGGAAGGGCCTCATGAATACCGGTGATGACGTCCAGATCGTGACTTTTCTCGTCGGCGCACAGGAGTTCGCGTTCGACATCCTTCAGGTCGAGCGGATTCTCCGGTACGAGAAGCCGGCGGAGCTGCCGCAGGCGCCCGATTTTCTCGAGGGCGTCCTGCGCTATGAGGGGGGCGCCATTCCGGTCGTGGACCTGCGCAAGCGGCTCGAGCTGCCTGCCGAGATCCGCGAGGAGACGCGCCTCATGGTGCTCAGCCTCGACGGGGAGCGGATCGGGATCGTGGTGGACGCGGTGCGCGAGGTGCTGCGCATCGATGCCGGTGCGATCACCCCGCCGCCTCCGATGGTGCGCGGACTCGCGGCCGTGTACATCGCCGGCATCGTCGCGCACGGCGAGCGCACGGTCGTCCTCCTGAATGCGCGGCGGCTGCTCACCGCCACCGAGCGGCTGGCGCTCGAAGGGGCTCGCCGATGACCGACCCGGCTGCGAAGCCGCGTCCAGCCGAGCCCGGCGCGGCATCGGCGCGCGCCCTGTCGCCGGACGGGTTCCGCGAGCGCTTCGCACAGGTCGCCGCAGGGCTCGACGCTGCGCGGACGCCCGGAGAGCGCGAGCGCGCCAAGCAGGAGATCATCGCGCTGTTCAAGGGCGTGGAGGCTTCGCTGGCCGAACTCTCGCAGATCCGCGAGGAGATCCGCGGCCTCGTGGATCGCTACAAGCGCGCCGTGGCCGCGGCCGCACCCCAGCCGGCGCAGGCGCCGCAGTTCACCGGCCAGCGCCCCGCGCTGCACGCCGATCATATCGGTGCGTCGACGTTCATCGAGAAGGGGTGGAGCCTGATCTCGCTCGGCGATCACGCCGGCGCGATCCAGGCACTCGAAAAGGCGCTGGCGCTCTCTCCCGGGGCCGTCGAGGCGCAGTCACTGCTCGGCTGGGCCCAGATGCTGAGCGAGCAGTACGATGAAGCACTCGCGACGTTTTCCCGTGTCCTCATGAACGAACCGGCGAATGCGCTCGCGCGGATCAACGTCGGCTACATCTGCCTGCGGAAGGGAATCTTCGGCGAGGCCATCGAGCACCTCTCGAAGGCCATCCGGCTCGACAACGACCGGAAGGCGACGCTCTATGCCCACTACTACCTCGGACTGGTGTACTTCGAGCGGGAGATGTACGAAGACGCGCAGACGTTCTTCCGGAAGACCCTCAGGCTGGGGCCGAACCTGATCGAGGCATGGTTCGAGCTCGGCCGCGCGCTCTGGTTCGGGGGCCAGCGGGACGAGGCGCTGGAAGCGTGGACCGAGGGCCACCGCGCCAACAAGTTCAATCCCTGGGCCCGGCGGTGCCGGGAGATGCTCGACCTCGTCGAGTCCGGCGGAGCGATCCCGCGCAAGCTGCTCACGTAGTCCTTCTCGCGCTTGCCCTGCAGGGCGAGCCTCGCGCGGTCCAGGTCGGGCAGGTCACCGCCGTCGCCTGGCCGGCGCAGATGCCGCTCGCGCTCGCGCTCGCGGAAGATGCCGACCGGCCGTACACGTGGCCCGGTCTCGGCACCGTCAATCCCACGCCGCTGCGTCTCATCGTCGTCGCGGACGAGGCCCGCATGCGCGAGCTGAGCGGCGGCCGCGCGCCCTCCTGGGGTGCCGGGGTCGCGCTGCCGGGAAGTCGCACGATCCTGATCCGCGCCGATTCGCGGGATCCCGCGCAGACCCTCCGTCACGAGCTGGCGCACCTTGCCCTCCGCCGCGCGGTCCGCGTGCGGGCCCCGCTCTGGTTCGACGAAGGCTATGCCTCCTATGCTTCGGGCGAATGGGATCGGCTCGACGCGCTGGCGCTCAACCTCACCGTGGTGCGTGGCGCAGTGCCGGAGCTGACGGAGCTCGATGCGGCCCTGCGCGGCCGGGCTCCGGCGGCCGAAGCGTCCTACGCGCTGGCCATGTCCGCCGTGCTCGAGCTCGCGCGGAGGAACCCGACCGGCACGCTCGATCCGCTGCTCGATCTGCTGGTCACGGGCGTGCCGTTCGAGGACGCCCTCCAGCGGACGACAGGACTCAATCCCGGCCAGTTCGCGGTGGCATGGCGGGAGAGCGTCCGTCGACGCCACGGGCTGCTCACCTGGCTCGCCGCCGGCGGGCTCTGGGCGGTGGTCGCGGTGGCCGTGCTGGGCGTTGCCTGGCTGCGCCGCCGCGCGGACCGCCCCCGGCGCCGCGCGCTCGACCAGGGGTGGGTCATCGCGGAAGATCCGGTGGATGACGAGCTTGACCGGACCCGAGAAGGTGAGTAGTGTCATCGGCTTATGTCAGCTTCCCGGCCTCAGCCAGCACCGCGCCGGCGCTTCCTCGAGCGCCGCAATCTCATCCTCCTCGCCGCCGCGGTCCTGACGCTCGTGGCCGGGTATGCCGTCCTCAGCGCGGGTCACCCCAGCGCCGCGGCGGTGCTCCTGGTGCTTGGGTATTGCGTCCTATTTCCGCTCGGAATAGCGACATAGCGTGATACGGGGCACGGCACGGACCATGCATCCCCTCCATATCTGATGCGTGGCGCCGGCCAAAGCAGGGCGAATAGCTCAGCTGGTTCAGAGCGCCTGCCTTACACGCAGGATGTCGGGGGTTCGAATCCCTCTTCGCCCAT
>DAINRR010000138.1:0-2475 GCA_036741715.1 Gemmatimonadales bacterium
CGATCGAGCAGTGGCCGGCCGCACGCGCCCTCGCGCTCGCAGCCCAGCGTGCCGCCGCTCCGCTCCCGAGCGTCGGATGGGACATCGGGCTCGCTTCCGAGGGCCCGGTGCTCGTGGAGGCGAACATCGGGTGGTCCGCCCTGACTATCCTTCTCACCACGGAGATCCCGCTGTCCGAGACAGGATTTCCCGAGGCGTTCATGCACCATTGGCGAGCGACCGAGCGGCGCCGTCCCGCGTCGCGCACATGAAGGCAGGCGCCGTGACGCGAGTTCCCGTTCCTCACGCGATCACCCGCCTCGACGAGGGCCTTCGCGTCGAGTGGGATGAGCGGGGGCATACCTGGCTCTACCCGGCGCGCGAGCTGCGGCTCGCGTGCCCGTGCGCCGAGTGCATCGAGGAGATGAGCGGGCGGCCGCTGCTCGACCCGGGCGCCGTGCCCGCCGACGTGCGGCCCGTGTCGGTCGGACTGGTCGGGGCCTATGGGCTGCGGGTCGTCTGGAGCGACGGGCACAGCACCGGCATCTACACGTTCGAAGGCCTGCGACGTGATTGCGGCTGCCCGCTTTGCAGGGCGGGCCGCAGCCGGTGAACGATCTGGTGCGGTGCGGGGATCGGTGGTATCGTCCACACCCTGCGGAATCACCTATAGCCGAGTGACGCATGGTCGCTGGCCGCGGGTTCTGGATCTTCGTGTGGTACGGCATCCTGGTTCTGGGCCTCATCGGCCTCTGGGCATCCATCATCTGGGGCCGGAGGCTCAAGTGGCAGAATCTGGATGAGCTGCTGCGCGCCGTCGGCACGATCCAGGTGTCGATCGGCATGCTGCTGCTTCTGTACGGGACCGCCGAGCGCGTCGCCACCGGACTCCTGGGGCTCGCGCTCGGTGTTTTCGTGGCTGCCTTCGTCGCCGGGCGCAATCTCCCTCCTCCGCGCCCCAGGGAAGACGAGGACGACGACTTCGACCTGAGCCTCCCCAGTCCGCCGCAGCAGCCCGCCGAGCCGCGTGAGCATTCGGTCCCCGCCGGGGATAGATTCTCCTGACGAACGAGACGCTCACCGCCAATCATCAGGAAGGCGTTCATGGCAGAAACTTTCTCGCCCGCTTCTCATTCCACGGTTCGTGAAGGCGCCATCGCCGGGGCCATCGGCGCGGCCGTCATCGCCATCTGGTATTTCATATTCGATGTGCTCGCCGGCCAGCCGCTGTTCACCCCGAACGCGATTGCGGACCGGATCTTCGGCGGTGAGGCCTCGGATGCGGGCGGGCTCGGCATCATCGCGGTGGTGACGATCATTCACGGCGCCGTCTTCATGCTCGCGGGGATGGCGCTCACCGCGATGGTCCACCTGGCCTCCCGGCATATCGAGTGGCGCATGGGCGTGCTGCTCGCCTTCGTGATCGGCACGGCGTTCTTTGCCGGGCTCGGCTATGCCGCCGGCATTCGTGACGGCCAGCAATTGATCCCTCACTGGAAGGTGCTCGGCGGATCCGTGCTCGGGATTGCGTCGATCGTGACGTTCCTCTGGCGGACCCATCCGCGGTTTGCCCGCTCGTTTTCGGAAGTCCCACTCGGAGACGAGACGGACTCGGTTCCGCACGCGCCGAACCGCTGAGGTCTGGCGATGATGCCTTGCAGGCGGCGGGAAGGCGGGAACGTTCCGTCTCCCTCCGCCGCTGATCGAACCCCCGGCTCACGGTCAGGTCCCAGCGCGCGTTCGCCGGGTTTCCTGCGCACTGCCTTCCTCATTCTCGCGTTCTTCCTCGCCCCGGACCGGTCGCTCTTCGCTCAGCTCGAGCCCCCTGCCACGGGGGGAGCCGCTGCGCTCGCGCAGGAGTCGCGCATGCTCGGGCACGTGAAGCGCGTGCTCGTGATCGGCGCGCATCCGGACGACGAGGACACCGACCTGCTCACCGTGCTCGTACGCGGCATGGGCGCGGAGGCGGCCTACCTCTCGTTGAATCGCGGCGAGGGGGGCCAGAACCTGATCGGGGCCGAGCTCGGTGAAGCGCTCGGCATCCTCCGGACGGAGGAGCTTCTCGCCGCCCGGAAGCTCGATGGGGCGCGGCAGTATTTCACGCGCGCCTACGACTTCGGCTACTCGAAGTCGCTCGAGGATACCTGGGCGCACTGGCCGCGAGATTCGGTGCTCAAGGACGTCGTGCGGATCGTGCGGCGTTTCCAGCCGCAGATCGTCGTCTCGATCTTCAGCGGGGAGCCGAAGGACGGCCACGGGCAGCACCAGGCGGCGGGGTGGCTCGCGCGAGAGGCCTATCGCATCGCCGGCGATGCGGGCCGCTTTCCCGAGCTCGCCTCCGAGGAGGGACTCGCGGCCTGGATGCCCGCGAAGCTGTACCGGGCCACCTGGTTCGATACGGCGGCTACGACGCTGACGCTGAATGGCGGGGTCCTCGATGCCGCAGTGGGTCGCTCACTGCACCAGATCGCGATGCAGGGCCGGAGCCTGCACCGC